>CANQMX010000037.1 GCA_947625095.1 uncultured Clostridia bacterium | reverse complement strand
TAAGGCAACTTCAAAACATTACTTGCTGTTTAAGATAACTGCAAGCAAAGTTGAATTTAAGTAAATTTCAATTTAGCAAATACAAAAAAGGCGGGGACGTTTGTCCTCGTCTTTTGCATAAAAAAGAACGCAAGCCGTTTTGCCCACGCCCCGCCTATTCGGACGGGGATTTTTTGTTTTTCTCGCGTTCGCGCATTTCGGTGAAAAAGGACGTGAGCACTTCCGAGCACTCCTTTTCCATGACGCCGCCCGTCACTTCCACGGTGTGGTTGAGTAGATTTGCGCTCGCAAGTTCTAAGGTGAGGCTTCTCCCCTTTTGCTCGTACGCGCCGAAGTAGACGCGCGCGATGCGGGCGTTCAGAATGGCGCCCATGCACATCGGGCAAGGCTCCAAAGTCACATAGATCTCGGCGTCGGGAAGCCGCCACGAGCCGCATTTTTTACACGCCCTGTCGATGGCGCGCATCTCGGCGTGCGCCGTTGCCATTTGAAGTTTAGTGCGCAAATTGTAGCCGCGGCCGATCACCTTCCCCTCGGAGACGACCACCGCGCCGATGGGGACTTCCCCCGCCGCCTTTGCCTTTTTTGCAAGGCGCAACGCCTCGCGCATGAATTTTTCTTCCATGATCTACCCGTATGCCCGCGACAATTTTGCGAGCGCGTCCAAATTTTTCCCGATAATATCGGGAAGCGCCGCAAGCCCCAGCGGGTGCTTGAGATCCTCCCGCCCCGCTTCCACCGTGAAGGCGGGGATCTTTAACTTTTCGATGCACCAATCCTTGTAGCCGCCGACAGACCCCTTCGCCCCTCTCAGCGGATACCCCGTCGCCGCGGAGAGTGCGAGGGCGAGTTTTTTATCCCGCGCGGCACGGAAGGCAGGCTGGCGAAACCGCCAATAGATCTCCTCCCCCTTCGTGTGCCAGCTCACCGTGTACTGCGGCATGATCTCCAACGTAAAATCGCGGAGCGCGCGCGTTTCGGGTTCGGAGAAGGGCGCGCTGCCCACAAAATTTGCGGGGGCGGGCGCAAACACGTTCTGCTTGCCCGTGCCCCAGCGGGCGTCGAAGTTGACGTTGAGATCGACGGCGTTTGTATTCGCCTTCCACAGGGAGAAGTCCTCCCCGCCGTTGATATTCAACAAAAATGCGCGCCGTGCAGCGTCCCTGACGCTTGAAAGCCCCGCTGTGGAGAGCATCGCGCCGTCGGGATTGGTGAGCGGCAATAGCCACACGCTCCCCTTCACGCCGCCCCGCCGCGCGTGTTCGAGCGCAAGAAGCGCCGTCACCCACTCGCGCGCGTGGATCGCATACTGCGAAATAGCGCACGGCTCGCCCGCGCCAACCTTCATTGCATACAGATTTCTGCCGTCCGCGCTCGTACCGATGATCCGCTTCTCGCCGCGGTAGCCCTCGTAAAAGGCGGAAACTTCCTCATAAATATCCACCCTTTATTGTATGCGGGCGGCAAAAAAGCGGCTATTTGTGGTATTCCGCGCCCGCGTTGATCATAAACGCGCGGTAAAGTTGCTCCAAGAAGACGACGCGCATCATCTGGTGCGGGAAGGTCATTGCGGAGAACGAGACGAGCGCGTCTGCCGCCGCCTTCACACTTTGCGCAAGCCCACACGACGAGCCGATTATGAATGTCATCTCCCTGCCCGCGTCCGCGAGCGATTTGAGTTTTTGAGCGAACTCTTCCGAGGCGCACATCTTCCCCTCGATGGCGAGCGCGACGGTGTACCCGCGGCAGGCGCGCAGAATCTCCTCCGCCTCCTCCTCGGGGTTGCGCCGTTCGGGAAGTTCGCAAATTTCCAGCGCGCAGAACCGCCCGAGCCGCTTTTGATACTCGGCAACCGCTTCTCGCCAATAACTTTCCTTCAATTTTCCCACGCAGACGAGGCGAATTTTGATCATATGAGCCTCTCGATGAAGAGCGCAAGCCACTCCACGGCGCACACGCCGATGCCCACCGCCGCCATCAAAAAGAACTTTTTTCCCTCTCTTGCGCCGCCCTTGACGTTCTTCTTCCTGTCGAAGAGGACGAGAAAGAGCGTCGCGCCGACGAGGCAAACGGCGGAGCAAATGACGAGGGCGAGATAGACGGCGCGGGGCAGCGCGGAAAACACGTCGTAGCCGCACGAAGTCAGAATGAGAATGACCGCGTTATTTGCAAAGTGCGAGACCATGGAGGGCAAAACGCTGCCCGAGCGGAGCGCGACGAGCGCAAACAGTACGCCGCAGACGAATTGGTAGATCGTCTGCTCGGGGTTGGTGTGGTACAGGGAAAAGAGCGCGCCCGAGACGAGCACGGTGCAAACCGTGCCCCAGCCGCTCTCCCCCATCCTGCCCACCAAAATGCCGCGGAAGAGGGTCTCCTCGAACACGGCGGGGAGCAGGGCGATGACGAGAATGGCGGGGAGCAAATTCCAGCCCGTCAGCGTGGGCAGAGTGGTGTTCTGCCGCGTGTAGCCCATGAGTTCCAAGAGGCGCACGAAGTATTCGTTGAGTTCGGAGAGCGAAAAAAGAACGCCGAATTGCAGGAGGAGCGCCGCCGCAAAATAATACCACTTGCAGGGCGCATACACCGTCTTGGGGTGAAGTTTTGTTCTGCGGAAAAAGAAAACCTCCACGCCCGCGATGCACACGGGCGAGATGAGGTAGGCAAGATATTTGAACCAATCGGAGTCCGCATACCCCTTTCCGCCCACGGCGGAGGCGATCAGCCCGACGACGAGGGACAAAATGACGGGAATGACCGCGGCGAGCGAAAAACTCGCGCCCGCCGTCTCCAATGCGCGGGTATTCAGTTCGGGGGGCTGGCGTTCCGTTTCGACCATACCGCCATTATACAGAAATTTCGCCGAAACTTCAAATAAAAACTTTGCTTTTTATGAAATTTGTTCTATAATGTTGGCATGAGAACTCTCTCCACACAGGAAATTGCCGACTGCGTCTACCGCCTTGCGCGGAGAGCGGGGCTTACCCTCACCGAAAGTTGCAGAAACGCCCTCCTTGCCGCCAGAAATATTGAGCAGGGCGCGGCGCAGTTTGCCCTCAACGCCGTGCTCGAAAACGAGAAGGTGGCGCAGCGGGAACAGATGCCCGTCTGTCAGGATACGGGCATGAGCGTGGTGCTCATCGAACTCGGGCAGGAGGTGCACCTCACGGGCACACCCTTAAAAGCGGCCGTGGACGACGGCGTTCGCCGCGCCTATCGGGACGGAAACTTCCGCAAGAGCATCTGCGATCCTTTGACCCGCGCCAACACGGGCGACAACACCCCCGCCCACCTGCACGTTGAGATCGTCGCGGGCGAGCACGTCGATATCGCCTTCCTGCCCAAGGGCTTCGGCAGCGAGAATATGAGCAGGCTCTATATGCTCACCCCCGCCGAGGGGCGCGAGGGCGTCGTGAACGCCATTGTGGAGACGGTGAAACTTGCCGGCTCTCGCCCCTGCCCGCCCGTGTATGTGGGCGTGGGGATAGGGAGTTCTTTCGACGGCTGCGCCCTTCTCGCCAAAAAGGCGCTCCTGCGCGACGTTGGCTCTCATCATCCCCGCGCGGACGTTGCCGCCATCGAAAGGGAGGCGCTCGAAAAAATCAACGCCCTCGGCATCGGCGCGCAGGGCTTCGGCGGAAAAGTCACTGCGATCGGCGTGAGTTGCGAGGTCGCCCCCACCCACATTGCGGGGCTGCCCGTCGCCGTCAACATCCAGTGCCACTGCGTGCGGTGCGAAAAGGAGCGGCTATGAGAAAAATCACCCTGCCCCTCTCGCGGGAGGAGATAAAAACTTTGAAGGCGGGCGACTGCGTTCTGCTCTCGGGCACGATTTACACCGCGCGGGACTGCGCCCACAGGCGAATTTTTGAACTGTTAGACGAGGGCAAGGCGTTGCCGTTTGACTTAAAGGACGCCATCATCTACTATGCAGGCCCCTGCCCCGCGCCCGAGGGAAAGGCGTGCGGCAGTTGCGGGCCGACGACCTCCGCGCGCATGAACGGTTTTGCCCCCCGCCTTCTCGATTTGGGGCTGGGCGGCATGATCGGCAAGGGCGAGATGAACGAGGAGACGAAAGCGGCGCTCAAACGGAACGGGAGGGTATACTTTGCCGCCATCGGAGGCGCGGGCGCGAGCTATGGCAACGCCGTAAAGACGTGCGCGTGCGTCGCCTTTCCCGACCTTTTGAGCGAGGCGGTATACCGCATGGAGGTGGAAGATTTCCCCCTCGTCGTCGCCATCGACAGTGCAGGCAACAGCGTATACAAGACCTGAAAAACGCCCCGCAGGGCGTTTTTTCATTATTGGCATTTCCACACCACGCGAAAGGGCGAGGCAACAATAGCCTCGCCCTTTCGCGTGGTGAAGTTGTCGGTGTCAAATCCGCACCCGTTTTCTGCCGCAGAGATGCAAGCAAGACAAGGAAAACGAGCATTGCCGACGGGGAGTTTACTAAGTCGTAAATGACCCGAGGCAAGCGGAGTTTGACACCGTATTGCGCCGCATATATGCGGCAGAATGGTGGAGCAGCGGAGAATTGCGCCTTTGGCGGCGCGCCCCGGTGCACAGCCCACCGGGCTGATGCAGTTTGCGGCAAACGTTTTTGTTTTCCTGCAATTCGCCCGCAAACCGATTACTACTGTAATCGCCTCCACCCTCAATTCTCCGCAATATTCGTAACCTCACCAAGAGCGGCGGGAGGGTAAAAACCCTCCCGCCGCTCTTGGTGGAGCACCGCGTCCCAAAGTCGAACACTTTGAGTTCGGATACTCCTTTTTTGGTGGAC
>CANQMX010000036.1 GCA_947625095.1 uncultured Clostridia bacterium | reverse complement strand
CGGGCGGCGCGGAAACCGAGTGTATCTTCCCATCCATAATCTGTACTTATACATTTTCTCAAAACCGCGAAAGAGAAAAGCGGAGCGAAATGTTTGACTTCGCGCGCGTGAAATCATATAATTGTAAGGTAATCCAACGAATAAGAGGATAGCGTATGAATGTAACCGAGATCTTCGGCAGCAACGTATTCAACGACGAGGTGATGAAAAACTCCCTCCCGCGCGAGGTCTACAAGTCCCTCCGCAAGACCATCGACGAGGGCGAGCCTCTCGATAGTTCCATCGCGAGCGCGGTCGCCAACGCGATGAAGGATTGGGCGGTAAAGAAGGGCGCCACGCACTACACCCATTGGTTTCAGCCGCTCACCAACCTCACGGCGGAAAAGCACGATAGTTTCATCGAGCCTTCGGGCGACAAAGTCATCATGCAGCTCACGGGCAAGAACCTCATCGTGGGCGAGCCGGATGCCTCCTCCTTCCCCACGGGCGGGGCGCGCGCCACGGCAAACGCCCGCGGCTACACGGCGTGGGATCCCACCTCTCCCGCCTTCGTCAAGGAGGGCACGCTCTACATTCCCACCGTGTTCGTCTCCTACACGGGCGAAACGCTGGATAAAAAAGCGCCCCTTCTGAAGTCCATGACGGCGCTCGATACGCAGGCCAAGCGGCTTCTTAAACTCTTCAACATCGAGTGCAGAAAGGTCTCGACTACCGTCGGGCCGGAGCAGGAGTACTTCCTCGTCGACGAGGAAGTCTACAATCAGCGCAAAGATCTCATTCTGACGGGAAGAACGCTGTTCGGCGCAGTTTCTCCGCGCGGGCAGGAACTCGAAGATCACTACTTCGGCACGCTCAAAACGCGCATCTCGGAGTATATGCGCGACCTCGATGAAACGCTGTGGAGTTACGGCATCTTTGCCAAGACAAAGCACAACGAGGTAGCCCCCGCCCAGCACGAACTCGCGCCCGTCTTTACGACGACCAACGTCGCGGTGGATGATAACCAGCTCACCATGGAACTCATGAAGAAGGTGGCAAAAAAGCACGGTCTCGTCTGCCTTCTGCACGAAAAGCCCTTCGAGGGCATCAACGGTTCGGGCAAGCACAACAATTGGTCGCTCTCCACCGATACAGGGCTTAACCTCCTCGATCCCGGCGAAGCGCCCGAAAAGAACACCCGCTTCATGCTCATCTTGGCGTGCGTCATCGCGGCGGTGGATAGGTATCAGGGCGTCCTTCGCGCCTCCGTCGCCTCCGCGGGTAACGATCACCGTCTGGGCGCAAACGAAGCCCCGCCCGCCATCATCTCCGTCTACCTTGGCGACCAGTTGGGTTCGCTTGTCGATAGCATCGTCCTGGGGCGCGAATATGTGCCCAAAAAACCCGTGCCGGGGTCTATCGGCGTGCCCGAAAGCCCCATCTTCCCCATCGATACGACGGATAGAAACCGCACTTCTCCCTTTGCGTTTACGGGCAATAAGTTTGAATTTCGTATGCTCGGTTCGCAGGCCTCCGTCGCCGACCCCAACATCGTCCTCAACACCATCGCTGCCGAACTCTTCTCGGAGGCGGTGGAGGAACTCTCGGGCAAGAAGGACTTTGAAAAGGCTTGCCGGGCGTACACCGTAAAACTTTTGAAGGAGCACTACCGCATCATCTTCAACTACAACGGCTACGGGCCGGAATGGGAGCCTGAGGCGGAGCGGCGGGGGCTTCTCAACAACAAGACGACGGCGGACGCCGTGCCCGAATTTTTCAAGCGGGAGAACATCGATCTCTTCGTGCGGCAGGGCGTGTATACGGAAAAGGAAGTCGTCGCCCGCGCCAACATCGCGCTCGAAAACTACATCAAGACCATCCGCATCGAGGCGCGCACCATGGTGGAGATGGCGCGGCAGGATATCTACCCCTCGGTCAACGGGTACATCACGGAGCTGTGCTCGGCGATCGCCGCCAAGCGCGCCGTCAGCGAAAAGCTGGCGTGCAAGAGCGATCTCGAACTCGCGCAAAAACTTGCCGACCTCAACGAAAAGTTCATCAAGGCGACGGCGAAGCTCGAAAAGGATGTGGAGGATATGCCCGTGGGCGAGGGGGCTGCGTCGCAGAAGATGGCGCACACCGTCGTGCCCGATATGGAGGCCGTCCGCGCCTATGCCGACGAGATGGAAAAGTACACCTCCTCCGACTATTGGCCGTTCCCCCGCTACGCCGACCTTCTGTACAGCGTGCGTTAAAGAGGGGAAACCCGCCCGAAAACACGAACGCTCCGCCCACAGCGGGGCGTTTTTCTTGACAAAACCGCGCGGGGTGGTATAATATTTCCATGATGAAAGTCAACGTCAAAAAACTCAATGAACACGCCAAACTTCCCGCCTACGGCTCGGAATTTGCCGCGGGCGCGGACTTATACGCCGCCGAGGGGGCAGAGATTCCCGCGGGCGAAACGCGCTTCGTGCACACGGGCGTGGCGGTGGAACTTCCCGCGGGCACGGTGGGGCTTGTGTACGCGCGCAGCGGGCTTGCCTCCAAGCAGGGGCTTGCGCCCGCCAACAAGGTGGGGGTCATCGACTGCGACTACCGCGGCGAAATTATCGTCGCCCTCCACAACCACGGCAAGGAGGCGCGCTCGGTAAGCATTGGCGACCGCGTCGCCCAGCTCGTCGTCGCACCGTATTATGTGTGCGAGTTTGAGGAGGCGGAAGCGCTCTCCTCTACCGTCCGCGGCATCGGCGGCTTCGGTTCAACAGGCACAAAATAAAGGTTTCGCAAAAAATCTTTTTCTGCGAAAAATATTTTTTGCGAGGAATGTAACGCTTTTGGGATATCGAGTTGGTCGTCGCGGGCGCTTGCCCCGACATTAAGCCTACGGTAGTGTGGCAAATGGGGGCGTGCAGCGGCGGGAGACCCGCCTCGCACCGAGCGCCGCCGTGCAGTAGCCCGTCGGCGCGGTAGCACGCGACCCTCATACCGAACTCCCATAGGGAGTGAGTGTATCTTGCCCCTCCATGGGAGGGGGATAAAGGGGGTGGGGTTTCCCTCATACCGCCCCCGCCAATTCTTTTTTCCGCGTCATTCTGAGTGGGGCGCAGCCCCCGAAGAATCCCGAGAAACGAAGTCCGGCTTACAAGGCCTACCCTCCCGTGGAGGGGAGGCTCCGCCGTAGGCGGTGGTGGGGAGGCTTCCCTCATCCCCCCGAGGGCGCGTATCACGAAATACCGACACAAGGATAAACAATCATGCGGATGCGAAAAAAGCGGCATTTAGAGCCGCGCATGGAGCGGTGCGCCGCCATATTGTTGGCGCGCGGCAAGCCCTGCAAAAACCTCAAGGAGGCGGCGGAAAACTACCGCTTTCTCTTAAATTATGCCCAAATTTTCGGCAACGACAACCCCGTCGAGCTCGAGATCGGCTGCGGCAACGGCGGATTTCTGCTCGAAAAGGCAAGGCGCGCGCCGCAAATAAATTTTCTCGCCGTCGAACTCTGCACCAACGTCATCCTGACGGCGATGGAGCGCACCATGGCGGCGGAACTCCAAAACGTCCGCTTTCTCAATATTCCCGCCGAAATTCTGGAGTGCTATATCCCCGAACGCAGCGTGCAGAAAATTTACCTCAATTTCTCCACGCCGCTGCCCGAAAAGAGCCGCGAAAAGCAGCGCCTCACCTCGCCCCGATTTCTCAAAATCTACAAAACATTGTTGGTTTTCGGCGGAAAGATCGAGCAAAAGACGGACAGCGCGGAATTTTTCGATTACTCTCTTTCCCAATTTGAAGCGGCGGGCTTCCGTGTCGAGGGGGTGACCCGCGACCTGCACCACAGCGCATATGCGCAGGACAACATCGTCACCGAGTACGAGGCCAACTTCACTTCGCAGGGCAAGCCCATTTGCCGTTGCCTCGCCGTCTTGCCATAACTTTTCAACCGTCATCGCTACCGCGTCATTCTGAGCGTAGCGAAGAATCCCGAAGTACGAAGTCCCCCTCATACCGCCCCGCGCGCACTATTCGTCTACTAAGCGCGGCACGAGGAGCGTAGCGACGAAGTAGCGGCCGTAGGCGGTGAGTGTATCTTCCCTCAAACAAAGTCCGATTTCTCATGATCGCCGACTTTCTATGGAGCGCCCATGAATTTTTCCTACATTCCCACAAACATCATCGCGGGCAGGGGCTGCGTGCTCGCCCACGCCGCGGCGTTCAAGCCCCTCGGCACACGCGCCCTCATCGTCACGGGGCAGTCGTCAAAAATGAACGGCGCGCTCGCCGATGTCACGGCCGCCCTCGCCCAAAACTCGCAGCGTTTTGCGGTTTTCGATAGGGTGACGCCCAATCCCACCCTTTCCTGCGTCAAAGAAGGCCTCGCCCTGTTGCAGGAGTCGGGCGCGGATTTTGTCATCGGGCTCGGGGGCGGCTCGCCCATGGATGCCGCCAAGGCCATCGCCATTTTGGCGGCAGAACCCCGCGCCGACGAGGAAATTTTTGCGGGGAATTACGGCAATTCCGCCCTGCCCATGGCGCACATTCCAACGACGGCGGGCACGGGGAGCGAAGTCACGCCCTACGCCATTTTGACCAACGACTTCGCCCGCACCAAGACGAGCATTTTTTCGCCCGCGCTCTATCCCAAAGTGGCGTTTTTGGACGGCGGCTACACCGATCATTTGCCGCCCCATGTCACCAAAAACACGGCGATGGACGCCTTTTCGCACGCCGCCGAGAGTATGCTGAAAAACTCCTCCTCGCCCGCCTCGGAGCGCTTCGCCCGCGAGAGCCTGCGCATCCTGTACCCGCTTCTGAAATCGCTTGAAAACCCCGCAAAGGAGACGCGCGACGCGCTCCTTTGGGCATCCTGCCTCGCGGGCATGGCAATCGCTCACACGGGTACGACGTTCGTGCACGGCATGGGGTACTTTTTGACCTACGATCACGGCGTCGCCCACGGCCGCGCCAACGGCCTCTTGCTCGGCGAAACGCTCCGCATTTTCGCAGAAAACGGCGTTCCCGCGGTGGGGGAAATTTGCGCCGCGTGCGGGGCGGAACTCGGCGAAATTATCAACACATTGTCGGTTTTGTGCGGAAAGCGCGAAAAGATCCCCCGCGAAAACTGCGAGGAATACGCCGCCCGCGCCATGCAGACGAAGAACATCAAAGCGTGCAAATTCGCGCCGACCGAGGCGGACATTCTGCGCGTCTTCACAAGATCGCTGTGCGGGGAGGAAGCATGAGAAGGGCGGATAGAGAGGTCACCGACTTCGGAGAAATTTTGGGGATCATCGGGCGGTGCGACGTGTTGCGCCTTGCGTTGAACGGCGAGGGGTATCCCTATCTTTTGCCCCTCAATTTCGGCGAAAAGGTGACGGATGGGCGGGTGGAATTTTATTTCCACGGCGCGCGCGAGGGGACGAAGTACGCGTATATCGCACGGGACAGCCGCGCGAGTTTCGAAATGGACTGCGCCCACCGCCTCGTCGCGGACGAGGAAAAGGGGCAGTGCACCATGGAGTACGAGTGCGTTATCGGGCAGGGGCGCGTGGAAGAGGTCTTTGGCGCGGAAAAGGAGACGGGTTTGCGCATTTTGCTCGCCCACTACGGCAAGGAAGATTTTGCTTACAACCGCGCCGCGCTTCCCGCGACCCGCGTCTTTAAGTTGGCCGTGGAGAGCATGACGGCAAAGCGCCGCAAGTGCAAGACGGTGTAAATAGGGGGTGAATATGCAAAAGCGGCGGTGCAATTTCAGTTTGGGTGAGGGGAGCGCCTCGGGGAAGGCGCTCTTATACCACGATACGCGCTGGTGCAAGCCCGAGCACCGGGAGGGGGAACTTTTCGCCATGCTCATCTTGGAGGGGATGCAGGCGGGCGTGAGCTGGAATTTGATTTTGAACAAGGAGGAGAACTTCCGCCGCGCATTCGATGGCTTCGACCCCGCGACCGTCGCGGGCTACGGCGAGGAGAAGATCGCCTCCCTCATGCAGGATGCGGGCATCATCCGCAACCGCAACAAGATAGCGGCGGCGATCGCAAACGCCCGCGCCTTTCTCAAAGTACAGGAGGAATTCGGCTCATTCGACAAATTCATTTGGAGTTTCACGGGCGGAAAGACCGTCGACCACCGCTTGAAGGACGTAAGCGAGATGCCCGCCAAGGACGCCCTTTCGGAAAGGGTGAGCGCGGAACTCAAAAAGCGCGGCTTCAAATTCGTCGGCCCGACGATCGTCTATTCCTATCTCCAAGGCATCGGCGTTATCAACGACCACTGCATCGACTGCGATTTCCGTTAAAAATTCGGCGAGGGAATTTCCCCGCCACTTCTCATACGATTGAAAGAGCGGCGGCTTCCGAAAATCGGAAGCCGCCGCTCACATATTCATTCGTCAATTTCTTTCAACGCGGAAATTTGTTCCCGCCGCCCGTAGACGACGGCCGTCACGGTCACCGTCTTTTGCGCCTCATCGACGAGATAATAGACGAAAAATCCCTTTACGGTGAGTTTGCGGATGCCCTTTTCGCGCCACGGCTGTTCCTCCATCAACGGGAAACGGTTGGGCATTGAGGAAAGGGATGCGATCGAAGATTGCAATACGTCGAGCCATTTCAGCGCGGTTTCGGGAACGAGCAAGACCTCGGAAATATACGTTGCGGTCTCAAAAAGTTGCGAAAAGGCAAACGGCGCAATTTTAACTCTGTATTCCACGCCCGAGCCTCTTGCGCAAATCGTCAAAAGCGGCGTCGAGTTCCATTCCCTCGCCCGCCACCGCTTGGGAATATCCCTTTTCCATCATCGCGTCGAAGTCTTTTTCCGTCATCGTGTCCCGCGTGGGGAGTTTGGGAATTGTCAACGGATAGGGGACGCCGCCCGTGTAGATGATCTGCCGATAGAGCGTATCGATGAGAACGGAAACGGGAAGCCCGATTTTTTCAAGCACGGCCTCCGCCTGCTGTTTGATCTCGGGCGCGACCCGCACGGAAACATTCGCACTTTTATTTGCCATACTGTCACCTCCATAAACAGTATAGCACATTGTATCGCAATTTGCAACACAAAAATGTATTTTTTTGTGGTGGAATTATCGCTCCTCGAAAATATCGAGGATAGTTTTTTTATTCCGCTTTGCAAAATTCAATGCGGCATACGCCCCGCCGTAGTGATAGCGAACACCCGAAACGATAAAATCGGCGCGCAGGATCATTTCCCGATTTGTATAAGAAATCGCATATTTGGGCGGTACGCGCCGTTCAAGTAAATAGATGCTATCGTCAAAAAATTTCGGAAGCACAAAATTTTTACCCCCATGATAGGATAGAGCGAGGATATTTTGAACGTCGGGATAGCGCGTTTTCAATTCAAAGACCGTCTTGGCGCACAAAGCGTCAAAATTCCCGCGAAAACCGTTATAAAATTCCCGCACGCCGTAATTTTCCACAAGGTTGCTTATGATTTCCGCCACCCTGCCTTGATAGGGGGAGAAATCAAAATCCCTATGCCCGAAAAATGTCGCCGATCGCATAATTTCCGCCAAATAGTTCGATTTATACTACCTATTTTAGCACAAATTCGATAAGTTTCAAGCGATTTCACCAAATTATACTAATTAGTAAAAATAATATTTATGAGAAAATGTATTTAGTATAAATTGTATGTTCGGAGCGATACTTGAAATGATGACGTTGAACGAAGCGTTTGCTTTCAGAGCAAAGGAAATCATGAATGAGAAGAAAATCACGCAATACAAAATTACGCAGGAAACTGGCATCTATCCAAGCACGATGAATTACATTTTGCACGGAAAGACGAAGGCCTCAAATTTCAAAACGATGGTTCTCATCATTCGCGTGCTCGGCGTTTCCGTGGCGGAATTTTTCAATAGCCCTGTATTTGATTTTGAAAATCTCGAAGTGGAATAAAAATGAAAAGCAAATAAAAAAGGCGGCGCGAGTGCCGCCTTTTTGCGTGGGAAATTTTTATTGAAACAGCGCTTTGATCATTTGGGAGACGTAGGTGACGGGGACGAGGGTGATTTTATCGCGGAATTTTTCGCAGGCCTTCATGTTTTTGGCGGGCAGAATGACGCGCTGAAAGCCCATTTTCAGGCACTCGTTGACCCTGCGCTCGGCAAAATTCACGCCGCGGACTTCGCCCGTCAAGCCCACTTCGCCGAATACCGCGGTGAATTTTTCCACGGGGATCATCTTTTCCGCCGAGGCGAGCGCGGCGCACACGGCAAGGTCGGCGCTGGGTTCGTTCAGTTTGATGCCGCCCATGGCGTTCAGATAGATATCTTGCATCCCGAGCGGCAGCCCGCACCGCTTTTCCAAAACGGCGACGAGCACGATGAGGCGGTTCAAATCGACGCCCAAGGACATTCTGCGGGGGAGGCCGTAGTTTGTCTTTGCCATGAGCGTCTGGATCTCCACCATCATGCAGCGGTTGCCCGTCTCGCTCGGCGTGACGACCGCGCCCGCCGCCACCCCGCGGCTATCCGATAAGAAGAGGGAGGAATAATCGGTCAGCCCGTAGATGCCCTCGCTTGTCATCTCGAACACGCCGACCTCCTGCACCGAGCCGAAGCGGTTCTTGACGGCGCGCAGAATTTTGAAGTTCTCCGTGCGCTCGCCCTCGAAGTACAGCACGGCGTCCATGATGTGTTCCAGAACTTTCGGCCCGGCGAGCGTGCCCTCCTTCGTCACGTGGCCGATGATGAAAAAGGTGACGCCGCGGCTCTTTGCGATGCGCATGAGTTTGGCGGCGCACTCGCGCACCTGCCCGACAGAGCCTGCCGCCGAGGTGAGCGTCTCGGTGTAGACCGCCTGAATACTGTCGATAACGACGTATTCCGCGTCGTAAAAATGTTCCTCGGCGTTCTCGATGCACGTCTCGTTGAGGAGGAGCAAGTTTTCCGAGTTGAGGTTCAGCCGCTCGCAGCGGAGTTTTACTTGCGAGCAACTCTCCTCCGCCGAGAGGTACAGAACCTTGTGCTCCTTTGCAAGATGCGCCGCGACCTCGGTGAGGAGGGTGGATTTTCCGACGCCGGGGTCGCCGCCAACGAGCACCAAAGAGCCGCGGACGATGCCGCCGCCGAGGACGACGTCGAGTTCGGCAATGCCCGAGGACACCCGCTCGTACTTTTCAAACTTCACCTGCGAGAGGGGAAGGGGCTTGGAAGCAAAGGCGGGGCGCGCCGATTTTTTGGCGGGTTCGGGCGCTATCGCCTCCTCCGCGAGCGTGTTGAATTTTCCGCAGTCGGGGCAGCGCCCCAGCCACTTCGGACTTGTGTAGCCACATTCGGCGCAGACAAATTGCGTTTTCGGCATGATCGTTCTCCTATGGTTTTTTCATCTTTTTCTT
>CANQMX010000035.1 GCA_947625095.1 uncultured Clostridia bacterium | reverse complement strand
GCGCGCGGGGAGCTTAAAATGAATTACAATTTATACTTGGCGGTGAGTTTGAGGACGGCGGCGAGGCAATCGTTGAGCGAGGAAAGTTCCTCCTTGGAAAGCGCCTTGCCGCGGCAGCCATCCACCGAGCGGGAGAGGGCTTCGAGTTCCAATCGGTCGGCGGGGACGAGCTTGCAGCTCTTCAATTTTGCGATGAGCGAGGCGGCATAGGAGAGGCGCATCCCGCTCTCCTCGGCGGTGGCGGGCTGTTCGTAACAGCAGACCTTGGGGGGAAGGTCTGGCGGGGCGGACGGCTCTTCGAGGTCGACGCGGAACTTGCGGTAGACGCGCTCTTCGCGGCTCTCCCGCCTCTTTCTCTTGACCGCGGGCAGGAGCAAAAAGAGGGCGAAAACCGCGTAGAGCGCGCCGAAGAGGCCGCCGTACACGAGACCGAACCCGGCGCTTTTTGCGGCGGCGAAAGAAGAGCCGAGAAGGGCAAGCCCCACTGCCGCGAAGGGATAGATCTTCCTCATGCCGCAGAGCGCGAACGCAATGGAAAAGATGAGCGCGATCGCGGGCAACAGGATGAAGTACACCCATTCGGGCGTGCGCGAAAGAAGCAAAAAAAATTCCCAAAAGATCTCCATGAACAAACTCCCGTTCAAGGATAGACCTTTTGAGAACTCATTTTTGCGGGCGTACTGCCGAAAAAGCACGAATGTGCTCACATTTCTATCTCGCGGCAGAGGGCGATGTTGAGGATGCGCGCCCTAATGCTACTTTCTTCCACCGAAAATGTTTCGGCGACGGCGCGGCGGTACATTGCAATTTGCAAGGCGTAATCGTCGCGGAGCGCCTCGTCGCCGCGGGCGGAAAATTTGTAGTCGAGCACGGTGAAGCCGCCCTCCTCTTCGACGAGAAGGTCGATGGCGCCCTGCAAGACGACCTCGTCATCCGTGCCGCCCTCGATAAAGTCGCGGGCGGGGGCGAGGAGCAGAAATTTTTGCTCGCGGTAAAGTTTTTTGGCATATAGAGCGCGGAGCGAGGGCATCGCCAAAATTTTGTTTAGTTTCTCAATATCGAGAAGCGCCGCCTGCTCTTCGGTAAGTTCCCCTTCCGCTACCTGCCGCGAAAGTTCTTCCTCCGCTGCCGCGCCGAAGCGGACGTGCTGCAAAAAGGCGTGGTAGGCGAGGCCTTCCTCCACCGAGTGACCCTTGCCCTCGAAGTGGGGGCGCGCCTCCTCCGAGCCGTGCATGAGGGCGGTAGCCGAACTTTTGAGCGGCATTTTGGTGCTCGCCGCAAAGGGATACTCCCTTTGGTAGACGGCGAGGATACGGGCGACGCTCCCCGCATCCGCCTGTGCGGAGACGGGCGCGCGTTCGAGGGGGGGCAAGACCTCCTCCGCCGCGACAAAGTAGTCGGCGCAGGCGGAAAAGTCGATGAAGTCGGAAAAGCGCTTGGCAAAGCGGGGGGAGATGGCGTGCTCCTTGCCCGTAAAGACGAGGTGAAGCCTGTGGCGGGCGCGCGTCATGGCGACGTAGAGGAGGTTGCGCTCGCCCACGCGCTCCTCATCCTCCTGTACCTTTTCGGCGGCGCGGCGCAAGACCGTCTCGTACACCGTCTTATTTTCCGTGTTGAAACTGCGGGTGGCGGCGCCGAAGCGCTCCGTCCACATGAGTTCATCCCGATCCGCGCCGTGGAAGGGGGCATCCAGCCCGCCGAGAATGACGATGGGATATTCCAGCCCCTTGGAGGCGTGCATGGTGATGATGTGCACCGCCTCCTCGCCGCCCGTGCCGCCGTATTCCACGCGGTAGCCCGAGCCTAAAAGCCGCGCCAAAAAGTTGTGCACGCTGCCCGCGGCCTCCGCTTCGCGCAGCAGACGGCGAAGGCGGGCGAGGCGCACCTGCCCATCCCGCCCCGCCGCGATCTGCCGCTCCAGCCCGAGGGACAGGAGAAGCCCCGCGACCTCGGAGGCGGAGCGCACTTCGGAGGCGGCGCGCAGCTCTTCGGCATGGCGGAAAAATGCCGCGATCTTTTGCGCGAGATCATCGGTATATTGTTCGCAGTAGGCGCGGCAGGCGGCGCGGAAGGTGTACTCCCCGCCCGCCGCGGAGAGACGGACGCGCGCGAGTTCGCGCTCGTCGAAGCCCCCCACCTCGGAGAGCATCGCCGTTACGAGGGGGATATCCTGCTCGGCGTTGTCGAGGAAGGAGAGCCAATCGATGAGAAGGCGCGCCTCGAAAAAGTCGCACACGTTGACCTTGGAGGCGGCGGACACGGGGATACCGCGGAGGGTGAGTTCGCGCGCGATGCGCGCCGCCTCGCCCGTGCGGTTGCGCACGAGCACGGCGATATCGCCGAATTCCACCCGTTTTTCCCTCCCCTCGTCGGCGTCGAACCAGAGCGCGCCCACCTCGCTTTCCACCACGCGGGCGATCTCGCTTGCCAAGGGGTCGGGCTTTTCCGCCCCCTCGCAGGCGAGCACCGAATAGACGCTGCGCTCCGCTTTTTCCTCCTCCTCGCCCTCGGGCACGAGGTGGAAACGGACAGCGCCGCGGTGGGCGCCGTAGCGCTCTCCCCCGCGCATGGGGGCGTACTTCTCGCCGAGAAGGGAGGAGAACACGCGGTTTACCCCCTCGAGCACGGCGGACGACGAGCGGAAGTTGGCGGTGAGGCGAAGGGAGGTCTCCGCCTCCTCCGCCTTGCGCTCGAAGTACTCCGAACGGCTGCCGCGGAAGCCGTAGATGGCCTGCTTTTCATCGCCCACCAAAAAGACGTCGTCGCCCGCGACGAGGGAAATTATTTTCTCCTGCACGGGGTTGACGTCCTGATATTCATCCACCGAGACGAACTTGTAGCGCGCCTTCATCTCCCCCCGCGCCTCCTCGTTTTGCAGCACTTGAAGGGCGTAGCGTTCGAGGTCTTGATAGTCGAGTGCGGCGTTCTCCCGTTTGATGCGGGAATATGCCTCGTCGTAGCGAAGGGCGAGGGCGGCGAGCGCGGATGCGCGGCGCTCCGCATCGAGATAGCGCGCCTCTTCCTCCTCGCGGGAGGAATATTCGCAAAGTTCGGCGTAGAGCGCCTTCACCATCTTGCTGACGTTGGACAAAAACCGAAGGTTATCGAGTTCCTCGCCGCGCGCCTTGGTCATGCGGGGCATAGTGGAGATGGCGGGCGGATTTTGCTTGGCGTACTCCGTCATCCCGAACAGCGTCTTGGCGTTCAGAATGGGGGTGAGGGCGTGCATGAGGTCGGCGGCGACGTTGAGGGCGCGCGCGTTGTGCTCGGCAAACCATGCCCCCATATCGTCCAGCCAATCGGCAAAGTACTGCGCGCGCGAGAGGAAGTCCTCTTTGAGATAGGCGCAAATTTCTTCGAACCGCTCGCCCCTGCCCACCCCGCTCAAAACGGCGCGGGGGTCGCCCGCCTCGCGCGCGCTCTCGTAGAGGGAGAGCACGATGCTGCGCAGGCGGTCGTCCTTCTTCTTGCGGAAATAGGCGGCGAGGAGGGAGGAAAATTCGGGGCTGTTCTCCTCATACGCCGCCTCGAACACCTCGTCCATGGCGCGGGCGGAGAGCGTCTTCCCCTCGGGCATATCCGAGGAGAGGATGGTGAAGGCGGGGTCGACATCGACGAGGAAAAAGTTGGCGCGGATGAGCCGTGCGCAGAAGGCGTGGATGGTGCTGACATCCATGACGGGAAGGTCGTTGAGTTCTGCGACCAGCCGCTCGCGCTCCTTCCCCGTGCTCTCCCCTATTCTGCGGAGAAGGGCGAGGCGGAGCCTGTCGCGCATCTGCGCCGCCGCCTTGTTGGTGAACGTTACTGCGAGCATATCGCGGACATGGTACCCCCCGAGCACGAGAGAGACGAGGCGCTCGATCATGACGAACGTCTTTCCGCTGCCCGCCGAAGCGGAGACGACGACCTGCCCGCGGGAGGAGATGGCGCGGCGCTGTTCTTCCGTCAAATTCATACCTTTTTCCCCCTCTCGCGGCGGACGATCTCCACGATCTCCTTGCAGCTTGCCCCCCGCTCGCGGCGGGGCTGACCGGAAAAGCCGCACGCGCCCGCGAGTTTACAGTAGGCGCACGCGCCCTCGTAGGGCGACGGCGCGATGTTGCCCGCGCGCATCTCCCTTTCGGCGTTTTGGGAGACGAGGCGGGCGTAGTCCAAAAAGTCCTCGAACTCCGCCTGCGGCATCCCCTTTTCCGTGCGGCCGCCGCCCTCGAAAAATTCGCTCTTTTCGCCCGCCGCGCGCCCCTCATCCATGCGGGAGAGCACCTCCTCTTCCCTGCTGAAAAAGCCGCGCATACGGTACTTGGCCTCCCCCTCGGGCGTGTAATTTTCCGCCGCGGGGAAGTAGAACGCGCCGGCGGCCTTGCCTCCCTTGGAGGCGGCGAGAAGGTAGATCTGCAATTGCAACTTCCTGCCCGTGTAGTAGGAGAGCGGCTTATCGTCGATGGCGCCCGTCTTGTAGTCGATGACGCGGACGTACTCATCCGAGGCATCCACCCTGTCCGCACGGCCGCGGAGGGAGAGTTCGGGAAGGCCTATTTCGCGCTCCGTCTCCCTGACGCGGAAACGGGACTGCGCCACCTGACGATAGGCGGCTGCGGAGACTTCGGCGCACTCCGCAATGAGACGGCCGCCCGTGTATTCCCCCTCCCGCGTATCCGAGAGCGCGGAAAAACGGGGGCTTTGGAGAAGTTCCTCCGCGGCTGCGGTGGCGGCGGCGCGGCAGGCGGGTTCATCTTCAAAATCGTTGAAGGAGGGCGCGACACGCTCCAACACGGCGTGCACGAAAGAACCGGCGTCGGTATCCTGCACCGTGCGCTCCTCGCGCTCGCGAAGGCGCAACGCGCGGAGGGCAAACCCCGCGTAGGGACAGTCGAAATATTTTTCGAGAAGGGTGGGAGAGACGTCGCCGCCGAAATACAGGCGGGCGGCCTCTGGAACAGAGGTCTTCTCCCTGCCCGAGAGGAGCTTTTCCACCCGCTCCTTCCCCCACTTCTCTTCGAGCGCCGCCTGCAAAGAGGCAAAGCGTGTATCCCCCTCGCCGCGGGCGAACGCCTCGCGATATCTGAGAAGGGCGAGGGCGGCCGGCTCTTCCTCCGCGCAGTCGTAGGGGAAGAGGTCGGGTAGCGGCCTCATCTTGAAGAGGCGCTCGGCATAGGAGAGAACTTCGCTCTTCTGCGTCTCCTCGTCCGCCGCGCGCAAGGGGCGGGAGAGATATAACTTTTCAGCAAACGAGCAGAGGTTGAGGGCGAGGCTCTCGCGGGCGCGGGCGTTGACCACCGCGATGGCGGGTTCTATCTCCACGCGCAGGGCGGAGAGGGCGGTGATATCGCGGTCGGAGATGAGCGCCGTATCGCGCGAGGCGCGGGGAAGCCCCTCCGTCAGCCCCGTAGCAAACAGAACTTTGACGCGGCCGAATTTGCTCTCGGTGGCGTCGCCCACAAAGACGGCGTCGGCAAACTGCGGCACGACGGAGACCCCGAGCGACGACAGCCCGCTCTGCAGAAGGGCGGAAAATTCGCGCGCCGTCATGCTTTCGCCGCCCGCGACCGCCTCCATCTCTGCAAGCACGCCGTCGAGGGGGGAAAGATCGAGAAAGGCGCGATCCGCACCCGTGAATTTTTGTTGGAGATCTTCGATGACGCGCGCAGCGTCGGTGCGCGAAAGGAGGGCGCGAACGCCCGCGATGAATTGCGCGCACGTCCCCTTGCGGGGGAAGGCGGAAAGGTATGTAAGCATACGCTCGCGGCAGGAGACGAGGGTGGCGCGGTCGTATTTTTCCACCGCCTCGCCCTCCTTTATTTCCCGCCGCACCGCGCCGCGGTAGCCGCCGAATTTGAGCAGATAGTTGCGGTATTCATCGCCCCCCGCCCCAAAGAAGACGGAGGAGGCGACGGCATCGGCGGAGGCGGGCAGAGCGCCGTCCGAGACGGCCGTGAGCACCGCGAGCGTGAAGGCGCAGAAGGCGTGCTCGGAGAACGGGCGCTTGCGATCGGCAAAGTAGGGAATACGGTAGGCGGAGAAGGCGCGCTCCACATCGGCGAGGCGGGCGGCATCGGGAATGAGCACGGCAAAATCGCGGTAGCGAAGCCCCTCCGCGACGTGCTTTTTGATGAGGGCGCAGACCTTATCCATCTCCGCCGCCTCATCCTCCGCCTCGAAACAGGCGACGTTTTCCGTCTCCATGGCCGCCGCGCCGAATTTTTCGGGCGCGAACAGCCCGCCGTAGAGGCAGCGCGCCTCCTTGGAAAGACGGGAGGGCGCGACGCTCCGCTTTACGGGCGGGAACTCCGCGGCGACGCGCAAAAACGCCGTCTCCCCCTCGTGCCTGCAAAAGGCGGCGTCTCCATCCACAAAGACGGCCGTCACCTCGCTTGCCGCGCTGAGGGCGGCGCGCACCCCCTCGAGCGCCTGCCGCGTGAAGGAGGGGAAGGCGAAGAACACGATGTGCGCCCCCTTTGCCCGCTCCGCGATGGCGCGGGGCAACAGGGCGAGATAGCCGTTTTCATCGACGTAGCCAGAAGTTTGCAGAAATTCCGTGTATTTTTCGAGCAAAAACGCGATGTCGGTGAGTTTTAACTTCAACAGCCCCTCCGTCTCCGCCGCGCCCGTGCGGAGCGCTTCGGCATCCACGCGGGAGGCGGAGAGCTGGGCGATGGTCTCGTACACCGCCTGCGCCGCGCCCTTTTTGAAACAGCCGAGGCAGGCGCTGTGCTCCTCGATGAGGGAGGCGACCTTCATCACCGAACCCTGCTTGGAGAGCACCCGCTTTTCGCCCGAAAGGAAGCGGGAGAACGTGGTGACATCCACATCGAACGACCCCCTGCGCTTTGCGAGCACGGCACGCTCGGCGAGGAGGGTGAGCCTGTCCTCGCAGAATACGACGGTCTTTCCCCCGCGCGCCCAGACCGCCTCGGTGAGCGCGGCGAGCGCGTCGGTCAAATTGTTGCAACAGATGATATGCGCCATACCTTTCTCCGAATTTTCTCCATTATATCACACTTCAGGGAATTTTTTTGTCATATTCTCATCATTTATTTTTACAAACGCAAAAAAATGTGGTATAATGCCCTTGAAATTCCCATTTGGAGAGAACCATGAACAAAAAACGCGTTGCGGGTCTCGTCCTCTTGCTGCCGCTCGGCCTGCTTGCCGCCTGCGGCGGGGGCGGCCCCACCTCCCTTTCCATCAGTAAAAATTGGTACGCCAACACGATGACTTCGCAGATCCCCGATACCACGGAGGAACTCGAATACGCCGTCACCTTCAAACAGCCCTCCGTGCAGGGCGACTGCTTTGTCACCTATGAGGAGGGCACTTACAAGACGACGTTTGAAAAAGTGAACTACACCTTTGCGCACGGACAGGGCAACGTGTATCACTACAAGACGCAACTGAATATCACGGGGCACTACACCTATAAGGGCACGGAGGGAGAAGCGTTTTCCGACTCCGTCGTCTCCGACGTGTGGTTCCGCACCGAGGCAGAACTTCTGCCCATCAAGAGCCACAAGGAGATCCGCAGCACCAGCCCCCTCCCTAACCCGGGCGCGGAGCTGTTCTACGAAAAGGTGAATATCGGCTTTGATATCATCTACAACACCGCGGATTCGTCCGACGGGAAGTCGCTGGATTCGGCGGAGATCACGAGCACCCTCCTGGACACGGGCGAAACATCCGACCCCCGAACGGTGAATATCGGCCACAGCGGGAGTTTCTTCGACAACGAACAGATCCTGTTCGCCCTCCGCGGGCTGGATATGTCCGCCGTCTCCAACTTCTACACCATCGACCCCCGCACCAACGACGTGAACGGCGTCACCTTCTCGACGACGCCCGAAAAGACGACCTTTACCCCCAAATCGCTCACCATCGGGCAGACGGCCGCGACGGAGGATATTCAGGCGTACACCGTCCGCTTCCACTACAACATCAGCAACGCCGGCCCCGAGCGCACCGCCATTTACGCCGCCAAGACGAGCGCGAACAACAACACCTACCGCAACGTGCTGCTGCAACTCGAAGACCCCATCCCCAACGGCTACGGAACGCTCATCTACACCTTGAAGAACGCGAAGTTCGCATGACAGGATAATTCGTCCGCCGGTTCGCCGGTGGATTTTTTTGGGGAAGATACAAGATACACTCACGCGCCGCCGCGGCAAAGCCGCGGCGGCGCGTTCGGTATGAGGAAAATAAAATGCGGGGGGAGGGGATAAGATACACTCGTACACTCGGCTACGCCTCGGTATGAGGATGCCTCCCCACCACCGCCTGCGGCGGAGCCTCCCCCCCGTGGGGGGTAGGCCTTGCGGGGCGGAATGACGCGTTTCCCCTTGCGGGGCGGAATAACGCGTTTCCCCCTGCGGGGGTTCAGAATGATGCGTTTCCCCCTGCGGGGCGGAATGGCGCGCGAAGCGGGAACAGGCGGAATGAGGGCGACGCGCGAGGTTTTCAGCCGCTGTAGACTTCGCGCTTCAAGATGCCGATGTAGGGCAGGTTGCGGTATCTCTCGTTATAGTCCAGCCCGTAGCCGATGACAAATTCATCGTCGATCGCAAAGCCGTTGAAATCGGGGCGGATATCGTAGGTGCGGCGGGATTCCTTATCGAGAAGGGTCACGATGCACACCGAATTCGCCCCCCTCTCCAAGAGCAGCGCTTTTAAGTTGGCGAGCGTAAAGCCGCTGTCGATGATGTCCTCCACGATGATGACGTCCCGCCCCTTCACGTTCCGATCGAGGTCCTTCTTGACGTTCAACTTGCCCGAGGAGACCGTCCCCGAGCCGTAGGAGGAGACCACCATGAAGTCGAGTTCCGCGGGCACGGTGAGGTGGCGCACAAAGTCGGCATAGAAGATGATGCTCCCCTTCAGGATGCCCACGACGAGGGGGATCTTGCCTTGGTAGAGTTTATCCACCTCCTCGGCGACCTCGCGCACGCGCGAACGCAGTTGCTCTTCCGTCAATAAAATTCTTTCGCAGTCCTCATGCATATCGTGCATAGTATCCTCCGTATTCTCACGCTTCCGCGCTTTCTTGCATCAGTTCGATCGTGCCCTTCCGCACCGTCTTTTCCGTCACCTTCACGCTGTCCGCTACCTCCACGCCGACGACAACGTACACCTCGCTCCCCCTTGCGATGACGGGCAAATTCTGCGAGACGCGCGCGGGGATCTTCCGATCCGTCAGGAACTTTTTGAGGGGCTTATGCGGGGCATGGTATGGGGTAATTTCGTCTCCCGCCCTCCGCGTGCGCACTACGCAGCCTGCGGGGAAGGCGTCCAGATCGACGAGGAGGGCACCATGTCCGAGGTTCTCGTCCTCCCCGTCCTCCCGCACGGAGAAGGGCATGGGGTGGGCGTACACGCTTGCGGCGGGCACAAAGGCCGTCTCCTCGCCGCTTCCGCTCCGCGTGCGGCAGAACACGATGCACTTCCCCTCGCGAACGGCTTGGCAGGTCTCCCCTCTTGCAAAAATTTCCGTCCTCTTGCCGCTCTGCGCCGTGCGGAGGCGCATGATCTCCTCCACCGCCGCCCGCGTGTAGTCCGCGCCGACAAGCCCGCGCACCAGAGAAAGGCAGGCACGGCGGAACAGAACGTCGGGGAGGTCTACGGGCACGCGCGCCTCGTTTTCCGTGCGCACGATGGCGTTTTCGGCGAGCGTTTGAAGGTACCCGTCCTCCTCGGCCGCGAGAGAGGCAAACGCCGCGAGGTGCTTTTTCGCGCCGCAATGGATCTTTTCAAAGGCGGGCAGGGCGGTTTTGCGGATGTAGTTGCGGGTAAAATTTTCGTTTTCGTTGGTCGAATCCTCGACATGGGGCAGGGCGTTTTCGTCTGCGTAGGCCGCGATCTCTGCGCGCGTGCACGAAAGCAGCGGGCGCACGACGCCGCCGTATTCCTCGATGGCGCGCATCCCCGCAAGCCCCGTTCCGCGGGCGAGACGGAAGAGTACGGTCTCGGCGACGTCGTCCAAGTGGTGGGCGGTCGCAACGAGGTCGGCCTCTCCCCCCTCGAGCAGGGCGCGGAAGGCAGCATACCGCACGGCGCGGGCGGTTTCCTCCACGCTCCCGGCGCCCTCTTTGACGAGTTGGGCTACATCGGCGCGCACGATCTTCAAGGGGATCTCCCAATCCGCACACAGCGCTTTGCAGAAGCGCATATCGCGGAGGCTCTCCTCCCCGCGGAGGCCGTGCTCCACATGGATGGCGGAAAGCGTTATGTTTTTTGCCGCCGCCTGTGCCTTGAACGCGAAAAGAAGACACACCGAATCCACGCCGCCCGAGAGCGCGACGCACACCCGCCTATCCCTGTACTTTTCCGCGTCGAAGAGGGTCATGCCGCAAGTATAGCATATCCCGCGCAAAAAGACAAGCAAACGCTCTTTCAAAAAAAATTATTTTCCCGCCTAAAATCGATTGACAAACGACGCAAAGTCCGTTACAATGAATAGGCTAATCGGCGAAGGCCGAAAGGCTGATATCGCGGGGTAGAGCAGCCAGGTAGCTCGTCGGGCTCATAACCCGGAGGTCGCAAGTCCGAATCTTGCCCCCGCAACCACACGGCGATGTAGCTTAGTTGGTTAGAGCGATCGGTTCATACCCGATAGGTCAGCGGTTCGACTCCACTCATCGCTACCA
>CANQMX010000034.1 GCA_947625095.1 uncultured Clostridia bacterium | reverse complement strand
CGAGACACCCACCCCTCCAAGGGGTGGGCAAGTCGGACTGCGTTTGGGGGAAGATATGCTCACGCCCCTATGGGGCGTTCGGTATGAGGGGCGGGCAAAAAAAGTGAACGAAATTATCCGGTTAAGTCTTTGCGGAATTGGGCGATGATCTTGGTTTCGATGCGGGAGATCTGCACCTGCGAAACGCCGATCGCCTTGGCGACTTCGCTCTGCGTCATGTCGCGGAAATACCGCAACACCACGATCTTTTTCTCCCGCTCGGGAAGGCGCGCGATGGCCTCCTTCAACACCATGTGCTCGATCATGTCGTCCTGATTGTCCTTTGCGGGAAGTTTATCGGCGATCGCGCCCGCCTTTTCATCCTTATATTCGCTCTGCTCGTAGATGGAGACGGGCATACGCGAAGAGCCGAGCGTGAACACGACCTCCCCCTCGTCCATCGAAAACGCCGCGGCAAGTTCCTTGACCGTGGGCTGCCTGCCGTGCTCCGCCATGTATGTTTCGATGTAACGGTTGATCTCGCGCGCCGCCTTTTTCATGGCGCGCGAGACCTTTACGCTGCCGTCGTCGCGCAAAAAACGCTTGATCTCCCCCGCGATCATGGGCACGGCGTAGGTGGAAAACCGCACGCCGAAACTTTCGTCGAAGCCCGCGATGGCCTTCAGCAGCCCCATGCTGGCGAGGGAATAGAGGTCGTCGTACTCCACGCCCTTGCCGAGATACCGCTTTAAGATGCTCTTCAAAAGCGAGGCGTTGTGCACGAGCAGTTGCTCCTTTGCCTCGCCGTCGCCCTGCTTTGCGCGGCGGATGAGCGCAAGCGTCTCCTTCTCATCCAGCATTGATCTCCGCCCTTTCGCCGAAATCCTTGCACATCGTCACCTTCGTTCCCTCGCCCGCCTTGGAGGCGACGGAAAATTCCGTCATGAACGTCTGCATGATGGTAAAGCCCATGCCCGAACGCTCCTCATCGGGGAGGGTCGTATAGAACGGGGCGAGGGCTTCCTCCACATTCTCGATGCCCCTTCCCTCGTCCGAGACCTCGATGTAGAGTTTGCTCCCCTCCGTGCGGCAGGCGACGGTGATCCACCCCTCGCCCCCGCGGTAGCCGTGCACGATGCAATTTGTGACCGCCTCCGAGACCGCCGTCTTGACGTCGGAGAGTTCGGAGAGGCTGGGATTGAGCGGCAGGGCAAACGCCGCCACCGCGTTGCGCGCGAAAATTTCGTTCTCCGAGCGCGATAAAAATTTCAAACACATCTCGTTCATACGCGCTCCTATACCTTGGGCATCAGCGTGTACACGCCGCTGAGCGCTAAAATTTTATCCGCGCCCGCATCGGGATTTTCAAGATACATCCCCATGCCGTATGCCTTCAACTTTTTGTAGCGACCCATGAGAAACCCGATGCCCGTGGAATCCATGAATTTGACCCCCGCAAGGTTGAAAACGGCGCGGGACAGCCCCGCGTTTTCATCGATGAGCCGATCGGCATCGGTGCGCAGACCGCCCACGGAATTTTCATCGAGCTCGCCCGAAAGGTAGATATAGAGATTTTCACCCTTGCGGCGAAAATGCATCGTCATGACAGACCTCCGACCTGTATTTTGCAAAAGTAAGGGTATTGTAACAGACAGAAGTGCAAAAAATTTGCGGTTTTTTGTTCGCGCGCCGAAAAATTCGTCGAAAAAAAAGTTGACGCTTTTTCAAAAACAAACGAAAAAACACTTGACTTTTGTCCGCAATTATACTATGATGAACAAGCATTGCAGTTACGGCGTCGCTCGGTTCGGGCCTTTAGCTCAGTTGGTTAGAGCGGTCGGCTCATAACCGATTGGTCCGCGGTTCGAGTCCGTGAAGGCCCACCACCTTGTCGGCGCAAACTCCGCTTTAAGCCCTTCCCGCAAGCGGCAAGGGCAACAGCGCTCCGTTGCGCCTCCTCTTTCCAAAAAATCTTTGCTATGCAAATCTTTTTTGGAAGTGCTGAGGATGAGAGCATTTTTTCGCGGGTTTCCGCGCTGGGCGCGAAAACCACGCCTGTAACGCCTGCCTCTCCTCTTTCCCAAAAAATCTTTCTGCGAAATATTTTTGATGATTTTCTTGGAAGAACGCAAACCGTGCGGAGTGCGTGCCTCTCCCCTCCATAAATGCGGAGCGGCGCAATGCAAAATTGAATGGCCCAATAGCTCAGTTGGTTAGAGCGCCAGCCTGTCACGCTGGAGGTCGACGGTTCGAGCCCGTTTTGGGTCGCCAAACGAAGGAGCCTCATTCCGAGGAATGGGGCTCCCGCCTTGAAAGGCAATGGCTTGGTAGCTCAGTTGGTAGAGCGGAGGACTGAAAATCCTTATGTCGGCGGTTCGATTCCACCCCAAGCCACCATTCGCCGGTGTAGCTCAATCGGCAGAGCAACTGATTTGTAATCAGTAGGTTGCAGGTTCAATTCCCGTCACCGGCTCCATCCGATGACACGCACAATTTCATATACGGGTAGGTTCCAGAGCGGCCAAATGGATCAGACTGTAAATCTGACGTCAATGACTTCGGTGGTTCGAATCCACCCCTGCCCACCAGCAAAACGGCACCCTTTGGGGTGCCGTTTTGCTGGTGGGCAGGGGTGGTAAAAAGAAACGCCGCGTGGTTCGCGCGAGCCTCCGCAGGAGGCGAAGCTTTGCCGAGGGAACCCCTTTAGGGGTGTCGGCAAAATCCACCACGGCTTTTCAGAGTTCCTATGAAAAGCCGTCCAAACGCCGTTCGCCTGCGCGGCACGCCCCGCCCGCTCGTCGGCGCAAACTCCGCTTAGAGCCCTTGCCTCTTGCGGCAAGGGCAACAGCGCTTCGTTGTGCCTCCTCTTCCCAAAAAATCTTTGCTACGCAAATCTTTTTCGGGAGCCCTGTTTTACTAAGGGCGGCACGCCCCACGCGCACTATTGTCGACTAAGCGTGGCACGAGCCGTAGGCGAAGTAGCACGCAGGGAACGAAGTAATCCACCCCTCGCGGCGAAGGAATCCCTGCGACGCCGCGCATTGTGTTACGAACTCGTTTCATTCAATTATCAACAATATATGCGCAAAATTGGCGGCGTCTGAAAGACGCCGCCTGTTTTTTTGGCGAGGGCAATTACTCGTGGTCCATGACCCAATAGCCGCCTTCGTGCTGCAAGGGCGGGAACGTCGTACCCTTTTCGAGATAGGTCTTTTCCTCATCGTGGCTCACGCCGTTCCGATCGTACGCCTTGTAGTTGCAGGACATGGGCACAGTTTCGCCCGATCTGAATTTCTGCATATTCTTACCTCCGCACCTTAATTTGTGCACCTTTTTGCAATTTATCCCCTCTTTTTTCGCCCTCTTTCGCCAAAACCGCCAAAACGCTTGACGGTAACGCGCGCGTGAGTATAATAAAAAAGACGGCGAATGGCCGCCCTCCGGGAAACGTTTGCATGGTCATAAACATTCTTTCCGCCACCCATATTTTGACGGTGCTCGCCGAGTTTGGCGTCATCTTTTGCCTCTACCGCGCCTTCCGCGACCGCTCGGCTTGGGCGAAGCGCGCCGTCGTCATCATCATAATGGCGCTCAATATCTTGCAGCATTTTTTGAAACATTTTATCTATCCGCACATTTTGACGCAGACGTTTGGGCTTGACAATACTCTGTATAACGTGTGCGCCTTCCTCATCCTCCTCTCCCCCCTCATGCACTTCGGCAAGTCCTCGGCCGCGCGGCAGTTCATCGCCTGCGTGGGGTCGATCGCTGGGAGCATCGCCGTCGTCGTGCCCTTCTGGTTCTTCGGCAAGGATATTTCCGCGCCCGCGCTTCTTTCCGAATATATCCGCTTTTGGGTGTGCCATGTGCTGCTGTGCGCAAGTTCTCTGCTCCCCGTTCTATGGGGCGGCGTCAAGTTTAACTACCTCGACGCGTGGAAATTCCCCTTCCTCTTCCTCGGGATGCTCTGCACGCTGCTGCTCAACAATATCATCGTGCTCATCGCGTCGGGCGGCGTGACGGCCGAGACGCTGTATACGCGGCTTTTGGCGCTCAACCCCATCGGCATCATGGGCCCGCCCAAAAACAATTCCCCCTTCCTCGTGCTCATCAACGCCGTGACGGCGCTCACGCCCGACATCTTCCTCGGCGGCGAAGGGAAACTTTACACGCCCATTTTGTGGTACGCCTTCCCCCTCGCCATCGCCGTTACCGTGGTGGGGCTTCTCATTGAGATGGCGCTCGACCACAAGAACTTTTTTGCGGATATGCGGCTTTTGTTCCTGCGCAAGGGCACGCCGCCCATGCGCAAACGGCTGACACGCAGAGACTTTGGCGTCGATTTGGATAGGGATATCCGAATTTAAGCGAAAATTGAATGGCGCGAAGTTTGAATGGCGCGCGGGGACGCACATTTCGGCGAAATTGCATACCATAGTATGTGGATATGCAAACTCTCGCCGTTTTTTATTTCTCGGGCACGGGCAACACGCGCTACATTGCACAGTTGCTGTGCGAAAAGCTCGCCTCTCGCTACAAAGCCGAACTGTACGACGTTGCCGAGGCGGGCGACCTTACGAACGCCATCAAAAAATGCGATCTTGCCCTCGTCGCCTTCCCCATTTACGGCTCGGCGCCGCCCATCCCCATGCGCAAGTTCGTGCACCGCTATGCGGGGCTGTGGAAGGGAAAACGCGTGGCGATCGCCGAGACGCAGTACTTTTTCTCGGGGGACGGCGCGGCGACCATCGGGCGGACGCTGAAAAAATACGGCGCGGACATCGTCGGTGCGGAGCACTTTAATATGCCCAACAACCTTGCCGACTGCAAGGCGTTCCCCATCAAGAACGGCGGGGAACTGAAAAAGGCGGTAGCGCGCGCGGAAAAGCGGGCGGACGCCTTTGCACGCCGTATTTTGCGCGGAAAAAAGAAAAAGCGCGGGTTTTCGCTGCCCTCGCACGCCGTGGGCTATCTGTGCCAGCGGAAATTTTGGTGGAAATGCGAGGCGGAAAAGCGCAATAAACTAAAAATAAACGCGGCGCGGTGCGTGGGGTGCGGCAAGTGCGTAAAGCAATGCCCCGTGCAAAACCTCGTGAAAAAGGACGGGAAGGCCGCGCCGCTCGGCGGGTGCGTGCTCTGCTACCGCTGCGTGAACTTATGCCCGATGAAGGCCATCACGCTTGTCGGCTCAGAACCGCCGCGGGAACAGTACAGAGGCATCCCCAAACAATGAGATCGCCCCGCTTCGGCGGGGCGTAAACTTTACTTCAAATATTTTTGCAATCGCACCGCGAGGAGGGCGGCGAGGGCGAGTTTTACGAAGTCCGCCGCGAGGTACGGGACGACGCACATCATGAGCGCGTACCCCACCGTGCAATCGTACATGACGACGAACCAAGCCGTTCCGAAGGCATAACAGACGGCGAGGCCGATGACCATGAAAAGGTAGGAAATCGCACAGCGTTTTGTGGTTTTCGTGATGGGAAGCAGGTTTGCGAGGGCGGGAAAGAGCGCCAAAAAGACGAAGCCGACGATGTAGCCGCCCGTCGGCCCTGCGAGGGCGACGACGCCCGATTTGAAGCCCGCAAAGACGGGCACGCCGACAAGCCCCATGAGGACGTAGACGGCGACGGCCGCTATGCCCTTCTTCCACCCGAGAAGCGCGCCGACGAATGCGACGGCGAAGGTCTGGAGCGTGAACGGAATGGCGAACACGGGAATGGTGACCCATGCGCACACGGTGATGAGGGCAACGCCGAGGGCGGTCTGCGCGATGTTTTTTGCCGCGCTCCGTGCAATTTTTTTGCCGCGTTTTGCAGTCTCTTGTTTGGTTACAGCCACTTTTTGAGATCCTCTACCCTATCCGTGCGCTCCCATGAAAATTGCTCTCTGCCGAAGTGCCCGTAGGACGCCGTTTCGGCATAGACGGGGCGGCGAAGATCGAGCGTCTCGATGATGGCAAAAGGCCGCAAATCGAACAGCGTTTTGACGATTTCAGCGAGTTTGTCGTCGGGAAGCCTGCCCGTTCCGAAACTGTTGACGAACACGGAGACGGGGTTTGCAACGCCGATGGCGTAGGCGATCTGCAGTTCCACTTCGTCCGCAAGCCCCGCCGCGACGAGGTTTTTGCAGATGTAGCGCGCCATGTACGCCGCGCTCCTGTCAACTTTGGTGGGATCTTTCCCCGAAAACGCGCCGCCGCCGTGGGCGCACCTGCCGCCGTAGGTATCGACGACAATTTTCCTGCCCGTCAGCCCCGTATCGCCCTCGGGCCCGCCGATCTCGAACCTGCCCGTGGGATTGATGAAATATTTGGTGTTCTCATCGAGAAGTTCAGCGGGAATGACCGCATTTACGACGAGTTCCTTCATGTCCCTTTCGATCTGCTCGTGGGTGACTTTGGTGTTGTGCTGGGCGGAGATGACGACCGTATCCACGCGCACGGGGGTCTTTCCGTCGTATTCGACGGTGACCTGCGTCTTTCCGTCGGGGCGGAGATAGTCGACGGTTTGATTTTTACGAAGGTCGGCGAGACGCTTGGAAAGTTTGTGCGCGAGAACGATGGGAAGCGGCATGAGTTCCTCCGTCTCGCGGCAGGCATAGCCGAACATCATGCCCTGATCGCCCGCGCCGAGGATATCGCTCTTCTCGCCGCCCGCCCTGTTTTCGAGGGAACTATCGACGCCGAGGGCAATATCGGGCGACTGCGCGTGCACGAGGGTGACGATGCGGCACTTATCGTAGGCAAAATCGCCCGCGTAGTAGCCGATATCTTTGATGACATTGCGGGCAACCGCCTCGTAGTCCACGCGCGCCGTGCTGGTCACTTCCCCCGCGATCATGAGGGTATTGTAGGCGGCGCAACACTCCACCGCCGCGCGGGCGTAGGGGTCCTGCCGCAGAATTTCATCGAGAATGGTATCCGAAATGCGGTCGCAAACCTTGTCGGGATGCCCCTCGGTGACGCTTTCACTCGTAAAAAATCTTCTCATAGCCGTGTTTTTCCTTTTGTCGATCTTTTCCATTATATAGGAACGCGCGGGAAATGTCAACCGATTATGACGTGGGGAATTGGAGAAGGAGAAGGGCGGGAAATGGGCGGAGTTCCTCATACCGAGCCAAGCGGTGATAACCGCGTGGTGAGTGTATCTTATAAGATTCTCTCGCCTTCCGCCCGCCGCGCTTTGCGCGGCGGGCGGAAGGCTCGGAATGAGGAAAAGAGAGACGTGCGCTCGGGGCAGAATGAGGGAAAGAGAGACCCGAGCGGCGAACGCGCCCCTCCCCCTGTGTCCCCCTCCCCGCGCCGAAAGGCGCGGGGAGGGGGATATTGAATACCCACCCTCTGCCCCTCCGAGGAGGGGCAGAGGGTGGGGCGTTCTCTTTCGCGGGAAAAAGTTGCTTTTTAGGCGGCGATATGCTATACTTCCCCTATGCAGTGCAGACTTTGCCCCGTGAAGTGCGGGGCGGATCGGGCAAAACGGGCGGGCGCGTGCGGCGTTAGAGGCCTCACCGTCGCCAAATACTACTTGCACCCCTTTGAAGAGCCGTGCCTCTCGCCGAGCGGCAAGAGCGGGACGGTGTTTTTCGGCGGGTGCAATCTGCGCTGTGTGTTTTGCCAAAATTATGAAGTTTCCCGCGCCGAGCGGGGCAAGGCGATCACCCCCGCCGAACTTGCGGAGATCTTCCGCGAACTCAAAGATGCAGGCGCGGAGAACATCGACCTTGTGACGCCCGACCACGTCTCCCCTCTCATTGCGGAAGCGTTCGCCCTCTATAAGCCGCGCGTGCCCGTGATCTACAATTCGGGCGGGTATGCGGAAGTTGCCGCTTTGGAAGAGATTGCGCCGTTTGTGGACGTGTGGATGCCCGATTTGAAGTTTTTCTCGGGTGAACTTGCCGCGCGGTATACGGGGCGGGGCGACTACTTTGAGGTTGCAAGCCGCACCCTCTCCTATATGGCAAAAAAGCCTCTTTTATGGGACGGGGAGAGGCTTGTTTCGGGCATTTTGGTGCGGCATTTGGTGCTACCCGGGTGCACGTCGGATTCGAGGCGCACGCTCGACTTTCTGCATGAAATTTTGCCCGCGGGTGCGCCGATCTCCATTCTGCGGCAGTACACGCCCATGGGCGACATTGCGAAATTCCCCGAACTCGGGCGCAGGATCACCGACCGCGAGTATGCGCGCGTGGTGGATTACGCCTACGCGCTGGGGTTTGAGACAGTTTACACGCAGAAAAAGGACAGCGCGGACGAAAAATTTGTGCCGAAATGGGAGTTTTAGGGGACGGACTTCGTTGTTCGGGATTCTTCGGTCGCTTCGCTCCCGTCAGAATGACGCGGAAACAAAGCGGGAGTTTTAGCGCCCCTCCCCCTGTGTCCCCCCCTCCCCGCGCCGAAGGCGCGGGGAGGGGGATAGAGGTAGAGATGTCTCGACTACGCTCGACATGACATCCTATGGCGTTTGCCCCCCTACCCCCTCCACAGGAGGGGGTAGGGGGTGGGGCGAGCGGGGAGAACAGCCGTTCAGCACCCCCTACTTATTCAGCCAATCGTCCTTGAGCTTCACGAGTTCCTTGGCGAGTTTGCCGCTCTCGGAGGGCGACGCCGCTTTCAGGCGCTCCTCCAACAGCCGCACCGCCTGTAATTCCTTGCACTTCATACCCCCACTTTGCCCCGCGAGGTAAAAAATATGCTCGTCGATTTCCAAAACGTCACCTTCGGCTACGCAGGCGTTCCCACCGTGGAGAACGTCACCTTTGCGTTGAACGAGGGCGAGCGCGTCGGCCTCCTCGGCGGCAACGGCGAGGGAAAGACCACCCTTCTGCGCCTCCTCGTGGGCGAACTCAAGCCCGACGCGGGCACGGTGACGCGCAAAAATAGGCTTCGGCTCGGCTACCTCGAACAGAGCGGCGGCCTGGAGAGCGAGGCGACCGTCTACCGCGCCATGGAGGAGGTGTTCGACGAGGACAAAGCCCTCATTGCCCGCCTTGCCGCGGCGCAGAGCGCCCTCTCCTCGGCGACGGGCGACGAATACCGCGCTCTTGCGGCGCGCTGTGAAAGCCTCGAAAGACAGATTGCCGCGCGGGACAGTTACCGGTTCGACGTCAAAATCAAGACGGTTTTGAACGGCATGGGGTTTGAAGAATTTTACGGGCGGGTCGTCTCCACCATGTCGGGCGGGGAAAAGACAAAGTTGAAGCTTTGCCGCCTCTTGTTGGAAGAGCCCGAACTGCTCATCTTGGACGAGCCCACCAACCACCTCGATATCAAAACGCTGTTTTGGCTCGAGGAGTACCTCTCTCGCTTCAAGGGAGCGCTCCTCGTCGTCTCGCACGACCGCTATTTTTTAGATCGGCTGACTTCCCGCACCCTCGAACTCGAATACGGGAAGGTGACTTCCTACAAGGGCAACTACTCTAAGTACCGCGTGCTCAAAGAGGAACGGTTCAAGGAGATGACCCGCGCGTACGAGCGGCAACAGGAAGAGATCGGCAAATTGCAGACGTATGTGGAGAAAAACATTGTCCGCGCAACGACGGCGAAGAGTGCGCTCTCCCGCGTCAACAAATTGGAGCGCATGGACCTCTTGGAAAAACCCCTGCCCCCGCCCGCGCCGCCGCGCTTCCGCTTTACGTTCGACGAGCCGCCCTACGAGCGCGTGCTGGAAGCGGAGAAGTTCGACCTCACGGTCGGCGGCAAAACGTTGCTTTCGGGGGCGAGTTTTTTGATGACGCGGGGGCAGAAAATCGCCCTCGTCGGCGACAACGGCACGGGGAAAACGTCGCTGTTGAAGTTCTTTTTATCCTCACCCGCGGCGGTGAAATTTGCGCGGTTCGTGCGCCTCGGCTACTACGACCAGGAGAACGCCGACCTGCCGCAAAATGAGCGCGTTTTGGACGCGTTTTGGGGGAAGAACGTCGGCATGACGCAGACGGAGGCGCGGAGCCTTCTCGCCCGCGCAGGGTTGAACGCCGAGGACGTGCAGAAGAAAGTCTCAGAACTTTCGGGCGGGCTGAAAGCCAAACTCTCGCTCGCCATTTTGGAGGCGCGGCGGGCGAACGTCCTCTTTTTGGATGAACCAACCAACCACCTCGACCTGCCCGCGCGCGAGGCATTGGAGGAGGCGCTGAAAACATTTGAGGGAACGCTCTTATTTGTCTCGCACGACAGGCGATTCATCGAGGCGGTGGCAACGAGAATCGTGTCACTCGAAGGCGGCGCGCTCGTCCCCTTCGAGGGCGGCTACGACGAATTTTTGGCGGCGCGGGAGAAGCAGACACCGCCCGCGGAAAAGCCCGAAAAGAAGAGCTCTGCCGAGGGCTACCGCACCAAAGAGGAGCGAGCGCGGGAAGCGCAAGCGCGCAACAGAACGCGGGAGATCGAGGCGCGTATCGCCCTTCTCGAGGAGGAAGAAAAGCAGTTGGACGAACGCCTTGCGGAGGTCGCCGCCGACTACAAAGAGGTGCAGAAGGTGACTTCGCGGCAGGAAGAGGTGCGCGCCGAAATCGAAGCCCTCTACGCCGAATATGAGACTTTGATCTAAAATAACCGCTCTTTTGAGGCGATTATGTCTGACATAGTACTTCATTTAAGGCAAAAAATCAAAAATTTGTCCCCTGCTCTGCTGTCGGTCTGCCGTTTTTGCGTGATATGATAGAATGGAAAATGATCCATGAGAAAGGATGAAAAATGCAAAGAACAATAAGAATTTCCGCAAAAGCGGTCGTCATTCGTGACGGAAAACTCCTCGCCGTGAAACTTAATGACGGCAACGAGGAGTGGTATATTCTGCCCGGGGGCGGGCAGGACGAAGAGGAAATTCTCCCCCAAACCGTAGAGCGCGAAGTGCGGGAAGAGACGAGGTTTGAGGTAACGTGCAAAGACTTGCTCTTTGTAATAGAGGGCGTTCACGGCGAGAGTTTCCACCGCGTCGATTTGGTGTTTCTGTGCGAATATTTGAGCGAGGCAAAAAGCGCAACACTTCACCGCGATACCAACCAAAGCGGCGTCGCGTGGCTCGAACTTGCCGCCCTCAACCGCTTGCCCCTCTACCCTTCCAAACTCCGCCGCCCCATCATGAATTTTTACGAGGGCAAAGAGTATGCAAAGTATCTCGGTAATGAAGAAATCGGCGACCCCGAATGTTCGGAGTAGAGAATGATATTGAAGAGTACTTCAACGGAAATCAAAAAGCCATCAGAACAATAAACAGGAATTTACGGAGGCATTATTATGAGTAAGGTTTATGACTTTATAAAAGATTGCGAATGTTTTTATATAG
>CANQMX010000033.1 GCA_947625095.1 uncultured Clostridia bacterium | reverse complement strand
CAGACAGACAGACAGACAGACAGACAGACAGACAGACAGACAGACAGACAGACAGACAGACAGACAGACAGACAGACCCGAATTACGCCTTACTTCCGGATCCTCATCCGTCGCAAGATGTAACGGCGTCATGGGAGTGCCGATCACCTTCCTCGAAAAGTACAACCCGAAGCAATTTAATATTGTCGGAGCAACCGAGAGCGAGGGAAAGGGCTTCTCAAACGGACTGTGGGACGAAAATAGCGGTGTCGCCCAACCGCTCGTCGGCGGAGAACGAAGATATAAACGGCTTTTCATCAAGAGAACGGTGTAATGGAATTATGGGGGTGCCGATTACATTTTTGAACTACTATAACCCCGAACAGTTTGAGATTTTGGGGCTTGACGATCATCGCGTACCGTGGCGCGGGCGCGGGCCAGATTTGAATGGAAAAGCAATGTATCGCAGGCTTATTATCAGGAGGAGAAAATGAAGATAGAATTACATAAAATTCCCGTGCGGGAAGTGTACGAGGGGTACAAAAACAGCGATGAGGAGGGGGTCGTGGGCTACGGCGGCAAACTCAACATTCGCCCAAAATATCAACGGGAATTTGTCTACAAAGATAAGCAACGCGACGCCGTCATCAACACCGTGCACAAAAACTTTCCGCTCAACGTCATGTATTGGGTGGTGAACGGAGACGGCTACGAGGTGCTCGACGGGCAACAGCGCACGCTCTCACTTTGCGAATATATTAAAGGGAATTTTTCTATTGATTATCGGTATTTTTTCAATCTCGAAAAGGAAGAGCAGGAGCAAATTTTGGACTATGAACTCATGGTCTACTTCTGCGAGGGGACGGACAGAGAAAAACTCGATTGGTTTCGCATTGTGAATATCGCGGGAGAAAAACTCACCGATCAGGAACTCCGCAACGCCGTGTATGCAGGGCCGTGGCTTTCGGACGTAAAAAGGTATTTCAGCAAGACAAACTGCCCCGCAAAGGTGCTCGGGGAGGACTTTATGAGCGGTAGCCCCATTCGACAGGAATACCTTGAACGGGTGCTTGATTGGATCTCGGAGGGGAAGATAGAGGACTATATGTCCATGCATCAATTTGCCCCCAACGCAAACGAGCTGTGGCTGTATTACAGCACCGTCATAAATTGGGCAAAGGTGCTGTTTCCCGTCATACGAAAGGAGATGAAAGATGTACCTTGGGGCATACTCTACAACAAGTTCCATGGCAATTCCTATGACGCCGCGGCGTTGGAGGCGCGCGTTTCCGAGCTTATGGCGGACGACGATGTGACGAAAAAATCGGGCGTGTATGAATATCTATTCGACGGAGAAGAGAAGCATTTGAGTATTCGCGCGTTTACGCCCGGCATGAAGCGGGGCGCATACGAGCGGCAAAACGGCATTTGCGCGCACTGCAAAAAGAAATTTGAACTTCCCGAAATGGAGGCAGACCACATTACGCCGTGGCATCTCGGCGGGAAGACGGTGGCGGAGAACTGCCAGATGCTGTGCAAAGCGTGCAACCGTGTAAAATCGGGGAAATAATCAGGATATAAGTTTTGCGCCACGAGGTGGGGTGGTTGGTTCATGCGGCTTGGCTTGATGTGGGCGAGGCTGGTGCAACGCTCGGCAATTCGCTTGCTCCTCGCGCGCTCGTCGGCGCGGGGCGAACTTCGCAAGCGTCCGCCTGCGGCAAACGCTTTGCTTTAACGCCCGCGCCTCCTCTTTCCCCAAAATCTTCCTGTGGAATATTTTTGGGAAGTCTTGTTCATATGCGGTCCTCCGTATTGCGTGAGGCTTCAAAGGGTGAAACCTCACGCAACACGGAGGCTCAGCCGCTCCGCGGGCGGGGTGCAGCAAAATGGGCGTTGTTGATTTTCTCCAAGAAGAGGAAGGGGGGGGATACACTTTCTGCGGTCGGTATGAGGGATAAGGAAAAATAAGCGCCGCCGCGGCTTCGCCGCGGCGGCGCTTAGATTGTTATAAAGATTCACTCGGGCTTCGCCCTCGGAATGAGGGCTGGGTTGTTATAACAGGCGGGTGCGGAGGACGCCGGGAATTGCGGCGATGAGTTCCACGCTCGCGGGGGAAGGGACTTCGTCCAAGTCCATGATGAGATAGGCGTACTCGCCCTTGCTGCTATCCGCCATGTGCGCGATGTTGACGCCCTGCGATGAGATCACCGAGACAATCTTGGACAAAATTTCCTTGATGTTCTTGTGGTGGACGCACAGCCGCGCCGTGCTGCTCTTCGGAAGCGTCACCGTGGGATAGTTGACGCTGTTCGTGATATTCCCGTTCTCCAAATAGTCCACAAGCTGCTTGCCCGCCATGTAGGCGCAGTTGTCCTCCGCCTCGGGCGTGCTCGCGCCGAGGTGGGGCACGCACAGAATGTTCTCGACGCCGAGGAGCGTCTCGTCGGGGAAGTCGGTGATGTAGCGCGAGACCTTGCCCGATTTCACCGCCTCGACCATGTCGGCGCTCACGACGAGGTCGCCGCGCGAATTGTTGATGATGACGACGCCGTCCTTGCAACTTGAAAGCGTCTTTTTGTTGAACATCTCCTTGGTGTCGGGCGTGAGGGGAACGTGCACCGTGATATAATCGCACGTTTTGAGGACTTCATTGAGATCGGACGTGAACTCCACGCGGCGGTTGATGAGCCACGCGCTCTTGATGGAGATGTAGGGGTCGTAGCCCGCGACCTGCATCCCGAGGTGGATGGCGGCGTTGGCGACCATCGCGCCGATCGCGCCAAGCCCGATGACGCCCAACTTTTTGCCGCTCACTTCCTGTCCGACGAACTTATTTTTGCCCTTTTCAACGAGTTTTGAAATGTCCGCCTGCCCTTTGAGCGACTGCGCCCAATTTGCGCCGTCGACAATTTTTCTGCCGCCGAGGAAGAGTTCGCAGAGCACCAATTCCTTGACGGCGTTGGCGTTGGCGCCGGGGGTGTTGAACACGACGACGCCCTTCTCCGTGCACTTCTCGATGGGGATATTGTTGACGCCCGCGCCCGCCCGCGCGACGGCGAGGAGGCTATCCCCAAGGGGATAATCGTGCATATTGAAGGAGCGGAGCATGACGCCGTGGGGGTCCTGCACCGCCTCCGAGTATTCGTAGCCCTTGAAAACTTCGTCCGCGACGGGGCTGATGGCGTTGAGTTTCAAAATTCTCATGGTTATGCGTTCTCCCTTTCAAACTTCTTCATAAATTCGATGAGCGCCTTGACGCCCTCGACGGGCATCGCGTTGTAGATGGACGCCCGCATGCCACCCACGAGGCGGTGGCCTTTCAGCGAGACGAGACCCGCTGCGGTCGCTTCCTTGACGAACTTCTCGTCGGCCTCCTTGGACGGCGTGACAAAGGGCACGTTCATGATGGAGCGGTACTTTTTCTCCACGCGGTTGGTGTAGTAGGGGGAATTGTCGATGAAATCGTACAACAGCCCCGCCTTGTATTCGTTGATCTCGTTCATCGCCTTGACGCCGCCGAGCGCTTTGAGACGGCGCAAAACGAGCGTCGCGATGTAGATGGAGAAGCACGGCGGAGTGTTGTAGAGGCTGTGGTTTTCATCCTGCACCGTCCATTTGAGGAGGGTGGGGCAGATGGGAAGGGGATCGCCGATGAGGTCGCGGCGGGCGATGACGAGGGTGACGCCCGCGGGGGCGAGGTTCTTCTGCGCGCCCGCGTAGATGACGCCGAATTTTGTGACGTCTACCTCGCGGGAGAGAATTTCAGACGACATATCGGCGACGAGGGGGGATTTGGTCTCGGGGAACTCGACGTAGCGTGTGCCGAAGATGGTGTTGTTGGAGCAGATGTGAACGTAGTCTGTCCCTTCGCGGAAGGAGATATGCCCGACGTCGGGAATGTAGGTGTAAACTTTATCCTCCGACGAGGCGACTGCGACCGCGTCGCCGTAAATTTTGCCCTCCTCGTACGCCTTTTTGGCAAAATTGCCCGTGACGATGTAGTCGGCCTTGCCCCTGTGCATGAGGTTCAAAGGCACGGCCGCGAACTGCTGGCTGGCGCCGCCCTGCACGAAAATTACTGCATAATTTTCGGGTATATTCATAAGTTCGCGCATGAGCGCTTCGCCTTCGTTTACAATGGCTTCGAATTTTTTGTTGCGGTGAGAGATTTCCGTGACCGACATTCCCGTCCCTTCAAAATCCAAAAGGTCGCGCTGCGCCTCTTCCAGCACCTCGAGGGGGAGCGTGGAGGGACCTGCCGCAAAATTGTATGCTCGCATTGTTGTTGCCTCCCGATACGAATAAATGTATACTGCTATCATTATATCGCGTTCCGTCCGTTCTTGCAAGCGTTTGCCCCGCCTTTTCGGCAATTTGTTTGTTATTCGGAAAAAAGTGCGCCTCCACTGCAAAAAACTTGCCGCGAACGGACAGAAAATTCCGAAAAAACATTTACATTTGCGTAAATTTGTTGTAAAATGGATATGTGAAATATTGTGCCGCGGTCTGTGGCGAGTGAGGTATCCCATGATAGAAGATGAAAAGAACGGCGACGAGAGAAATTCCATCCTCCTTGAGGGGATGTACAACGGCGTCGCGGGAAAGATAGATGAGTTGGGGCTTTCCGTACAGCGGGAGATCCAATATAATTCCGCGCAACAGGCGGATGCATACCAATCGCTCGCCGACGAGTTCCACGCGGGCGTGGAGGCCATCCTCGCCGAACTGCGCTACGTCGCCCAGCAGAGCAGCGTCATCTATGACTACAACAGCCGCGAGCGCGGCGAGATGCGCGACAAGTTGGTGGAGGAGTTGCGCGCGCAGGCGACGCAGGTGTTTGAAAAACTTGCGGAGCACGTGGACGGCAAACTTGCCGACCTCGAACGCGCCATCCCCGAGCCGGTAGCGCCCACAGAGCCGACGGTGGACTACGACCTTCTCGCCGAGAAACTTGCGGAGAAACTCGCGCCGCAGTTGGAGCGGCTGGAAACGGTAGCGCAGGAGGCCGCGGAGAAGGCGGCGGAGGCGGCGGCGCAAAGGGCGGCAGAAGAGACCGCGCCCGAGACGCCCGTTTTGGCGGAAGAGCCTGCGCCCGAGGCCGAGGAGGTCGCGGCGGAAGAGGCTGCACCCGAGGCGGAGGCCGAAGAGGCCGCGCCCGTTTCGGCGGAAGAGACCCATGAGACCGAGACCACGGAGGAGGTCGCAGCGGAAGAGGCTGCACCCGAGGCGGAGGCCGAAGAACCCGCTGCGCAACTCGCGCCCAAGCGCACGACGCACTTTGACGACGAGACGTTTGACTACGAACTGCTTGCGGAGAAGATCGCGACCGCCATCCCCGAGACCGATTACGACCTCATTGTGGATAAAGTGATCGCCGCGCTTCCGCAGACCGACGAGAACCTTTTGGCAGAGCGCATTGCGGCGGCGCTTCCGCAGACCGACGAGAACGCGATCGCCGACAGGGTCGCGGAGAGCATCCCGCTGACCGATTACGACCTCATCGCCGAGCACGTCGTCGCCGCCATCGCCCGCGACGAGGAGACGCACCTCAGCGAGGAGAGCATCGAAAAGATCGCCCGCCGTGTTGCCGAACTGCTGCGCGGGGACGAGGCCGACTTGGAGCAGATCGCCCGCGACACGCTGGAGGAGGCTGAGGAAGAACCCGCACCCGAACCCGCGCCCGAGGAGGAACTTGCGGCGGCGGCAGAACCCGAACCCGCGCCCATGGCCATCCCCACGCCCATTCCCGCGCCCGCGCCCGTCGCGCTGCCCGAACCGCCCGACGGCATGATGACCCGCTACAAGCGCAGCTTCATCGCCAAGATCATCGAGAGCGACGAAGAGGTGAAGGAATATTACAGCGAACTCAAAAATTCACTGCTTGCCTACCAGAAGGCAGCCTCGCAGGTGAGTTGGTCCAATGACCGCTTCACCCTGAAGGGGGAGACGGTGGCGAAGATCGGCATCCGCGGCAGGACGCTTTGCCTGTACCTCGCCCTCAACCCCGACGAATTCCCCGAGAGCGTCTACCATCAAAAATATGCGGGCGACACCAAGATGTATGAAAAGACGCCCATGATGGTGAAGATCAAGAGTGGCGTAGCCTTGAAGCGCGCCATACGGCTCATAGAACTTCTCATGGAGAAGAACGGCGCGGTCGGCGACGACTCGGCGCGCGTGGATTACGCCCAGCAGTACGCCTACCGCAGCGAACAGGAATTGCTCGCCGAGGGGCTGATAAAGACAGCCATCGTCGAGAAATCCGACCTTGATTTCTGACACCGCCGAAGAACGAAGAGAGCCTGCATTTTGAGGCTCTCTTTGCATGAAACGGCAATTTGTTACCACATTGTGTGACCGAAGGAGCATCGTTTGAAAAAAGACAGTACCAAGAACAGCCAAAAGGACGCCATCGAACTTGCGATCCTCAACGGCATAGAAGAATTTAACCGCAGGCAGGAGAAGGGCGCAAAGCCCGCTCCCAAAACAGTGAGCCTCGGCGAGAAACGCACGCCCGAGGCGATGGCGGAGGCGGGACTTCCGCCGCGCAGAAAATCGCGCGCAAAGGGCAAGGGCACGAAGTTTACCCCCGTTTCGTCCGCCGAAAAACCCGAAAAATCCGAAAAAACCGCAAGATCCGCAAAACCCGCCGCGAAGGAGGCAGCTGCGAAAGGGGCGGCTTCCGCCGCAAAGAAGGGGGCGGCCGCAAGTCCCAAGAGAGCGGCAAGCGCGAACGCTTCCGAAAAAAGCGGGAAATCGCCCGCCAAGACGCAGGCGGCGGAGAAAAAACAGCGCAAAAAACCCGTGAAAGTGCTCTTTTTGGGCGGCGTGGGCGAGATCGGAAAGAACATGACCGCCATCGAGTACGGGAATGACATCATCGTCATCGACGCGGGCGTCATCTTCCCCACCGAGGAACTGCCGGGGGTCGACCTCGTGTTCCCCGACATCACCTACCTCACCGAGAACAAGCGCAAGATCCGCGGCGTGTTTCTGACGCACGGGCACGAGGATCACATCGGCGGCGTGCCCTACCTCATGAAGGAACTGCTGCCCGAGACCCCCGTTTACGGCACGAAACTGACGCTCGCCCTCGTGGACAACAAACTCCGCGAGCACCGCATGAATAACGTGGTGGAGCACACCGTAAAGCCCAAGGATAAAATAAGAGCGGGGGCGTTCACCGTGAACTGCGTGAACGTAAACCACTCCATTGCGGGCGCGCTGGCGTTCGCCATCGAGACCCCCTACGGGCTTATTTTCCACAGCGGGGACTTCAAAATAGACCTGACGCCCGTGGCGGGCAGCCCCATTGACCTTGGGGAGATCGCCGAATACGGCAAGCAGGGGGTGCTTTTATACCTCGGCGAGAGCACCAACATCGAGCGCCCCGGGTTCACCATGAGCGAAAAGGTGGTGGGAACGACGCTGGAACACCTGTTCGCCGAGAACGCGGACAGGCGCATCATCATTGCGACGTTCGCCTCCAATGTGCACAGACTGCAACAGATCATCGACATCGCCGTGAAGTTCCGCCGCAAGGTGGCGCTCTCCGGGCGCAGTATGCTGGGCGTGGTGGACGCGGCCGCGCGCATCGGCGAGATCACCATTCCCGAGGGCGTGCTCGTGGACGTCGAAAAGGTGAAAAATTACTTCGACCGCGAGATCGTGATCGTCTCGACGGGGTCGCAGGGAGAGCCGATGTCCGCGCTTACCCGCATGGCTGCGGGCGAGTTCAACCAGGTGACCGTCGGCGCGAACGACACCATCATCATCTCCGCAAGCCCCATCCCCGGCAACGAGCGCATGATCTACCGCGTCATCAATAACCTGTTCAAATTGGGCGCGGACGTCGTGTACGAGAGCCTCGAAAAGATACACGTCTCGGGGCACGCCTGCCAGGAGGAACACAAAATTTTGCACTCGCTGCTGCGCCCGAAGTTCTTTATCCCCGTGCACGGCGAGTACAGGCACTTGAAACGACACGTCCTCTTGGCGCAGGAGATGGGCATGAAACCCGCGCAGACGCTCATCCCCGAGATAGGCTCGTGCGTGGAGTTGACCGACGACAGCCTCCGCATGGGGGAGAGCATCCCCGCGGGGGCGAGGCTCATCGACGGCACGGGCACGGAGGACCTTGCGACGGGCGAGGTGATAAAGGACCGCATCCGTATGTCCGGCGAGGGGCTGTTCATCATTTGCGTCGCCCTCTCCGACGGCGTGGTGGTGGGCGAACCCATCATCGAGAGCAGGGGATTTGTTTGCGCCGAGGGCAATGCATTTGAGCGCGAGATAAAAAATGCCGTGGAGAAGGCCATTGACACGACGGGCAGAAACGGCGGCGCGGACGAACTTGCCGCCAACATCCGCAGGCAGGTAAAGACCTACATTTTCAAAAAGACGAAACAGTCGCCCATGATCGTGCCGATCGTGCAGGAACTGTAACTGTTCGGAAGGAGGGGAGCAATGAAGCGCAATCTGACGGTGGTTTGTATCCTCATAGGGCTGTGCGTGGCGATCTTTGCCGCGACGACGGCCGTCGGCTTTGTGTTCGACGCGCTGCCCGTGGGCATTGTGGGCGCGGTGTTGACCCTCGTTGCGCTGTGGGTGTTTGCGGGGAGCATTTACCGCGAGCGCGTGTTCGACGCCTTCGAGGCGCGCTACCGCGTGGGCGATTATGCCGCCGCACGCGCCATTCTGGATAGGGCGGAGCGCAACCACTTCCTCTATCCCATCGCACGCATCATCGTTCTGCAACTGTATGTGCGCGTGGCGCTGGCGCAGGACGACACCGCGACCGCCGAACGCTACGTTGCCCGCCTCCGCCACAACGGCGGCGACGGCTGGAAGTACCGCACGGCCTACTTTATTGTGCTTTTGAACCTCGATTGGGGCGACGTGCCCGCGGCGACCTCCGAGTATGAGGCCTTCCGCAACGCCTGCGCGAATTCGGAAATTTACCGCTCTCGCATCGAGACGTTGGACGCGATCTTCGCCAATATCCGCGGCGAGGCGCGCCCCATGCCCGAGGCCGCCAAGGAATCCAAATACCCCATCCTGTACCGCGTGGTGCAGAAATATTGCTGAGATGGGGGAGAAAAATTGGGCGCGGCTTGAAGATCTGCGCCGCCGCGCGCGGGAGGAGAGAGACCCCACCTGCGCGGATGAGACCCTCCTCTATATGCTGCGGACGGCGCGGGAGATGAAGGGAGCAAGCATTTTGGAGATCGGCGCGGGCGAAGGGCTGACGTCGGTCGCCTTTTTATTGAACGGGGCGGAGCGCGTAGTCGCCATCGAAAACGACCCCGAACGGGCGGCGAGGGCGAAAGAAAACTTTGCTCTGTTCGGCGTAGAGGGGCGAGCGGAACTTGTTGTTGAGGACGCGGCGGAGGCGCTGCCGCGGCTTGCGGAGACGTTTGACATCATCTTTTTGGATGGCCCGAAAGTGCAATATATTGCTTATTTTCCGCACTGCAAGCGGCTGTTGAAGCGGGGCGGGGTGCTCTTTTCCGACGACGTTTTGCTCTATGGCTGGGTGCGCGGCGAGCCGCCCAAAAAGCGCAGGATGCTGGTGGAGCACATCCGCGAATATCTGAATTTGTTGCAGGCCGACTCCGATTTTCAGACGGAAATTCTGGAACTCGGCGAGGGGCTTGCTGTGAGTAAGAGAGGATGAAAGGCGAACTTTTGGCCCCCGCGGGCAACCTTGCAAAACTCAAACTTGCCTTCTACTACGGCGCGGACGCGGTGTACGCGGGCGGGCGCAACTTCTCCCTGCGCACCTTTGCCGACAATTTTTCCGAAGAGGAACTCGAAGAGGGCATCGCCTATGCCCACGCGCGGGGCAAGAAGGTGTACGTTGCCGCCAACATCTTTGCGCGCAATTTTGACTTGAAGGGCATGGGGACGATGCTGCGCCGCCTTGATGAGATGGGGGCGGACGCGGTGCTCATTTCCGACCCCGGGGCGTTTTTATTGTGCCGCGAAGTTGCGCCGGATTTGCCCGTGCATATATCCACGCAGGCGAATACTTGCAACGCGCTCGCCGCAAAATTCTGGGCGGAACAGGGGGCGAAGCGCATCGTGCTGGCGCGGGAACTTTCCGTCGCTGAGATCGCCGAAATCCACAGCGTTTGCCCGTTTTTGGAGTTGGAGGCCTTTGTTCACGGCGCGATGTGCATCTCGTACAGCGGCAGATGCTACCTTTCCGACTACATGGACGGGCGCTCCGCCAACCGCGGCGCGTGCATACAGGCGTGCAGGCGGCAGTATAGAATTCAGGCGCGGGAAGAGGGCGCGGAGGACTTTTACGACGTGGAGGAGGACGGGCGCGGCGCGTACGTTCTGAACAGCAAAGACCTGAATATGAGCGGTTATCTGGAGGAACTTGAACGTGCGGGGGTGGTCTCCTTCAAGATCGAGGGGCGCATGAAGGGGGAATTTTACCTTGCGACCGTCGTGAACGCCTATCGCCGCATCCTCGACGGCGGGGACAAGGATGTTTTGGGGCGGGAACTTCTGGCGTGCGCGCACCGCGACTATACGACGGCGTACGAACTGCCGCACGCGCAGTCGTTTGAAGGCGCGCAGACGCAGGGCGAATACGACTTTGCGGGCATCGTGCGCGGGTACGAAAACGGGCGCGTCCTTGTGGAGATGCGCACGCGGTTTTTTGAGGGCGAGACGCTGGAAATTCTGACCCCATTCGCCCATTTCGGGGAAAAAATCGCCGTCTCGGGGCTGAAAAACGCCGACGGCGAGCGGTGCGACGACGCCAAACTCGTGCAGGCGGTGTACTCGTTCGACTGCCCGTTTGCGCTGTGCGAGGGGGACATTTTGCGCAGAAAGCGGGCCTGAATTTTGCATGAATTACGGAGGGAGCGCCGCGGCATAGCCGCGGCGCTCCCTTACATATAATGTGGCATGGGAAAGCGCAGACGTTTGAGCCTTTGGCAGTTTTTTATTGTGCTCGGAATGTTCGCCGCCGCGCTCCTCCTCTTTGTTAGCGTCGTTTTCTGCATAAACCGCGACGAAAGAGAGGTGGATTTTGAGGCGGATTATTATTTTCTCGTGGAAAATTGCGAGGATTCGACGGCCGCCGCGGTCGCGGGGAAGGTGTACGGCAGGGGCGGCGCGGGCGTGGCGCTCGAAGGCGGGAGGGCGGTCGTCGTCGCCTGCTACTACACCGTGCAGGACGCCGAACGGGTGCAGGCTTCGATGCGCGAAAAGGGGGTGGAGACCCGCATTGAGGCGCTTTCCGCACGCAAATTCAAACTGCGGGGCGACGCGGCGGCCTACGCTGCGCGCGTGACTGCCAACGCCGAGACGGTGGAGACGTGCGCGAGGCTTCTATACCGCGCGGCAAACGGGCTGGAACGCGCCGAAATAGGACAGGCGGAGGCCAAGGCCGCGGCGCGCGGGGCGGCAAGTTCGCTTGCGGGGCTTTGGCAGGGCAATGGGGGCGGATTTTTCGATGGCTGGAACGCCGAACTCATCGGAGCGGCGCGCAGTTGCAGGGAGGTGGCGGACGGGCTGGCGTTCGCCAAAGATCTGCGGCGCATCCAAGCCCGCCTCCTGTGCGCGCTCGTGGGGCTTGACGCGTATTTTTGAGCGGGCGGGCAATACTGCTACCGTGGGCTGCGCGTTTTTGTATAACCCGAACAGCGGCAAGGGGAAAATCAACAAAAAAATCGGCAAGATCGAACAGCGTTTGCGCGGTTTGTACGGCGAGGTGGCCGTTGTTCCGACGAGGAGCGCGGGCGATATGACGGCGCGGGCGCGCGAATTTGCGGGAAGGTGCGACGCGCTTATTTTTGCGGGCGGGGACGGGACGTTCAACGCCGTCTTGCAGGGCGTTTTGGGGCAGGATGTGACGCTTGGCTACATCCCCGCGGGCACGGTGAACGACGCGGCGGGAAATCTGGACATTCCGAAATCTGTCCGCGGCGCGCTGAACGTCATAACGCGCGGCAGGACGGGGCGGGTCGACTGCCTTTCTGTCAACGAAGAGCGCTGTGCGTTCTGCATTGTCGCGGCGGGGGCGCTCACCCGCGTGACCTACGAGACGGCGCAGGACAAAAAACGGCGGCTGGGATGGCTTGCGTACGCCATCGGGGCGTGGAAGCGGCTGTGGCGCGCGGAGGGATTCCATGCCGCGGCAACGTGCGGAAAGGAGCGTATAGAGGGCGAATTTGCGCTGGCGGTCGTTCTCAACGGGAGGAAATTGGCGCGGTTCTCCGTGGGGCGCGGCGCGGACATGGGGGACGGCGTGTGCGAGGCGGCGTTCGTGCGGCAGAGCGGGCGCGGCCTGCGGGCAAAATGGGGCGCGGCGTTTGCCGTTTTGAGAATTCTCATCTTCGGAATTCGGCGGGGAGGAAAGCGGGTCGCCCTTCTCCGCGGGCGGCATTTGACCATCCGCACGGCTCGCGGCGTTTTGTGGGACTTCGACGGGGAAAAAGGGTCGCGCGGCGACATCGACGTGCGGGTTTTGTGCGGCGCGGTGAAGATGTTTCTCCCAAAATGAAAAAAAATAAAAAAACGCGCAAAAACGCTTGATTTTTGCCGCCGATTTTTTTATAATGAAAAGCGCGTCGGGATCGCCGCGCAGACAATTTGCTACTGTGGCTCAGTCGGTAGAGCGATTGATTCGTAATCAATAGGTCGCCGGTTCAAGTCCGGCCAGTAGCTCCAAAAGCCCGAGGCGGACGTTTGTCCGCCTCGGGCTTTTCGATGTGCTTGTTCGGCTTGAACCGTGAGGCCTATTGATTAAATAGAGGGGGTCCCCGAAAAATGATTGGAAGGGGCGAGAGGGCGGAAAAAAATCGAAGGGCAATCATTTTTTGGGGAGGACAGTAGGTCGCCGGTTCAAGTCCGCGCGAGACGAAGTCGAAGCCATCGAGCGTAGCGAAGATACCAGTAGTTCAAAAACAGGACGGGTTTTTCGTCCTGTTTTTGAAATTTGCTTGTTCGGCTTGAACCGTGAGGCCTATTGATTAAACAAAGGGGGTCCCCGAAAAATGATTGGAAGGGGCGAGAGGGCAGAAAAAATCGAAGGGCAATCATTTTTTGGGGAGGACAGTAGGTCGCCGGTTCAAGTCCGCGCGAGACGAAGTCGAAGC
>CANQMX010000032.1 GCA_947625095.1 uncultured Clostridia bacterium | reverse complement strand
TACTACACGCGCGACGATCTCGACCGCATCTCCGAGATCCTCGATATCTTGGATAGAATGAAATAATCGCGTAAAACGCACAGCGTTTGGGCGGTTTTGCAAAAAAGAGGGAACGTCGCGGAAAAACCCGCGCACAAAAAATGTTGGAATTTCATGAAATGCGCAAGGAGGAAGTGGGCGTTTTTTGCCCGTGGTTCTCCGTTCAGCGCACGCACATCGGCGATTATTCTTTGGGCTATCAGTTCATGTGGCACCGCATGGTCGCCCCCGATTACGCCTTTTGCGGCGACTGCCTCATTTTGAAGGAAGTCTACGCCGGAAAGACGTATTTTTATTACCCGCTCTCGCGCACGAACGACGCGGCGCAGGAGACGGCGGCGATTGCGGAGATAGAGAAGTACTGCCGCGACAGCGATCTTCGCCTCCACTTCACCAATATCCCGCGCGAAAAACTCCCCGCTCTTCTCATGCGTTACGGGCGGGATGTGGCGGTCACGAACAGCCGCCGCTGGCGGGATTATCTCTACCGCGCGGAAGATTTTTGCACCTACGGGGGCGGAAAGTACGCGGGGCAGCGCAACCACGTCAACAAATTCCGCAAACTCTACCCCGATGCGCGGTTTCGCGTGCTTACGGGGGCGGATCTTCCCGCCGTCGAGCGGTTTTTGCACGAGTACGAGGTGGTACAGCGCGGCAAGCACGAGTACCTCGCCGATGAGGAGATGAAGGAGGTCTACGAACTTCTCCCGCACATGGAGGAGTTCGGCTTTTTGCTCGGCGGGCTGGAGGCGGGCGGCAAACTCGTCGCGTTTTCGGCGGGCGAGCGGTGCGGCGATATGCTCGTCGTGCACGTCGAAAAGGCGCTCCGCGGCTACGAGGGGGTCTATCCGACTGTCGCGCAGGAGTTCGCGCGCGCGTTCTGCACGGAGGGGGTCGCCTACCTCAACCGCATGGACGACGCGGGCGACGCCGGGCTTCGCAAATCCAAACTGCAATACCGCCCCGCGGAACTCGTCGATAAGTACAACCTTTCCCCCAAGCGCGCCATCGACCGCGTCTCCCACCTGCCCGAACTCGAAACGGAGCGGCTGAAAATCGCCGAACTTTCCGATTCCGACGCCGCCGAATACGCGCGGCTCGCCTCCGATGCGGAGCGAAACCGCTGGTGGGGGTACGATTGGCGGAGCGATTACACGTCCGCCGAGCCTCCACAAGACAGTTATTATATAATGGTCGCGCGCGAGGACTTCAAGGAGCGGCGGGAAATGCCGCTCGGCGTCTATGCGGAGGGCAAACTCGTGGGCGAAGTCGTCCTGCACCGCTTCGGGTACGGCGACGAGGCGGAGGTGGGCGTCCGCCTGCTCCCCGAGGCCGAGGGGAAGGGCTACGCGCAGGAGGCGGTGCGCGCCGTCGCGGGGTACGCCTTCCTCAAACTCGATATCGAGCGGTTGGAGGCAAAGTGCTTTCACCAAAACGCCCGCTCCCGCAAAATGCTTCTCTCGGCGGGGATGCAGCCCGCGGGGGAGGATGAAACGTACGAATATTTCTACCTCACGCCCTCCATGTAGAAAAAAAGCGGAAAAACCGTCCGATGCGCAATATTTTGCGGCGGGCGGTTTTTTTGTTCACAAAATATAGTATTTTGCGGCGGGATATTTGCGAAAAATGCAGAATTTTTGGTGAAAGTGCCCAAAAAAACGCGAAAAAAAAGCAAGATTTTCACAAAAAAATTTTAACAATCCCATTGACAAAGGATTTTGCGTGTGCTATATTTATTACAGTACATGAAATGACGATGGGGGAAAAGTCATGGGAAAGAGGTACGCTCAGTAATTATTTGCGCTTTTTTGCCGAAGTTCGGCGGCGTGAAAATTATGGGCGTTTTTCTTTTTATCCGGCAACTTTCCTCCGAAGGAATTTCGGCGGCGAGTTGCTTTTTTGCGTACATTTTCCCCCAATTTGTGCAAGAAAAGGCGAATAGCCGCTATGTGCCAAATCTTTTATAATATGAGGTAAGAGGAAATGAAAAAAGGCAAAGCTCTCAGAAATGTTGTGCTTGTCGGTCTTTCCGCGGTTCTCGTAGGCGGTGTCGCAATGGCCGCTGCGGGCTGCGGCGGCAAGGCAAAAAGCAGCGCGAACGATCCGAAGATCACGGTCAGTATGTTCTCGAGCAGCATCGATAAATCGACCAACCAGATGATCGCGGATAATTGGGTGAAAAAGTACAACGCGGCGCATAACACCAATTATACGGTCAACATTGAAAACCAGACCGATAAGGCGGAGTACTACAATTCGCTCAGCGATAAGTTCAAGGATAATTCCATCGGCGATATTATTTACATCGCGCCCCGCAACGTAAAGACGTTTGCCATGGCAGGAAGAGTCATCGATCTTACCCCGTATATCAACGATTACAAGATCAGCGATACCGAAAAGGCGAGCGACAATGTGCAGGACCTTTGGGCAAACTCCATCGCATATTACGGTTACGAGAAGTCCAAGCCCGCCTTCAGCGGCAACACGTATACAATGGGTCAGCCCATCTCTTACAAGACGGACGGCGCAAGCGGCGCAGGCTTCTATACCGACGCCAACGAAAAGGTCGAAATTTATGGGCTTCCCAAGGACTATTCCAACTTCTCCATGGGTTTCAACAACCGTTTCTTCTCCGATGAACTGAAAAATGCGTATACGACAACGATGGTGAACGCGACTAGAAATGTCTATGCGCCGAAGGGCAACACGGGTTCACCCTCCGTTGGCAAATACAGTGGCGATAATGCAAACAGAAAGAGCGGCACAGTAAACAGTAAGGATCTTATCTATACGGCTGCCAGCGGTACGGGCGTGATCACCTATGCGGTAACCGGCGACTACCAAAATCCGTATGCGACGGATAATGCGAATAAAACGCTCCATGCCCAAGAAGGGCAACCCGCCCGCATCATCAATGTCGGCGTGCCCGTCAACATCAAGCCGTATAACTTCTATATGTACAAGAGTTTCCAAGACGCGCAAAACGCGGGCGATCCCATGGCGGTTATGGCCACGGTGTTAACGGGAGGCAAGGGCTACACCGTCACCATCCCCGGGTTCCCGGATGATCTCTTCACGATGCCCGATACCATCGGCTCCGGGAGCAGCACCATGACCGTCACCAAGGAGGGCGTCTCCTACGATGGCTCCATGGGACACATCGTATACACCTATGCGGAGTACGGCGCGCTTCTTTGGTCGCTCACCTACTACCTCAACACCTTCGCGTGGGATAAGTCGGTATATTCCGGCAACACCGATGAAGGCGGTGTCGTCGACTCCACGAAGGAATACCGCACTGTGTACGGCGGCGAGCAGTACGAAGGCGGCGCGCAGGATGGCGCACAGCTCTACCTCCTTCCTTGGCTCTTCTCCAACGACGCCGACCTCATCAACACCGTTAGCACGTTCTGCACCTCTTACATTGATTCCGGCAATATGTCGGCGGAAGCGGCGCAGGCTGCGCGTACCGCATTGCAAGATTATGCGAACATTACCTTGTCAGATAGGAATGATTGGGTGAACCATGCAGGCACCGCGACCGAGACCGTGAAGAAACTCCGTTTGGATGGAGAATATGAAGATGTAGCCGTGCAGTACGGCCTCAACAGCCAGAACTTCATCGAAACGTACGCCGCATTCCTTGCGATTGGCTCCGATTGGAACGGCAACCCCGGCGATACGACGGATGAATCGACGGAAGGTTCGGGCTGGGATTACTTCCGTGAAGGCCGCGGCATCTTCTACGGCGCCGGCTCTTGGGACCCCGCCACGAGAAACGAAGAAAATTGGGCGAGCATGGACTTCGGTCAAATGGCTACCCCCGTCGCCGAAAAGTATGCGCTGTATTCCAACATCAAGGGCGCAAACTACGAGATGGTCACCTATTCCAACGGCGCAGGCAAGAGCGTGACGGGTACTCCCGGAAAGCAAGTTACCGGTGATGTTTCTTCAAGCAACTACAAGAACAGCGACTTTAATAGCGATCTTACAATTTACTCAAAGGCAGATATTGAGAAAAACCTCGCTTGCCGTCAGGATAAGTGGGGCGCCCGTATGGACTCCGTCGGCTACGCCGTCACCTGCAAATCCACCGATACGGGCGAAGCGGGCGGCACGCCCACAGCCAAAACGGAGGCCGCGGCGGCTCTCTGCATCGAACTCACCGCTTCCAAAGAGGCGCAGCAGTTGCTCACCTACGGCGGTGCACAGCTTCCCAACTTCGTCTCGCAATGCGAAGATTTGTTGCACTACAACGATTCGGATTACGACAACTATGCAAACGGCGCTTTCAAGGATATGATCACCCCCGAGGGCGACTCCGAAGGCAACAAGGTTTGGGAGCAATACTATACGATCGCCAAAGAACTCGGCGATGCGGCCTTCAACAATCAGGGCGGCACGGTTGAGCAGTTCCTTGCGGGCAAGACGGTAAACGGTCAGCCCGTGAAGTACGATGAAAGATTTAAGAATTTCAACGTGACTCAGGCAGACTTTGCAGCCGCAACCACAACCGCTACATCCCGTTACAGTTTCGCGATGAAGGTGCTTCGTATGGTCGCCTATCGCGCGTCGGATTTCGATATCCTCATCAGAATGCAGACCGGCCTCAACTCCGTCCGCGATTCCTCGATGTACACCTACGATGATACATGGCTCAATCCGCATGACGCGCGTTCGTTGCCCAACCAGATGCTCGCCTACTATCGCTCCCGTCCTTTGGCGGATAAAGCGGTCAAGACGGCAGTCAAGTGGAATCCTGCGGATTCGACTACGGCAACCACGCTTTTGACGCCGTACAAGTTCTGTATGCAGCAGGCCAAGCAGGCGCAGACCAACCTTGAAACCGCTCGTAATGCCGAGGTTCAGGATCTGATGAGCGCAGGCGTTATAGCATAACCAAACCCGTTCCCGCACAGACCCGCTCTCCTTTGGGGGGCGGGGGCTGTGCGAAAGAGAAAAAAATCAAGGAGGAAATCACATGGAAGAGAACATAGCGGTTGTTGCAGATGATGCCGCGGTCGCCGATGACTTGACCGCCGCCGACGAAACTGCCGCCGAAGAAGTTGTGCCGCCCAAAAAGAAGCGTCACATCAATCGGGCAAAGTTGCAGGACAACATTTGGGGCTGGGTATTTTGTATCCCCCTGATCGTCGGTACGGTTTGGTTCGTCTATGCCGCCCTCATCATGGCGCTCTTGCTCTCCTTTACGAACTTTCAGATCGGCGGCGCCAACAGCGCCACGCTGATGCAGTATTTGGGCAATTATGCCAGCAACATTTTTGAAAGGACAGATATTGTCCGTGATGCGGCGGGCGCTATTGTTTCTGTAAACAAGGTCAGAGATCCGTTCTATTGGTACAGGGGGATCTTCACAAACACAGGCGTGCTCGGTTCTGCTTCGCAGTATAGCATGAACCAAATGGGAGCCTATCTCTTCAACACCGTGTTCTACATGATCGGTATTCCCATCGGCATGATCCTTTCAATGTTTATCGCGGTCTGTATGTCGCGCGATATCAAGGGCGCCAGCCTGTTCCGCGTTCTGTACTACATTCCCTGCGTTGCGTCCAGCATCGCTATCGTCTACACATTCAAGATCCTCTTCAATGAGCACGGCGTGATGAACAGCCTGTTTGGCGCGGAGACGGCGGTGAATGGGCAACCCTTGAATTGGCTCGGCGGAACGTACACCTGGAATCAGTTGACGAATCAGGAAGTGCAGACGGCTTTCATGGATACAAGTTTCTGGTGCTCCGGCTTTATTAACAAGTGCGTCATCGTCATCATGTCGGTCTGGAAGGGTCTCGGCGGCACGATCATTCTGTATGTTGCGGGTCTCTCTGGCGTCAATGCGGCGACCAAGGAAGCCGCGCAGATCGACGGCGCAAGCGGCTGGAAGATCTTTTGGAAGGTCACGATGCCTGATCTGTACCCCACCATCTTCTACAACATCGTCACCTCTGTCATCGGCGGTATGCAGATCTACGCAGAGCCTGTGCTCTTCTTCGGGGAAGCGGGCGATGCAACGCTCACGCAGCAGATCTCCAATACGTCGGGCTACGTCTCCCTCGTCTGGAAGTACGGTCTTTCCGCACCTACCGAGGGCGGCGCAACTACGCCTTCCGCCGGTGCTGCCTACGGTATGTTCCTTGCGATCATCATCTTCTTCATGACGTTGTTCCAGTTCTGGCTTGACTCAAGGAAGAAGGATTAAGGAGGAAGAATATGGATAACGAAATGATTACGACTCCCGAAACGGAAGAGGCTGTGGCCACTGCGCCCACCCCCGCACCCGTTGAAGAGAAAAAACAGTATTCCTCTTTCCGCTATGCGCTCGGCGCGGTGCTGGCGTTCTTCGGTATTTCCACCAAGACGCACCGTGCGAGCAAGAAACGCGCGAAACTCGTCGGCGACATTCTCACCTACGTCGTGCTCCTCTTCGGTGCCTTCCTCATGGTGTATCCCTTCTGGTGGATGCTTGCAGGTTCTTTCGCAAGCACTTCCTCCGCGAGCCTCAACATGGAAGTGCAGGAAATGATCTGGTGGCCGAAGACGACTACGGCAGGCAACGGCGCCAACCTCTTCTTTAACTACATAGAGACGCTCACCAATGGCATGAACGGTGCAAACCCCATGGGCGTCGGCTCCGTTCTCAACGAGCATATGTCCTATTGGCGCGCCGTCCTCAACAACCTCATCTATTCCATCGTACCTGTTGTTGTGGGCGTCATCACCTCGGCCTCCGCTGCATTTGCCTTTGCGAAGATCCAGTGGGTCGGCAGGAACGTTGTGTTTTTCTTCCTGCTCGCGGCGATCATGGTTCCCGGGCCCGCCATCATGTCCACGCAGTATGCAATGTACAGCGAACTCGGCATGACCAACAATTGGTCGGTCATGGTCGTTCCCGGGCTGTTCGGCTCTATCATGACGGCATTCTTCATCCGTCAGTTCCTGTTCGGTATGCCCACCTCCATCATCGAGGCGGCGAAGATCGACGGCGCAGGGTACTTCCGTATCTTCTGTGGCTTCATTCTTCCCCTTGCAATGCCCGCCATCATGGCGCAGGGACTCCTGTCCTTCATGGGTTGCTGGAACAACTACATGGGTTCGTACATCTTCATCGCGGGCAACAGCGAGTGGATCAACCTCCCTCACGCAATGTACCTCATGAACGGCGTTTACGAAGGCGAAAACAACCTCGGGCCCACGATCGCTTCTTCGGTGTTGTGCATCCTGCCCGTGCTCATCCTGTTCGGGTGCTTCCAAAAACTCATCATCGGCTCGTTGATGCTCACGGGTTCCAAGGAGTAACACGCAGTTCGCTGCAAATCAAAACGAAAAGGGTCGGGTTTTTCCCGACTCTTTTTTCGGCGCAAAATCGCGTCGCCCGCGCGGAAAAATCTCAAAATAATCGTTCCCAATCGGGCGTCGATATGGTATAATGTACAAAAGGAAGGCGCATGGAACAGTCGGCAGGCGAAAAAAAGTACGAATTCTACAATTTGGATCGCTACATGGCGGACGTTTTGCAATACGGGCTGCAAAAGACGTGGGAGGGGATCAACACCCACGTTTTGGGCAGCGCCACGCAAAACAACTTTTTTGCGCCCGAAAACTTGGCGGAACTGTACGAAATCGGGCTTGCCGCGCAGGACAAGGCGGCCAAAAAGGCCTCGGGGCAGTATTACACGCCCGATGACGTCGCCGCGGTGATGTCAAAATGGCTTCTCGCGCAACGGGGGGACAACGTCGCAGACGTCGCCTGCGGCACGGGCAACCTGATTTTGGCGTATTTGGACGCGGTCGGCAGGCGGGAGGCCACAAAATTGCTCGGCGAGGGCAAAATCTACCTGTACGACTCAGACGAGACCGCGCTGAACATCTGCAAGACCCGCCTCCTCTTGAAATACGGCAGGCGATACGGGCAAACCGTCCACGCCGTCTGTTGCGATTTTTTATCCGAAGAGGTCGCGCTGCCGCCAAACTGCAAGGCGATCGCGAACCCGCCCTACGCGACCGTCTCCGCCCTGCGGTCGGATTGGGAAAAAACCGAGGTCGCCGTTCAAACCAAGGAACTCTACGCGATGTTCATGGAAAAGATCCTCGCGCAGAGCGAAAGCGCGGTGACGATCACCCCGTACAGTTTCCTCGGCGGACAAAAGTTCTACCCGTTGCGCAGGCTGATGAACGCCCACAGCGGTTTCATCGTGGCATTCGACAATGTCCCCGGTAACATTTTTTGCGGCAGAAAGCACGGCGTGTTCAACACCAACACGGCGAATTCCGTGCGCGCAGCGATCACCGTCGTGGAAAACGGGGCGGGGCAGAGCGGCTTCCGCGTCACCCCCCTCATCCGCTTCAAGAACGAGGAGCGCGGCAGGCTGCTGCAAAACGACGTTTTGGAGGGCTTCTTGGGCGAAAACCGTCAAACGGTCTCGTCCGCCTCGCCGATGTATTGCAAGTGTCAAAGACAACTCGCCGCCGTCTGGGAGGCGTGGCAGGCGCACAGCCGCCACCGTTTAGGCGAGTATGTCACGGCGCGCGGGGAATATGTCCTCTCCATGCCGAGCACGTGCCGCTATTTCACCTCGGCCGCGGTCGGCAAGATGAACAGAAACGGGCAGATCACCCTGCAATTCGAGGATGAGGACGTCTATTTTTACGTTTACTGTATGCTCAACTCGTCGTTTGCCTATTGGTATTGGCGGCTCTTCGACGGCGGGATCACCTATTCCAAGCGCCTGCTTCTCGATCTGCCCATGTTCTATGAGGAACTCACCGCCGCGGACAGGCAATTTTTCCGCGAAACGGCGCAGGAGATGATGGCGTGCGCGAGCAAATACGTGACGACGAAGAACAACGTCGGCGCGCAGGAGAACATCAAATTTCCCAAGGCGTTTCGGGATAAAATCAACAAAAAACTGCTGTCCGTATTGAATGTGGAGGCGGACGAGGGAGTCTTCGACTCCGTTCACTCCAACATGGCGTTGAAGATCCACCTGTCCTGATGTGCGAAAGGGGCAAAAACCGCGCAAAACGGCAAAAAAATTTCCGAGAAGCCTTGAAATATTTTACAAAATGTCTTATAATGGAAACAGCCATTTTTTAAGGGGGAATTTCATGAAACACAAAACGTTATTTTGTATGAGTATGGCGGCGGTCATGGCATTTTCGGTCGCCGCGCTTGCCGCTTGCGGCGGGGATACAGACCCCAAAGGGCCAGAAGGATTAGGCTCGCTCGTTCCCACAAAGAACTATGTCATGCCCACGTCGGAAGATGCCAAGTATCGCCGCGCAGACAATTCAACCGATGTCTCTGTGCACGATCCCTCCGTATTCTACGATGAGAACAGCAAGACCTACTATGCGTTCGGCTCGCACTTCATGGTCGCCTCCTCGGAGGATCTCATTAAATGGAAGCAAGAGGTGGGCGACGGCAGCTCCGAGGAGACGGGGCGCGTTGTGTCGCAGAAATTGTATGGCGATGGCGTAGATTGGCGCACCGTTCTTTCTCAAAGCGTGGCGTATGCGGGTAAAATAATGCCCTCCACGTGGGCGCCCGATGTGAATTATCATGACGGAAAATACTATATGTATTATTCCCTCACGTCGGACTTCGGCCACAGTAAGTCTGTCATCGGGCGCGTGTCCTCCACCAACGTGCTCGGCCCCTACTCCAACGAGGAGATCATCTTAAAGACGCCAGAAGGCGGTGGCCCCGGCGGAACGCCCAATGCGATCGACCCCGAACTCTTCACCGATAAAGAAGGAAAGCTCTGGATGGTCTACGGCTCTCACTTTGCGGGTATATACATCAAAGAACTCTACAATTCCGGCGCGAATTGGGGGCTGCCCAAGGAAGATGGCTGGGGCAAGCTCCTTTGGAAGGGAGGAGATGAAGAAGACCCTGACGCGAGGGATGTCGTCGAAGGGCCGTTTGTTTTCTACAACCCGCTCACCGAGTACTACTATCTCATGACAACATACGGCGCGCTCCAAACCACCTACAATATGCGCATCGCGCGCAGCGAAAATCCCGATGGGCCTTATAAGGATATCACGGGCGCCGATGTGGCAACAACGAGTCTCAACGGGAAACTTCACGGCAACAAGGTTGCGGGCAGTTACCACTTTGCCGAGCAGGGGGGCGATAAGGCGTATGCGGCAATGGGTCACAACTCCGTCGTGCAAAATCCCAAGACGGGCGAGTGGTTCGTCGTCTATCATACGCGCCGCCAGTCCGGGAACACTGTCGATGCTGGGCACAGACTCATGACCAATCAACTTTTCTTCAACGAGGATGGCTGGCCGGTCATGTCTCCCGTCGCCTATGTGGGGGAAAAGTTCGGCCTCATCACGCAGGAACAGGCGGCGGGCGATTACGATATCGTCGTGCACTCAACGGGCACTACGACGACGATCGCCGAATCCGTGAAATACACCCTCTCTGCGGATGGCAAGGTCTTGCAGGGCACAACGGAAAAGGGCACGTGGTCGATCAAAGATAGTTATTATGTAACGATCACCATCGATAGCGTCGCATACAATGGCGTCATCGTTCCCGGTTGGGATACCTACACCCCTCAGGTGGCAAACCAAAAGCCCGTGTTCGCCATCACGGCGATCAGCAAGCTCTCGGATCAGGGCGGTAGCCTTTGGGCGATCAGTCCGAGAGAAGCATAACAACAGCATTTCATCAAGCCCTTTGCGCGCCGCGTAGAGGGCTTGATTTTCAAAAAAGGGGGGAAATATGGCGCTGAAATATCCGAAAAACCCGCGTTTCAACCCGCTGCAAATGCGTTCGCCCGACTATTTCGGCTGGCATGAGGGCTGCGCGCACGATCCGTCGCTCCTCGAATGGGCGGGTCGCTACTATGCCTTTTCCACCGATACGTTCGGCGCGCCGGGCGGCTATCAGATTCGCGTGAGCGACGATCTTCTCCATTGGGAGTACTACGGAACGGCGTTCAACATGGAGGGCGCGGCGGCGCTCTACAAGGCGCACAGGGGGGATGCGGCGCACGGCAACTTGCAGGCGGCGTACGATTGGTGCGTCACGCCCACAAGCGAAGTGGGCTACGGCGTCTGCACGCGCACGGATGGCAATATGTCCTTCTGGGCGCCCCACTGCGTCAGGGGAGCGGACGGAAAATTCTGGCTCTACTACTGTTTAACGGGCTATTTCGGCGGCTCCAAGTCGTGCGTCGGGCTGGCGAAGTCCGACCGTCCCGACGGCGGTTTCGTCTCTGAGGCGCTCCTCGTGCAGTCGCCCGCGGGCTGGCGCACACCCAACGCCATCGATCCGCAGGTGTTCTTCGCGGAGGGTAGAATGTTCCTCGTCTACGGCTCGTACGGGCTTGGGATCTACCTCATCGAACTCGACCCCGCCACGGGCAGGCGCAAGGAAGAAATGGAGTACGCCGAATTTGCCGCGGGCAAGCGCACTTTTTCGGAGTATTACGGCACGCGGCTTGCAAGCGGGTCGCTGGAAGGCGGCGTCGTGCGCTATCACGAGGGCGTCAGGGTGCTCGAAAAGGGCAGGTGGACGCGCAAAAACTACTATTATCTGATGTGCTCCTACGGTTCTCTGTCGTCGGCATACAATATGCGCTGCGGCAGGAGCGAGCGCCCCGAAGGGCCGTATACCGATGTCAACGGAAACGCCCTCATCTGCTCCACCGATATCGGCACGGGCAACAAGATGCTCGGCTCGTTCCGCTGGGAGGACGACCCCGTCGACTTCTTCTGCCCCGGCCACAACGATATGTTCGTCACCTCGGGCGGCGTCAATCTCATCTCGTATCACTGCCGCACCAATTATTTTGCCAAAAAGGGTCTCACGCGCTCCAACAACTTCCATTATCTGTATTTGGGGCAGTACGATTTCAACGCCGACGGTTGGCCTGTCATGAACGCCAACCGCTATGCGGGCGAGGAGATACAGGATGTCTCGGCGGATGACCTCATGGGCATCACGGCGGGCAATTTCGAGGCCGTGCTGTTCACGCAGGGCGTGGGCACGGTGGAGGCCAAGCGCGTCCGCCTGCACACGGATGGCACGGTGGACGGCGCGTACAGGGGCAAGTGGCGGATGTACGGCGCGCGGTACATTGATGTGGAACTCGACGGCGAAACATACCGCGGCGTGGTGATGCCGGCGTGGCAGAGCGCGAGCAGCATGGCGGGGCTTACGGTGACGGCGATGGGCACGCGCAGCGGCATGGCGCTTCACCTCAACAGTACCAACAGAATTTGACGGTATCAAAAACAGCGCCGCCCGCGGCTTTGCCGCGTGCGGCGCTTCCATTTGGTTTCCGCATCATCCTCCCTTACCTGCCCCCTTTGAAGGGGACAGGTGGCGCGGCTTCGCCGCGTCAGGTAGGGGTTGCTCTTGCTTCCGCCTCATGCACTTACCGCATCCCCCCGCCCCGCCCTCCGTGTCATTCTGAGTGGGGCGTAGCCCCCGAAGAATCCCGAATAACGAAGTTCGCACCCTCAAAAACAGCGCCGCCCGCGGCTTTTCCGCGTGCGGCGCTTCCTATTATGTATGGCGGCGCTTCCGCACAAACAATCGGGCAGCGTCCCCTATTATATATGCGGGCACTTCCTATTATATATGGCGGAGTTTCTCTATATTATATATAATGTATAGCTCAACCGCCCGTTTCCCGTTTTCTCTCCTCATCCCGAGCCATGCGCCCGCGCAAACAGCGCAGGCGCAGGACGAGTGGATCTTTCCTTCATCAAATGCGCCCGCCTTATTCCTTCTCCCGTTTTTCCCGCTCCCGCAGGATCTCGGCGTTCTCCTCGTCGCTCTTCATAAAATCGGTGCGCGGCGCGGGCTTCGGTTCGGCAAGGCGGATAAAGAGGAACATCAGCCCGCCGAACGCCACCGCCCCCAACAGGCAAAAGAGGCACCACCACTCAAAAAAAATGGCGATGGGCACGAGCGCGGCAAGGCACAAACAGGAGAGAATGCAACTCGCAACGCGCAAAATTTTCAGCATTTTCATGATATTTTCCCTCAAAATTTCGGTATAATTTCTCCTCCATTGTATCATAAAAAAAGACAAAACACAACATATTGTGGCGCGGAAAAACCGACAAAAATTCCCGCCAAAACCGCAAAAATTTCCAAAAAAATGCCGTTAAAACAGTTGACTTTCAAAAATCGATGTGATAGAATAATCGAGCTATCCAAGGGAAACAAAATATTCGCAAGAAATTTGCCGAAAATGCTTGACATGGTGCCGCAACCGTGCTATAATGGCGAAAGCACCCTCTGGGAAAGCGGGTAGCTACGGACTGTCGTCCGTCAAATGCAGATTAAAAATCGAATAAGAAGGAAACGATTTTTTGTAACACAAAAAGCAGTTTCTGTCAATTCTTTTGAGCAACAAATAGTACTCAAAACAAAGTCAGCAAGATAACGAATTTTCGTTAGAGCCATCGGCGCGTTAGCCCGCGTCGATTCTAAACAATTGAACTTAAGAGTTTGATTCTGGCTCAGGATG
>CANQMX010000031.1 GCA_947625095.1 uncultured Clostridia bacterium | reverse complement strand
TGGCTGGGGCGGCTGGATTCGAACCAACGAATGACGGAGTCAGAGTCCGTTGCCTTACCGCTTGGCGACGCCCCAATGTTTTGTTTACGCCCACATTGTAGCAAAAGCGCAAAAAATTATCAAGCGTTTTTTATGGCGATTTGCAAAAAATTTTCCCCGCCTCCTGCGCCGCCCTTGCGCTTCATCGTTTCCGCGTCATTCCACCCCGCAAGGCCTACCCTCTTTTGGAGGTCGCGGAACGCATTGTGAGCATCAGCCCTGTGGGCTGTGCGAGGCGTTCCGCGGTGAGTGAGCGCATCGGAAGGCGCGAACGGTGACCGAGGGCGGGTTTCCACCCGCCCGAGACGGCTCCGCCGCAGGCGGTGGTGGGGAGGTATTCCTCATACAGTCTGTTGCCCACTGCGCATAGTGCCCACTCCTCATACCGAGCGCGCCGACGCGCATAGCACGGCGGCACGCGAGTGTATCTTCCCTTATACGCAGTCCGCTTCGCCCCATAAAAATGTCATTTCGAGCAGGCGCCCGCGGCAACAGCCGCGGGCGCCGTCGTCATTATGTCATTTCGAGCGCAGTCGAGAAATCTCTACCATATGTCTTGCCCACCCCTCTGAGGGCGCCGTAGGCGTGCCTTGTGCTGTGGGTGTCACCGTAGGTGACGGAAGGGGTGTCGCCCCCCCGCCCAAGCCCCTCCGCTTCTGCTCCCCGCAAAAACTGTTGACAAAAAATTTCGCGTATGGTAAAATTTTCAGCGAATAAGGGGCTTTGCGAATGAAATTCAAGGTCAAGCCGAAAATGAGCATATGGCGCTATCTCGCCCTCGGGTATCTCACCGTGATCTTACTCGGCAGCGTTTTGCTTGTTTTGCCGTTTTCCTCGCGGGATGGGGGCGCTTCGTATCTCGATGCGCTCTTCACGGCAACGTCGGCGGCCTGCGTCACGGGGCTTGTGCCGTTTGATACGGCGCTCCACTGGTCGGGCTTCGGGCAGGCGGTCATTCTCATTTTAATTCAGTTGGGCGGATTGGGCTTCACAACGTTCGTCTCCGTCATTTTCCTCTTGGTGAAGCGCGGCATGGGGCTGTATAGCCGCAGCGTCATGATCCAGTCGGTGGGGGGGAACAGGCTCGCGGGCGTCAAAACGCTCATTCGGCGCATCCTCATCGGCACGTTTTCCATCGAACTTCTCGGCGCGGCGCTTCTCTCCATCCGTTTTATTCCCGAATTCGGCGGGGCGAAGGGCACCTACTTTGCCATTTTCCATTCGGTTTCCGCGTATTGCAACGCCGGCTTCGACGTCATGGGCAGCGTCTGCGGCGAAAGCGCCTCGCTCACCCACTATGCGGGCGATCCCCTCGTCAGCCTTGTCATCTGCGTGCTCATCATCGTCGGCGGCCTCGGCTTCTGCCTGTGGGGGGACGTGTTCGACTGCAAGGGCAACCCCAAAAAATTCCAATTTTATACCAAAGTCATCTTGGTGGTGAATACCGCCCTGCTCGTCATATCCACGCTGCTCTTTCTGCTGTTTGAAAGAAACGCCTCCTGCGCGGAGTTCGGCTTCGGCAAAAAACTGCTGTGCTCGTTCTTCGATGCCACCACGGCGCGCACGGCGGGCTTCTCGTCGACAGACCCCACCACACTGTCCGAAAGCGGGTATTTCCTCACGGTATTTCTGATGCTCATCGGCGGCAGTTCGGGGTCTACCGCGGGCGGCATCAAGGTGGGCACGTTCACCGTCATCGTCGCGGGCATCGGGGCGAGTCTCCGCGGGAAGAGGGACGTCACCATCGGCAAGCGCCGCATCGATTCGGCGCTGGTCGGACAAGCTCTCGCCATCTTCATCGCGTATCTGGCGCTCATTTTCATCTCCACGATGGTGATCTGCGCCGTCCAATCGGAGTTCACCTTCTCGCAGACGCTGTTTGAAACGGTGTCCGCGCTCGGCACGGTGGGCATCAGCGTGTTGACCGCCCCGCGCGGCGTCGTGTGTAAACTTGTGCTCATCGTGCTCATGTATCTCGGCAGGGTGGGCGTATTGACGTTCGCCTTTGCCCTGCGCCGCAAGCGCACGACGGACGAGATACGCAGACCCATAGAATCTTTCTATATCGGATAATTCGGAGGTAACAATATGATTTCCGTACTACTCATCGGCATGGGGAAATTCGGGCGCACGCTCGGGGAAAATTTGCTCGACATGGGCGACGAAGTGATGATCGTCGACAAGAATGAGGACGTCATCAACTCTCTCGCGAGCAAATACACCAATGCGCTCATCGCCAACTGTATGCACGTGGAAAATCTCCGCTCCATGGATATCCCGTCGTTCGATACCTGCGTGGTGGCGATCGGGGAGGACTTCCAATCCTCGCTCGAGATCACGTCCAACTTGAAGGATCTCGGCGCAAAGCGTGTCATCTCGCGCGCGACGACGGAGATCCAGCGCAAGTTTCTGATGCGCGTGGGCGCGGACGAGGTCATCTATCCCGATAAGGATATCGCGGAAAAACTCGCGGTGCGCTTAAATTCGGACAATATCATCAACTTTATCGACCTCGACGCGGAGTATTCCATCTTTGAGATTGCCCTTCCCAAGAAGTGGCGGGATAAAAAACTTGTGGACCTCAACCCGCGCGGCAAGTACGGCATGAACATTTTAACGGTGAAAAAGACGAGCGGCGAGGTCATTTACACGCTGGACGCCAACTATGTCTTTGAGGAGGGCGACCAGCTCGTGGTATTCGGCAACACCGCCCGAATTCTGGAATTCACCAACAAGCAATCGTAATTTCTCCTCCCAAAGTTCTTGCGGAATTCAACTCTACTCTTGCCCTCCCCCTGTGTAAGGGGGAGGGGTAGGGGAGGGGGTACGCCCTCATATGAAATATTGCCCCACCCCTCATACACACGCCGCCCGCCGCGATTTACGCGGCGGGCGGCGAGCGTATTTTTCCCGTTATTCGCTATAATTTGTCATGTCGACCAAGCGAAGCGCGTGGAGACATCTTCACCTCATTTCTTGCCCACCCCTCAAAGGGGTGGGTGTCTCGCCGCGCGCGGCGAGACGGAAGGGGTGTCATTCCGTCCTGCGCGTCATTCTGCCCCGCGCGCACAATTCGTCTACTAAGCGCGGCACAAGCGCGTAGCGCGAAGTAACCCCCGTGAGGGGGTGAAGAATCCCGAACAACGCAGTCCACTCCTCATACACTCACGCGCCGCCGCGCTCCATAGGAGCGCGGCGGCGCGTGAGTGTATCTTCCCATATTTCTCATCCCTTTTCCTCCCGCGTCATTCCGCCCCGCGTTCGGAGGAATGCGCCATTCCGCCCCGTCCGCATAACCGCGCTCACCAAGGCCTCCCCTTTCTCAAAGGGGAGGCTTCGCCGTAGGCGGTGGTGGGGATTGCCTCTTCCCTCATACGCTCGCCGTCCCGCCATAAAGATGTCATTAAAATGTCATTTCGAGCGTAGTCGCCCCGCCCGCACCATTTTCGACCAAGGGCGGCACAAGCGGCACAGCCGCGCAGTAAAAATCTCTACATCTTCCTCATACGCTCACGCACCGCCGCGGTAAAGCCGCGGCGGTGCGTGAGCGTATCTTCCCCCGAACGCAGTCCGTCCTGCAAGGCCTCCCCTTTTTCAAAGGGGAGGCTCCGCCGTAGGCGGTGGTGGGGAGGCATCCTCATGCCGAGGCGTAGCCGAGTGCATCTTCCCTTAAACGCAGTTTTCCCCTCATACCGCGCCGCCCATCGACGCTACAGCGTCGGCGGGCGGCGAGCGTATTTTTCCCGTTATTCGCTATAATTTGTCATGTCGACCAAGCGAAGCGCGTGGAGACATCTTCACCTCATTTCTTGCCCACCCCTCCAAGGGGTGGGTGTCTCGCCGCGCGCGGCGAGACGGAAGGGGTGTCATTCCGTCCTGCGCGTCATTCTGAACCCCCGTGAGGGGGTGAAGAATCCCGAACAACGCAGTCCACTCCTCATACCGAACGCGCCGCCGCGCTCCATAGGAGCGCGGCGGCGCGTGAGTGTATCTTCCCGCACAACCGCGCGTGCATGGGTGTGCACATCTTGCCCACGCGGCGTATGAGTATGATATCCCCCTCCCCGCGGCAAAGCCGCGGGGAGGGGGGACACAGGGGGAGGGGTATTCTATCCGCCCCCCCAAAAAAACGCAAACGCCCCGCGGCAACAGCCGCGGGGCGCAAAAATTTTCATGTTATTTCCTCTCCGCCCGTGCCCTGCGGCTCGGCTTGTAACATCTCGTCCCGTAACACTTCCGCCTGTTCCCGTTCCGCCTTTCCGAGTTTTTTCCAAACCCACACCATCACGGGAGTGGTGACCAAAATGGCGGTCGCATCGGCGATGGGGGCAGCCCACGCAACGCCCATCACCCCGAGCGCGATGGGCACGGTGAGCGCGAACAAAATTGAGAGCAAGTCGCGCAAAAAGGAGAGGGGCGCGGCAACTTTGGCAAGCCCCATCGACTGCAAAAAGATGGCGCACACCTTTTGGAGGCAGGTGAACACGATGAGCATGAGGTAGATCCGCAGACAGGGCACGGCGAATTGCATATACAGTTCGGCGTCAAGCCCTTCCGCGCCGCCGCCCGCGCCGAACATCGCAATGAACACCTGCGGGATGGCCTCGAACAAAATTGTGACGAACAGGCAAATTCCCCCCGTCCACAGGAGGATGAGTTTTAAGAGTTTTTTCACTCTTCCGTACTGCTTTGCGCCGTAGTTGTAGCCGACGATGGGCTGTGCGCCCGCCGCAATGCCGATGGCGACATTCAGGACGATTTGAAACAGTTTCATGATGACGACGAACGCCGCAAGCGGGATGTCCGCGCCGTATACGCTCTTCATGCCGTAGCGCACAAAGAGCACGTTGTTGACGATGGTCGTCACCACGATGCACAGTTGCGTCAGAAAACTCGAAAGCCCCAAAGCCATGATGCGGCAGAGCAATTTGAAGTCGGGGATAAAACTCTTCCACTTGATCTTGAAGGTCTTGCTTCGGGCAAGGTAGCAAGCGCAGATGATAAAACTTACGAATTGCCCCAAAATGGTGGCATACGCCGCGCCTTGGATGCCCAAATCAAGCGCGTAGATGGCGACGGGGTCGCCGATGATATTGAGCGCCGCGCCCACCACCATGGCGAACATGGCGTAGCCGGGCGCGCCGTCCGCGCGGATGACGGCGGCGAGCGTGTTCTGCACGAGGGCAAGCGGCATCATGGCGTAAATGATGATGCCGTAGTCGTGCGCAAGGGAGATGTTGGCCTCAGTTCCGCCGAGGAGCATCAGAAGGTCGTTCCCCCAAAGGTAGGCGACGAGAATGACGGCGCACCCCGAAAGGAAGGAGGCGAGAACGGCATTGCCGACACCGCGGTGGATGTTGTCCTTCTTGCCTTCGCCGAGCGATACGGAGAGCCACGCCGCCGCGCCGTCGCCGAAGAACAGAGAGAGTCCCCACCCTACGACGGTGATGGGGAAGATGACGCCCGTTGCCGCGTTGCCCAAATACCCGACCTTGCTGTTCCCGACGAAAATTTGGTCTACGATGTTGTAGAGGCAGGAGATGACGAGCGAGAGGATGCAGGGCACGGCGAATTTTACAAGCAGTTTGCCCACCCGTTCTTTGCCCAAATAATCGGTGTTTTGCATAATACCTCCCAAGCGAAACGGCACAAGCCATTGCCCGTGCCGCAAAGAAAAACGACACCCGCAACCGCTTCCGTACCGTAATCAGATTTACGCGCGAAAGCGCTACGTGTGTCGTTAAGCTCTATGAAATTGATTGTAAAAATTATAACAGCCCGCGCGGAAAAAGTCAAACTTTCGCCGCTCCCGTTTGCGAAAAAAATTTTGTTTCTCAAAAAATTTTTGTATCCGTAAATGCGTCCCCCGCGCCATTCCGTCCTGCGCGTCATTCTGCCCCGCGCGCACAATTCGTCTACTAAGCGCGGCACAAGCGCGTAGCGCGAAGTAACCCCCGTGAGGGGGTGAAGAATCCCGAACAAAGCAGTCCACTCCTCATACCGAACGCGCCGCCGCGCTCCATAGGAGCGCGGCGGCGCGTGAGTGTATCTTCCCATATTTCTCATCCCTTTTCATCCCGCGCCATTCCGCCCCGCGTTCGGAGCAATGCGCCATTCCGCCTCGCCCGCATAGCCGCGCCCACCCAAGGCCTCCCCTTTCAAAGGGGAGGCTCCGCCGTAGGCGGTGGTGGGGAGGCATCCTCATGCCGAGGCGTAGCCGAGTGCATCTTCCCTTAAACGTAGTTCTCCCCTCATACCGCGCCGCCCGCCGCCCGCCGCGATTTACGCGGCGGGCGGCGTGTGTATCTTTCCCGTTGTTCGCTATAATTTGTCATGTCGACCAAGCGAAGCGCGTGGAGACATCTTCGCCTCATTTCTTGCCCACCCCTCCAGGGGTGGGTGTCTCGCCGCGCGCGGCGAGACGGAAGGGGTGTCATTCCGTCCTGCGCGTCATTCTGAACCCCTGTGAGGGGGTGAAGAATCCCGAACAACTCAGTCCACTCCTCATACCGAACGCGCCGCCGCGCTCCATAGGAGCGCGGCGGCGCGTGAGTGTATCTTCCGCACAACCGCGCGTGCATGGGTGTGCATATCTTGGCGCGGCGTATGAGTATGATATCCCCCTCCCCGCGGCTTTGCCGCGGAGGGGGGGGACGCAGGGGGAGGGTTATTCTATCCGCAAGTCCCCCCAAAAACGCAAACGCCCCGCGGCAAAAGCCGCGGGGCGCGGTAAATCGATAAAATGACTTTTTTAAGGGGGAAAAGTATTTTTCTTCCGATTTACCTCTCTTTCGCCCTTTTTCGACGGAAGATACCCTCATTATAATCGTATAATGTACGATTGTCAAGCAAAATATCGCACATTATGCGATATTTTTTTCACAAATTTTTTTCGGGGGAAAGAAAAATGGAACTTACGGAGATACAGCGGCGGCTCAGGGAGTGCGTCGCCGCGAGCGGCATTCCGCAAAAGGAGATCGCAAAGCACATCGGGGTCTCGGCGCAGACGGTTTCCAAATATATGCGCAAGGATGTTTTTCCCGCGCTGGATACCTTTGCGAAACTCTGCGCCGTTCTTGATGTAAAGTCCGACTATATTCTGGGGATAGCGGAATACTGAACCGCCGTCCCCGCTTGTGCAACCGTATCCGCCCGAGGCCTCCCCTTTCAAAGGGGAGGCTCCGCCGCAGGCGGTGGTGGGAAGGCAACCTCATGCCGAGGCGTAGCCGAGTGCATCTTCCCCTAAACGCAGTCCGTCCTGCAAGGCCTCCCCTTTCTCAAAGGGGAGGCTCCGCCGTAGGCGGTGGTGGGGAGGCAACCTCATGCCGAGGCGTAGCCGAGTGCATCTTCCCCTAAACGCAGTCCGTCCCCTCATACGCTCGCCGTCCCGCCATAAAAATGTCATTAAAATGTCATTTCGAGCGTAGTCGCCCCGCCCGCTCGTCGGCGCGGGGCGAACCTCGCAAGCGTCCGCCTACGGCAAACGCTTTGCTTTAACGCCCGCGCCTCCTCTTTCCAAAAAATCTTTGCTATGCAAATCTTTTTTGGAATACCTCTCTTCGACCAAGGGCGGCACAAGCGGCGCAGCCGCGCAGTAAAAATCTCTACCATATTCCCTCATACCGAGCCAGCCGCCCGTCTGCTTTGCAGACGGGCGGCTGGTGAGTGTATCTTCCCCGTGCGACCACGACGGTGCGTGAGCGTATCTTCCCCCGAACGCAGTCTATCCAATCCCCCTCCCCGCGCGCAAAGCGCGCGGGGAGGGGCAAAATTTTTTCCGAGTTTTTTCAAAAAATATGGCATACATCCCCGAAAAGGAAAAAATTTTGTGTTACCATTACATTGAAGAGAGAAAAACAGAGCGCAACAAGGCGCGCCTCGCTGAAAAAAAGCTCCCCGCTGCAACGCGCGCGGCTGCCGCGAGGGCGGCGGCAGCGCGCGGCGCAGCGGGGAGCTTTCAAAGCGAAAAATTTTTTATTTGGGGCAATTTTTCGTGGCAAAATCGGGGGCGGTAAGTTTTTTCGTCGGGCAAATTTTGCCGCGGAGCGGGGGCGGTAAGTTTTTTCGTCGGGCAAAATTTGCCGCGGAATGGAGGCGGAAAAAAGCGCATACAATAAGTACGGTATGAGGCTCGTTTCCGAAATCGCAAACCTGCTCGCAGTGGAAGAACTCTCCATTTCGCGGGTGCAGTACACCGTGGTGGACGGGCGGGGCGGGGTGTTCCAGAACGTGAAAAAACTCGTGGAGTTTTCCGCGGAAAATATTTTGCTCGCGGGCAAAAAGGGGCGGCTGCGCGTCACGGGCCGCAATCTTTCGCTTGGCAAGTGCGCGGCGGGCGACATCACCGTTCTCGGCGATATTCAAAAAGTTGAGCGGGAAGATGTACAAGGTTGAGTTTGAGATCGAGGGTTGAGGCGGATGCGGAGAGCGGAATTTGAGGTCGAGGGGCTGGGGGTGGAGCGCGTGGTGGATAAACTGCGCGCGGCGGGAATTCCCGTGCTTTCGGCGGTAAAAACGCAAAAAAACGGCGTGCGCATTGCGGTGGAGGGAAAACACCGCAAAAAAGTTTTTGCAATTTTGCGCGGTACGTGCTATAATGTAACAAAAGTGCGGGCGCGCGGAATGGAGCGCCTTGTTGCGGCGGGCGTCAAGACCGCGGGAATTTTCGTCGGCGCGGCGCTCGCGCTTGCCTCGGTGCTCGCCCTGCAAAGCCGCGTTCTGCGCATCGAGGTCGTGGGGAGCGGCGCGTATTACGAGGCCGAGGTGCGCGAAATTTTATCCCGCGGCGGGGTGGAAATTTTTTCCTCCGCGCCCGAGGATGAAAACGCGCTCACGGCGGAAATTTTGTCCCTTCCCCGCGTGAGTTTTTGTTCGCTCAAAAAACGGGGCGCGGTGCTCACCGTCGATGTGGAAGTCGCGGGCGAGGCAAAGCCGCTCGAAGCGGGCGCGCTCGTAAGCCCCGCGGAGGGAATTCTGGAAGAGCTCGTCGTCATCCGCGGCACTGCCAATTTTGCGGTGGGCGACAGCGTGAAGGCGGGCGACGTGCTCGTTGCCGACTTTGCGCTCTACGGCGAGGAGCAAAAAAACGTCGTCGTCATCGCGCGGGCGAAGGTGGGCTTTCCCATCCGCGCGGAGTATGCGTTCGGCGAGGAGGGGGCGCGCTTTCAAGCCCTGCTCGACTACGGCGAACTGACGGAAATACATACGGAAAAGACGGAGGGAGGGTGTGTCCTCACGGGCTATGCGCACCGCGAGGCGAGCCTGAACTTCGGGTAGGAGGAAGATACGGCTACGACTGCTTGTGTGGATACCGCGAATTTGGACAGGCTGGGCAAGGTGCTTGGCGTGTTCGATGAAAACCTCAACCTCATCGCGCGGGAGTTGGGTCTGTCCGCGCGCGTGGAGGGGACGACTATCCACTTCGAGGGCGAGGGCGCAGAGATCGGCGCGGACGTCATAAAAAGTCTGCTCGCGACGGTGAACGCGGGCGAGGAGATAGACAGAAGCAACCTTGCCTACTGCATCGAACTTGCGCGGGAGGGGCGCGCTTCGGACATCGAGGGCGTGATGAAGGGCGTCGTCGCCGTTTCCTCGCGCGGGAAGCCCGTCAAGTGCAAGACGGTGGGGCAGAAAAATTATGTGGACGCCATCAAGAAGAGCACCGTGACCTTCGGCGTCGGCCCTGCGGGCACGGGAAAGACGTACCTCGCCGTCTGCCTTGCGGTGGCGGCATACAAGGGCAAGCAGGTGGAGAAGATCATTCTCACCCGCCCCGCGGTGGAGGCGGGCGAAAAACTCGGATTTTTGCCCGGCGACTTGCAGACAAAGGTGGACCCCTACCTGCGGCCGCTCTACGACGCGCTGCAAGAGATGTTCGGGTTCGAGACCTACCAAAAACTCATGGAGAAGGGCGCGATCGAAGTTGCGCCGCTCGCCTATATGCGCGGCAGGACGCTTTCGGACGCATTCGTCATTCTGGACGAGGCGCAGAACGCGACGCGCGAGCAGATGAAGATGTTTTTGACCCGCCTCGGCGACGGCAGCAAGATGGTCGTCACGGGCGATTTGACGCAGACCGACCTCCCCGAGGGCAAGACGAGCGGCCTCAAACAGGCCGTCACCATCCTGAAGGGGGTGGAGGGCATTGCGGTGTGCACCCTCACAGAAAAGGACGTGGTGCGCCACCCGCTCGTTATGAAGATCGTGCGCGCCTACGAGCGCGAGGAACATAGACGCGAGGAAAACAAACGAAAAAAGGAGAAGAAATGAAAGAGAAGCCCATTCGCTCCGAGGGGAAAAAGCGCAGATACGCGGGGAGCGCGCTCGTGTACGCCGCCGGCTATTTTGTGCTCATCCTCATGGTGTTTTTGATCATCGTATGCAATGACTTCCAGGGATGGACGCGCTTTTTTACCGAGCACTACGCCAACGCCATCTTTGTGGCGGTGAGCGTGTTTTTCCTCGTTGCCATCATCTATTGCTACTACTTCTTCGAGGATAGGGAGATGCTCTTAAAGGCGGGCAACACCTTGCTCCTCTTCGCCATCTTTGTGCTCTCCACCGTTCTTTGCTATGTGTTCGGCAGGTTTGTTTCGGTATACGCCCGCCCGTTCGCGCTGTTTGCCATACTCTGCACCTTCCTTCTGAACCGCAAGAGCGCCATCTTCCTCAACTTCATCTATTCCGTCTTTCTCTTCATCATCGATATGTACACCAACATGGTGGTGGGCGGCGTGATGTACGCGACGAGCGAACTCACCGCCGACGTGTTTTCCACCCTCATGCTCGGGTTTGCGAGCGGCACGCTCGCCGTGTTCCTCTCCGAGCGCGTCAAGACGAGGCTGGGGCTTCTCGCAACGGGCGTCATTCTCATCTTTCCCACCTGCCTCGTCGTGCTCCTTCTGAAACTCCCCGAACTTGCGGGGGAGGGGTGGCAGAGTTACGTCGTGCCCATCGGCTGGCGCGCATTCGGCAGCGTCGTCTCCGCCGTCATCGCCCTCGCGGCGATGCCCGTGTTCGAGGCGATGTTCAACAGGCTGACCTCCTTCCGCCTGCGCGAACTGACAAGTTCGAGCGCGCCCCTTCTCGACAAGTTGAAAAAGGACGCCCCCGGCACGTTCAACCACTCGCTTATCGTCGCCCAGCTCGCCGAGAGCTGCGCGCTTGCCATCGGCGAGAATGCCGAACTCGCGCGCGCCGCGGCCTACTACCACGACGTGGGCAAGTTGAAGGCGCCCGACTGCTTCACCGAAAACCAATCGGGCTACAACGTGCACGATGAACTCACCCCCGAACTTTCGGCGGACATCATCCGCTCGCACGCGGTGGAGGGGTACGACCTGCTCATCAAGGCGCACCTGCCGCGCGTCATCGCCGACGTTGCGCGGGAGCACCACGGCACGCTGCCCATCAAATATTTCTACGACAAGGCGACGAGGCTTGCGGGCGAGGAGGCGGACATCAAAGACTTCTCCTACTACGGCCCTACGCCGCGCAGCAAGATTGCCGCCATCATCATGATCGCCGACGCCGCCGAGGCCGCGACACGCGCCATGAAGGACCGCTCCCCCGAAAACGTGGAGCGCACCGTGCGCTCCATCATCGAGGAACGCATGGACCTCGGGCAGTTCGCCGACTGCAACATCACGATGAAGGAACTCACCACCATCAAGGAGACCCTCGTCGACGCGCTCTCGGGCGTGCACCACCACCGCGTGGAATACCCCGCCATCCGCTTCAACCGCGACAAGAAGGCGGTGGAGGACAAGGATGCGTAAACTGACCCTCGACGTTGCGGGAAAATTTCCCCGCAGGCGGGCGCTCCAAAGGGCGCTGGGGGAGGCAGCGGAGGCCGATATCCCCCTCGTAATGGAACTCCTGTTCGTCTCCGAGGAGGAGATCCGCACCCTCAACAGGGAGAAGAGGGGGGTGGACGCCGTGACCGACGTGCTCTCCTTCCCCTCCGCCACCCTCAAAGCGGGCGAGCCGATCCGCGAAGAAGAGCACCCCGACTGCGTGGAATTCGGCAAGCGGCGCGGGCGGATGTACCTCGGGAGCGTCGTCATCTGCAAAAAGCGCGCCGGGGAGCAGGCGGAAGAGTACGGACACTCCTATGAGCGGGAGGTGTGCTACCTCGCCGTGCACGGATTTTTGCACTGCCTCGGCTACGACCACATGGAAGAGGAGGAAAAGAAAGTCATGCGGGCGCGCGAGGAGGAGATCATGCGGGCGATCAAATTGGGGAGAGAACAATGAGGAGAGAACAATGAGGAGAGAACAATGAGGAGCGGGACGGTTGCCGTCATCGGCAAGGCAAACGCGGGCAAATCGACGCTCGTAAACGTGTTGGTGGGGGAGAAGGTCGCCATCGTCTCGCCCAAGCCGCAGACGACGCGCGACCGCATCATGGGAATTCTGACCCGCGAGGACGGGCAGATCGTGTTTGTGGATACGCCCGGGCTGTACAAGAGCCGCAACGCGCTCACGGGCATCATGATGAGAACGACGGAGACGACCGCAAAGGACGTGGACGCCGTTTTGTTTGTCCACGACGGGCACGCGGGCGTCAGGGAGGACGACATCGCCCTCATGAAAAAATACGCCGCCCTCGGCGTGCCCATGCTCATCGCCTACACCAAGACGGACATCATGCCCAAGGAGAACATCCCCGCCGACTGCAAACTGCTGTTCGACGCGGGCGTGGAGGCGGACGTGTACCCCGTCTCGGCGCGCAAGGGGAGAAATATCGCCAAACTCGCCGACGCCGTGATGGCGTTGCTCCCCGAGGGAGAACCGCTCTTTGCCGGGGACGTCGTCTCCGACCGCAGCGAAAAGTTCATGATCGCAGAGCTCATGCGCGAGAAAATTCTCCTGAAATACGAAAAGGAGATCCCGCACGGCGTCGCCGTCATCGTCAATACCTTTGAAAAACAGGAGAACGGCGCTTGGCGCATCGACCTCGACATCGTGTGCGAGAAGAAGAACCACAAGGCAATTTTGATCGGCAAACAGGGGCAGGCGCTCAAGGAGACCGCCTCCTTCGCCCGCAAGGACATGGAAAAATTTTTGGGCGCGAAGGTCTTTCTCACCGTCTATGTGAAGGTGAAGGAGGATTGGCGCGACAGGGAGAAACTCATCCGCGAGTTCGGCTACGACGAGGAATAGGCGGGCGGCGGCGAATAAAGGGCTGGGAATAAACGGCTGGGAATAAACGGCGGCGCGCTCCGCATACTGCAAGCGGAGGCGCATATGGCAAGGGACGAAAAATCGGCGCGCGAGCTCGCGTGGAAACTCTTTGAGGAGACGGGGAATTTCAGTTACTATATGCTGTACCAGCAGCTGAAAGACAGAAATGGAAGATAAGACGGACGGCCTTGTGCTCCGCACCGCGGACTACGGGGAGAACGACAAGATGCTCACGCTGCTCACCGCGGCGCGCGGGAAGATCTCCGCTTGCGCAAGGGGCGTGAAAAAGGCGGGCGCGAAACTTTCGTTTGCGGCGCAGCCCTTTTGTTTTGCGGAGTACGTGTTCGCCGTCAAGGGCGGGCGCAATACCCTGACCGCGGCAAGCCTCTACGACGGGTTTTATTCCCTCCGCGAGGATGTGGAAAAATTTTACGCGGGGGCGGTCGTATTGGAGGCGTGCGAAAAACTCGCCTGCGAAGGGGAGGAGAGCAGCGAATTGCTCGTTTCCGCCGTGCGCGCGCTCGGAGAGATCGCCGAGGGGGACGCGGAGAGGGCGCTGGTGAAGTTTTTGCTCTCCGCTCTGGACGGCGCGGGCTACTGCGTGCGGGCGGCGGAGTGCCCCGTCTGCGGCGAGATGCCCGCGGGCAGGATGCGCTTTGACTTTGCGGCGGGCGCGTTTACCTGCTACGGCTGTTCGGACGGCGCACCCGCGAGCGAGACTACCTACCGCGCCGTGCGCGAGGCGCAGGGCAAGGACGCGGGGGAAGGCGGCGGCTTCGGTGGCGAAGGAAGCGGCGCGGACATCGGCGACGGAAGAAGGCGCGCGCTGCGGCTGTTGAAGGCGTATTTTTCCGATAAGACGGAGTGCGATCTTGCGGCGCTGGATACTTTTTTGGAACTCGGCGCGTAGGGAGAATTCAGGGCGGTATTGTTGCGGGGCGCGCAGTGGGGCGAGCAGTATAGCGCGCGCGTACATTATATAATAAAGGGAAAGAAACCGAGGGAAGCCTCGGGCTTTTTTGTTTTTGAGGGAACTTGTGCTGTGCCCCTCCCCCTGCGTCCCCCTCCCCGCGGCGTTGCCGCGGCGAGGGGGATAAGATACACTCACCCGCTACGCGGGTTCGGTATGAGGAGGGGCGGGGGAAGATGAGGGAATCCTCCCCACCACCGCCTACGGCGGAGCCTCCCCTCCCAAGGAGGGGAGGTCTTTTTATGGGCAGGGAGGTATGAGGGAACACCCCTTTCGTCACCTGCGGTGACACCCACAGCACAAGGCACGCCTACGGCGCCCTCCAAG
>CANQMX010000030.1 GCA_947625095.1 uncultured Clostridia bacterium | reverse complement strand
CACCTGCGGTGACACCCACAGCACAAGGCACGCCTACGGCGCCCTCCAAGGGGTGGGCAAGATACACTCACCCGCTACGCGGGTTCGGTATGAGGAGGGGCGGGGAAGACGAGGGGATCCTCCCCACCACCGCCTACGGCGGAGCCTCCCCTCCCAAGGGGGCCTTTTATGGGCGAGGAGGTATGAGGGAACACCCCTTTCGTCACCTGCGGTGACACCCACAGCACAAGGCACGCCTACGGCGCCCTCCAAGGGGTGGGCAAGATACACTCACCCGCTATGCGGGTTCGGTATGAGGAGGGCGGGGGAAGATGAGGAATCCTCCCCACCTTGGGAGGGTAGGCCTTTTATGGGCGAGGAGAGCGAAATAAAAACATCGTTCACGTTATGAAAAATTTTTACAGAAAAATATTGACACCGCAAATAAATTGTTGTATAATCCAAATGCTATGTGTATAGGTATCACTATGCTATGGCGAAAAACTCTATAAGAAGGGGGAAAAGTATGAGGAAACTCAAAGTACTGCTGATTACTTTGTTTGCGGCTTGCCTTTCCTTTACGCTGTTTGCCTGCGGTGGCGGCGGCGGAGAAGAAGATGAAGACAAGACCGTTACAAGAGCCAGCGGCGAAGATTTCACGATCACCGACTCGTACGATCAGACTGCGTTCGACAACTACATGGCGAACACATACAAAGTCACGATAAGTACGGCGGATGGCGAAAGAAGCACCATCTCGGGCGCTGATTGTGAAATAACCGGAACCATTGAATTCCATGAGATCGGGCGGTATCAAATTACGCTCAAACCGAAGGAAAACAATGAGAACAACGTGAAAACGGATTCCATCACCGTCACCATCGACCACGATTGGGGCGCTGCGGACGCAAACGGAAAGCAGATCTGCGCGCATGATCAGGCGACCAAGGTGACGACGGAAGAGGATGTTGCCATCCACTACGGCGAATTCCATGACGGCACCGGAGCGACAAACGACGCTGCTTTTGAGGCTGCCGCGCTCAGCGAGGCGGATGCTTCAAGCATTGGTCTGCACGCAGAGACTTCCAACAAGGCTGTCTATAACAGCACTGCGGGCATCAACACCAAGGCAACGGCGGGGAAGAGCAACATTGCGCCTTTCGGCATGGATTACAGCGCCAACGCGGCAGTTCCCAGCCTTACGGCAGGCGCGCTGACGCCCGGTATGTCCATCACCATCGAAGGCTATGCGAAAACCGAGGAAACCGCTTGGGGCGTAGAGCACAAGGAATGGTTCGCTCCCTCCTACGGTATCGCAGATCCCTATGCGACGGACAGTACGGAGCAGAACAAGGGCAATTACAACGGCGGTAATTCGGTCATCGTCCGTTCGGAGGGCTGGGTCCTCTATGACGGTATCGGTAGGAATCCCCGCACGCTTGCAGGCCTTCCGGCATTCGTAGAGGGCGGCACTGCTGCGAACAGCGGTACGGTAGCCGACAGCAACTACGGTTCGCACCCTTCGGAAACCTCGACGTTCCTGAATGGCCTCGATCCCAAGAACCGCCCCGCCTTCACTTCCGACACATGGAAGGATTGGTGGGTCTACTCCGAAGGCAAGATCCATCAGACGGGCAGCGCATATCAATCGTATACGCAGGTTCGTGTGACGTGGACCTACAAGACGTACACAGTAAACAACGAGCAAATCGGCTTCATCGAGATCAATTCCGAATATCTCGACGATCAGAGTTCGCTCATTTCCTACATCAAAGTTCCCTCCGCTTCGCACGGGTTCTACCAGACGATCATCCACGGCGACTATTCCACGCTCTTCATCACGAAATCTGCCGTGATCCAGACCGAGACGATCGAACAGGCGAAAGTGACGACCCGCGCCAATGCGACGACGGAATATCTTGAAGGCCAGCAGATCGACGCGAGCACAGTATTCAATATTCAGATCATTTCCGCCCAGAATCAGAGCTGGCACGACAGCGGTCTTCCCATGAACAGCGATATGCTCTTCTACTACAAGGGCACGGGTGACTATGCTGCGGCGAGCGCGGCCAAGGATTCTACAGACGCGGAAGTTTGGGAAGCTGTCGGCAATCAGCCGCTCACGACGGCCATGAAGTACTTTAAGGTTCAGTTTACGAGCGGACAAACGTTCAACTGCATGGTCGACAAAAACGCCATCAAAGTTTATTCCAATAACGTTGCGGCGGCCTACGGCGATGCATATAGCAACGATCTCAACAGCGCCGATCCGATGCTGGCGGCTACGCCTAAGCTCGTCACGGAGAGCAACACAACCTATGTTGACCTTGCGCTCAACAAGGCGCTCCTCCGTGCGATCCCTGATGGTAAAGCGAGCGATTTCGATACCGCTTTCACCGATACGACCGGGTATCTGTATGCCACGATCCGTATCATCGGTCTCGACGCGGAAAACGGCTTCGGCACGACGCAGAAGGGCACGGGAACCAACTATTATTGGATTGCCGAGAAGAAGAACGCCGATGTTGTTCTTGCCATCGCCGTCAAGAAAGATGCGCTTGGTACGCCTATCGTTCTTACCGGCTTGGCGGCTACAGGCGATGCGCCGATCCGCATCACGATCGGCACGGACAGCTACGGCTTTGTCGACAATGCGACGGTCACCTCTACAACGACATATGGCGCGCTCCCGCTGAACGTGGGCGGCGACGTCACCGTGAAGTACAAGGGGCTTACCGGCACCGATTACAACATCCACGTCTACTCGAAGGGGACGCGGCTTGGTTCTGCCTCCTTCACGACTACCAGCACGGCTCAAACCATAACGTTTGACGGCGGCTACACGGTAACAAGCTTTACCTTTGGTAGCGGGGCGGCGGACATTACCATCAAATTCCCTGCGTTCGACTTTGAGAATTGCACCGAAATGCCGCGTATCTGCTTGGAAGATGGCTCTTCGCTTGAAACCATCGCGGAAGACTACGTTGCGTACGATCTTTCCTTCACGGCGACGACGAATGAGACTACAAAGGCGAACCAGAGCGAAGGCAATGTGTACTTCTATGCGAAGGACGGCACGCTCTACTTCGCGACGGTCGCGGCGAAGACCCAGGGGAACGGACAAAAGGTTAACCTCTCGACCGTTGAAGAAGGCGGCGCTATTATCAACATCAATGACGGCGACAGGGAAAAGGCGAGATCCTACGATCTCCGCTACAGCTATGCCGGCGGCACATTGGCGTTTGACGATCAAAACCTCGGTAACGCGTTCGCGCTCAAGACGGTCGTGCTCAGCAAGGCTTACGGCGACTACGGCGCGATTGCGATCGCCTCGGTGAACATTGCCGAAGCATTCAGCTTCTCCGGCGACTTTGGCTTCCAGATCGACGGCGTGGAGCAAAGCGCAAACGCAAAGCACTATTGGAAGTATAACGCGACGGATAGGAAGCTCGAGTACGCGGCGATCGCGGGCACTCTCGAGAAGACCGTTCTGCAAGAGGGCGATTGCTACACCACCGGTATCGTTGCCACCGTTGTGACGAGCGGGAACAAGACTGTGTTCCTCGCGGATTACATGGAAGTCGGGGGCAATCACGTCGATGTCACCAACGATCATATCTGCGACCGCTGCGGTTCGGAAATCGTCGAACTTACGGCGGACAGCAAGTGGAAGTGGGCGGATAGAACGCTCTACTATACCAATCTTCAGGTTGGCGACGTTGTCGACTTCGAGGGTACGTTTGTTGCAGAGCCCGATTATCTGTACGGCAACCTCGGGCCCTTCGCTCCCGTGTGGGCGGACGGCGACCTCTTCTGGATGCGTTCCGACGGCTGGATGAAGGTAGTCGTGGATGACAATTGGAATAACGCTCCCGTATATCCGACCACGCCCGACGATACGTATGCACCGACCGACGGCGAAAAGACCGACAATGTTTGGACCGACCTCGCGTTCAACACCCTCAACGGCGTTGTGACGCTCGACGGCGAAACGATCGACACCGTGGTTGAGACGAACTTCGAGAAATGGGCGGCGAACAAGACGATGCGCATTATTGAGCGCGTCATGTACAATGAGGAAGGAAAACTCGTTGTCGACGTGGAGTGGCGCTTCTACAAAGACACGCTGCTTGTGCTCAATTTCCACCAGGGCTTCTATGTAACCGACCTGTCCACCGTACAATTCGGCTTCAACTACGATACCAACTTCAACATGACGAGAGCGCATATGGTCAAGGGCTCTACCAACAAGTCCGCGATCACGACGATCGCACCCGCACAGGTTGATACGCACACCGCAATCGAAACCGTCTCCTATCAGACGAATGGGTTTGATAAGAAAGGAAATGCGGTCATCGAAGCGATCGGCTCTACGCAACAATATCTTGCATTCCAAGTCAACTTCGCGTCTGCTCTTGCGGAAACGACCAAACTCACCCCCAAGGATGCAGACGGTGAGACGTTGACAGGGGCGACTGTGAAATTTGTGGACGACACGCGTACATCCATTCTCGTATACGCGCCCGTCACGAAGGACACGGGTCTGTTCTACATCGAGATCGTCAACTTCGAGGCGTACACGTTGCAGAACAGCATTTGCGTCGACCTCAGCAAACTTGCTGTTTCCAGCGTCACGGCAACCGTTGAAAACACCGCCACGACACTTGCGGCAGGCACGTTCACGATCACATATGCCAATGTTCAGGCGACCGATGTGCTTGCGGTGGGTGATAAGAGCTATGCGCTCAGCGCGCTCGCTACGGCTACCGCCAATGCTTCCGACCTCGGAAACGGGCTTTCTGCCTATGTCAGCACGGCGCTTACAGGAAACAGCATCACCATCACCTTCAAGAAGGCGGCTGCGGATATCACCAAGCAGATTCCGAGCTATGAGATCAAACTCATGCGCGGCACGCAACTTATCATGATCAACGAGATCGCCCCCGCAATCTCCACGGGTAGCGGTTTCGGTCAGCAGATCGAAGAGTCGGGTTGGTACGCGAAGGCGGACGGCACGAAACTGTATCTATTCGGCAACAACAAGAATAGCGTCGATACGCTTCCTGTCAACGTCAATGCGGGCGCAAAGACCGCGAACGATGATCTCGGCGTTTCCGACCTCGCGTTCAAGGTGCAGAACGGCGTTGTGAGATTCAGCAGCCCCAGCTCGCTCCGCGATGCGACAACGTACGTTTATAACGCGTACGGCAACGGGCTCACCGTTCTCATCATCGATCTCACCGATCTTGGTATCACGGCGAATACGGCTTACGGCTTCGCTATCGAGACGGTCGGCGCGCAGAAGTACTACAAAGTGGCGACAGATCGCACGATCGACAGCGGCAACAATATGCCTGCGAACAAGTTTGAGCTCGAAACGCCCGATTGCGATAAGGACGGCCTCATCGTGTACGGCGATGCAACGGACAAAGCTAATTGCACGTATTACGGCTTGATCGAGCGCACATATGCTGCGCACACCTTCCCCGAAGGCGGCGGCAACTGCACCAAGTGCGGCAAGGTTGCGGGCTGGAACGTCAAGGACGTGAAGGTCGGCAAGACCGATAACTCGCAGGGCTTTACCGTAGCGGATGGCAATAATTTGGCGTACAACCCCGCTTCGGGTGCGAAGAACAGCTCCATCGTCAAAGGGCAGAAGATCACCGCAAGGGGCGTCGTCACCTCCTCGGGTGCGCAGTCTTTCAACGGTATCGCAATTCTGTTCTATCCCGGCAGCGACTTTAACACCTACGGTACGATGCAGATCCGCGGCGACGCTTGGATCAACGGGTTCAACAACAGAACGGGCGGCGTTGACAAGACGAGCAACCTGCGCTATGCCATCACAGCGAAAGTGAACGACCAGGATTACACCGACGCGGCGTACATGGCAATTGCGAAGAACGCCAACGCGACCATCGTTTGGGATTGGACGGACGAGAGCAAAGTCGTCATCACCTACACCCTGAACGGGATCGAGACGGTCGGCACCTACGTTTTGACCGTGACGATCACGCCCGAGTACGAAGTGTTCAAGGAAGCGCGTTACAGCATCGGTATTGCGCCCGACGCAGGTTCCTTCACGGGGATCATCGAGTGCGTCTGCGCGAAAGACTTCCAGAATGTCAATCCTGCAAAGGCTGCCGAAACGCACACCCACGGGAATTGGAACGCGAAGCATCGTTGCCCTGCCGATAACACGCTTGATCCTACGCATACGCAACATACCTATGTAAAGGGCATTTGCAGTGAATGCGATGAGCCTTGCGACCACGCAGGAGCGACCGAAGGCGAGGGAACTTGCCCGAAGTGCGGCGCAACTTGGGGCACGGCGAATGCCGATATAAAGGTGAACCATTCTACTTATTTCGGTGGCGAAGCTACTATTTCCATGTATAAGCTTTGGGAGGGCGCGACCCACACCTTTACGGCGCAATACGATCCGAACATCAATGCAGTAGAATGGACCGGTGCTATGTTCAAGTTGCAACTTGCGGGCGGCTTCTACGGTTTCCGTTACATTGACGGCGCTTATCTCGGTAAGGACGCTGGGTGGAATACACCGCTTGATGGTCAGAACGTTACCGTTGGAGGCGATTACACGCATAAGACTCACGACGGAGTGAACCTTGTCGGTACGCGCATCAAGATCGTTGTGACATACGATGAAGGCACGGTAACGATTACGATTACCCAGCATGCTTCGACGGACACTGCTTTTGCGACCGCTATCGCAACGAGAACGTATACCATTACGGGCGTTACAGGCGAAGCTTCGTTCGGCATTACCGATCAGGATGGCAGCCACTTCGTGGATGATACAGTTCATATGGTTGCACCTGGTTGGGAATGGGCTGATTAAATCGCCCGACACGCACGCAACCAAACCTCTTCTTTGAGGGGCGCGGATATGGCAAACCAACCTCACCTTGAGTGAGTGAACAAAAAAGACCCACGGGCAACCGTGGGTCTTTTTTGTGTCTAAAAGAAAGCCACGCGATAGTCGCGTGGTTCAAGAGAGGCTTTGCCGATGAAGAGAGAAAATGAAAGACGAATAGAGCAATGAAGGGAGGGAAGATTTCTTGGCTGCCCTTGAAAGAAGGGTAGAGCTTTTTCTCCATCCTCATTCCGAGGGCGCGAAGCGACCGAGAGAATCTTCCCATAAGATACACTCCTCCCTTCGGTCGTCGGTATGAGGGGGTGTTGTTCCGATTGAGGGACACCCCTTCCGATTGAGGGACACCCCTTCCGTCTGCCGCAAGGCGGCAGACACCCACCCCTCCAAGGGGTGGGCAAGATACACTCGCTACGCTCGGTATGAGGAGAGGCGGACTTCGTTGGTTGGGATTCTTCGGTCGCGTTGCTCCCTCAGAATGACACGGAGAGGCGGGGCGGTATGAGGAGAGGCGGACTTCGTTGGTCGGGATTCTTCGGTCGCGTTGCTCCCTCAGAATGACGCGGAGAGGCGGGGCGGGTGTGAGGAGCCTTCGAGTAGGGGCGGAAGAGGAGATTTCGAGGGGAGGCGGAAGATGAGATTTCGAGGGGAGGCGGGGGATGGGACAAGGGGTGAGGGAATAAAAGGAGGTAAGAGGAAAAAAGAGGGGGGATAAAAGGGAGCAAGGGACAAAAGGTGGCCAAATTAATCGTGCAAAGTTTGTTTTTCTCCGCAAAATCGGTTGACAAGCACTGCGCTTTGTGCTAAACTTCTTGTACACACCAAATGTGGGGTGTAATTTTTTTGTATGGAGTTTTCTCACAATGGCTGTCAAATCCACCAGAATGAAGGTCACGTTTGAATGCACCGAGTGCAAAAACCGCAACTACGATAGCTTCAAAAATAAGCGCAACGATCCCGACCGCCTCGAACTCAAAAAATACTGCCCCGTCTGCAAAAAGCACACGGTGCACAAGGAATCCAAGTAAGCGCCCCAAGCGCATCGGAGAATCATCATGGCGAAAAAAGATAGAGAGCAAGCGGAGTCCCTTCCCGAAAAGAAGGAGAACGCTTCCGCCAAAGCTGCCAAACCCGAAAAAAAGGACAAGAATAAAAAACCCAATATTTTCGTGCGCATGGGCAGAAAGCTCAAAGAGACGTTTTCCGAGCTCAAACGCGTGACGTGGCCGACGCTCCCCAAGGCGCTCAAAGCAACGGGCGTTGTGCTCGTCATCGTGCTCATCTTTACCGTGTTCGTGACCGCCTTTAACTATGGGTTCAGCGAGCTGCTGGAGCTTTTGACAGGCCTGGGGGAATAACGCATGGCGAACGTAGATACCGAACCGAAATGGTACATTCTGCACACGTATTCGGGGTATGAAGCGATGGTGCGCGAGAGCCTCTTCCGCCTCATCGAAAACAATAACCTCAGCGACCAGATCGCCGACGTGAAGATCCCCACCGAGCAGACTATCGAAGAAAAGGCGAACGGCAAGAAAAAGGTCGTCGAACGCAAACTTTTGCCTTGCTACGTCTTTATCAAGATGATCTATTCCAACCAGCTGTGGTACCTCGTCACCAACACCCGCGGCGTGACGGGCTTCGTCGGCCCGCAGGGTCGCCCCATCCCCATGAAAGAGGATGAGATCCGCAAGATGCGCCTCGAAGATTTCGTCGTGGACGCCGATTTCAAGCCCGGCGACAGGGTGACCATCGACAACGGCCCGCTGGAAGGCTTCCTCGGCACGATCCGCGAGGCAAACAACGAGACCCAGCGCGCCAAAGTCACCATTACCATGTTCGGCAGGGCGCAGGACGTCGAAGTGGAGTACATCCAGATGACCAAAATCGCCCCCGACGCGGTGGAGATCAACAAAGAGGAAGAGTAAAATAAGCAAATTCCGCGCACTGAACAAAAGCGCGCGAGCCTCATACCGAACCCCGTAGGGGCGAGTGTATCTTAAAGATTCACTCGGTCGCTACGCTCCCTCGGAATGAGGGAATAAACAATTGAAATCATCGCCGCGACGGACGTTTGTCATTTCGACCAAGCGAAGCTCGTGGAGAAATCTCGAAATAAGGCAGAGATCCCCACTTTGCCTGCGGCTCGTGCCGCGCTTAGTAGACAATAGTGCGCGCGGGGCGACTGCGCTCGGGATGACAGTTATAATGCTTGCGCGTTATAATGCCAGACGGGGCAAAAGTGCAGTCCGCAATATGACTCCCGAAAAAGATTTGCGCAGCAAAGATTTTTTGGGAAGAGGAGCCGCGACGGAGCGAAACAAGCCCGTTGCGGACAGCAAAAAAGCAATCGAAAAACTGTAATCATCGCCGCGACGGCACCCTTAACAGGGCTCCCGAAAAAGATTTGCGTAGCAAAGATTTTTTGGGAAGAGGAGAAACAACGGAGCGAAATTGCATTTTCCGCTTGCGGGAAATGCTCAAAGCGAAGTTTGTTTCGACGAAGGCCGCGGCGACGAGTGGGAGGCGGTAAATCTTATATGCCGCCGAAAAAACCACATATAAGGAGAAACTTTTATGGCAAAGAAGGTAACCGCAGTCGTAAAACTGCAACTTCCTGCCGGGAAAGCCACCCCCGGACCGCCCGTAGGTTCTACGCTCGGCCCGCACGGCATCAACATTCCCGGCTTCACCAAGGAATTCAATGCGAAAACGGCGCATCAGGAGGGGCTTATCATCCCCGTTGTGATGACCATCTATCAGGACCGTTCGTTCACGTTCGTTCTGAAAACGCCGCCCGCGCCCGTCCTCATCAAGAAGGCGCTCGGCTTGGAGACGGCCTCCGCTGTTCCCAACAAGACGAAGGTGGGCAAACTCACCAAGGCGCAGGTCGAAGAGATTGCAAAGACCAAGATGCCCGATCTCAACTGCACGTCGCTCGAGAGCGCGATGAGCATGATCAAGGGCACGGCGCGCAGCATGGGCGTGACCGTTGAGGAATAAGGAGGCGAGATCATGGGTAAGAAATATATTGAGAGTCTCAAATCCTACGACAAGACCAAGACCTACGACGCGGGCGAGGCGATGAACCTTGTGATCGCCAACGCCAAGGCGAAGTTCGACGAAACGGTGGAACTGCACGTGCGCCTCGGCATCGACCCGAGACAGGCCGACCAGCAGGTTCGCGGCGTGTTGGTGCTCCCCAACGGCACGGGCAAGACCAAGAAAGTGCTCGTCATCGCCAAGGGCGAAAGGGCGGACGCGGCGCAGGCTGCGGGCGCGGATTTCGTCGGCGCGGAGGAGATGGTGCAGAAAATTCAGACCGAGAACTGGTTTGGGTTCGACGTGATGATCACGACCCCCGACATGATGGGCGTCGTCGGCCGCATTGGTAGGCTGCTCGGCCCGAAGGGCCTCATGCCCAACCCCAAGTCGGGAACGGTCACGATGGACGTTGCGAAGGCCGTGCAGGAAGTGAAAGCCGGTAAAGTTGAGTACCGCCTCGACAAGACCGCCATCATCCACTGCCCCATCGGCAAGAAGAGCTTTGGGCAGGAGAAACTCATGGAAAACTTCAACGCCCTCATGGACGCCATCGTCAAGGCCAAACCCGCCGCGGCGAAGGGGCAATACATCAAGAGTGTGACGCTCGCTTCCACCATGAGCCCCGGCGTAAAGGTCGCCTACACGAGAATGTAAAAAAGGGGCGCGGAACTTCCTCAAATCGCTTGACGAATGTTTCGCCGCCGAGTATAATGAACTTGTCCACAGCAAGTGGACGTCTGCCGCAGACAACGGGCGCCGCAAGGCTCAATCTCCCGTCGAGGTGGGAATTCAGCAAACCAAAGCCGAACTCCGTACCGTTCTGCGGTGCGGAGTTTTCTTATGGGCGCGCCCGCGGGCGTTCCCGAAAATCGGCGCGAAAGCGCTACGGAGGTAATTATGTCGGAAAATCTGGAAGCCAAAAAGGCCGTCGTTGAAGAGATCAAGGCGAAGATCAGCGCGAGCAAGTCGGTTGTTCTCACCAAGTACGACCGCCTGACGGTTGCCGAATCGACGGCTCTGCGCAGAAAGTTCCAGGACGCACAGTGCGAATACAAGGTGTATAAGAACACCCTTGTGCGCAAGGCGTTCAACGAACTCGGCGTGGAGGGGTTCGACGGCGACCTGAACGGTGCCACGGCGTTTGTGTTCTGCCCGGACGAGACGAGCGGCTGCTCCATCATCGCGAAGTCGGTGAAGGAAAATCCCGCGCTTACGGAAAAACTCGTGCCGAAGAGCGCATATGTCAGCGGCGCGTATGTGGACGCGGAGGGCGTGAAGAAACTCGCCGCCATCCCGTCGAGGGAAGTGCTCATCGCACGGATGCTCGGGTGCTTGCAGGCGCCCATCGCGAACTTCGCCTATGTTTTGAAGGCGATCGCAGACCAAAAATCATAAAAATTATCGGAGGGTAAAAAAATGGATGTTCAGAAGCTCATTGAAGATGTAAAGGCGATGTCCGTGGTCGAACTCAACGACCTCGTGAAGGCTTTGGAAGAGGAGTTCGGCGTCTCCGCCGCTGCTCCCGTCGCTGTGGCGGGCGCAGGCGCAGGTGCAGCCGAAGCCGCTCCTCAGGAAGAGGAAAAGACGGAGTTCGATATCGTGCTTAAAGATTTCGGCGCGAACAAGATCGCCGTCATCAAGGCGGTGCGCGAATTCACCGGTCTCGGCCTCGCCGAAGCCAAGAAAGCCGTCGAGGCGCTCGGCGTCATCAAGGAAGCCGTGCCCAAGGCGGACGCGGAAGCCGCTCTTGCCAAGCTCAAGGAAGCCGGCGCTACCGCGGAACTCAAATAAGCGATCGTGCGCATTGCCCCGCCGCTTGCGGCGGGGTTTTCCCTATTTTGGCGCGTTTTGCGCACAATTTTCGCCCCAATCTGCGTAAACCGCTTGACGAAACGGGCGTTTGCGCGTACAATAGAGGGGTAGAAGCAGGAGGGCTTTTTTGTGAAAAAGAAGTTAGTACGCCGCATTGCCGCAACATTGGCCACCGCCGTCATCGGCGCGGGCGCTATCTGTATGTTCGCGGCCTGCAACAGCGATCATCCCGAAATCACCATCACCTATTCCTTCAACGGAAATAACTACGCGGTGGGGTATACACTCTCGCGCGAGGACGCGCCCGAGACGGTGCAACACTTTATCGAACTCGCCGACGCGGGCTTTTACGATGATACCGTCATCCACAACTACGACACCAACTTCCTCTATGGCGGCGGGTACACCATTCAGGATGGGATGCTCCGCGAGAAGGATTACTTTGAATTCGTCAAGGATTACGAGGCGGAGCACAACTTTAAGTTCACGCAGACGGTGTTCAAGACGGATAAGACGACCCCGCTCTACACGGTGGTGGGCGAGTTCTTGAACGCGGGGCGCAGTCCCGCCTCGAGGGAGAACTACCACTCCAAGGGCGCGCTCGTCATGTACTACAACACCATTGAGAATTTCTCCTACGACGTGTGCGTGGAGCGCGCGGACGGCGGCAAAGAGAATGACGGCGAGCGTTGGGATACGAAAAAGTACTCCCAAAACAGCGCGACCAGCCTCTTCTACACCTTCCTCGGGTCGAGCAACTCCGAGCGCAACAACAATTATGCCGTGTTCGGCAAGACGAAGGACTACGATAAGGAGATGACGCCGCTCATCGACGCCATCAATGCGTATGCGGATGGGCTTGGCGAAGATAAGACGTTTGCGACGCCCTATGCGGATTTCCCCGAGACGCTGTACCTTTTCAGCCTCGTGCAGAAGGGCGACGATGACTTTGAGACTCTGCAGAAGAGTTCCGTGGAGGCGGAGGACTTCAACACCCCGCTCGGTATGCCCATCGTGGTGAAATCGGTGAAGGTAAATAAGTATTAAAAGATTGCAATATCGCAGAGAAGAAGCGGACGCCTATGGGCGTCCGCTTTAAGAATTGGCGAAGATACACTCACCGCCCGTCCGCCGCCGACGCTTTGCGTCGGCGGCGGACGGGCGGTTCGGTATGAGGGGAGGGGTGCGCGGCGGACGGGCGGTTCGGTATGAGGGGGGGTGTTCCCTGCGCGGGACGGCATGAGAGGAATTACTCCTCCGTGATGTTTGTGACCTTGCCGTTTTCGACATCCACGCGGAAGGCGCGCACCTCAAAGACGCGCTCTCTGCGCCGATAGATAAGCCCCACAACGCGGGGATCGTCCTTTAAGACGACCTCCTCGAAGTCGCCGAGAAAGCCCATGAGCGCGCCCGCCTTGGGTTTCAACGCGTCGCAGAGGTAGGGGGTGACATCCGCGCCGATGCGCGCGCTCTCCAAAAAGGCGAGGGCGAAGGTAGCGTCGGTGGGCGGGCGGGAGGAGCGGAGGGAGCAGGAAATGAGTTCCGCGCCCCGCCATTCGCAGAGGGCGGTGTGGCCGACGCTATCGAAGAGGCACACCTCGGCTTTGAGCGTTTCGCCCTTTTCAAGCACCGTTCCCTCGCCCTGCGCCCAAGTTTCGCCGTCGCGCGAGAGGAGCAGAAAGCAGGTTTCCGCCTCCAAGAGAACGCCGCCGCAACAGGCGAACGGCCTGCACGCCTCCAACTTTTCGGGGAGGGGGATGAGGTGGAAGCCCGTCTCGTTTTCGAGGTTGAGGGTGAGCCGCCCCTGCATACACAGCGTGAGGCGAGAGCCTGCGACCCTTTCCTGCCAAAGAACGCGGAGGGCGGGGTCGTCGCGCACATAGTCATAAAGGTAGACGGCGACGTCGCCGCCCGAGAAGTAGAGTTTGACGTGGGGCGGCGGGGAGAAGAGAAATTCCTCATCGAAGCGGAAGCGAACGGGGATATAGCCGATCGCCGCGCACTCGCAGTAGAGGCCGTCGGCGGGGTCGACTTCGGCGGAGCGCTCAAAGCCGTCCACCGCGCCGAAATATGCGCCGCCCAACGTGAGCGCGCCCCGCTTTTCCGACAAAAAATATACCCGCATACTGTTATCAATGTATAATGCGATAAAATTATGTCAACAATTTTGCCGAGGTGACGTTATGAACAAAATCAACGGCTACACGGAAGAAGAGGCGACGGGACTTATCGAATACATCTACACGGGCAAAAACGCGGGAAAGACGCTCTCCTATCTCTTTGAGACGTACGGCAAGGAGCACAGCCGCGCCAAAGGGAGCGTGCGGAATTACTACTACGCCCTCTTGAAGAAGCGCGACGATTCGCGCGTGGAGCGCATTTTGGAGGGGAAAAACCTGCACGCGGAGACCATCAGACCGTTCACCGAGGAGGAGACGGACGAGATGCTCAAAAAGGTGCTCGCCGAAAAAAGCAAGGGGCTTTCGGTGCGGCGCGCCATCATCAACGTGGCGGGCGGCGACGAAAAATTGATGCTGCGGATCCAGAACAAGTACCGCAACCTCCTCAAAAAGCAGCCCGAACGGGTGGCAAAGTTTGCGCGCGAGGCGGGAATTCCCGAGGAGAAGAGTTTTTTACAGCGCAAATTGGAGCGGGAGATCGATATGCTCTACGCGCGGCTTTCACAGGAGTTGCGCAGGGAAAACGCCGCGCTCAAAGCCGAGTTGGAAAAATTACGCAGCGAGCGGGGCGAATAACGGGCGTATGCTTTCACAAACTGTGAAAGACGGGAGAACCGTTCGGAGGAAACTATGGAAAAACTGTTTTGTCTCGGACTTCTCTTTGGCATGGTGGGCGGCGCGCTCATCGTTGCCAATAGCTACAAGGCGCGTTCGCTCGTGAAAAAGAGCCAATCGGAGATCATGGAAAAGGTCGACGAGAAGATGGACGAATGCCTGAAACAGATGGAGCCGAAGGAAAGCGGCAAGAAAGAAAAGAAAGCGGAGAAGTAAGAAAAAGGCGGTCGGCGCATTGCGCCGCCCGCCTTTTCAGTCGATTTCCAACATTTCCGAGCGAAAAACATCGTCGTCTAAAAATTCGTAGATCGTCATATCAAACCCGCGCGCGAGTTTATACACCGTGGTGAGCGTTACGGTTTTGTTGTGCCCTGATAAAATCGCGTATAAAACGCCATGAAGAATTCCGCTGTTACGTTCCAAACGGTACATCGTCAAGCCTTTTTCACGCAATAAATTATTTGTTCGCTTTGCGACCGCATCATTCAGTGTCACAATAATACCGCCTTTTCAAATACGCATTTATTTTAGCACAAACACAATTTTTCTATGCGGATATTTATTTCCGATAATATATATGCGCTTTTCTTGTCAAATTCGTTCTTATGCGTTATAATTGATATGTTATGAAAGTGGCATTTATCGGGCAACAGATCCTGCAACCATCGGGAGTTCTACGCGAAAACCTCGCCGCCGCTGTGCGCGAACTCATCGAAAAAGAAAACGCCGACGAGTTCTTGTTCGTCGGCCGCGGAGATTTCGACGGGCTGTGTTTTGACGTCGTTTCCGCACTCAAAGCCGAATATCCGCACCTGCGGCGGGCGATCGTGCGCGGGAATGACGAATACATCACGCCGACGCGCGCCGAGCGGTTGCGCGCACAGTACGATGTGGTCTATCCCGACGAGCATTGCGGCGCGAAGGTGGCGTCCTTTTTCCGACGCTACCGCGCGGCAGCCGCGATGAGCGATGTGATCGTGGCGTACTTTGAAGGGGGAGGAGCGCGGTTGGGCAAGAGCGCGCCCGCCCTTGCTCTCAAAGAGGCGAAAGAGGAAAAGAAAAGAGTGCTCGACCTTACGCGGATTTCGTAAATGTAGGTTTGTCAAACATATGAGACGGATGAGAGCGAAAAAAGATCAGTGTAAAACGCCGTTATGGAGATAGTCTG
>CANQMX010000029.1 GCA_947625095.1 uncultured Clostridia bacterium | reverse complement strand
CCCCTGCACGTCGGCGTCACCGAGGCGGGCGTGGGGTCGGCAGCCCTCATCAAGAGCGCGGCGGGCATCGGCGCGCTGCTTCTTGCGGGCGTGGGCGATACCATCCGCGTGTCCCTCTCCGCCGACCCCGTGGAGGAAGTCTACGCCGCGCACCAAATTTTGCGCGCCTGCGGGCTTGAAAAGGACTTCGTGGAAGTCGTCGCCTGTCCCACCTGCGGGCGGTGCGAATACGACTGCATGGGGCTTGCCAAAAAGGTCTCGGAGCGGGTGAGGGCGGTCAGAAAGCCGCTGAAGATCGCCGTCATGGGGTGCGTCGTCAACGGGCCGGGCGAGGCGCAGGGGTGCGACCTCGGCATCGCGGGCGGCAAAAACGCCTGCGTCATTTTACAGAAGGGAAAGGAGAACGAGCGGGTCGCGGCGGAGGACGCCGAGCGCGTCTTTTTCGCGCGGCTCGAAGAATTGCTGCAATGAGAAGCGAAGAATTTTTGGAGGCGGTGCGCGGGGTGGAGGGCTTAAAGCGCGCCGTGCTCAAAAAAATCGAAGTGGAGGGGACGAGCGTCACCTTTCACCTCGTCACCGACCTCACCTACTCGGCGGAGGACATTGCGCAGGCAAAGAGGGCGGCGGAAAAATTCGTGCCCGCGGGCTTCACGGCGCAGGTGAAAGTGTTGAAATCCGTTCCGAGCGCGGAGGGCGTCAGGCGCGCCGCGCTTGAATTTTTGCGCACGCGCTATCCCGCGGTCGCGGCGTTCGTCTCGCCCGACGACGTCGAGGCGGAGTGCGACGGCCACGGCGGCAGGGTGTACATCGGGGCGGACGAGGCGGAGCAGGCGATGCTTTTATCCGACCACGCCGTCGATGCGCTCGCCGCCGAACTCAACAAAAATTTCTGCGGCGGCTGGCTGGCGGAATTCCGCTTCCGCCAAAAGGAGAGGGGGGAGATAGAACCCGCGGTTTTGCCGCCCGCCGAGCGCGTGCTCGCCCCGCGCACCTTCGCCGTGGAAAATTTTTCGCCCATCGACGGCGCGGAAGTGAAGCGCGCCGTGTACATCGCCGACCTCGAAAAGGAGATGCAAAATGTCACCGCGTGCGGCGCGGTCTCCTACATCGAGGAGCGGCTCACCAAGAACGGCAAGCCCTACTTTTCCGTCACGATCTCGGACGGAACGGGAGCGTTGCGCTGCGCGTATTTTTCCAAAAAGGTGACCCTCGAAAAGGTGCGCGCCGTGAAGGCGGGCGACTGCATCTGCCTCACGGGCGACAATGAACTTTTTAACGGGGCGCTCTCCTTCCGCGCGCGGCAGATGGACTTCGGCGCGCCGCCCGAAAATTTCGTGCCCGAGGCGCGCCCCTCCCGCCCCGTTCCGCCGCAGTACCGCGTCGTGTTTCCTTCGCCCGCTTCCGACCTCGTGCAGGGCGACCTCTTCGGTTCAAAAAAGTTGCCCGAGGACTTCGTAAGGGGAAAATTCGTCGTGTTCGACTTGGAGACGACGGGACTGAGCGAGGGCGGCGTGATGGATCGGATCATCGAAGTCGGCGCGGTGAAGATCGAGGGGGGACAGATCTGCGAAAAGTTCTCCACCTTCGTCGCCTGCCCTACGCGCCTGCCCGAAAAGATCGTGGAACTCACGGGCATCACCGACGCGATGCTCGTCGGCGCGCCCGAGATAAAAGACGTCATCGCCGACTTTTTCAAGTTCTGCGACGGCTCGACGCTCGTCGGGCACAACGTGCAGTTCGACTGCAAGTTCATCCGCTACTACGGCGAAAAGGAGGGCTATCTTTTCAGCCAGCGCGCCTACGATACCGTGACCTTTGCGCAGGAGATGTTGCGCCTTTCCAACTACAAACTCAACACCGTCGCCGACTATTTCGGCTTCAACTTCAACCACCACCGCGCCTACGACGACGCCTTTGTGACCGCCAAAATTTTTACCGAACTCGTCAAGATGAAGGGCAGACTTCCGCGCTGAAAAGGGGGCGCATAAAATATAGATTTTCCCATTTAAGCCTCCCTGCCGTGCGCATCGCGCCGCCCGCCCCGCGCGGGCTGCGCTCTGCGCACGGCAGGGAGGCTTTTTGTTCCCGCGGCGGCTCTTGCAGCCTGCTCTTTTCTCTTTCCATAGTAATGGTAACACGAAATTTTTGCGTTCGGAAAGATATATGCCAACTTTTTTTGAAATTTTTGAAAAATGCTTGCAAAACTTCGCGCGGCATGGTATAATGAGGGTACTTGATCGATGAAAAGAGATTGAGAGCGGTTTGGCCGCTCTCAAATTTGTTATTAGGGGTTCGGGATACAGGGGGATAAGGCGATTGCAGACACCCCTTCCGTCACCTACGGTGACACCCACCCCTCGAAGGGGTGGGCAAGATACACTCGCTACGCTCGGTATGAGGGAATTACCTCTGCCCCTCCCCCTGTGTCCCCCTCCCCGCGAGCGGGGAGGGGGATAAGAGAGGAATCGCGTGCGTCCGCCGTGCGGACAGGATGGTATGAGGAGTGCCTCCCCACCACCGCCTACGGCGGAGCCTCCCCCCACAGGGGGTAGGCCTTGCAAGTGGGACTGCGTTCGGGGGAAGATACACTCGCTACGCTCGGTATGAGGAATAAGGTAGAGATGTCTCCACGCGCTACGCTTGGTACTTCGTGCGCCGCTACGCGTCGGGCGACATGACAATTTAATGGCGGAGGGTAGTGGACTTCGTTTTTCGGGATTCTTCACCCCTACGGGGGTTTGAATGACGCGTAGGAAGGGTCAGAATGAGGGGGATAAGGCGATTGCAGACACCCCTTCCGTCACCTACGGTGACACCCACCCCTCGAAGGGGTGGGCAAGATACACTCGCTACGCTCGGTATGAGGAGACGGGAGAAGGAGAGGGAGAAGAGATGAAGGTTAAGACTGCAGCGGAGATAGAGGAATTTTTGAGGCCGGTCGCGGAAGAGGTCGGCGTGGAGATCATCGAGGTGAAGTGGGATATGAGAAACCGCGCGCTCACCCTGTTCATCGATGCGGAGGGCGGAGTGGATCTGAACCTCTGCGAAAAATTCCACAACGCGGTCGACGCGCCGCTCGACGAACTCGACCCCACCTACGGCGCGGCGTATACCCTGAACTGCTCCTCGCCCGGGCTTGACCGCCCCTTTAAGACGGAGCGCGACTTCTTGCGGCACATGGGAGAGAAGATAGAGGTGCACCTCTATGCGCCCCTGGACGGCAAAAAATATTACGAGGGAGTTTTGACGGGGTTCGACGGAAAGACCGTAAAATTCCAAACCGAGGGGAAGGAAAAGGAAATTCCCCTGGAAGCGTGTGCAAAAGTGTGCCTCCTCATCGAGGTCTGAAAAAAAATATATCATCAACGGGAGAAAATAACATGGTAAACAAGGAATTCTTTGCGGCGCTCGCCGACTTGGAGCGCGAGAAGGGCATCAGCGAGGAGTCGTTCATCGAGGCGCTCGGGGGCGCGCTCGCCGCCGCCTACAAAAAACAGTTCATCGGCGACAGCGGCAACGTGGAGGTGCGCATCAACCCCGAAAAGGCCACCATCCGCTTCTTCCTCAGCCGCACCGTGGTGGACAACGACACCGAGGAACTCGGCGACGGGGAAATCTATTTAGACGACGCGCGCGACATCAAGAAGAGCGCGAAGGTGGGCGACGTCATCACCGATGAATTCGTGCCCAAGGATTTTTCGCGCATCGCCGCACAGACCGCAAAGCAGGTCGTTCTGCAAAAGATCCACGAGACCGAGCGCGACAACACCCTCTCCGAATTCTCCGACAAGGAAGGGGAACTCATGAGCGGGCTCATCCGCAAGGTGGATATGCGCAACGTGTACATCGAACTCGGCAAGGGGCAGATAGAGGGGCTCATGCTCCCGCAGGACCAGACCCCCGGCGAAAAATACTACACGGGCGACCGCATTAAAGTGTATGTGAAGCGGGTGAAGAGCGGCGGCAGAAATGCGCAGGTGCTCGTCTCCCGTTCCGCGCCCGGGCTTGTGAAGCGGCTCTTCGAGGAGGAAGTGCCCGAGATCAAGCAGGGGCTTGTCGTCATCAAGTCCATCTCCCGCGAACCGGGGCACAGGACGAAGATGGCCATCGCCTCCGCCGACCCCCGCGTCGACGCCGTGGGCGCGTGCGTGGGCAACAAGGGCGCGCGCGTCAATGCCGTCGTCGCCGAGCTCGGCGGCGAGAAGATAGACATCATCCCGTGGAGCGAGAACCCCTTGGAATTCATCGCAAAGGCACTCTCGCCCGCGACCGTCATCTCCGTCACCCAACTTTCGGAGAAGGCCGCCGTCGCCGTCGTGCCCGATGAAAAACTCTCCCTCGCCATCGGCAGGGACGGGCAGAACGCCCGCCTCGCGGCACGCCTCACGGGCTGGAAGATCGACGTGAAGAGCGAGAGCGCCGCCGAAAAACTCAACCTCGGCGATTACGGCGCGCCCGCAGAGACCGAGACCCAGGAGACCGAAGAGGGCCAAGGCGAATGATCCCCAAGAAAATTCCGCTCCGCACCTGCATCGCCTGCCGCGAGGAAAAACCCAAGCGCGAGATGCTGCGCATCGTCAAAAACGCGCAGGGGGAGATACGGCTCGACTTTTCGGGCAAACTCCCCGGGCGCGGCGCATACATTTGCAACAGCGAGGCGTGCGTGAAGCGGCTTGTAAAACAGAAACTTCTCAATCGGGCGTTCTCCGCGGAAGTGCCCGCGGAAGTGTACGCCGCCGTCGAAGCGGAATTCTTCGGCGGAGCAAAGTAATTTTCCCGAAAGGAGCAATATGGCATACGAGAACATCGAAAAATTGAATTCCATCGCTTCCGAACAGGCGACGATCGCCCTGAAAGAGAGCATCGCCGCCAATGAAAAGCGCATCGCCGAACTTTTGAGAAAGATCGGCGAGATAGAGGCCGCCGTCGCTTTGAAGCGCGCCGAAGAGGAGGCCGAACGCGAGCGCGAAGAGGCCGAGGCGCGCGCCCGCGAAGAGGAGGAAAGAGTGAGGGCGGAGGCCGAGGCAAAGGCCGCCGAGGAGGCCGAAAAGGCCGCCCAGCCCGCGCCCGCTCCCGCATCCGCGGCGAGTACGCCCGCCCCGCAGCCCGCCTCTCAACCCGCGGCAAAGCCCGCACCCGCGCCTGCGGCTGCGGCAAGACCTGCGGCTGCGCCCGCGAGACCCGCTTCTCAGCCCGCGCCCGCGAGACCTACCTACCGACCCGCGCCCAACGGGGGTGCAAGACCGCAGGGACGGCCTATGCCGCCGCGCCCCACCTTTGTGCCCGGCCGCGCGCCCTCCGCGCCCCGACCCGTGCGCCCCGCGCCCGTGCCGCCGCCCGCGCCCGCGCCCGCAAGAGGCCGCGAGCCTGCGAAAAAATTTGATAAGACCTTCGTCGAGCGCCGCCCCGTCAATAAGAGGGCGCTTCAACGCCGCGAGGGGGCGAGCATCGGCGACTTCGACGAGGACAAGAGCGGCTACCGCAAGGCCCGCTTCGGCAAGAAGGGCGCAAAGCGCGAGAGCCAGACGGTCAAGATCGACCACGCCGTCGTCACGAGCCGCGACATCCCCATCAAGGTGCTCTCCGAAAAGTTGGGCATTTCGGCGGTGGAGATCGTAAAGCGTCTCTTCCGCGAGGGCGTCACCAAGACGGTGAACGAATCGGTGGACTACGACAACGCGGCGTTCATCGCCCTCGAACTTGGCATCGACCTTGAATATAAGCCCGAAAAGACCGCCGAGGAGACCCTCATCGAGGTGCACGGCGACGAAAATTCGGAGACGAGCGTCTTGCGCGCGCCCGTCGTCACCGTGATGGGACACGTCGACCACGGCAAGACGTCGCTACTTGACTATATCCGCAAGACCAACGTCACCGCGGGCGAGGCGGGCGGCATCACGCAGAGCATCGGCGCGTATACCGTCTCCCTCGGCGAGGGCAGAAAAATCACCTTCATCGATACCCCCGGGCACGCGGCGTTCACCGCCATGCGCGCAAGGGGGGCGAAGGTCACCGATATCGTGGTGCTGGTAGTCGCCGCCGACGACGGCATCATGCCGCAGACGGTGGAGGCCATCGACCACGCAAAGGCCGCGGGTGTGCCCATCATCGTCGCCGTCAACAAGATCGATAAACCGCACGTCAATCCCGACGGCGTGAAACAGGAACTCATGCGCTACGACCTCGTGCCCGAGGAGTGGGGCGGCGACGTGATGGTCGCGCCCATCTCCGCCAAGACGGGCGAGGGCGTGGACGCCCTTTTGGAGAGCATTTTGCTGCAAGCCGAGATGCTGGAACTCAAAGCCGACCCCGAACGCAAGGCGAGGGGGGTCGTTATCGAGGCAAAACTCGACAAGGGAAAAGGCCCGATGGCGAGCGTCTTGGTGCAGAACGGCACGCTGCGCGTGGGGGATAACCTCATTTCGGGCACGACGATGGGCAAGGTGCGCGCCATGCTCGACGACATGGGCCGCCCCGTGAAGGAAGCCGGACCTTCCATGGCCGTCTCCGTATTGGGGCTTGAGGACGTGCCCGGCGCGGGCGACGCCATCTTTGCCGTGGAACAGTCCCTCATGAAACAGGTGCAGGAGGAGCGCAAGAACAAGGAGCGCGAATCCATGATCCACGAGACCAAAAAGACCAGCCTCGACGACCTCTTCAAGGACGTTGCCGAGGGCAATGTGAAGAATTTGAACGTCATCGTCAAGGCCGACGTGCAGGGGTCTGTCGAGGCCGTGAGAAGTTCGCTTGAAAAACTTTCCAACGACGAAGTGCACATCAAGGTCATCCACGGGGCGGCGGGCGCCATCTCCGAGAGCGACGTGATGCTCGCCGACAGCGCCGACGCCATCATCATCGGCTTCAACGTCCGCCCCGACAGCAAGGCCAAGACGCTTGCCGAACGCAGTAAGGTGGATGTGAGGCTCTACCGCATCATCTACGAACTTTTGGACGACATGGAGGCCGCGCTCAAGGGGATGCTCGCCCCCAAGTACCGCGAAGTGTACATGGGCAAGGCGGAGGTCAAACAGACCTTCAACATCACGGGCGTCGGCGTTGTGGCGGGGTGCTTCGTCACCGAGGGCAAACTCGTGCGCGGCGGCAAACTGCGCATCTACCGCGACAACGTGATGATCGTGGAGGGGGGCTGCAAGACCCTCAAACACTACAAGGATGAGGTGAAGGAGATTGCGGCAGGCCTCGAATGTGGGTGCGCCATCGAGAACTTCAACGAGATCCGCGTGGGCGACTACATCGAGTGCTACCTCATCGAGGAGATCAAGGCATGACAAAGCGCACAGACAGGCTGGACAGCGAGTACAGGAAGGAGATCTCCGCCATCATCGCGGGATCTTTGAAGGACCGCGTGCCCGGGATGAAGGGGCTTGTGAGCGTCACCGAGACGCGCGTCGCCCCCGACCTGAAAACCGCAAAGGTGTATGTGAGCGTGTATGCTTCCTCCCCCGAGGAAAAGGAGGAGACATTGGCGGTTTTGCGCGAAAACGCGGGCTTCATCCGCCACGAACTCGCCCAGGTGATGCGGATGCGCACCGTGCCCCAACTCACCATCCTATCCGATGACAGCATGGAGTACGGCTCGAAAATGGACGCCATCTTTGCAGACCTCCACAGGGAAGAAAAATGAATACCATCGGGGAAATCGCCGATATCCTGAAAAAAATTAAGAGCGCGGTCATCTTCACGCATATGCGCCCCGACGGGGATACCCTCGGGTGCGCGTTGGCGCTTTCCCGCGCTTTTTGCTTGCTCCATAAGCGGTGCGAGGTCGTGAACGAGGGGGAAATTCCGCAAAAATTGCGGTTTTTGGAGGGGGCGGAGAAGATACACCGCGCGCCCTGCCTCGACGCGCAGGCCTATATCTGCGTGGATTGCAGCGACGAGACGAGGCTCGGCGACCTGCAAAAGACCTTCTTGAAGGGGAAGAAAAAACGGGTGACGGTGAACATCGACCACCACATCTCCAACACCGCGTTCTGCCAATACAACTTCGTGCGCGAACGGGCGAGCAATTGCGAGAATATTGCGGATATTTTGCGCGCGATGGGCGTGAGAATGGACGGGCAGATCGCGAACGCCCTCTTTATGGGCATGGTGACAGATTCGGGCGGGTTTTCGCACGGGGACGTGAACGGCGACAGTTTCCGCGCCGCCGCAGAGTGCGCGGACGCGGGGGCGGACGTCGCGCGCGTCACCTACGAGGCCTACAAGAAACAGACGCGGGCGCGGGCGGAGTTGTATGCGGAGACCATCTCGCACATCAGATATCTGCTCGACGACAGGCTCGCCGTCGCCGTGGTGCCGCTCGGCGCGCTGGAACGCTACGGGTTGCAGACGGACGCCACGGAGGGCATTGTGGATTTCGCCCTCGGCGTGGACACCGTGGAGGTGAGCGTGTGCCTTTTGGAAGTCAGAAAGGGACAGTATAAGGCCTCCCTGCGCTCGCAGGGGCGCGCGAACGTGAACGAGGTCGCGGGAATGTTCGGCGGAGGCGGGCACGTTCTCGCCTCCGGGTGTATGTTCTTCGGCGAGAAGGAGGAGGTGTTGGAGCGCCTCTCATACGCCGTTTCCTTACAACTATGACGGGTTTTTTGAACATTGACAAGCCGTCGGGGAAGTCCTCGGCATACATCGTGAACGGCGTGAAGCGGCTGGCGGGAAGCCCCGCGGGACATTTGGGCACGCTCGACCCCTTTGCGAGCGGCGTGCTGCCCATAGGCCTCGGCAACGCCAACCGCCTGTTCGACTACTTCCTCACCAAAAAAAAGACATATGTTGCGCGGTTTTACTTCGGCGCGACGACGGATACCCTCGATCCCGAGGGGACGCGCACCGAGGGCGGCGAAGTGCCTGCGGAGGGCGAAATTTGCAATATATTGTCGAAATTCGAGGGGGAGATCGAACAAATGCCGCCCGCGTACAGCGCCAAGAGCGTGGGCGGGAGGCGCAGCTACGAACTCGCGCGAAAGGGGGAGACGCCGACGCTTTCCGCAAAGCGCGTGACGGTGGACAGGTTCGCCCTGCTCGGGCAGGTGGGCACGCACGAATTCGAGTTTGAGATCACCTGCGGGGCGGGGACGTACATCCGCGCGCTCGCAAGAGACCTCGCCGCGGCGTTGGGGACGCTGGGCTACTGCACCGCTCTGCGGCGCACCGCGAGCGGCATTTTTACCGCAGAGACCGCCGTTCCGCCCGATAAACTTACGCCCGAAAATTGGCGGGACTACCTCATCGAAACGGACAGCGTTTTGCCCTTTCCCGCCGTTTTCAGCGAGGACAGGCGGCTGTTTCAGGGGCAGAAAGTGGAGACCGACCTTCAAGACGGGCTGTATAAACTGTACGACCGCGGCGCGTTTTACGGGCTTGCGAGAGCCGAGGGCGGGCTTTTGAAGGCGGAGAAAAAATTATGCTGACCTTTGCCTTCGGCGAGAAATTTTTTGAACCGTGCGCCCTCGTTCTGGGCGGGTTCGACGGGCTTCACCGCGGGCACAAAAGGGTGCTGGATGAGGCGAAAAAGACGGGGCTGCCCGTGGTACTTACCGCGATGTTCGGCGGCAAGGGCGAGGGACTGTTTACGCGCGGGGAGAGGCAGTTTCTCTTTGCGCGGGCGGGCGTTTCCGCCGTGTGCGAGGTGGATCTGAACGCGGGGCTTCGCGCCATGTCCGCGGAGGAGTTTGCGGGCGAACTGTTTACGGATATCCCCGCGCGCGCCGTGTTCTGCGGGGAGGATTTCCGCTTCGGAAGCGGCGCCCTCGGGACGCCGAAAACGCTCAAACGCTGCGCGAATTGCCCTGTTTTCGCTCTGCCCGTCGTGAAAAACGGGGGCGAGAAAATTTCCTCCTCCGCGCTCAAAGAGAGGCTGCTTGCGGGAGACTTGCCCGCCCTCCGCGAGGCGGGGCTGGACTACTTTGTGCAGGGCACGGTGGAGCACGGGCGCGCGGTGGGGCGGACTTACGGCTTCCCCACCCTCAACTTGACCCCGCCGCTCCAAAAATTGCTGCCGCCCGAGGGGGTGTACGGCGGGCGGTGCGAGACGCCGAAGGGGGACTACCCCTGCATCGTAAACATCGGCGCGCGACCCACGTTCGGCGTGCAGGAACGCAAGATCGAGGCCTATTTGGACGGCTTCGCGGGGGACTTGTACGGAGCGACGGTGCGGGTGTACCCCATGGCGTTTTTCCGCAATATATTGAAGTTTGAGAGCGCGGAGGCGTTGAAAGAACAACTTGCGCGCGATATTTTACGCATAAGGGAGGAGCGCAAATGATAAAATTCGGCCCGAGCGGAAACTGCGAGAGGTTCTTCGCCGAGGGGCACGTGCACACCGAGGAAGAGGCCGCGTTTGTGAAGGGAATGGGGCTTGACTGCTTTGAGTATTCCTTCGGCCGCGGCGTGCATATGACAGAGGACAAGGCGCGCTCCATTCGCCGCGCGTTTGACGACATGGGGGTGGAAATTTCCGTCCACGCGCCCTACTTTATCAACTTTGCAAACCCCGACGACGAGATGGCGGCAAAGTCCTACGGGTACGTTCTGGACAGCGCCAAGATGCTGGTTCTGATGGGGGGCAGGCGGCTTGTGTTCCACCCCGCCGCGCAGGGGAAAGACGCGCGGTCTATCGCCGTCGAAAGGACTGCGGACAGGCTGAAAATTTTGCGGGACTATATCTATCTCAACGATTTGCAAAGCTTGATGTTCTGCCCCGAGACGATGGGGAAACTCGCGCAGATCGGCACGATCGAAGAGGTGACGGCGTTCTGCAAGATCGACGAAATTTTTACCCCGTGCGTCGATTTCGGGCACGTCAACGCGCGCGAACAGGGGAGTTTGAAGTCGGCGCGGGATTACCGCGAGCGGCTGGAATACATGATCGGCGAACTCGGATATGACAGGATGAAGCACGTTCATGTGCACTTTTCCAAGATCATGTACGGCGCGAAGGGGGAGTTGAAACACCTGACCTTTGCGGATAGCGTGTACGGCCCGGAGTTTGAGCCGCTCGCCGAGGCGCTGCATGAGTTGAAGTTGGAGCCGTACGTCGTCTCGGAATCGGACGGCACGCAGGCCGACGACGCGCTCGCGATGAAGAGGATGTACGAACAGGCCGCAAAGCGGTGATCATTCCATAAAAATACGGCGCACCGCAACTTTTGTCGCGGTGCGCCTTTTCTGCGATGAGACCTTGAATCATGCGAAAAAAATGGAAAAAAGGCGTATAACCGTTGACTTGTGTTCATTTTTGTGATAGGATAGAGGAAGTTTGAACATATTTGTTCACATTCCCCGCCGCAGGGGGCACACAAGCGCCGCTCAAATCGATATGCGGGGAAAGGGAGAAGAAAAATGGCATGGTTTTCCATTGTCGTCGTCGCCATCATGGTATGTTTTTCCATTGTAGGCATCGTCGACTCCGTGTTCTGTAAGGACAAGCTGGGGCTTGGCCCCGAATTCCGCAAGGGAATCGAGATGATAGGCCCTCTGTGCCTTTCCATTGTCGGCATCATCTCCTTCGCGCCCGCCATTGCGTGGGCGATCGAACATTCCCTCGGCCTGCTCTACAATAAGATAGGGCTGGATCCCTCCATGGCCGTCTCCATGATCCTCGCCATGGATATGGGCGGCTATCAGGTCGCCATGGAGGTCGCGCAAAACACCACGATCGGCATTTGGTCGGGCACAGTGTACGGCTCGATGATGGGGGCTACCATCGTGTTCTCCATCCCCGTCGGCCTTGCGGCCATCAGAAAGGAGGATACCGCCGTATTTGCAAAGGGGATCCTGTACGGCATCGCCGCCATTCCCTTCGGCACTTTTGTGGGCGGCCTCATCCTCGGCGTGCCCGTCGTTACCGTATTGCTCAATCTCATCGTGCCCGTCATCTTTTCCGCGATCATCATCGTCTGCCTGCGCTTTTGGACGAACGGGACGATCAAAGTGTTTAAGTGGTTCTCCATATTCATCAACGCATTTTCCCTCATCGCACTCGCGATCGCCATGGTGAAGGATCTCGTTTTGAGCCCCATCGCCGCGACGGGGGCATTCGACCTCGCCACGACGCCATTTTTCAGACTCATTGCGCCGACCGCGGACGGCATCGGCGTTGCGGGCGCAGTCGGGCTGGTGCTCTCGGGTGCACTTCCCCTCGTGTTTTGCCTCAATAAATTGCTGAAAAAGCCGATGAACAAACTCTCGCAAAAGACGGGGCTTTCCGAGTTCGGCGTTCTGGGATTTTTGCTCTCCGCAGCCAACAATATGGCGACCTTTGCCATCCTCGACAAGATGAATGACAGAGAGAAAATTCTGAACGTTGCCTGGGCTGTGTGCGGCGCGTTCATCATCGGGGATCACCTCGCGTTCGTGGCGGGCGTTCAGCCCACGGCGATCGGCGCGATGATGCTCTCCAAACTTGTGGCGGGCGTGATCGCGGTGCTGCTTGCGCTTGTGTTTACGATGGGGTCGAAAAAGCAAAAGAAAGAGGATAAATTTATAGCATCCGCCGACGGCGCTGCGACCGAAGTCGCGGAGACCGCGGCTGCGGAGACCGAAGTTATAGAGACCGCGGCTGCGGAGGAAAATGCTGCGATAGGAGGAGAAAACGATGAAACAAAATGAATTCAAAGTGCTGTATTGCATCAAGAAGAGCGGGGATCTGACCATTCGTGAGATCGCCCAGAAGTGTAAGATCTCGGTCGGCGAGACTTCGCAAATCAAGAAACGCATGAAAGAGGCGGGGTATCTGAACGACGAGGGGATCACGCCGTCGGGCGTGGAAGCGCTTGCGCCCTACAAGGTAGACAACGCCGTCATTATGGCGGCGGGCATGGCTTCCCGCTTTGTTCCGCTCTCCCTCGAAATGCCCAAGGGGTTGCTCTCCGTAAAGGGAGAGATCCTCATCGAACGGCAGATAGAACAACTCAAGGCGGCGGGTATCGACGATATCATCATTGTGCTTGGGTATAAGAAAGAGGCGTTTTTCTATCTCGAAAAGAAGTATGGCGTGAAGATCGTGATCAATCCGTACTTCAATGTGAAAAACAATCCCTATACGCTCTATCTCGTACGGGAGCATCTCAAAAACACATACATCTGTTCCAGCGACAACTATTTCCGCGAAAACGTCTTTGAGGATTACGTGTACGACGCCTATTACGCATCGGTGCACGTCACCGAGCGGACGAGCGAATGGTATATGAAAAAGGGCGCGGGCGACAGGATCGTCTCCGTGAAAAAGACGGGCACGGAAGGGGACGTCATGCTCGGGCACGTGTATTGGGACAGGGAATTTTCCGCCGCCATGGTGCGCTGCCTCGAAGAGGCGCAGACGACGGGGGAATACGATGAGACCCTGTGGGAGCAGATCCTCGTGGATAAGGTGAAGAGTTTGCCGCCGATGATGGTCAGGACCTATCCCAATGACGTCATTTTTGAATTCGATTCTTTGGACGAGCTCCGCCGTTTCGATGAAAAATATGTCCGCAATACCCACAGCAAAATTTTGAAGAATATCTGCTCCGTGCTCGGCTGCGACGAGTCCGAAATCGTGGATTTCGACGTCATCAAGGAGGGGCTGACAAACACGTCGTTTGTGTTTGAAGTGCGGGGGAAGAAGTACGTCTACCGCCACCCCGGGGACGGAACGGAGACCATTATTTCGAGACAGCACGAGAAGATGTCTCTGGAGATCGCAAAACGGGTGGGCGTCGACCCTACCTACATTTATATGAACAGCGAGGAGGGATGGAAGATATCTTCCTATGTCTCCGGCATCAGGATGCCCGATTACGATAACTTTGAGGATTCCAAGCGCGTCATTAAGGTGCTACGCGATTTGCATGAACGCAAGATGCACGTGGATTGGGCGTTCAGACCGTTTGAGGATGCGTTTGACATCGAAAGACAGATTTTGGAAAAGACGCAGATCACCATTCCCGATTATGAGGAGATCAAGGAGCGGGTCACGAAGTTGTATGATATCGTGAAAAAGGATGGCGTGAAACCCGTCTTCTGCCACTGCGATACTTATAAGCCCAACTGGATGTTGACGGATACCGAGACGATCCTCATCGATTGGGAGTATTCCGGCGAGGCGGATCCCGGATGCGACCTTGCCGCATATATTATGGACGCAATGTATCCCGTGGAGACTTCCAAAAAGTTTATCGCCGAATATTTACAGGATACCTACACGAAGGAACTTGAATTTCACCATCTTGCTTACGTCGCCATTGTCTCGTTCTATTGGTTTGTGTGGGCGATCTACCGTGAAGCGTGCGGCGCGGTCATGGGGGATTCCCTGCATAATTGGTATGTGATGGCGCGCGATTATTCGGCATACCTGGTGGAAAATATGTGATAGCGTGCAATCGGCGTGCGCGCCGAGATGATCTGCCTTCCGCAGGGGGAGAGCGATCTCGGCGATATCGTACTAATTCGCCCTCTTTCGACATAGATTAAAGTATCTTTTGTCGAACGGAGGGTAATTTTGTGTGGAGGGAGATCGAAGAGCGCGCAAAGCGCAACGGGGAATATATCGTGAAGACGGGCTGCACGGTGCGCGTATGCGCAAAGACGCTTGGCGGGAGCAAATCCACCGTGCATATAGAGGTAACATTACCGAACGTTTTTTGTGGGCGGTAGAATAAAACGACCGAAACGAGGCAAAATCAAGTGTTTTGCTTCGTTTTTTCTTTATGGACCGCTCCGTTACGCATAGACAGACGTAACAGAACGGTCGAATAATTTCGCCAAAAATCGGCTTAATTCTCAGCCAATCGTCGGAAAAATTTTTCGCCAATTATCGGAAAAGTATTGATTTTCAGCCGATTCTATGGTATAATCGAGTTAATAAATCAAGTGAGGCTGTTTTGGGATGAAAGAATACAAAAAACGCATTGCAGACAGTATCTTGCAAAGAAAATTAGAAGGCAAAGGCGCGGTTTTGATCGAAGGACCAAAGTGGTGCGGCAAGACGACGACCGCCGAGCAAATCGCAAAAAGCTTTTTGTATATGAACGATCCGAAAAATAAGAACCAAAATATCACGATGTCCGAGATCGATCCGCAGAGGCTATTAAAGGGGGCAACGCCGAGACTCATCGATGAGTGGCAAATCGCCCCTAAATTATGGGATGCCGTAAGATATGAAGTAGACCATCGCGGAGAACTCGGTCAGTTTATTCTTACGGGCTCGGCGGTACCGCCCGATACAAAGGAAATTACGCATTCCGGGACGGGGCGCTTTTCCTGGCTCACGATGCGCCCGATGAGTTTATACGAATCGGGGGAATCAACGGGTGAAGTCAGTTTGACCGAACTTTTTGCCGCGCCTTCCGCTTTGATGGGCTTTACCCAAATGAATATTGATAAACTCGCGTTTGTCGTATGCCGTGGCGGCTGGCCGCAAGCGATCGGACTTCGTGACGAAATTGCTTTGGATCAAGCGATAGATTATTATGACGGAGTCATTCATTCGGATATCAATCGTGCAGATAATATTCAAAAGAATCCCGAACGAGTAAAACGGCTGATGAGGTCATTGGCGAGGCATCAGGGTACGCAGACGCCGAATACGGTTCTCTGCGAAGATATCAGAGTGAACGACGAGGAGTCGCTGAACGAAGAAACAATTTCGGCCTACATCGGAGCATTGAAGAAAATCTTCGTTGTAGAAGATATGCCCGCTTGGAATCCCAACTTGCGCTCAAAGACGGCGATCAGAACGTCGGACACCAGATATTTCGTTGACTCATCTATCGCCGCTGCCGCGCTGGGGATCGGCCCCGATGATTTGATTGCCGACTTGAAAACCTTTGGATTATTATTTGAAACGATGGCAGTCCGAGATTTAAGAGTTTATGCCGATGCTTTGAACGGAGAAGTCTATCATTTCAGGGATAAGGACGGGCTGGAATGCGATGCCGTTATCCATTTGCGGAATGGTTCCTACGGTTTGGTCGAGATCAAACTTGGCGGAGATAAACTGATTGAAGAGGGTGTGGGGACGCTCCAAACGCTGAAAAATAAGATCGATACCACAAAAATGAAAGAGCCGTCTTTTCTCATGGTGCTTACGGGAACAGGCGATTTTGCCTACCGCCGCCCCGATGGAGTGTATGTCGTTCCTATCGGTACGTTGAAGAATTAAATTTTGAAGTGTGCAAAGAAATGCTTGATAAGTTGAATGGAGTAATCGAATGAAGACAAACGATAGCAAGATGAAAGCGCACGATCCAACTTCGGTATTGCTTATTGGAAATCTTGATCCGAGCGATACGATCCACTTGCGGGATGCATTTAGCATGCGTGCTCTGTGTTAACGAAATGTTTACCTCCAAAAAAATACCATTCTGTTACTTGTCGAGATACAGAGGTAACATTACCGAAAGGTTTTTTTGGGGGGGGGTAGAATAAGTAGGGTGGAATAATGTATTGCGGCGGGAAATTTGGGATTTCCCGCCGCAGGTTATATTCGGTAAATTCAAGTGTTGACGAGAAGATTGTAAGGGTGTATAATTAGATCAACCTTGATATGTATTCGGCTTAGCCGTGATTATTGTTGGAGTTGATAGAAAAATGTATTCAACAAAGCATTAAAGAAATCATGCTGAAGAGCCACAAGGATTTAATTATATTTTGGGTACGGGAACACGGCAAACGAGTAAATCGGCCATGCTTAAAAAGGGAAGTGGATGCGGAAAGCGAAATCAAGCTTATCATCGAAGAAGACGGTGTGCCTTGCCCCACAGTGATCAAAAATAAGCGTCAATGCCACGAAGATAATGGATTAGCATTTGAGATGTTCGGCAGTGATATTGACAAGAAACGTGGACTGGGGGCGTTTGTCTGACTGTACGATAACAAATTCCGGCTTGCCGATGACGTGGTCGTGTTATCAATCGAATATGTCTAAATGCGAGTATCGTTCGTACAGTATTTGAAAGTTTCAATTCTTGCTAAAAAAGGAGATGGGTTATGTATAACTCGGAAATCAGAATGAGCTATATAGCGGAGTATATAAGCGCCTATGAAAGCAAAATCAAATTGCTTAATGCTGAAGGGCTATTTGATGCCGCCAAGCTTTTCGAATTATTTGCAATCGAGGTCGGTTCTTTGTATTTTAACCAAAAGCTTATAAATTTAAATATCGAAAAATTTAATTACCCAACCGTAGACTTGATTTCCGAAGATAAAACTTTTTATGTTCAAGTTGTTGTTATACAATAGGCTTGTCAATTTGACGAGCCTTTAATTTTTGCCCCGAAATCGGGCGGCGGATATTCCGCGGAATGGGTTTGTCGAATAGACGAACCCATTTTTATTTTATCGAGGAGGTAAGTTATGGACGGCAAAAACGCAACCGCAACGGCGAATGAGAAGATCACACCCGCCCGCGCATACGTCGGATTTTATGTCGAGCGCGATACACGCGACGAACTCGCCCGTATCGCACGGAAAAAGGGCGGGTTGTCGATAAGCGACGTCGCCCGCGCCGCCGTGATCGAATATGTCGATAGGAACAACGGCGGTCAGCAATAAAGGAGGTTAAAAAATGGACGTCAACCAATGGGTGATCTTGACGTACGCCCGCACCGAACAGAAAAAGCGGGTTTGCGTATCAGCGGACTCCCTCACACAAAAAAGCATTGAAAGGATCGAGGCGAAAATTGCCCTCGGTATTCCCACGACGGAGCGCGAAAAGGCACTTTACGCTCTTTATGGGAAAAACGAACCGCGCACGGAGGCGGGAAAATCGGTTGCAACCGCCGCAAAGCGCAAGCGCGATCGCCGCGCCGCATTGGACGTTTACAACCTCACGG
>CANQMX010000028.1 GCA_947625095.1 uncultured Clostridia bacterium | reverse complement strand
CGATAGCAGAGAGGATCCACCTGTTCCCATCCCGAACACAGAAGTTAAGCTCTCTCACGCCGAAAGTACTTGGCCCAGCGGCCCGGGAGGATAGGTAGTTGCCGGATTTCAGACAAAAAAAGAGGTATCAATAGATACCTCTTTTTTTGTCATTTCGACCAAGCGAAGCGCGTGGAGAAATCTCAAAAATGTCGATGGCGGATCCCACTCCCTCATACCGAGGCTCTATAGGAGCCGAGAGTATCTTTCCGCGAACGCAGTCCAATTTGCCCCCTCCGCGGGGGGTAGGGGGGTGGGGCTTCCCCCTCATACCAAACGGCGCCTTTTTTGTCATGTCGACCGAAGTGGAGACATCTCCACCTTATTATTGCTCCTTACTTCGCCTTTGGCTCGTGCCGCCCTTCGACGGCATAATATTTGCGGCGATAGGGGGCGGGGCTCCCCTCATACACTCGCGCGCCGCCCCGCCCGCCGTGTCGGCGCGCGAGCGTATCTTTTCTCAAAAAACTCCCCGCTCCCCATAAAAACAGTTGACTTTGTGAACGATTACCTCTATAATGTAAAGAAACTGCACAAATCGGTCGCAAAGGAGAGCAAATGCTTCAAATCATCACGGATAGTTCGGCGGAGATCTCCGCGGAGGAGGCCGCCGCGCTGGGCGTCAAAATCGTACCCCTTGTCGTCATTTTCGGGGAAAAGGAGTACGCGGAAGGGGAAAATCTTACAAAAACCCAATTTTACGCCCGTCTCACAGCGGGCGAATTCCCTCACACGTCGCAGCCCTCGGAGGAGGCGTTCACAAGCGTGTTTGCGGAGACGAACGGCGAGGAGGCGCTCGCCATTCTCATCTCGTCGACGCTTTCGGGCACGGTGAACACGGCGCGCCTTGCCGCCCGCGACGGCGGTTTTACCAAGGTGCACGTCTACGATAGCCTCTGCACGACGGCGATGTTGCGCGTCATGGTGGAGACGGCGGCGAAGAATCGCGAAAAGCCCGTGGAGGAGGTCGTTGCCATGCTCGATGCGCTCCGTCCCCGCCTCCGCATCCACGCATACGTCGATACGCTCGAATATCTCTACAAGGGCGGCCGACTGAAAAAGTCTGTGTCGGTCGTGGGAGATCTTCTCGGCGTAAAGCCCCTCGTCACGGTTTCCATGGGCGGTTCGGTAGTCATGGCGGGGCGGGCGCACGGCAGAAAGCGCGCCTTAAAGGAACTCGCCGAGCGCTTCACGGCGGAGGAGACCGATCCCGAATACCCCGTCTACTTTTTGTGTACGGATACGGAAGAGCCGGCACGTGCGCTCATGCAGGCGGTGCACCGTGAAGGCGAGGCGGTTTTTCAGATCTGCTGCGCGGTGGGAACGCACATCGGGCCAAACGCCGCCGGATACGTCTACGTTGCAAAAACTGCAACACATTGTTAAAATTTTGCTTTATTTCATATGGAACGCGCCGCCGCGGCTATGCCGCGGCGGCGCGCATATATCCCCCTCCATCTTTTTTTTCCCGTCCCGCTTTCTCTCTACTCACAGTAGAATCCCCCTCTCCGCGGCTTTTCCTTGCCCTCCCCTTGCGTAAAGGGGAGGGGGAGGGGTGGGGATACGCCTCTATCCTCCTTTCCGCGCTGCCCTCGCCCTCCCTCCTTTCGCCGCCCTCTATCATTATCCCCCCTCCCCGCGGCTTTTCCTTTTCCTTGCCTTCCCCTTGCGCAAAGAGGAGGGGGAGGGGTGGGGATACGCCTCTATCCCCCCTTCTGCGCTGGCGCTGCCCTCGCCACCGCGCCTTGTTCTGTCCTATATAAATCCCCCTCCCCGCGGCAAAGCCGCGGGGAGGGGTACTCCCCCATACCCATCCGCGCATTTTTTCCTCATACCGCCCCGCCCGCACTGTTTTCTACCAAGGGCGGCACACCCCACGCGCACTATTGCCGACTAAGCGTGGCACGAGCCGTAGGCGAAGTAGCGGCATAGCCGCGCAGTAGGAGCGTAGCGACGAAGTAGGCATAGCCGAGAGTATCTTCCTTTGTATTTCTCCCCCCCCCCAAAAAAAAACCGCAAAACGCTATCAAAAAAGCGCCCCTCCGCACGGAAGAGCGCCGCAATTTATCGTTCAGTTGTTCAGCGGGTCGGCATGGGTGATGTGCTCCGCAATGCGCACAAACGCGCGCGCGTCCTCCTCGCCGATGGCCTTCACAATGTCGTCCACAAGTTTCAGCGTCCTGCCGTGCAGTTCCAGGTAGCCGCCGAGGTTCTCGGGCACGAGTTGCACAAAGGTCGTGCGCTTGTCCTTGCCGTCGCTGCGCGTAAGGTAGCCCTTCTTCACGAGCGATTCGATGGTGCGGTTGACGAGCGATTTGAGCATCCTTGTCTCGGAGACGATGTCGCGGAAGGGCACAAGGCCCACGCCGTCCTCGCGGTAGCGGCCGTAGACGATATTCATGATGATCGCCTCGTTATAGATCATGCCCTGCGTGATGCGGGTATTTTTGAGCACCCCCGTCAGCCGTATCCACGCTGAGATCACCGATTCATTCAGCTCGTCTGTTTCGTTCATTTTTTCCTCCCATGTCGCGCCCTGTGTGAATTATTAACACAATTATAGCGCATACGCCGACAAAAGTCAAGAAATTGAGTGATTATTTCACAAAAAAAGTTAAAAAATAGTATGTCATACAACATTGAATTTTCAAACTTTGCATGATATAATCAAAGAAAAGGGGGTATGAGGGATGTTGCCCAAGGATGATGCGATGCTCTTGAGTTTTGTGAACATGAAACTGCGCGACGGGTACGATAGCCTCGATGCGCTTTGCGACGATCTGGAGGAGGATCGCGCGGAGGTGGAGGCGCGCCTCTCTGCAGCGGGGTATATTTACGACGGGGCGCAAAATTCGTTCAAGCGCAGGGAATAAGTTATCCACAATTCCACTGTGGATATGTTGATAGACCAAGGGGTTTGCACGGGAGGAAAATGCGATGTCACAGTACGATATGATGAAAATTTTTTCGCAGTACGAAGAATTTGACGAGGGTGATTTTTCACCCGAGGAGATGGAGGAATATCTCGCCTATGCGCAGGGCGAGAAAGAGCCGCTCTCCCCTACGGAGTGGAAAAGGCAGTACTTCGAGTACTACGACGACGTCAAGGATAAATCCCTAAAAAAGCAAGATTGGTAGTCCGCCCCTCCCTCATTCCGAGCCGCGCGCCTGCCGCGCAAAGCGCGGCGGGCGCGCGGTGAGAGAATCTTTCCCCGATGCCCCCGTCCACGAGCCTTCCTTTCTCGCCCCTCCTCCCTTTGGTGGGGAGGCACTCCTCATACCGAGCCGCAGGCGAGTGTATCTCGCCCCCTCCTCGGGAGGGGGTAGGAGGGTGGGGCAGCCTCTTGGTTAGGGTAGGCCATGATTTGCCCTCCCCCTTTCCAAGGGGGAGGGGTAGGGGAGGGGGTAGTCTTGCTTCCCCCTTGAGGGGGAAGTGCCCCGCAGGGGCGATAGGGGTGTTCCTCGTCCCCACGCCTCCTCATTCCGAGCCGTGCGCTCGCCGCTCGGCGAGAGAATCTTTCCCCGAAGAACCCGTCCCGCGTTTTTGACGCGTCATTCTGAACCCCCCTTGTGGGGGTGAAGAATCCCGCCCAACGAAGTCCGCTCCCCCCAAAAAAGCGGCGCGGCAAAAAAATTCATCTTTCCGCCCGCGCGCCGTTCCCCCCAAAGGGGGGAACGGCGCGCGGGCGGGAAGATGAAAAGGTAAAATTACAAAATAGATCCCCCGCAAAAAGCGGGGGAAGTAAATTTAAATTTCGGCCTGTGCGGGAAAGCAAATTCAAATCACTGCTTGCGTGTGAACAAGAAAAATCAACTTTCCGCCTGAACGGGGGCGGGTTTGGGTTTTTTCCCGTCGAGGAACACGGCAACATTTTTGCGGCGCATCTTGGCGACGAAAAAGTAGAGCGGCGTTCCAAGCCCGTAGATCCACAGCGACTCTGAGATGAGCAGCGAGACAAAATTCCACGTGTATGCGGCAACGGCCGTGCCGAAGCCATCCACAAATCCCGCAAGGTAAACGATGACGACGGGAATGACGACGGCGTTGAGGGCGACAGGGAAAAATCCGCCGATGGCGATACGGGCGATGTGATTTCCAATCGAGTTTCGGTTTTCGCGGAAAATTTTTCCGACGGCGAAAGTCAAAAGGGCGGCGACGAGCGTCACAAGCGAACCCACAAAGATGTCGTACACGCCGTAGAGGGAGATGACGTTGGAGAGCATACAGCCGACATAGAGCGCGGGCACGGCTTCAACGTAGAAGAGGGCGAGGATGCAGAGTGCTTCGGCGGGGCGGAACTGCAAAAATCCGACGTAGCCGAGCATCCCGAAGGAACAAGTAAGCGCAACGTACAGCGCGGCGATGACGCCCGCGCGGCAGATGCGCTTGGTGGTAAAAAAGTTTTTCAATTGACACCTCGGTTTTTTTATTTGGAAGTGTTGGCCGAAAACCTTCCGTGCGTTCTATGTTACTACAAACCCTCGCCCCCGTCAAGCGATTTTACAAGAGAAATTCGCGCGCGGGCAGAGCAATAGGAAGAATATGCAATAACATTCTCTTGCCGCGCGCCCGCCGCGCTTTGCGCGGCGGGCGCGCGGCAAGAAAAATAAAGAGAAATGTGGCAAGAAGAATAAAGATAAATAAGGAGGCAAGAAGAATAAGAATAAAATAAGGAAAGGAAAGACAGTGCCCCTCCCCCAAATCCCCCTCCCCGCGGCTTCGCCGCGGGGAGGGGGGGGGTAGCCCATCCCGTGCACTCCCCGGCATGGGATTTTTCCGCGGAGATAAAATTTCCATAAAATCTTGCAAAATTTCTGCCCGCGTGCTATACTAAAAATGCGTCACAATTCAATAATTGGTAGTACACAGATACAACGGCATCGGTGTATCCTTTTTTCCGTGTACTACCGGAGAATTGTGACGCAGACAATACGGGATACTCAATGCGGGCGTTCCGTGATTGGAGCGTCCTTATTTTTAGTCGTAGAAGGAGAAACCCATGAAGAAAAAGTTTTTAACCGTACTTTTGGCAATCGTCGCAGCTCTGTGCCTCTGCTTTGGCCTTGCGGCTTGCGATTGGAACAGCGGCAGCGGTAGCGGCGGCGATGATGATTCGGAGAGAGACTTTGAATTCTCTCTAAGTTCGGATGGATCGTATTATATCGTTACGGAGGGGCCTTCGACGGGAGACGTTAAAATTCCAGCCGAGTTTAACGGGAAACCCGTGGCTGAAATCGGAGAGCGCGCGTTTGGCGGTTGCTATAAGCTCAAGAGCATCACCATTCCAGGCAGTATAATTTCGATCAAGAGCGATGCGTTCTTTAATTGCAGCGGGCTGACGGCGGTGTATATCACCGACCTTGCGGCGTGGTGCGAGATCGTTTTTGTAAATTTTGAATCCAATCCCTTACAGTATGCGCAGCATCTGTTTATCGACGGGGAAGAAGTTACGGAACTTAAAATCCCCGATAGTGTAACATCGATTGGGGATTATGCGTTCCACGGTTGCTCTTCGCTTAAACATATCACGATACCCGCCGGCACGACTTCGATCGGAGGTGCGTTCGGGAATTGCTTTGGGTTGGAACAAATTACAGTGGACGAGAACAACCCGAATTATAGCAGCCAAGATGGGATCTTATACAATAAAGCAAAGACGGCGTTCATCCATATTCCTTGGGGAATAAAGGGAGCGGTGGTCATTCCCGAAAGCATAACTACGATCAGGGATTCGGCATTCAACGGTCGCACAGGGCTAACGGCCGTCACCATTCCCGATAGCGTGATTTCGATTGGGCAGGGGGCGTTTTATGGCTGTCCCATCGAAGAGGCAACGCTCCCGGCCTCGGCAATTCAAAGTGTTGCACAGGACAATTTGAAAAAAGTGAAGATAACGAGCGGCACGCTTGAGAGGGATGCATTTTATAATTGTTACTCTCTCGCAAGCATTGAAATTTTCGATAAAGTGATGACTTCCGTAGGGTTTGTGTGGGATTCCGGGCTTGATTGGTGTCCCATCGAAGAGGCGACGATACCGTCAAATTTCATACGCTATATCCCCCAAGATGAGCTAAAAAAAGTTAAAATTACCGGCGGCGCGATTGAAAACGAAGCGTTTTATGATTGTGCCTCTCTCGCAGACATTGAAATCTCCGACAGTGTGACCTCCATTGGTTGGTTGGCATTTGATAAAACCCCGTATTACAATGATCCGTCCAATTGGGATGCAGACGGCGCACTCTATATCAACAATCACTTGATTAAAGTGAAAGCGACTGTCTCCGGCACATATTCCGTTCGGCAAAACACGAAGACGATCGCGGGCGCGGCATTCGCGGAAGGGTTCAACTCCGCACATAGCGGAGGGGATAGACGTCGTACAACATATCCGAATTTAATGGGTATCACAATTCCCGATAGTGTGGTCTCGTTTGGTGAATATGCATTTTGGGGTTGCATTGCTGCAACAAGCATCAATATTCCCGACAGCGTGACTTCGATCGGGGATAGGGCGTTCTTGGATTGCGCCCAACTGACGGGCATTGAAATTCCCGACAGCGTGGCAGAGATAGGGGATATGGTGTTCGATGGTTGTAGTGGGCTGACAAGCATTGAAATTCCCGACAGCGTGACAGAGATCGGGAAATATGCATTCGAGGATTGCAGCGGGCTGACGAGCGTGACGATCGGGAGCGGCGTGACCTCGATTGGGGAGTATGCGTTTACCCGTTGTGACGGGCTGACGAGCGTGACGATCGGGGACGCCGTGACCTCGATTGGGAGCCATGCGTTCTATGGTTGCAGTGGGTTACAAACCGTTTACTACAAGGGGACGCCTTCGGAGTGGAACGAAATTTCAATGGGTTACTATAATGGTTGTTTAACGGATGCGACACGGTACTACTTTTCCGATCAAACGCCGACGGAGGAGCAGTGGGAAGAAAGCCCGAATTGGTGGCACTACGACGAGGACGGCGAGACGATCGTCCTTTGGACGAAATAAAAGTAAGGAAATGCGCGCCGCCGCGGGGAAACCGCGGCGGCGCGTTGTGTAGAGGGGGGGGATAGAGGCGTGTCCCCACCCCTACCCCTCCCCTTTACGCAAGGGGAGGGCAAGGAAAGGGGAAACCGCGGCGGCGCGTTTGATATGCGCGATCACGATAAAAATTTCGTCGGGCGGAAGGCGAGAAGCCAGAAGAGAAGCCATAATGCGCCGACGCCCGCAAGCGATAAAAACCCGCGGTAGGCGTAGATATTCCCCGCGCACAAAAAGAGCAGAATATCAAACCCCGTAAGGGCGTAAATTGAAGCGAAGAGGCCGAATAAAATCAAAATGCCGCACAAGATCCAAGTCGTGTATTTCATGGCGTCAGTATGTGCGGGTTTACAAAATATTTTCCAGCACCAATTTTTCGCACCCGGGGTCCTCCACAAAGTCGCGCGGGCGGAACACGACGTGGTTGAACTTGGCGTAGTTCATGATGTGCGTTTTGAGAAGCACGGGCGTGGGGATATCCAGCTCGCCGCAGATATCGGCAAGATAATTGAAAAATTTGGAGTAGGTAAATTTTTCCTCGCTCGAATAGGTCGTCTGCTTTGCGATGCGGCCGTCCGCGTACACCTTTGCCCATATACGAAACATACGCCCATTATACAAAATCCCGCGCAAAAAAGCAAATATATTTGACTTTATTTTGCATATCGTTTACAATGGAGAAAAAAGGAGGATAGGGCGGTGGAAAAACTCGAACGCGCGGTATTGGAAATTTTGACGGAGGATTGCAGGGCAACGGCAGAGCAGGTCGCCGTCATGCTTGGCGAGGCGGAGGAAAAAATCACGCAGATCATCCGCGGCCTCGAAAAGCGCGGCGTCATCGTAAAATACGCCGCCATCTCCAATCTGGACGAGGAGGAGGACGAGTGCGTGGAGGCGCTCATCGAAGTCAAGGTGACGCCGCAGAGCGGTTCGGGCTTCGACGGCATCGCCGAGGAGATCGCCCTGCACCCCGAAGTCAAGACGCTCTACCTTATGAGCGGCGCGTATGACTTCCTCGTCATCGTCGAGGCGAAGTCGGTGAAGTCGGTCTCGCGGTTCATCTCGGAGTGCATCTCCACCTACGACTGCGTGCTCTCCACGGCGACGCACTTCATCCTCAAAAAATATAAGATAGAGGGCGCGGTCACGCGGGCGAGGGAAAAGGACAGGAGGCTCTCCGTCCAGGCATGAGAGATTTCCTCGCAGAGGCGGCGCGCGGCCTGAAACCGAGCGGCATCCGCAAATATTTCGACATCGTGGAGCGTATGCCCGACGCCATTTCGCTCGGCGTGGGAGAGCCTGACTTTGTCACGCCGTGGGATATCCGCAGCGCGGGCGTGCGCGCCCTGCAAAAGGGCTACACCCACTACACGGGCAACCGCGGCATGGCAGAACTGCGCGCGCTCATCTCCCGCTACGAGGAGGAGCGCATGGGCGTTGTTTGCCCCGCGGAGCAAGTCATCGTGACGGTGGGGGCGAGCGAGGGCATCGATCTTGCCCTTCGCGCCACCTGCAACGCGGGCGACGGGGTGCTCATCCCCGACCCCTCCTACGTCTCCTACGCGCCCATCGTGACGCTGTGCGGCGGCGCGCCGCAGAAGATCTCCTGCCGCGCGGAGAGCGGCTTTGTGGTGACGCCCGAGGCGCTCGAAGCGGCGGCGACAAAAAATTCCAAAATCCTCATCCTCACCTACCCCAACAACCCGACGGGCGCGGTGATGACGAGGGCGCAACTTCAAAAACTCGTGCCCGTCATTGAAAAATACGACCTCTTTGTCATCTCCGATGAGATCTACGCCGAACTCACCTACGGCGGCGGGCACGTCTCCATCGCATCTCTTGACGGGATGGGGGAGCGCACGGCGGTGCTGGGGGGATTTTCCAAGGCGTTCGCGATGACGGGCTGGCGCATCGGCTATGTCTGCGCGCCCAAGGCGATCGACGCCGCCATGCTGAAAATTCACCAATATACCGCACTTTGCGCGCCCACCCTCTCCCAGCACGCCGCCATCGCCGCGCTTGCGGGCGGATTTGAGAGCGGATTTTCGGCGGTGGAGAAGATGCGTGAGGAGTACGACGGGCGGCGGCGGTTTTTGTTGAAGGCGTTTGCCGACGCGGGGCTTGCCTGCTTTGAACCGCGCGGCGCGTTCTACGCCTTCCCCTCGGTGCAGCCCCTCCGCATGACGGGCGAGGAGTTTGCGGAGGCGCTCTTAAAAGAGGAAGCGGTGGCGGTCGTTCCCGGGAGCGCGTTCGGCGCGTGCGGGGAGTACCATGTGCGCTGTTCGTATGCGACGGGGATGCGGGAACTCACCGAGGCGGCGCGGCGCATCGCCCGATTTGCGGCAAAGCGCGTGAAATCGCAGTAGCGGGCGCATTTTGAGTTGACAATGCCGCCCAAACGCGGTATAATAGCGAACGTCGGGGACGCCGTGATTTTCCGCTTCGGAAATCACGGTCTCTCTTATTCATGAAAAGAACGCGCATTTGCGCGAGAAGAGGTGGAAAGATGGCAGATACTTTTTACATGACGCGGGAGGAGAAGCGCAAGGCGGAGGAACGCCTTGAATACCTTACGACTGTCAAACGCGCCGAGATCATCGAGCGCATCCAGGAGGCGCGCAGTCACGGCGACCTTTCCGAGAACGCCGAATACGACGCGGCGCGCAACGAGCAGGCCGCCAACGAGGGCGAAATTTTGGAACTCGGATATCAGATCAAGAACGCGCAGATCATCGAGGAGAACGACGATAACTCGGCGGTGCATATCGGCTGCAAAGTCACCGTGCGGGAGATGGAAAAACGGGACGGCGCCTTTGTCCCCGCGGCGTACTCCGACGAGGAGACGTACACCATCATGGGCACGACGGGCGCAGACCCCATTCACAACATCATCTCCAACGAATCCCCCGTGGGCGCGGCGCTGCTCGGCAAGAAGAAGGGCGCGGTCGTCTCCGTGAAGGCGCCCGACGGCGAATACTATTTGAAAATTTTGGCGATCGACTGATATGGCAGAGGAAAATAGACCCGCCGCCGAAGAGGAACTCTTCGAGCAGGCGCAGATCCGCCGCGAAAAACTCGCGAAACTCACCGAGGAGGGGAAGAACCCCTACCTCAAAACCAAGTACCCCGTCACCGCGCGCTCCCGCGAGGTGAAGGAGGGCTTTGACGCGCTCGAGGGAAAGGAGGTCTGCGTTGCGGGGCGGATGATGTCCCGCCGCATCATGGGCAAGGCCTCGTTTGCGCACCTCGCCGACCGCGACGGACAGTTGCAGATCTACGTCACGCGGCAGGATGTGGGCGAGGAGGAGTACGCCTCCTTCAAAAAGGACTACGACGTGGGCGACATCGTGGGCGTGAAGGGCTTTGTGTTCAAAACGCAGACGGGAGAAGTGACCGTGCACGCGACCTCCATTGAAATTCTCACCAAGGCGCTCCTGCCCCTGCCCGAAAAGTACAACGGCCTTCAAAATGTGGATATGAAGTACCGCCTCCGCCACCTCGATCTCATCATGAACGGCGATGTGAAGGAGACCTTCTACAAGCGCGCCAAGATAATTTCGGGCATCCGCGAATTTTTGGACGGGCGGGGCTTTTATGAGGCGGAGACGCCCATTCTGCTGCCCCTTGAAATAGGCGCGGACGCCCGCCCCTTCAAGACCCACCACAACGCGCTCGACATTGATATGTACCTGCGCATCGAGACCGAACTCTACTTGAAGCGGCTCATCGTGGGCGGGTTCGAGCGGGTGTACGAGATGGGGCGCATCTTCCGCAACGAGGGCATGGACCAGAAGCACAACCCCGAATTCACCACGGTGGAGATCTACGAGGCGTATGTGGACTTCCACGCGATGATGGACCTCGTGGAGGAGTTGTACCGCTTTGTCGCCGAGCGCGCCTGCGGGACGACGAAAATAACCTATCAGGGCACCGAACTTGACTTCGGCCATTGGGAAAAACTCACGATGACGGAGGCGGTGAAAAAGTACTCGGGCGTGGACTTTTCGCAAATTTCCTCGGACGAGGAGGCGCAGAAGGTCGCCGCCGAAAAGGGCGTGGAACTCGAAAAGGGCAAGACGACCAAGGGGCACATCCTTGCCGCCTTCTTCGACGCGTTCGTCGAGGACAAGCTCATCCAGCCCACCTTCATCTATGAGTATCCCGTGGAGATCTCGCCGCTTGCCAAGCGCAAGCCCGACGACCCCACCATGACGGAGCGGTTCGAATACTTTATGCTCGGCATGGAGATGGGCAACGCCTTTTCCGAACTCAACGACCCCATCGACCAGCGGCAGCGCATGGAGGCGCAGGCCGCGAAAAAGCGGGCGCAGGGCGCGAATGCCGAGGTGGATGAGGACTTCTTAAATGCCCTCGAATACGGGATGCCCCCCACGGGCGGGCTGGGGCTTGGCGTCGACCGCCTTGTGATGCTCCTCACGGACAGCGCGAGCATACGCGACGTGCTCTTGTTCCCCACCATGAAACCCAAGAAATAATGTGCGGCGCGGAGTTTTTTCCGCGCCGAAAAATAAGGAGAAAAATTGGACGCACGGGTCACAAAACAACGCCTCGGGAATATGCTCTCCTATGATTGGCTGAAAATTTTGTGCGCGATCGCCGCGGCGGTCACGGCGCTCGTCTTGTTCTTTACCATGGTGCGGGTGCGCCCCGCGCGCGCCCAGAATTTTATCGTGCACTTCTACGGCGACTACGACTACGGCACGGACTTTACCATGCTCTCCGACGTGCTCGAACAGCGCCTCTCCTACGACGTTTTGAGCGTGCGGGCGGATCGCTTCGGCACGGGCATGATGGACGGCGCTTCGTACACCGCGCGCCGCAGTTCGGGCGAGGGGTCGGTCGCCATCGCCTCCGCCTACGCCGAGGAGGGGCAGACCTCATCCTACGCCCAACTCATGGGAATAGCGCTCGGCAGCACGGCGGGCACGGCGCAGGAGACGCTGGGAATGTTCTACGAGGCGGATAAATTTTTTGCGGGGCTGGAAGATTACCTTGCGCGCTTCTTCGGCGAGGAGTGGAAAAGCGGCGAAATTGACAGGGCGGAGGCGGAAAAGTGCTTCCGCGCGCGCAACGTGGACGGCCCCAACAACAAGAACCGCTACCGCACCGAGGCGCAGGTAGCGGCGGGCGTCGAGGACGAGGTGAAGCGGCTTACGAATTTGCGGAGCGACTACCTCTACCTCATCGACCCCGCCCATGGCGGGCTTGGAGCGGAGGGCGGGCTGCTCTCCTACGCGACGTACACCTCCGAAGTGACCATCTCCGAGACGGAGAAGGAGGAGCGCGTTTACAGGGCGGGGGTGAACATCGGAAAACTCACCCACCTTTCGAGCCTCGCGCAGTACTCGGGCGCGGAGGGCAAGGCCGCGCACGACGAGTTTGTGTTCCTCATCTACAACAACGGCGCGGGCAACTACGAGGACGGCACGAACGACGGCCGCGACGATCTGAAGTACGAGGCGGTCACCTTCCTCAAATACCTCGTCGAGCAATACGCATGAAACTGCACATCGCCGAAATGCTCCGCGCGCAGAAAAGGCACATCTCCTTTCACACCCCCGGGCACAAGCGGGCGGGCGCGGACATCACCGAACTTCCCTATTCCGACTGCCTCGTCTCGCCGACGGGCGTGCTTTTGAAGGCGGAGCGCGACGTCGCGCAAGTTTTGGGCGCGGAGCGCAGTTTTCTTCTGACGGACGGGAGTACCTGCGGCGTCTTTTCCATGGTGGACGCGATGAAGGCGAGGGGGGTGAAAAAAATCGCCGTGCCCGCGTTCTCGCACCCCAGCGTGTTCCACGCGTGCGAGGCGCTCGGCGTTGCAATTGAGCCTGTGATGCAGGACATGGTACGGGGCTTTCCCGTACAGCCCGCTTCGAAAGCGCTGGAAAGGGCGCTGGAAAATGCCGACGCGCTTCTGTTGACTTCCCCCGATTACTACGGATTTTTTGCCCCGCTCGAAGAGGCGAGGCGGCTGTGCGACGAACAGAAAAAGCCGCTTGCGGTGGACGGCGCGCACGGCAGCCACCTGCATTTTTGCGAAAATTACGCGGGAAAATACGCCGATCTTTGGGTGGACGGCGTGCATAAGTCGCTGCCCGCGCTCACGCAGGGCGCGGTCGTCTCGGCAAAAAACGGGTGGGCGGAGGCCTTACACGAAAGCGTCTTGAAATTCCGCACCACGTCGCCCTCCTACCCCATCATGGCGAGCGTGGAATACGCCGTAAAATTCCCCCGCAACGAGAAGATCGAACGGGCGGCGGAAGAGGCGAAGCGCGACATGGGTGCCGTCTCCAACGCCGATTGGACGAAGATCCTCCTTTCCTTTGCGGACATGGGTGGGGCGGAGCGCTTTTTGGAGGCGCACGGCGTATACCCCGAATTCAACGACGGAAACTATCTTATGTTCTACCTCTCGCCCTGCACCAAGGCGAGAGAACTCAAAAAACTCGCGCGGCTTGTAAAGAAGTTGCCGCGGAGGGAAGTCGCGGAGGACGCGCCCGCGGGCGCGATCCCCATGTACGAGGAAGGATGATAGCGCTTTTGCGGGAGACAAACGCATACAAAAGGACGCTTGCGGACGCCGAACGGCGCGAACAGCCGCACGCGACGCTCGTCGTATTCCCCGACGAGAAGTTGTTGCGCGCCCTCTTGAAGGAGTGCGCCAAGGCGTTTTTTTGCGCGGAGGACGGTTCGCGCACGGCGCGTCTCATCGGCGAGGAGCACTTCTCCGATTGCCTCTTCTTCCCCGAGGAGGGCGGAAAACTCACGGCCGAGATCGGCGGGCGCATCATCGACGAGAGCATCTTGCGCCCCGTGGAGGAAGAGAAAAAGTTGTTCGTTTTAGACGCCTTCCACTTGGCGTCCCCCCTCGTGCAGAACAAACTTCTGAAGGTCATCGAAGAGCCGCCCGCGGGCGTGTATTTTTTGCTCGGCGCGACGAGCGAGCACCCCGTGCTCCCCACCATTTTATCGCGCGTCATGAAGATCGCCGTTCCGCCCTTTGCGGAGGAGCGGGTGGCGGCGGCATTGAAGCGCGAGCACCCCGAGAGCGCGGGCGCGGACGAGGCCGCGGCGGCGAGCGGCGGGCTGTATTCGGTGGGGGAGAGCCTTTTATTGGACGGCGGCGAGCAGTTCCGCCTCGCGGAGGAATTTTTGCTCACCGAAGAGCCTGAAAAATTTTGCAGGGGACTTTCGGACAAGCAGGACAAGCGCATCTTCTTTGCGGCGCTTTCCGAGGTGCTGCGCGACGCCATGATGATCTCCTGCGGGCAGGAAAAATTCGCCAAGCGGCGGGGCGGCAGGGCGGAGGACGTCGCAAAAATGTACCCCGCGGGCGCTTTGGAGCGCGCCATTGAATTGACGGCACGGGCGGAGCGCGAGATAGGGTTCAACGCCAACTTTGCGCAGTGCGCGCTGGCGCTCGCCGTCGCCATCGAAAAGGAGAGAGATATATGGAAAAGGTTGTCATAATCAAATTCAAAAACAGCAAGCCCTACTATTTCAGTTCGGATAAGGAACTCAAAAAGGGGCAGTGCGTCATCGTGGAGACTTCGCGCGGGACGGAGTACGGCACCGTCGTAGACCCCGCCCACGAGGTGAAGGAGGGGGAGATCACCCAGCCCTTGAAGCCCATTCTGCGCGTTGCGAACGAGAAGGATCTCGCCGTCATCAAGGAGCACGCGGAGCGCCGTCCCGAGGCGATGCGGGTGTGCCGCGAGAAGATAGAAAAGCACGGGCTGAACATGAAACTCATCGACTGCGAGTTCACCTTCGACGGGAACAAGGTGGTGTTTACCTTCACCGCCGAGACCCGCGTGGACTTCCGCGAACTCGTAAAAGACCTTGCCTCCTACTTCCATATGCGCATCGAGTTAAAGCAGGTGGGCGCGCGCGACGAGACGCGCATCCTCGGGGGCATTGCGCCGTGCGGCAGGGTGTGCTGCTGCGCAAGCTGTATGCCCGAGATGCAGAAGGTATCCATCAAAATGGCGAAAAACCAGGGGCTTTCGCTCAACCCCGGCAAAATTTCGGGGCTGTGCGGGCGGCTGATGTGCTGCCTCGCCTACGAGAACGAATACTACGCCGAGGCCTTTAAGAAGATGCCCAAGATGGGTTCCACCGTCGATACGCCCGAGGGAAAGGGGGCGGTCATCTCCACCGATATGCTGAAAATGACGGTGCGCGTGAAGATCGAAAAGGAAGGGGCGCTCCTGTACCGCGACTTCCCCGTCGCCGAACTCAAATTCGGCAGCAACGCGCGCGAGGACGAGGACGACGGCGACGACAAAATTTCCGAATAATTCAACAAAGTACTTTACGAACGCACAAAGATATGCTATAATGCATATAAGATTTTAACGGAGGTCAAAAGAATGGCTCACAAAATTTCGGACGCTTGCATTTCCTGCGGCGCGTGCGCGGACACCTGCCCCGTAGGCGCGATCGCTCCCGGTGATACGACGTATGTCGTCGATCCCGACGCCTGCATCGACTGCGGCGCGTGCGAGGATGGCTGCCCCGTTGGCGCGATCACCGCAGAGTAAGACACAAAGCATCAAGGCGCGGCTCAGGCTGCGCTTTTGCTTTTTTGCGGGAAAAATCGGAAAATGCAGTCGGTGGAAAGCCTCCTTTGCGGCGAATATAAAATTGTTCAGGATACGGAGTTGTACCGCTTCACCTCGGACGCGGTGCTTCTTGCGCGCTTTTTGCGGGCGAAGAAGGAGGAGCGCGTCGCCGATTTTTGCGCGGGCGGCGGCATCGTCGGCCTGCACTTTTTTGCAGAAAATGCGGGCGTGGAGCGCGTGACCCTCTTCGAGATGGACGAAAAAATGTGCGCCCTCGCCCGAAAGACGGTGGAGATCAATCGCCTCGAAGGCAGATTTTTTGTGGAAAATATGCGGGTGCAGGATATCCCCGCCCGCTACAACGAGGAATTTTCGCTCATTCTCTGCAACCCGCCCTACGAGCGCGGGGAGGGCGGCTTTGCAAAGCAAACTTCCGCCGCTTGCAGAAAGGAGATCGAACTGAACTTGGAGGAGTTGTGCTTTGCCGCCGCGCGCAGTTTGAAGTTCGGCGGCAGGTTTGCGCTCTCCTTCCGCGCGGACAGGCTTGCGGAACTCTTTTCCGCCCTCCGCGCCCAAAATTTGGAACCCAAAAAGTTGCAGCTCGTCGCGGGCAAGCGGGGCAAAAAGCCCTACCTCGCCCTCGTTTCCGCCGTGAAGGGGGGACGAGCGGGGCTGGACGTTCTGCCCGAGGCGGTGAACGTAAAATAGCGATTTCGCGCAGCGTTTGCGCGGTTTTGGAGAAAATATGATAAGTTTTGTGGCGACGCCCATCGGAAATTTGAAGGATATCACCCTCCGCGCGCTGGAAGAACTCAAAGCGGCGGATATCATCTTTTGCGAGGACACCCGCCATACCTTAAAACTGCTCTCGGCGTATGAGATCAAGAAGCCCCTCCTCTCCTGCCACAAGTTCAACGAGCGGGAGGCGGCGGAGAAGATGATCTCCCTTTCGCGCGAGGGGAAGCGGGTCGCCGTCGTCTCGGACGCGGGGATGCCCGTCATCTCCGACCCCGGGCGGGAGGTCTGCCGTATTTTGAAGGAGGCGGGCGAGCGCTACACCGTGCTCCCGGGGGCGAACGCCGCGCTCTCCGCCCTTGTGCTCTCCGCCTTTCCCGCGGAAAAATTCGCGTTTTTGGGGTTTTTGCCCGAGAAAAAAGGGGAGCGGCGCGCCGTTTTGGAGGAGTACGCGCTATCGCGCGAGACGCTCATCTTCCACTGCGCCCCGCAGGACGTGGACGGCTATATTGCCGACATGGCGGAAGTTTTGGGCGACCGCCGCGCCTGCGCCGTGCGGGAGATCACCAAGATCCACGAGGAGAGCGTGGAATTTTCGCTCAAAGAGGGGCTTTCGGGCGAGAAGCGCGGGGAGTACGTGCTCGTCGTGGAGGGAGCGGGGGCGCGGGAAAATCCGCTGTGCGCCCTCTCCGTCCGCGAGCACGTGCGGGCGTATATGGCAGAGGGGCTGGATAAGAAGGAGGCCTTGAAGCACGCCGCCCGCGACAGGGGCGTGCCCAAGAGCGCCCTCTATAAGGAGACGCTGGATCTGTAACGCCGCGGGATAGCGCCGCGGGCGAAATTTCGACAAAAACCGCGCCCTGCCGCAAAAATACTTGCAAATCCAATTGATAGTTGGTATAATTTTCGTATGCTGATCGCCGCCTTTCCAAAACTGAACAACACAAAGTTCGTGCAGGCATTGCGCGGCTTTTTTCGTTCGCCGTATTACTGCCTGCTGGCGGCCGCGTTGATGGCGGTCTCGGAGATCTGCTCCTTTGAGTTGCCCGTCTACTACATCTACCTTGCGCTCGCCATCTTCTGCATCTTTTTCTGCGAGGATACGCTGGGGATCATGCCCCTCGTCTGCTGCGGCTACATGACCTTTTCCGCGCCCAACAACCCCGGAAAGTTCCCCGAAACTTCGCTGTTCCGCCAACCGAACGGGATCATGCAACTCGCCTTTATTTTGACCGCCGCCGTCATTCTGTTCTTGGGGCGGCTCGTCGTCTCCTGCATGGAACAGCCGAGAAAGCGCGTGCCGCGGCTGACGTGCGGGTTTGTTGCGCTCGGCATTGCCTATTTGCTTGCGGGGGTGTTTTCGGGTTCGTATGCCTTCAACACCGTGCTCTACGGGTTTGTGCAGATCGTATCGCTCGCTTTCTTCTACTTCTTCTTCTATTACACCGTCGATTGGCGCAGCGTGAAGGCAAGTTATTTTGCCACCGTATTTTGCGCCGTCGGCTTGGGCATGGTCGCGGAGATCGTCGCGATGTACTTCTTGCCCGGCGTGTTCGTGGATGGCCAACTCAACCGCGGCGCGCTGTACACGGGCTGGGGGGTCTACAACAATGTGGGGTGCATCATGGCAATGTGTATGCCCGCGCCCTTCTACTTTGCCGCCACCAAGAAAAACGGCTGGATCTATTCCATCGTCGGGTGCGTGTTCTTCCTTGCCGTCGTGCTCACGCAGAGCCGCGGGAGCGTGCTCTCCGCCGTCGCCCTCTTCCTCATCTGCGTCGTCGCCGTCCTGATCCGCGCGGAAAAATACGAAAAACTGTGGAACGGGATCGTGCTCGGCGCGTTCGTTCTGGCGCTCGGCATCACGCTTGCCATCAAGCGCGACGCGATGGATGTGTTCTTCTTCTCCCTCTTCAAGAGCGGCATGGATAGCTCGGGCAGGGTGGAGATCTACAAAAAGTGTTGGGAGACCTTCCGCGCGCATCCCGCGTTCGGCGTGGGCTTCTATGCTGCGCCCGGCTACGTTGCGGGAAGCCCCGGCGATTTTATTCCGCCGCGCGCGCACGATACCTACTTCCAACTCCTCGCGAGCGGGGGCGTCGTTGCCATGCTCGCCTACCTCTACCACCGCGGCGAGAGCTTGTGGGTGTTCTTCCGCCGCCCCACCGCGGAAAAGTCGTTCGCCTTCTTCTGCATCTGCGGCTTGATTTTTACAAGCCTTCTGGACTGCAACTTTTTCAACATCGGGCCGGGGCTGTTGTACGGCGTGCTGCTCGTCTGCGGGGAGTGCACCGACCCCTTCAACAGACTCTACCGGGAGCGAAAGAAAAAATAGAGAACAAAAAAAGGGAGCAGAGGCGCTCCCGTTTTTTTATGGCGAAATTCAATTTTTCAAGATCTCGTTGTAATATGCGAGGATGCGTTCGATGACGTTATCCCAGAGAATATACAGGTCGCGGTAGGCGTTTTCACCCACCTCGCGCAGAGTTTTGAGATCCTTTACGATCTCGCACACGCCCGCGGCGTAGGCCTTTGCCTCGCAGGGGAACACATAGCCGTTGACGCCGTGCTCCGCCGACTTGGAGGCGAGGCTGCCCTCCGCGAACACGGTGGGCGTTCTGCGGGAAGCCGCCTCCACCTTGACAAGCCCGAACGTATCGTACATACTCGGGAAGAGCAGCAGATCGGCCGCCGCATAGTATTCGCCGATGGCGCGGAAATCGGAGACGTGCCCGGCGAATTTTACATTTTCAAAGACGCCCTCCTCCTTGAGCTTTTTTTCGAGTTTTGCGCGGTCGGGCCCGTCGCCCACAAAGGTCATCGCAAAATGCAGTCCTTGGCGCTTCATCTCGCCCAGCGCCTCGGCGAGAAAGAGGATATTTTTTTGCAGCACCAGCCGCCCCACAAAGAGGAAGGAGGGCGTCCCTTCTTCGAGGCGGAATTTTTTGCGGGCGCGGGCGCGCTCTTCCGGGTAATTTGCCGGTTCTTTCAAGACGGTGGCGTGCGGAAGATAGCGCAGTTTCCCTTGGTAGCCGTACTCCTTCACCACGTCGCCCACGGCGGGGTTCATCGCCCAAACCTCATCCGCGCCGTTAAACGTCTTCATGATGAAGCGCAACAAGAACCGCGAGAGAAAATTGTTGCCGACGTAGCGGTCGAAATCCAACTTGTATTGGCTGTGGAAGGTGCAAACCATGGGAATTTTGCGCCTTTTGTGGAGGCGGAGCGCAACCCTCCCCAAAAAGAAGGGGGAATGGCAGTGGATGATGTCGATGCGCAGTTTTTTGAGATAGCGGCGGAAACGAAAATCAAAGGCGGGCAGGGCGACCTGGTATTTCAGGCGCTCGGAGTAGGCGCTGCGCACGGCGAGCACGGGGTAGTCGCTCATCGTGACGGTGCGCTTGAAGCCCGGCACAAGAACGAGGACGTTCATCGTCTCGGAGAGCCGCTTGGCGTAATTATCCATGACGTTTATCACCCCGTCGAAGATGGGGAAATAGGTATCGCACGTCATAAGGACGGTCTTTTTTCCGTTGGTGTTGTACTCTTTGAGCACATATCGCAGATAGTTTTTGTATTCCCGCGAGCGCCGCTTAAACGTGCCGTTTAAGACCCACATATGCGCCTCCCTGTGTAGGGGATTATACCACCGCGGCGGAGGTTTGTCAAGAGGGCGATGCGCGACATGGGTGGCACTTCTGTAGGATTACAATAGATGTGAGACAAAGGGAATAGAAAAAAGATAGCGAACAAGGCGCTCCATGTGATATAGT
>CANQMX010000027.1 GCA_947625095.1 uncultured Clostridia bacterium | reverse complement strand
AAAAGGCGTGGCTTCACGCCACGCCTACTTCTCTTTGAGCGGCGACTTACCTAAATTCCCTATGGGAACTACGGTAATGCTCCGCGCTTTGTATGCGCTTTTTTATTTCTCCGCGTCGTGTACGACGACCTGCGGGAAGGGTATGCAAATGCCGTTCTCCTCGAACACCGTCTTGATGGCGCCGCGCATCTGCCGCTGTGCCGCAAAGAAGTCCCCCTCCTTGCACTTTGCACCGAAGTGCAGATCGACGCTCGAGGAATTGAGGTTGTCCACGCCGTTGAAGTCGATATCCGAAATGAGCGCGGGGCACATCTCCTTGATCTTCGCCTTGTTGGCCTCGAACACTTCCTTGACGTGCTGCAAGTTCTCCTCGTAGGGCACGCCGACGATGACGGTGGGGTAACTATCCTCCCTGCTCTGGTTGACGAACACTTTAATGGTAGAGTTGTTCGCCACGCGGATATCGCCGCTGTAATTGATGAGTTTGGTGTTGCGGATGCCGATCTCCTGCACCGTGCCGCGCCAGCCGTCGATGGTGACGATGTCCCCCACCTGCAACGTGCCGTCGCACACGATGAAGATCCCCGCGACGACGTCGGCGATGAGGCTCTGCATTCCGAGACCGATGATAAGAGTGAGCACTCCCGCGCCGGCGATGAGGGCGGTGAGGTTGATCCCCCAGACGGCGAGGATGGCGATGATGCACACGACCCACACGACCACCTTAAAGATGCTGTTCACGAGTTTGCCGATGGTCACCCTTCTCGGCGTGCCCTTGAAGATGGCCTTGATGATGGTGCACACCACATACAGAACGAGCAGCGTCACGAACAGGATCTGCACCGTGCCGATGAGTTCGGGGATGAGGTTGATGACGATATCGAGGATGCCGCCGCCGCTGTGCCCTTCGCACCAAGTCCAGATCTTGTCGTGAAAGACAAATCCGAGCACCGTAATGACGGCGAAAACGATGAGCAAAACCAGCCCTACGACCGTCTTTGTTTTCCACTTTTGTTGCGTTTTTGCTTGACTGTTGACTTCTTCTGCCATGATAAACTCCTTTCCGATGAAATCGCCCCTATTATAGCCCGCGCGGAAAGGAATGTCAACAAATGAACTAAAATTTTCCGCAAAAAAATCCCGCACTTTTCATGCGGGAAATTTTTTGATTACAGCAGGATGCAGATGACGCCGCCCTTGCCCTCGTTTACGATGCGCGTCATGGTCTTGCGCATCTTCTTTTGCACGTTTCCGCCCATCGAGCGGTTCTTCACCGAAAGTTCCTCGCCGAGCATCTCCTTCAAGGTCTTGCCGAACATATTAGTGTTCCACGCAGCCTCAGGTTCTGCGCCCATGCTCTCGGAAAGTTTCTGTGCGAACGCCTCGCTCTGCTCCTGCGTGCCGAGGGCGGGGCTGACTTCGCCGTGCACATCCACGCGCACAATGTGGTAACTCGGCGCGTCCGCCCGTAAATTGACCCCCACCCTTCCGCTCTTTTTGATGACTTTGGGCTCGGAAAGGTTCATCTCGTCCTGTTCGGGCGGCACGATGCCGTAGCCGTATTCCTGCGCATCGGCAAACGCCTTGCCCACGCGCTCATAGAGGCGTTTGGCCTCCGCAAGGCGACACATATAACTCATGACGGAGAAATCGTCCTTGATCTCCTCGCCGCACACCTCGCCGAGCACCTCGTAGAACGCGCCCTCCTTGGCCTCCACGCGGCAGTATGCCCTGCCCGTCGCCGCGTCGATATCGAGGGAGACGGGCGGCAACAGCCTTGAACTCTCGGCAAACAGCCCGTCTAAAAGGGCGCAGTCGCTCATCTTGCCTATCTTGGGGGCGACCTCCCTCACGCCCGCGAGCACCTCGGAGATGAGGGGGGAATCGGCGTCCAGAACGCGCATCCACTGCGGCAGGTCCACATCCACGGAGAGCACGGGGAATTCGTACAAAATGCGCTCCAACACGTTGGAGATGCCCTCCGCGTCGATCTCCTCGGCGTTGACGGCGAGCACGGGCGCGCTGTATTTTTCTTCGAGAGATGCGCGCAGAGCCTCGCTCTCCGCGGGATTTTTGCAGTTGAGCAGGATGACGAAGGGCTTACCTATCTCCTTCACTTCGGCAACGGCGCGCGCCTCCGCCCCCTCGTACGCCTCGCGCGGCAGCCCCGCGATCGAGCCGTCCGTCGTCATGAGAATGGCGATTGTGGAGTGGTCGCGGATGACCCGCCGCGTGCCCTCCTCCGCCGCTTCTTCAAAGGGAACGGGGTTTTCGCCCCACGGCGTCTTGACGAGGCGGGGCGCGCCCTCCTCCTCAAAGCCCGTAGCCCCCTCCACGGGGAAGCCCACGCAGTCGATGAGGCGCACCTTTGCGACCGCGTCCTTCACGCGGATCTGCGCCGCCTCCTCGGGTACGAACTTCGGCTCGGTGGTCATCACCGTCTTGCCCGCCGCCGACTGCGGCAGTTCATCCACATACCGCCGGCGTTTTGCGCCCTCCACGCCCGGCAGCACGAGTTCCTGCATGAATTTTTTGATGAACGTCGATTTGCCCGTCCGCACCGGGCCTGCCACGCCCACGAAGATCTCGCCCCCCGTGCGCGTCGCAATGTCCTCATAAACGCTGAAATTTTCCATAAAAAACGCCTCCGCCATGATCCTTCGCTGTTATGATATGGCGGAGACGGAAAAGTTATGACCGATCTTTCAATTCACCTGCGGCTTTTTGAGGGGATCGAAGTCGGCGGGCAGTTGCGATTGCTCGGCGATCTCCTTAAAATAGGGATCGTTTGAAAAGTCGCGCGGGCGGGTGTACTCGCCGCCGAGCGCCTCGATCGCAAACTTCAATTCCTGGTATTCGAGGTAGTTGATGTCGTCCCTGTCGATGACCTCGAGCAGCACGGGAAGGGCGCGCGTATCGCCGTAGGCGGCAAGGTAACTCGCGTGCATGGGGATCTCACCGCTCGTGCGGAATTCGTAGATGAGGGCGTCATAGATGCGCTCGTCGCGCCCCTTGCAGCGGGAGAGGATCTCCAGCATCAGTTCGCGCTCCACCCCCCTTTGGTAGAGGTCGAGCGCGCGCTCCTTGGCCTCGTCCGCATTGGATTTGAGCTGTTCTGTCACGGCGTCCTTGAGTTCGGGGTCGCCGTCCCGCTCCAGGATCTTGAAATACGCCCCGAACGCGGCGGGATTTTCCCCCGCAAGGTTGACGGCGAGCGTCAAGAGGCGCTCATCCCCCCCTTCGAGGAGGGCGACGAGGGCGGGCGGGCAATTTCTGCCCTCCAACTCGCGGCACAAAAAGTCGCTCACGGGCACATCCTCCTCGATGTAGCGGCAAAGGAGCGCCACAAGTTCCCCGTCGGAGCACTCGGAAAAATATTTGGTGGGCGTCGTTCCGACGCTCGGGATCACGATGTCCCCGAATTGGCGGTACAGTTTGGGAATGAGATCCTCCCACTGTTTTTCGGTGTACTTACCCGCCTTTTCGCGCATATACTGCGCCAATTTTTCATCGAACAGCCCGTCGAAGTCCACGGGCTTTTTTTCGTCTGCCATATTCTCCCCTCAAATCATGTAATCGAGAATTTTCTGCGCGAGGATCCTGTCCGCGTCGAAGATCTTTGTGATTTCGGCAAAGGAGTGCTCCCCCCGACGGATGCGCGCCTCGCGGAAGATGACCGCCGCGATCTCGGCGCGGTGCTCCGCAAGGTCGAGGGCGTCTGCCTCTTCGAGGGTCGCGTACAAGTCCTCGGCGGCGGCGCAGAGCCTCTCCTCGCTGTCGTCGCCGATGAGGGCAAAGCGCGAATACACGTCCGCAAACGCCCTCAAAAACGCCGTCCTCTCCTCCTCGCCGATGTGGATCTCGTGCGTGAAGAACTCGCGGTAGATGTACAAAAACACCGTCCCGAAGGAATTTTCCTCGTTGCGAAGGGTCAGGTCGCGGAGGATGGAGATCTTCACAACGTCGTTCCCCTCGCAGTCCAACAGCACCTCGCGCAAAAAGTCGTCCGCGTGCGTGCGCACCGCGACCTTGGCGGCGAGCAGTTGCAATTTATCGTCCCGCCCCTCCATCTCGTCGAAGGCGATGCGGAAAAATTCGTCGATCTCGTCGAGCGCGGAGAGGTGCAATATCTCATGGTCGTCCATGTCGTCGGCGGCGAGCAGAAAATCGGCGACGGTGCGGTATTCGTCCTCGGGCACGCGGTAGTAGTAGGACAGGGCGAACTTCTCCCCGTCGCCGTCGCGCAGCCGCCGCATCCGTTCAAGGTAATAGCGCGCCACCGCCTTGCGGGGGTATACGGTCGTCATGCGTTCCAGAGAGTCGATGCCCGCTTCGAGGTTTCCCATGTGGTACGCCGCCACGGCGTGGAAGTAGAGCACGTTTTCATCGAAGGGCAGCCGCTCTTTCAGTATTTCTAAAACGCGCAGCGCGTCCTCGTCCAGCCCCGTCTCGCAGAGCGCAGTCGCAATGCGGTACAAATCGTCCGTGGAATCGGCCTCGATCTTCGCGAGCCTCGCGGCGGCCTCCCGCGCGCCCTTTTTATTGCCCCGCGCGTCGAGCACGGCGCAGTAAGTGGTCAGCGCCTGCACGTTGTCGGGGTGGTCTTTCAGGAGTTCCTCGCACTCCGCTTCCGCCGCCTCCTCGTCGCCGAGCATCAGGGTGCACATCGCGGAAAGCCCCATGGCGGAGGGGTAGTCGCTGCTCGTCTCGTCTATCTGGGCAAGCCGCGCCTTTGCCCCCTCCAAGTCCCCCTGTTTGAGCAGGATAAGCCCCTCGCGTAGGGTGTCGGGGTCGGGCGCGCCGTCCTCCACAAGGCGGAGGCGGGGGGCGGACATCTCCTCGGCAAAGGCGGCGGCGAACTCGTCGATATCGTCCTCATCCGCCTCCTCGTCGCTCTCCATGGCGCGGTGGTAGTAGTACGCCGAGCGCAATTCGTTGCCCATGTTCATGAAGGCGATGGCCAGCCCCTCGTACCCCTCGGCAAAGTCGGCCTCGTTGCAGGTATCAAGGAAGCGGAACCACGCGTCGGCGGCAAGGGCGTACAGGTCCATGCTCTCATAGATGTCGGCATACAGCGCCCATGCGTCGGCGCTGGGCGGGTACTTTTCGCCCCGCTTGTTGAGCATGGTGAGCGCGCCCATATTGTCCCCCCTGTCGTAGCGCTTCTCCGCGCTCTCGTAGAGGAACTCCTCGCTGAACATGAACTTTTTATCCTTGCCTCTCATGCCTTCTCCGAAAACAGTTTTTCCGTCTCTTCCGCCCCGAAGCGGTAATCGGTATTGCAATAGTCGCAGTGCACCGCAATTTCGCCGCGCTCCGCTACAAGCCGCCTCGCGTCCTCCTGCCCGAGCGAGATGACGGCGGCCGCCGCCCGCTCCCGCGAACAGTGGCAGGCGTACAAAATTTCCCGTTTTGTATAGGGCGCGTTTTCCACGCCGAGGAGCAAATTCGCGGCACCCATGTCCGCGATCTGCGCCGAAATATTGGCATATTCCGCGATCTTTTTCTCCGTGCGCGCAAGGATCTCTTCCCCCGCGCCGGGGAGGGGTTGCAGGAACACGCCGCCCGCGCCGAGGCACTTTCCGTCCGTGCCGATCTTCACGCCGAGGGCGATGGCGGTCGGCCGCTGTTCGCTCGTCAGAAAGTAGGCGGAAAAGTCCTCCGCTATCTCTCCCGAAACGAGCTCGCTCGTCCCCGCAAAGGGGAGCTTGCTCCCGTCGTCGCGCACCACGGAGAGCGTGCCGCGCCTTCCCACAAACGCGCCCACGTCCAACTTTCCGTCCGCGCGCGGAGGCAGGGAAACGTGCGGGTTCTCCACAAAGCCGCGAAGGTGCAAATTTCCGTCGCCCGCGGCAAAAATTTTCCCGCCCGCGCCCCCGCCGTTGACGGTGACGGAGAGCACGCCCGTCCCCTCTTTGAGCCAACTGCAAAGATAGGCGGTCGCGGTCAGCGTCCTGCCGAGCGCCGCCGCCGCCACGGGAGAAAGCCCGTGCCGCACGATGGCCTCGTTCACGAGCGCCGTCGTATCGAGCACGGCAAGGGAGACCCTCTCCCCCCAGATCAGCGATTTACAGATAGCGTTCATGCCCTTTTGCATATGATGTTGAGCCTGTCGCTCCCCTCTTTGTCCTCGCCGAGATGTCCCTCGCGGGATAAAATTTCCAAGCCCGTGCCCGCCAGCGCGGCGCAGAGCGCCTCCTCCTTGTGGATGTAGCGGATGTGCCTCTCGTCGCGGCGGCGGAAGAGTTCCCCCTCCCGCGTAAAGAGGGTCACTTCGGTCTCCACACGGTCGGGAAAGAGTTTGTTTTGCTCCACATAGGTGACGTCGTCCCTATCGTCGCAGAACATATTATTTGCAACTTTTTCCCGCAACTTGTATTCCGAACTCACGTCGAACCAAAAAACGCCGTGCGGGGCGAGGCAGCGGGCGATGTGCATGAAGGCGGCGTGCAACTTTTGCGGCGGTAGATAGTTGATGCAGTCGTTTGGCGATAGGATGAAGTCATACTTTTCGGGTGTTTTCAGCGCGGCGGCGTCCGCCTGCACGAACTGCACCCGCACGCCCTCCTCCGCCGCCCGCCGCTCGGCCTCGTTGAGCATGGCGCAAGAGATATCCGCCCCCGTCATCGCATAACCCGCCCGTGCAAGCGCGCGGCAGAACACCCCGCTCCCGCAGCCGAGTTCAAGCCCCTTTTTCCCCGTGCCGAGGCGGGAAAGCCCCTCAATAAAATACTGCGACCACTTGGGATAGTCGCAGTCATCGTTCAAAAATTCAAACCATCCCGAAAGATAGTCGTACGCCTGCGCCGCCATCGTTACCTCTTGTTGAGGAGTTTGGGCGGTTTCGCGTTCTTTTTCTTCTTTTTCTTCTTGCCGCCCGAGTTCGCCTCCTCCTCGCGGATGGCGCGTTCCTGCTCCTCGAAGAAGCGGTTGTATTCCACATACTGCGCGTCGCCCTTGTGCTCTTCCTCGTACTGTTTCACGTCCTCCTCGACGGCAGCCCTGCTCTCGCGCAGTTTTTGCAGATCCTCGCGGGAGAAACTCTCGGGCAGTTGATACATATCCACGCCGTCGTCCACGGGCTTGATGGGGCGGCAGACGAGTTTGCTCTTGCCCTGCGCCACGATCTGGCGGCGCATCTCGCGCATCACGGCGCTCTCCTCGAGGCCTACCTGCGCCGGTCTTGCGCCGTTCTCCGCGGCCTTGTCCTTGTTGTAGAGTCCGCGTCCCGTCGCAATGCCGTGCTCGGGGTTGACGAACTTATCGAACGCCCACTGGCTGTAATCCATCCACACGAGGAGGAGCCACGAGATGCCGAACAAGATCAAAATGATCATACCAACGATGAGCAGGAACCCCTGCCCGAAGATGCAGAGGAACACCGGCCACGTCGCAAGCACGGCAAAGAACACCGTCTGCGGGAAGGTGCCCACCGTCATGACGACGGCGTTTCTGAGGAGGGCGAACGGGCCTTGCTTGTAGTTCACGCCGAGGGAGATCATCCACAGCGTGATGAGCGTAGCGAGGGCGACGAGGATGTAGCCGACGACCTTGGATGCCACCATCCACCCCGAAGCGGTAGAGCCGACGGCGACAAAGAAGTCGGCAAGGTCGCCCACGATGGTCGCCAAAAACAGGATGACGGAGAAGAAGATCGCCGCCTCCATCACGTTGAAGAAGTTGCGCTTGATGCCGCGCAAAAAGTCATTGGCAACAAAGATGCCCTCTGTCCAGATGAGGTTGCGGATGATGTACATTCCGCCCGAGATCCCCACGCCCGCGATGACGCACGCGGGAATGAGCAGGCCGAAATAGAAGAGGTCGAGCTGCATGATGGCCCATTCCGACTGTCCGGGCACAAAGGGAACGTAGGGATAGCCGATGCCGAGCCCCGAGCCGAACGAGCCGCTCGCCCCCAGCGCGGCGAGGCTGTAACTGTGGAAAAAGACGATGAGTATGATGGGGATGCAGGTGACAAACACCATGAGGTTGACGAGGATGAGCCTGCCAAACCTCCCCTTCAGAATATCCCAAAACAGCCCCCAGCGGCTTGTGGGCAGGGTGCTGCGCGCGTAGTCCTCGCTGCGCTCCTTCCCCTCCAGCCAACGGGCGACAAGTCCTCTTCTCTCTCTATCCGCCATAGTTTACTCCGAATGGTATGCAAATCTCGGCGGAAATACCGCCATACAGCCATTGTACTACAAACGCGAAAATATTTCAATTAAATTCGGGCAATTTTCCTTGATTTTTATAAATGCGTATGATAAAATTGATTTTGCTGAAAAGAGGAGCGGAAGAACATGAGTACCGCCGTTTGAGGGAGCGCAGGGCCTCCCGCGGAGAACGGCGCAAAAGGGTATCTCCGCCGAAATGCGGCCTGTCCCTGCCCCGCCGCGTTGGAAGTGCGGGAGAATACCCGCCCTTCTGTCGCCGGTCTTGCGGTGAAGAGCTTTTGGGCGGCCTCCGACGGGGGCGAAAAAGGCTTGTAGCGAACGGCGGCGCCGTTCGCTTTTTCAAAAGGAGAATGTTATGCAAAAACAGTACCGCGTGGGAATTATCGGCGCAACAGGCATGGTCGGGCAGCGCTTTGTCACCCTGCTCGAACATCACCCCTGGTTCACCCCCGCAGCCCTGCTCGCCTCGGCGCGCTCGGCGGGAAAGTCATACCCCGAGGCGGTGGGCGCAAAGTGGGCGATGGCGACCCCCATTCCCGCCTATGCAAAGAATATGAAGGTCTTGGACGCCGCCGACCCCGCTCAAATTGCGGGCAAAGTCGACTTCGTCTTTTGCGCCGTCAACATGAAAAAGGACGAGATAAGAGCGCTCGAAGAGGCATACGCCCGCGCCGAGATCCCCGTCGTCTCCAACAACTCGGCGCACCGCGCAACCCCCGACGTGCCCATGATAATTCCCGAGATCAACCCCGAGCATCTCGCCGTCATCGAAGCGCAGAAAAAGCGTCTCCGTACCAAGCGCGGCTTTATCGCCGTCAAGAGCAACTGCTCCCTCCAATCCTATGTGCCCCTCCTGCACCCTCTCCTCTCCTTCGGGGTGGAGAGCGCGGCGGTGTGCACCTATCAGGCCATCTCGGGCGCAGGTAAGACGTTTGCAACGATGCCCGAGATCGTCGACAATATCATTCCGTACATCGGCGGCGAGGAGGAAAAGAGCGAACAAGAACCCCTGAAAATCTGGGGCAAGGTGGAGGGCGGACAAATTGTCCCCGCGACCGCTCCCGTCATCACGGCGCAGTGCCTCCGCGTCCCCGTCTCCGACGGCCACACCGCGGCGGTGTTCGTCAAATTCAAAAAGAAGCCCACGAAAGAGCAAATTCTCTCGGCGTGGAAAAATTACGCGGGCGAGCCGCAGAGTCTCGCCCTCCCCTCCGCGCCCAAGCAGTTTCTTCACTATCTTGAAGAGGCCGACCGTCCCCAGCCCAAACTCGACAGGCTGACGGAAAACGGCATGGCGGTCTCGGCGGGGCGGCTTCGCGAGGATACCCTCTTCGACTATAAATTCATCGGCTGTTCGCACAACACCCTGCGCGGCGCGGCGGGCGGCGCAGTCCTGCTTGCCGAACTTCTCGCCGCCAAGGGCTACTTCGGCTGACCTCAACAGCCCCTGCGGCATACAATGACAAATGATAAGGAGAAAAATATGACGGGATTTTTGAAGGGAAGCGGCACGGCGATGATCACGCCGTTCACAAGGGGCGGCGTCAATTTGGATGCGTTCTCCGCCCTCGTCGACTACCAGATCGCGGGCGGCACCGATGCCCTCATCGTGCTCGGCACGACGGGCGAGCCTGCCACCATGTCCGAGGATGAGAAGTTGGAACTCATGCGCTTTGCCCGCAAAATTACGCCTGAAAACGTCAAGCTCATCTTCGGCACGGGCGGCAACTGCACGGAAAAGGCGGTAACCATGTCCAAGGTCGCGCAGGATCTGGGCGCAGACGGCGTCCTCGCCGTCACCCCCTACTACAACAAGTGCACCCAGCGCGGCCTCTACGAATATTACAAGGCGATCTGCGCGGCCGTCACCGTCCCCGTCATCGCCTACAACGTGCCCGGCCGCACGGGTGTGAACCTCCTCCCCGAGACGGCGGAAGCGATCGCAGAACTCGCCAACCTCGCGGGCATCAAGGAGGCGAGCGGCAACATGGCGCAGGTCATGGAGACGGCCCGCCGCACCCGCGGCAAGTGCGACCTCTACTCGGGCGAGGACGCCCTCAACCTGCCCATTCTCTGCGCGGGCGGAACGGCGGTCATCTCCGTCGTCTCCAACCTCGCCCCGCGCGCCGTAAAGGGCCTCTGCACGGCGGTGGAAAAGTCCGACCTCAAACGCGCCAACGCGATAAGCGATATGCTCCTTCCCCTCGCCGCGGCGTGCTTTTCCGAGGTCAACCCCATCCCCGTCAAGGCGGGCGCAAATCTTTTGGGGTTCGAAGCGGGGCTTCCCCGCGCTCCCCTCACCGAGATCGAGCCAAACCATCTCCGACAACTCGAAGCCGCGATGATATCCTGCGGCTTGAAGGTGAAAGCATGAAAATTCTCTTATGCGGTGCGTGCGGCAAAATGGGCAGAATGGTGGCGGAACTTGCCGCCGCGCAGGGCGAAACTATCGTCTGCGGCGTGGATCTCTCCCCCGCCCCCATGCCCTTCCCCATCCACACCTCCTTTGCGGAAGTGGGCGCAAACGAAGAGGCCGATGTCCTCATCGACTTCTCCTCCCCTTCAAATCTCGAAGAGCGCCTCCGCTTCTGCGAAACGCACGCCCTTCCCGCCGTGCTCGCCTCGACGGGCTACACGGAGAGCGATCTTGCCCTCATTGAAAATTATGCGACCCGCGTTCCCATCTTCAAGACGGGCAACCTCTCCCTCGGCGTGAACATCTTGCAGCGCCTCGTACGTGAGGCGGCGCGCGCGCTCGGCGCTGGTTTCGACGCCGAGATCGTCGAGCGCCACCACCGCGAGAAGAAGGACGCCCCCTCGGGCACTGCGCTGATGCTCGCAAAGAGCGTCAACGAGGGCTTCGGCGGCGGCAAAGAGAACGTCTACGGGCGGCACGGCGCGGTCGGCGCGCGCAAGGCGAACGAGGTCGGCGTGCACGCGGTGCGCGGCGGCACGATCGTGGGCGAGCACGAGGTGATGTTCGCAGGCGAGGACGAAATTTTAACGCTCTCGCACTCGGCGCGCAGCCGCAAGGTATTCGCGTCTGGCGCTTTGAAGGCGGCGCGCTTCATGCTGAAAAAGCGCCCCGGCGTCTACGACATGGACGACCTCCTCGCCGAACTTTTCCGATAAAATAAGGTGTTCGCCCCGCGGCTTTGCCGCGGGGCGCTCCATTTTTGCGGCGCGGCGCCCGTTCGGGCGCCGCGCCCCTTCTTTTGCGTCATTCTGAACCCCCACATGGGGTGAAGAATCCCGAACAACGAAGTCTGCCCCACGCAAAAAGCCGCCGCCTCCCAAGAAGCGACGGCTTTTCCCCTTTTCCCGCTTATTCGAGTTCAAACGCCCCCGTATAGAGCTGGTAATATTTCCCCTTCATATCGATGAGTTGTTCATGCGTGCCGCGTTCGATGATGCGCCCCTTTTCGAGTACCATGATGACATTGGAATTCTTCACGGTGGAGAGCCTGTGCGCAATGACGAACACCGTTCTGCCCTCCATGAGTTTATCCATGCCGCGCTGCACGATGGCCTCCGTGCGGGTATCGATGGAACTCGTCGCCTCGTCCAAGATCATCACGGGCGGGTCGGCGACGGCGGCGCGGGCGATGGAGAGGAGTTGCCTCTGCCCCTGCGAAAGGTTCGCGCCGTTCTGGTGGAGCATCGTATTGTAGCCCTCGGGCAGGCGCACGATAAAGTCATCCGCGCCCGCAAGTTTGGCAGCGGCCACGCACTCCTCGTCCGTCGCGTCCAATTTTCCGTAGCGGATATTCTCCATCACCGTGCCTGTGAAGAGGTTGGTGTCCTGCAACACCATGCCGATGGCGCGCCTGAGTTCGCCCTTTTTGATCTTGTTCACGTTGATGCCGTCGTAGCGGATCTTCCCGTCCTGGATGTCGTAGAAGCGGGTCAAGAGGTTGGTGATGGTCGTCTTGCCCGCGCCCGTCGCGCCGACGAACGCCACCTTTTGCCCGGGCTTCGCGTAGAGGTTGATGTCGTGCAGCACGATCTTTTCGGGGTCGTAGCCGAAATCCACGTCGAACATCCTCACGTCGCCCTCGAGCTTCGTGTAGGTGACGCTCCCGTCCTCCTTGTGCGGGTGTTTCCACGCCCACACGCCCGTGCGCTCGGCACATTCCGTCAGGCTGCCGTCGGCGTTTTCCTTGGCATTGACGAGGGTCACATACCCCTCGTCCTCCTCGGGATTTTCGTCGATGAGGGCGAAGATCCGCGCCGCGCCCGCAAGCCCCATGACGACGGGGTTCACTTGGTTGGAGACTTGGTTGATATTGTTGGAAAACTGCCGCGTCATCTGCAAAAACGCCGCGACGTTGGCAACGGTAAAGAAGCCCGCCTCCGCCGAATCGAAGAGGTTGATAAGCCCGAAGTTGTGCACATTAGATAGGATGAACACGCCGCCGAGGAGGGCAATGAGCACATACAAAACGTGCCCCAAGTTGCCCAAAATGGGCATGAGCATATTGGCGTAGGCGTTCGCCTTGGTGGACTGTTCGCAGAGGTGGTCGTTCACCCTGTCGAAGTCGGCTTTGGCGGCCTCCTCGTGGCAGAACACTTTGACGACCTTCTGGCCGTTCATCATCTCCTCGACGAAGCCCTCCTCCGCCGCCACGGCGCGCTGTTGGCCGAGGAAGAACCGCCCCGCGCCGCCGCCCACGACCTTCGTCACGAACAGAATGATGAAGATGAAAGCGAACACAATGAGGAGCAGCCACACGCTGTACACCATCATGATGATGAACAGGGTGAGCACCATCACGCCCGACGTCAGAAGTTGGGGCAGCGACTGCGAGATGACCTGCCTGAGCGTATCGATATCGTTGGTATAGTAACTCATGATATCGCCGTGGTTGTGGGTATCGAAGTACTTGATGGGCAGGTCCTGCATCCCGTCGAACATCTGCCCGCGCATCTTTTTCAAAAAGCCCTGCGTGATGATGGCCATGAGTTGTTTATCCACCGCGCCCGAGGCGAGCGAGACGACATACAGCCCGATGAGGGTGAGCATACTCGTCGTGATATAGGTGGAAACTTTGGCCATGACGGGCACGGCCGCCGTGCCGAGGTTGGCCGTTCCGCCCCAAAGGACGCCCTGTTCGGTCGCGGCCTCGATGGCCTTGAAGATGCGCTCCATAAAGATGGAGGGAAGGGCGGAGATGATGGCGTTGAAGATAATGCACACGAGTGCGATGGTCATCATCTTGGGGTAGTAGTGGAAGAGCGCCTTAATGGTGCGCTTAAAAGTGCCCTTTGGTGCTTTGAGGTTGGGCGCAGAGCCGTGTGCTTTTCCCGCCGGGCGCGCCATAGCCATTCTCGCCATTATTCCTCACCCCCTTCTTTGTTATTTCCTTCTGCGGTCTCTACCTTGCCCCCTCCTTGGGAAGCGTCGTTCTCGCCCCTTCGCTCGTCCTCCGCGTCATTCTGAGGGAGCACCGCGACCGAAGAATCCCGAGGTACGCAGTCCGTCTGCGCAGCGGGTGAGGGGTTCTCCCCATTCTCCTCCAGCTCCCCCATCTCTCCGAGCGAGGAAATGGCCTTCCCGCCCTTATTCTGGGTGGTGTAGACCTCGGTGTAGATGTCGTTGGTATTCAGCAGTTCCTCGTGCGTGCCCACGGCAACGATCCTGCCCGCGTCCATGATGACGATGCGGTCTGCGTCCTCCACGGAGGAGGTGCGCTGGGCGATGATTATCTTGGTCGTCGAGGGGATAAAGTCCTTAAACGCCTTTCTGATGAGCGCGTCGGTGTGGGTATCGACGGCGGAAGTACTGTCGTCCAAGATCAAGATCTTGGGCTTTTTCAGCAGGGCGCGTGCAATGCAGAGGCGCTGTTTTTGCCCGCCCGAAACGTTCGTGCCGCCCTGTTCGATGTAGGTGTCGTATTTTTGGGGGAAGGTCTGAATGAACTCATCCGCCTGCGCCAACTTGCACGCCTCCACCATCTCCTCGTCGGTGGCGTCGGGGTTGCCCCACCGCAAATTTTCCTTGATCGTGCCCGAAAAGAGCACGTTCTTTTGCAGAACGACGGCAACTTGGTTGCGGAGCACTTCCAGATCGTACTCCCTCACGTCGCGGCCGCCCACCTTCACGCTCCCCTCCGTCGCGTCATAGAGGCGGGAGATGAGGTTGACGAGCGAGGTCTTTCCCACGCCCGTGCCGCCGATAATGCCGATGGTCTCGCCCGAGCGGATATGCAGGTCGATATCTTCGAGGACGTTCTTTTCGGCGGTCGTCGCGTACTTGAAGGAGACGTCGTCGAAGTCGATCGAGCCGTCCGTGACCTCGGTGATTGCATTTTCCGGGCTGTGCAGGGTGGGTTCTTCGCTCAAAACCTCATAGATACGGCGCATACTCTCAATGGACATCGCGATCATCGCGAACGTCATCGAGAACATCATGAGGGACATCAGGATCTGCATCCCGTACACGATGAGTTGGGAGATGGTCGTATATTGCAGCGTCGCGCCGAAGCCGACGGGCGTCTCGCTGAGCACAAGGTACGAACCCAAAAAGAGCACCGTCGAGAGCACGGAGTAGAAGAAGAACTGCATCACGGGGTTGTTCCATGCGAGGATGCGCTCCGCCTTGGTAAAGTCCTTCTGCACATCGGCCGCGGCGCGGTCGAACTTCTCCTTTTCAAAGTCCTCGCGCACATACGATTTCACCACGCGGATGCCCGAGATGTTCTCCTGGATGCTCTCGTTCAGGTTGTCGTATTTCTTGAATACCCGCCTGAAAAGCGGCATCGTTTTCCACATGATGAAGAAGAGGATGGCGGCGAGCGGCGGAATGACGCCCACAAAGATCCACGCAAGGTTTCCGCCCAGAATAAAGGCCATCACAACGGAGAAGATCATCATCATGGGGCTTCTGACGGCGACGCGGATGATCATCATGAAGGACATCTGCACGTTCATGACGTCCGTCGTCATGCGGGTGACGAGGGAGGGCGTCGAGAACTTGTCGATGTTCTCAAAGGAGAAATCCTGCACTTTGTAGTACAGGTCCTTGCGCAAATTTCTGGCAAATCCCGCCGAAGCGCGCGCGCAGAAGAGGCCGGAGAGCATCCCGCAGACGAGCGAGGCGATCGCCATCGCAATGAGGATGCAGGCGTACTGCCCGATGCCGAGATATCCCTCCGTTCCCCACAGCTCAAGGGCGTGTTGTCCCAGCCGCGCCTCCTCCATATAGCCGAGGAGTCCCGCGATAAAGAAGGGAAGCAGGCATTCCAGAACCACCTCGAACGTCACAAAGATGGGCGAGAGAATGGTGGAAACCTTGTATTCCCGTATACACTTAAAAAGCCGCTTGATCAACAGATCACCTCCATATGCCAAACAACACTTTACGGCAAATTTCTTACCTATTTTTAGCGATTGTAAGTATATTAACATTATTATAAGAGAAAGTCAAATAAACTGGGGTGTAAAAAAATTTTTTATGAAAAATAAAAAAAATCAAAATTTTTTGTCACATACAAACCAAACCGAAAATTTTTTGCGGTATCATTACATTGAGAAGAGAAAAAAGTGAGCCTCGGGCAGCGCCGTGAGAGAAAAAAAGCCCTCTGCTGCGACGCGCGCAGGCGCCGCGGTGCGGCGGCGGCGCGCGGAGCAGCAGAGGGCTTTCAGTGAAATTTTTATTTTTTCAAAGGGGAAATTTTCCCTGTTCAAAGCGAAAATTTTACTTGTGGCGGCGCTTCAATTCGGTGCAGAGTTCGGCAAGGGAGACCCCCTTTTCTTCCAAGAGGACCTGCAAATGATACCAAAGGTCGGCGCACTCGCCGATGAATTCCTCGCGGCTCTCGTTCTTCGCGGCGATGACCACTTCCACCGCCTCCTCGCCCGTCTTTTTCGCGATCTTATCCACGCCCTTGGAAAAGAGGTAGCAGGTGTACGAACCCTCCGTCGGGTGCGCCTTTCTGTCCTTCACCACGCGTTCGAGTTCGCCGAAAAATGTCGCGCCCGCCCTCTCGCTCGGAATTTCCTCTTGGAAAAAGCAGGTGCGGTTGCCCGTGTGGCAGGCTGCGCCCGTCTGCTCCACTTGAAGGAGCAGGCAGTCCCTGTCGCAGTCGAAGGTCGCCGCGATCACCTTTTGCACGTGCCCGCTCGTCTCGCCCTTTTTCCAAAGGCGCTTCCGCGAGCGGCTCCAATAGTGGGCGTAGCCCGTCTCGGAGGTGAGGCGCAGCGCCTCCTCGTTCATATACGCCTGCATCAGCACTTCGCCCGTCTCATAGTCCTGCGCGATGGCGCAGATGAGGCCGCGCTCATCGAATTTTACATTTTCCGTCAACATATACCCCCCTTCCGAACGGGAACGCCCCGCTCCGAAAGATATTTTTTCAGTTCGTCCGGTTTGAGCTTTCCGAAGTGGAAGAGCGAGGCCGCCAGCGCGGCGTCCGCCTTCCCCGCCGTCAAAACGTCGTAAAAATCTTCCTCTCTTCCCGCGCCGCCCGAAGCGATGACGGGAATGTTCACCGCCTCCGCCGCAAGCCGCGTGAGTTCGAGGTCGTACCCCGCCTCCGTGCCGTCCCTATCCATGCTCGTGAGCAAAATTTCGCCCGCGCCGAGGCGCGCGCCCTCCTTTATCCACTCGATGGCGTCCAGCCCCGTGTTCACCCTGCCGCCGCTCACGTACACGTCGTACCGACCCGCGGAATTTTTTTTGGCGTCCACGGCGAGCACCACGCACTGCCGCCCGAACTTCATCGCCGCCTCGGAAATCAAAGTCGGGTTCTTGATGGCGGCCGAATTGACGGCTACTTTATCCGCGCCGCGGAGGAGCATCTCGCGAAAATCCTGCACCGAGCGGATGCCGCCGCCCACCGTGAGCGGCAAAAAGACCTGCTCGCTCGCCCGCGCGATGACGTCCCACATGGGCGGCTCGCTGCGGTACGTCGCCGTGATATCCAAAAAGACGATCTCATCCGCGCCGATCTTGTTGTAGAGTTTGGCGGTCTCCACGGGGTCGCCCGCATCGACGAGGGAGACGAAGTTGACGCCCTTGACGACCCGCCCATCCTTCAGATCGAGACAGGGAATGATGCGCTTGCTTATCATTTTGCCGCCTCGATCGCCTCGCGAAGCGTGAGGCTGCCCGCATACAGGCTGCGCCCCAGGATCGCGCCGTACACATTTTGCGCTTTGAGGGCGCGGATATCGTTCAGGTCGCGGATGCCGCCCGAGGCAATCACCGAAAGTCCGGAATTTGCCATGCGGACGGTCTCTTCCACATTCACGCCCGTGAGCGCGCCGTCCCGCGCGACGTCGGTGAACACCGCGTATCTGACGCCCAAGCGGTGCGCTTCGCTGCAAAATTCAAACGCGTCCTTTTCCGTCTCCTCCGTCCACCCGCGCACGGCAAGTTTCCCCCCTCTCGCGTCGACGCCCGCGACGACGCGCGCGCCGTAGCGCTCCACCGCCGTGTGATAGACGGTGGGCTGTTCGAGGCAGACCGTGCCCAAGACGACGCGGCTCGCACCCGCGGCAAAACGGCGCACGATGGCCTCCGACGAGCGCAGGCCGCCGCCCGACTGCACGGGCACGCCGAGCGCGGCGATGCGTTCGAGCGCGGAATTGAACGGGCTATCCAGCCCGAACGCGCCCGAGAGGTCGACGACGTGCAGAAATTCCGCCCCCTCATCCACCCAGCGCTTGGCGCAGTCCACGGGGTCGCCGTAGTCGGTGACGTTTTCGCGTTTTCCGTAGAGGAGGCGCACCGCGCGCCCCTCCAAAATATCGATAGCGGGAAATAAGATCATACGAGTTTCATGAAATTGCGGAGGAGGGCAAGCCCCGCCTCTCCGCTCTTTTCGGGGTGGAACTGCACCCCGTATACGTTGCCGCTTGCGACGGCGGAGGCAAACCGCGTGTGGTATTCGGTCGTGCCGATGACAAATTTTTCCTCCGCCTCGGCGTAGTAACTGTGCACGAAGTAGAACTCCTCGCCGCCGCGGAAATTTTCAAAGAGGGGCGAGCGCATCTCCTCCACGCTGTTCCAGCCCATGTGCGGAACTTTGCCCGTTTTGAAGGGAACGACGCGCCCCTTGACAAGCCCGAGACCCGACGTTATCCCCTCTTCCTCGCTCTCTTCGAGCAAGAACTGCATCCCGAGGCAGACGCCGAGAATGGGCGTATCGGCGGCGCGGCGTTTGAGGTAGTCCGCAAAGCCGCGGGCCTGCAAATTTTGCATCCCCGCCCTGAAACTGCCGACGCCCGGCACGATGAGCCGCTCGCACAGATCGAGCGTCCTTATTTCGGAGGAGATCTCCGCCTTTCCGCCGAGGAATTCGACCGCCTTTTGCACCGAGCGCAAATTCCCCATGCCGTAGTCGAGGATGCCGATCATTCGAGGATCCCCTTGGAGGAGGGCACGCGGTCGGAGATAATTTTTACGGCGTCCCGAAGGCAGAGCGCGGTCGCCTTGAAGATGGCCTCCGCCTCGTGGTGGCGGTTGCCGCCGCGCAGAAGTTTGACGTAGAGATTAAAGCCCGCGTGCGTGGAGAGGGCGCGCAGGAACTCTTCGACGAGTTCCAGATCGAACTGACCCACCTTGCCTTCGAGTTTTTCTTCGAACGCGAGATAGGGTCTGCCGCTTATATCGAGGGCGACGAGAGCGGCGCACTCATCCATGGGCACGAGGCGCTGGGAAAAGCGGGCGATCCCCCTCTTTTCGCCGAGCGCGGTTTTGATGGCCTCGCCGAGGGCGATCCCCACATCCTCCACCGAGTGGTGCGCGTCCACCTCGGTATCCCCCTTGCAGGTGAGCCGCAAATTCAGCCCGCCGTGCACGGTGAGAAGTTCGAGCATATGGTCGAAAAATCCCACCCCTGTTGCGATATTTGCCTCGCCCGCGCCGTCCAGATCGAGCGCGAGGGAGATATCCGTCTCCTTGGTCGTCCGCTTTATTTCCGCCTTTCTCATTTGTCCTCTCCTTTTTCCTTTCGTATGAGCACGGCGCGCGCATGGGCTTCCAGCCCCTCGCTCCGCGCGAGTGCGGCGATATCTTCGGCGTCCTCTTCGAGCGCGCCCTTGGTGTAGCGGATGACGCTCATCTTGCGCGTGAACGTATCCTCATTCAAGACCTGAAAGAACTTTGCGCTCCCACCCGTGGGCAGAATGTGATCGGGGCCTGCGAAGTAGTCGCCGACAGGTTCGGGCGTAAACCCGCCCAAAAAGACTGCGCCCGCGCTCCTTACAAGGGGCAACAGCGCCTCGGGGTCTTTTACATACAGTTCGAGGTGCTCGGGCGCGACGGCGTTTGCAAGTTCCACCGCGCGCTTCAAGTCCTTTACGACGATGACGCCGCCGCCCGAGGAGAGCGATTTTTCCGCGATCTCCCTGCGCGGGAGCACGGAAAGTTGCCTCTCCGTCTCCGCGGCGATTTGTTCCGCGAGGTCGGGGCAGTCGGTGATGACGATGGCGCGGGCGAGCACATCGTGTTCGGCCTGCGAAAGAACGTCCGCCGCGACGCATTTGGGGTCTGCCGTGCGGTCGCAGACGATGAGGATCTCGCTCGGGCCTGCGAGCATATCGACGCCCACCTGCCCGTAGACTTCCTTCTTGGCGAGGGTGACATAGATGTTGCCCGGCCCTGCGACGACATCCACCTTTTTGACGCTCTCCGTGCCGTAGGCGAGCGCGGCGATGGCCTGCGCGCCGCCCATCTTCCAGACTTCCGTCGCGCCGCACTCTTTGGCGGCGACGAGGGTCAGGGGGGCTATCTTCCCGCCCTTGGCGGGCGTTGCGACGGCGATGCGCTTTACCCCCGCCGCCCGCGCGGGCAAGACCGCCATACACATGGAGGAGGAGAGCGGCGCCGTGCCGCCCGGGACGTACACCCCCGCGGCGTCCACGGGGCGGATGACGTAGCCCGTCGTCCTTCCCCCCTCTTCCACAAGTTTATCCTCCCGCCTGTTGCGGGTGTGGTAGGAGAGAATATTCTGAATGGCGCGGCGGAGGCTCTTTAAGAGTTCGGGCGAGACTTCCTTGTACGCCGCCTCGAATTCCGCTTCGCTCACGCGGAAATTTTCCTTGGTCAAAATTGTGCCGTCGAATTTTTCCTCGTAGGCAAAGACCGCCTCATCTCCCCTTTCGCGCACATTGGCGAGTATCTCGCGCACGGCGGCAAGCTCTTTCTCCCGCGCCGCAAACGGGCGGGCGAGCAGCGGGGCGCAGTCAATTTCCGAAAAAATCTTCATGAGATCGCCTCCGAAATTTTTTCGACGAGGGGCAGGATCTCCGCCGACTTCAATTTGAGGCTCACCTTGTTTGCGATAAGCCGCGCGCTGACCCCCGTGATGACCTCTTCGAGCACCGCAAGCCCGTTCGCCTTCAAGGTTGAACCCGTCTCGACGACGTCGAAAATGACGTCCGCAAGCCCCGTGACGGGCGCGAGTTCCACCGAACCGTTGAGCTTGATGAGTTCGACCTCCTCCCCCCGCTCCGCGAAGATGCGCTTTGCCGTGTTGATATACTTGGTGGCGACGCGAAGATGCGGGCTGGTGAGCGCGCTCTTCCGCGTGGGATAGCCCGCGAGGCACAGCCGGCACTTGCCGAAGCCGAGGTCGAGAAGTTCGTAGAGATCCCTGTCCTCTTCGAGCAGGGTATCCTTGCCCGCGATGCCGAGGTCGGCGACGCCCGATTCCACATACACGGGTACATCGGCGGGCTTTACGAGAAAGAAACCGTACTTTTTATCGGCGCTTTCGAGGACGAGTTTGCGCGTATCCTCGCGGAGAACGGAGACATCTACTCCGCACTTTTCGAGGAGCGCGGCGCTCTTTTCCACGAGACGCCCCTTGCTCATCGCAAAATAGATCATATCCTTTTCAGTCCTTCCTTGGTGGCGAGATATTTTTCGGCGGCGGCGACGGCTTTGAGCGCCTCCTCGCCGTAATCGGAGAGCAGAACGGCGCGCTTGCCCTCTTCCAACGCCTTTGTGACGGCCTTGTAGCCGACGGCCTCCGCCCCCCGCTCGCAGGCGACGGCGACAGAGATGGGTTCGGGCGCGGGGAGATTGCCCTGACGCTCGAGCGCGACGAGGATGCGCTTTAAGCCCATCGCAAAGCCCACCGCGGGAACGTGCTTGCCGAAGTCGTCGGCGAGAAAATCGTAGCGGCCGCCGCTCATGACGGGCGCGCCCACCTCCCGCACGAGACCCGAGAACACCACGCCCGAATAATAGGCGAGGCGACGCACCGTGCCGAGGTCGTAGCAGACGTATTTTTCGTACCCCATCTGCGATAAAAGGGTGTGGATCTCGCGCAGACGGGCGATGGCCTCGCGCGCAGTCGCGTTCTCGGTGATGGCCTCCGCACGGGCGAAAATTTCCGCGCCGCCGAAGAGAGCGGGAAGGGCGAGCACCGCGTTGAGAGCGCTCTTTTTGACGCCCGCGTGCTCCAAAAGACGCTGGGCGCTGAGGCTATCCTTGGCGTTGACGTGCGCGCGGACGCGCTCCGCCTCCCCTTCGGAGAGACCGCAGTCCTCCAACAGCCCCTTGAAATAGCCGACGTGCCCCACTTCCACCACAAAATCTTTAAGACCCGTCTCTTTGAGGCACTCGACGGCAAAGGCGATGGTCTTGGCATCGGCAAACGCCCCCTCCTCGCCGAGACACTCGACGCCGGCTTGATAAATTTCACGCCCCGAGACGCCGCCTGCCTCCTGCAAAACGTACTTCCGCGTGAAGTAGGAAAGCCGCGCGCGGGGTGCGGAGAGTTTTGTCGCCGCGATGCGGGAAATGGCGAGAGTGGCATCGGGGCGGAGCACGAGAAGCTTTCCGTCCTTATCCGAAAGTTTGAACATACGCTCCTCGGGCACGGCGTTGGCTATGCGCGAGTAGGTATCGAAGTATTCGAGCGTGGCGCTCTCGACCGGCTCGAAGCCGTTTTGCTGAAATTTGCGCGCAAGACGGCGCTTGATCTCGCCGAGGGCGGCGCACTCTTCGGGGAGAATGTCCCTGACGCCCGCTGGAAGTCCGCTGAAAATCATTTGTGTTCTCCGAAATGTCTTGTTTATCCCTTATTATACGCCTATTATACGCCGCCGCGGGGGAGAAGTCAAGAAATCGCATGAAAAACGCATGAAAAAAGGACGCGAGACATTGGGGGATCGGGGAAGATACACTTGCCGCGCCGCCCGCGCCCCGCCCCACAAGGGGCGGGGCGCGGGCGGCGCGAAGAATGACACGGAGGAAGGGAAAGCAAGATACACTCACCCGCTACGCGGGTTCGGTATGAGGAATGGACACTATGCGGGGCGGGCGGGATGAGGAAAACCATCGGGACAACGAGATACACCCCTCCCGTCTCGCCGCGCACGGCGAGACACCCACCCCTCCAAGGGGTGGGCAAGTCGGACTGCGTTTGGGGGAAGATATGCTCACGCCCCTATGGGGCGGGCGGTATGAAGAATGGACACTATGCAGGACGTTCGGGATGAGGAAAGCCATCGGGACAACGTGATACACCCCTCCCGTCTCGCCGCGCACGGCGAGACACCCACCCCTCCAAGGGGTGGGCAAGTCGGACTGCGTTTGG
>CANQMX010000026.1 GCA_947625095.1 uncultured Clostridia bacterium | reverse complement strand
AACAAAAGCGTTTAGAATTAAGTTTCATTTTGCGAGTTCGAATTGATACCATTCAAATCAAGAAGAAGATACCCGCTCTATTTCAAAGTCGGTTGGAAAAATTCATTTGCAATACTCGGCGGGGCATTATGTATGGCGAATGGAATGACGGCGGAAGATTGCTATAAACTAAATGTCAATAAGAAGAGATACCACACAGTACAATAGCAAAAACTCTCGGATGAATTTATCCGAGAGTTTTTGTCATCGCTTGAAAGCACAATTCTAAAAATTTTGTTTTTGTTCCCTATGGGAAGTGCGCTTTGCGCCCCGCGCTTTTTTGATATATCGAACGGAAGCCACAATGTGGCTTTTTCTTGCCAATGTATTGTGCCTATGTTACAATACCCGGGAAGATGTTTTAATAGAACGGACAAAATGCCATGATTGCGATTTCATGGAGGGAATATTATGATAGGGGCGATAATAGGAGACATCGTCGGCAGCAGATTCGAATTTATCGAACATGACGACCGAGGTAAAAATTTCAAATTTTTTACAGGAGCTTGCCGTGCCACAGACGATACGTTCATGACGGCGGCGGTCGCGCAGGCGCTGCTTCTTTGCAGGGGTGACTACTCGGCGCTTGCCGAAAAAACGATCGACTGTATGCGCGCCGTCGCAAGGGCGCATCCCCATACGGGGTGGGGCGAAAAGTTTTATCATTGGCTGTTCGACGGCAATTCGACTCAGCCGATCAACAGTTACGGGAACGGCGCGGGGATGCGGATAAGCCCCGTGGGCTGGGTCGCGGATTCCGAGGCGCAACTTAAATCGCTTTCAAACGTCGTCACGGGAGTGACCCATAACCACCCCGAAGGGTTGAAGGGTGGCGAGGCCGTTGCGCTGTGCGTCTATCTTGCGCGCATCGGCGCGGACAAGGCGACCATCCGCAGATGCGCCGCCGAATATTATCCGATCCTGAACGAAAAATCTTTCACGATTTCCAATTTGCAGGGCGCATACGGGTACGACGAGCGCGGGGATTGGGTGACCTGCCAAGGGAGCGTTCCCCATGCGATCTTGGCATTTTTGGAGAGCGACGGCTTTGAGGACGCAGTCCGGAACGCCGTGTCGATCGGCGGGGATTCGGATACGATCGGGGCGATGGCGGGCAGCATCGCGGAGGCCTACTACGGCGTGCCGACCGAACTCGAAGAGCAGGCGCTTGCCTACCTTACCGACGATTTGAAGGGGATTTATTATGCGTTTGCACTTATCCGAAAGCCTCGGGCCGAAAGATGAGGATAGACCTCGCCGCGCCCTCTTATAAGTCAATATTCGCTATGATGGAAATCGCCTGAATGAAGTACCCGATGTGGTTTATCACATAGGGGAGACTGTTCGTCGGCACAGTCATGAGGAATGCGCCGTTTTCCTCCTCCAAAAAAAATCTTTTCTTGATCGCGTTTAGTTTTTCCCGATAGTCTTTCAAATTGATATCCATCAATTCGAGGTAATCTCTCGTCGTGCCGCAGTCTGTGATGACGGGGCGGCCGTTTTCCGTTTCGGAAAATTTCAAGGCGACGCTGTTGTTGCTTTCCAAATGATAAAACGGCAGGGCAACAAAGATATTGCCGTCCTCGCCTCTTCTCACCGAGATATCTTCTCTGTATTTGTCCAACACTTCCGTAATATCGATCATGGGGATCACCTCGCAATTGATTTTTTTCATTGTATCATAAAACGCTTTGGATGTAAAACGAAGAGAGGCGATATTTTGACCCGATCCCATCCCGCTCGCGGGGACAACGATAGCCGATGGTTGGAAGGGCGATCGGGCGGGCATTTTTGAGGCAAAGACGACACGAAATGAGCCGAACCGTTTTTTCGGCAACGCAAAAATTCCGCGAAATATTTTCCGCTATCCTATTGAAATTTGACGGGTTTTATTTTATAATAGATTTGTAGCAGTATGACGCATACAAAGAGGGGGAATTTATGGAACTTACCGTAAAACAACGCATCGAGCAGGGCAGAACGGCGCTCGGCATCGAGTTTGGCTCTACGCGCATCAAGGCGGTGCTCGTGGATGAGGACAACAAGCCCATCGCCTCGGGCGCGCACGATTGGGAGAACAGACACCTCGGCAACATCTGGTCGTATTCGCTTGAGGATATCCGAGAGGGGTTGCAGGGCAGTTACGCCGCCATGGCAAAGGACGTGAAGGAGAAGTACGGCGTGACGTTGACGACCATCGGCGCCATCGGCATTTCCGCCATGATGCACGGTTACATGGTGTTCGATAAGAACGACAATATCCTCGTTCCCTTCCGCACGTGGCGCAACAACACGGCGGCGTACGCGGGAGACAGGCTCACCGAACTTTTCGGCTATCACATTCCCGCGCGCTGGTCGGTGGCGCACCTCTACCAGGCCATTCTGAACGGCGAGGAGCACGTCAAGGACATCGTCTATCAGACGACGCTCGAGGGGTACGTGCATTGGATGCTGACGGGAAAGAAGGTCATCGGCATCGGCGAGGCGAGCGGGATGTTTCCCGTCGACCCCGTCACCAAGCAATATAATCCGCGGATGCTCAAACAGTTCAACGAACTTGTCAAGGGCAAAGTGCCCTTCAAAGTGGAGGAGATCCTGCCCGAAATTTTGCTTGCGGGCGAGGACGCGGGAAGGCTCACCCCCGAGGGCGCGAAGTTCCTCGACCCCGCGGGAAATTTGAAATACGGAATCCCGCTCTGCCCGCCCGAAGGCGACGCGGGCACGGGCATGGTGGCCACCAATTCCATCAAGAAGCGCACGGGCAACGTTTCCGCGGGCACTTCGGTGTTTGCCATGATCGTGCTCGAGAGGGAGCTTTCCAAGGCCTATCCCGAGATCGACCTCGTCACGACGCCCGTGGGCGACCTCGTCGGCATGGTGCACTGCAACAACTGCACCTCCGACCTCAACGCGTGGGTGAGTATGTTCGGCGAGTTCGCAAAGGAACTCGGCGTGGACATTCCCAAGTGGAAGCTGTACGATATGCTGTACTTCGCCTCCGAGAAGGGGGATAAGGACTGCGGAGGCTTGCTCGCCTACAACTACATCTCCAACGAGCACGTCACCAACGTGGAGCACGGCAGGCCGATGTTCCTGCGCAAGGCGGACAGCAACTTCAACCTTGCAAACTTCATGCGCGCGCACCTCTATTCGGCGTTCGGCGCACTCAAAGTGGGGTGCGACATCATGCTCAAAGAGGAGGGCGTGAAACTCGACAGGATCACGGGGCACGGAGGGCTTTTCAAGACGGAGCGCGTCGGGCAGAGTTACCTCGCGGCAGCCATCAATGCGCCCGTCACCGTCATGAAGACGGCGGGCGAGGGCGGCGCGTGGGGTATGGCCATTCTCGCCAACTACCTCATCACCAAAAAGAAGGGCGAGAGCCTCGAAGAATACCTCGATGAGCGCGTGTTCGCGGGGCAGGAGGGCGTGACGCTCGCCCCCGACCCCGCCGACGTCGCGGGCTTCGAAGCGTTCGCCGACCGCTACGTTGCGGGGCTTCCCATCGTGCGCGAGGCCGTACATTCCCTCAAATAATCGCAAGGAGAAAATTATGCTTGAAGAATTGAAAGAAAAAGTATTGCAGGCAAATTTAGACCTCGTAAAGCACAAACTCGTGCTCTTTACGTGGGGGAACGTCTCCGCCATCGATCGGGCGAGCGGGCTTATCGTCATCAAGCCCTCGGGCGTGGAGTACGACGGCATGAAGGCGAGCGATATGGTGGTCGTCGATCTGAGCGGCAAGGTGGTGGAGGGGGATCTCCGCCCGTCGTCGGATACGCCCACGCACATCGAGTTCTACAAGGCGTTTCCCGATGTGGGCGGCGTGACGCACACCCATTCCACCTTTGCCACGGCGTGGGCGCAGGCGGGGCGCGCCATTCCCTTCTACGGGACGACGCACGCCGACTATTTCTACGGCGATATTCCCTGCGCGCGGTCGCTCACCAAGGAGGAAATTGAGGGCGAGTATGAGAAGAACACGGGGCTTGCCATCATCGAAAAGTTCCGCAGCTGCTCTCTAAAGCCGCTCGAAGTGCCAGGCGTTCTCATCAAGAGCCACGGCGTGTTCGCCTTCGGCAAGGACGCGGATAATTCGGTGTACAACGCGACGGTCATCGAGGAGGTCGCCAAGATGGCCTTCCTCACCGAGCAGATCAACCCGCACGCCGAGCGCGCCGACCAATTTATGATGGAAAAACACTACCAGCGCAAGCACGGCAAGAACGCCTACTACGGGCAAAAAAAATAATTCGCGCGATTTCTTTGCCTGCGGCAAATAAATACGCGCGAGGAATGTAACTTGTATGGGATATGGAGTTGGTCGTCGCGGTCGCTTGCCCCGACATTAAGCCTACGGTAGTGTGGCAAATGGGGGCGTGCAGCGGCGGGAGACCCGCCTCGCACCAAGCGCCGCCGTGCAGTAGCTCGGCGTCGCGCAGTCAGTTCTCCCATCCTCTCCTACAAGGGGGTGGAAAGAAGGTATAAAAAATTCAAAAACAAATTTGGGGGTAATCATATGAAAGAAAAAATTGTCTATTGGCTCACAGGTTCGCAGACGCTGTACGGCGACGACGTTTTACAGCACGTCGCCCAGCACTCCAAGGAGATGGCGAATTACGTCAACAAACACGTGCCCGTCACCGTGAAATATCTCACGACGTGCAAGAGTTCGGATGAAGTCGTCGAGGCCGTCAAAAAGGTCAACGCCGACGAGAACTGCATCGGCATCATCACGTGGTGCCATACCTTCTCGCCCGCCAAGATGTGGATCAAGGGGCTTACCATGCTGCAAAAGCCCATGTGCCACTTCGCCACGCAGTACAACGAAAAACTGCCCTACGATACCATCGATATGGACTTCATGAACGAGAACCAGGCGGCGCACGGCGACAGAGAGTTCGGCTATATCGTTGCCCGCCTCCGCATGGATAACAAGGTCATCGTCGGGTACTATAAGGATAAAAAGGCGCTCGAAGAGCTCGCCTCGTGGTGCAAGGTCGCCGCGGGCTATGCCTTCTCCAAAAAGGTGAAGGTCGCGCGCTTCTCGGATAATATGCGCGATGTCGCCGTCACCGAGGGCGACAAGATAGACGCCCACATCAACCTCGGCTGGCAGGTAGATTACTATCCCATCGGCGACCTTGTCGAGTACATCAACGCCGTCACGGAGGAGGAAGTGGATGCCCTCATGGTGGAGTACGCAGAAAAGTATACGATGGGCACAGACCGCATCTCCGTCGTGCGCGAACAGGCGAAGTACGAGATCGCCATGGATAAATTCTGCAAGGAGAAGGGCGGCTACATCGGCATCGTCGATCACTTCGGCGCGCTTCACGGCATGAACCAACTTCCCGGGCTTGCCATTCAGGACTTGCAGTCCAAGGGCTACGGCTTCGGCGCGGAGGGCGATTGGAAGATCGCCGCGCTCGGCGCGACCATGCAGTACATGGCGGATCAGCAGGGGACGGGGCTGATGGAGGACTACACCTACGATTTGAAGGACGGCCTCTGCCTCGGCGCGCATATGCTGGAAGTCAGCCCGCAGTTCGCAGCCACCAAGCCCGAAATTCAGGTGCATCCCCTTAGCATCGGCGGAAAGTCCGACCCCGCCCGCCTCGTGTTCGAGGGCATCGAAGCTCCGCACGCCATCGCCGTCTCCATGATCGACATGGGCGACAGGATGCGCCTCATCGTGCAGAAGATAAAGCTCGTCAAATATCCTCACCCGATGCCCAACCTGCCCGTCGGCGGTCTCATGTGGCAGTACCAGCCCAACTTCAAGGATGGCGTTGCGGCGTGGATCTACGCGGGCGGCGCGCACCACACGGTGGTCTCCTCCGTCGTCACGGCGCAGGAGATGGTCGACCTCGGCAATATGTGGGGCGTGGAAGTCGTGCTCATCGACGAGAACACTGAGATCAATGCGTTCAAAGAAAAACTCATGTGGTCGGACGCCGTCTGGAAGACGAGAAGATAATTTAAGATGAAACGGGGGCGGCTTTGCACCGCCCCCGCATTGGCAAAAATATGTACTTCAAAAAATATATTTACGGCGATACCGCCGTCTACTTCGTCGAAACGCCCGTGGAGGGGCACGACAAACTCACGACGGTGGGGCTTGCCGCCTTTCCCGCCGATGTGGAGGTGGACCCCAAAGCGTTGCACCTCGATAGCCTCATTCAGGTCGCCTTCACGGGGGACGAGGCGCTCATCGATTATACCTACGGCGTATCCATGCGCAACCGCCGCTCCACCGCCCTCAAGATCGTGCGGCAGACGGAGTTCACGGGCGGCAACCTCAACACCTACCTCACCGACGGCGCGGGCAACGACTATGTGCACCGCCTGTTCTACGATAGAAAGACGGGCGTGTTCACCGTCAACGTGCGCTACGATAACCGCACCAAGACCCCGCGCACCCTCGAATACCTTGCAAGCCTCTCCCTCGGCGGCATCATGAACGCGGAGGGCAACACGGTGGGCTTAAAACTCCACCGCATGACGAGCGCATGGTCGCGTGAGTGCCGCCTGAAAACCGACGAATTTTCCCACCTCGGGCTGGATATGAGCTGGGGGCGCTACGGCGTGAAGTCGGAGCGATGGGGGCAGGTGGGCAGTATGCCCAACCGCGGCTATTTTCCCTTCGGCGCTGTGGAGGATGAGGCGAGCGGCCTTATCTGGGGCGTCATGCAGGAAGCGCCCTTCTCGTGGCAGATGGAGGTGTACGAGGAGAAGGAGACTTGTTCCCTCACCTCGGGCTTTACCGACTTTGAGACGGGGCACTGGCGCAAAACAGTGCCCGCGGGCGGGTCTTTTACCACATACAGTGCGCGCTTTTGCGTCAAGCGCGGCGGGGTGAACGACGTCTGCAACGCCTTTGTGCACGAACAGGACGGCCGCCTCCGCCCTCCCGCAAGCGAGGAGGAGATGCCCGTCATGTACAACGAATACTGCGCAACGTGGGGCAATCCCACCGAGAAGAAGATAGAAAAGCAACTTGCCGCGGTCGCGCCGCTCGGCGTAAAGTACTTCGTCATCGACAGCGGCTGGTACAAGCCGCAGGATAGGGGCTGGTGCAACGCCATCGGCGATTGGAACGTCAACTCCGACTACTTCCCCGATATGAAGCGCGTCGTCGAAAAGATCAACGCAAAGGGGATGCAGGCGGGCATTTGGTACGAATTTGAGGTGACGGGCAGGGACAGCGAGGTGTTCGGCTACGAGGAGCAGCACTTGCAGCGCGAGGGGAAGGTCATCACGAGCAAGAACCGCCGCTTTCTCGATTTGCGCCGCTCCGATGTGACGGAATACTTGCAGGCCAAGATGCTCCGCCCCCTCAAAGAGTACGGTTTCAAGTACATCAAGATCGACTACAACGATACCTACGGCGTGGGGTGCGACAGCGCGGACGGCGCGGCGCTCGGCGAGGGCGGCAGGCAGGTGGCGGAAGAGAGCATGAATTGGTACGACCGCTTAAAGAGCGCCATTCCCGACCTTGTCATCGAAAATTGCTCCTCGGGCGGAAGCCGCATCGAGCCTCTTCGCATGAGCAAGGTCTCCATGTGCTCCTTCTCGGACGCCCACGAGTGCAACGAGATCCCGCTCGTGGCGGCGAACGTCTCGCGCGTCATTCCCGCAAGGCAGTCGCAGATCTGGGCTGTCATCCGCAAGGGGGAAAGCAGCAGCCGCACAATCTATTCGCTCTGCGCCGCCATGATGGGCAGGATCTGCCTCTCGGGCGATATCAACCGCCGCGACGAGGAGAAGATGGCGCTCATCAAGGCGGGTCTCGATTTCTATGAAAAAATCAAAGAGATCGTCCGCCGCGGCGACATCAAAGTCATCGATAATACGGTGGAATACTACCGCGCGCCCAAGGGGCGGCAGGTGTATATCAAGGACTACGGTGAGAGCCGCCTTGTCATCGTGCACTTTTTGGAGAGCGAGGAGAGGGTCAAACTCCCGCTCGAGGGCTACGAACTTGCCGAGGCGTACACCGATTTGAATTACAGGGTGGATAAGAACGCCGACGCGCTCCGCATCGCGGGCGAAAATTTCCACGCGGGCGCATTCCTCTTGAAGCGCGCCGCGGGGGAGGAAGGCGTATGACGGCGGAAGAAAGGCTGCTTTTGCACGGGCAGGAGCACGTTTTGAAGAGGCTCGACGGGCTTTCAGCGGAGGAGCGGGAGGAACTCACCGTCCGCCTTGCCGCCATCGATTGGGAGGAGCTCGAACAGTGGAAGCGCCCCCTATCCTCCCTCGAACGGGGGCAAATTTCGCCCATCGCGGGGCTAAAAGCGCAGGAGATCGCCGCGCGCAGGGAGGAGTTTTTCCGCGTCGGCGCGGAGGCGATCCGCGCGGGCAAGGTGGCGGCGGTGCTGCTCGCGGGCGGGCAGGGCACGCGGCTCGGCTCTCCCGCGCCCAAGGGGATGTTCGATATCGGTCTCACGCGGCCGCGCTACATCTTCGAACAACTCATCTCCAATCTCCTCTCCGTCGTGAAGGAGACGGGCGCGTATGTGCCCCTCTACATCATGACGAGCGAGAAGAACGATGGGGAGACGCGCGCCTTTTTTGAGGAGCACGACTTTTTCGGCTACCCCGCGGAGGAGATAAAATTTTTCGTGCAGGACATGGCGCCGAGCGTGGACTTCGAGGGGAAACTTCTCTTTGAGGGGCGGGGCAGGCTTGCGCTCTCGCCCAACGGCAACGGGGGGTGGTATTCCTCGATGCAGCGGGCGGGGCTTGCCGCCGACATGGCGCGGCGCGGCGTGGAGTGGATCAACGTCTTTGCGGTGGACAACGTGTTGCAGCGCATCGCCGACCCCATATTCGTGGGCGCGACGATTTTAAGCGGCCTCATGAGCGGGGCGAAGGTCGTGCGCAAGTGTGACCCTCACGAGCGGGTGGGCGTTCTGTGCCTCGAGGACGGGCTTCCCTCCGTCGTCGAATACTACGAACTCACCGAGGAGATGGCAAACGCGCGCTTGGAGGACGGCACGCTTGCCTATTCCTTCGGCGTCATTCTCAACTATCTTTTCAATGCGAAGCGCCTCGGCGAGATCGCGGCGGAAAAGATCCCCGTGCACGTCGTCAAAAAGAAGGTGCCGTATATGAGCGAGGGGGGCGAACTCATCTCCCCGCAGACGGAAAACGGCTATAAATTCGAGACGCTCATTCTCGATATGGTGCGCCTCATGGGCAGTTGTCTGCCCTTCGAGGTGGAGCGTGAACGCGAATTTGCGCCCGTCAAGAACAGAACAGGGGTGGATAGCGTGGATACGGCGCGCGAACTTCTGCAAAAGAACGGGGTAGAACTGTAATGGAAGAGGAAAATAAATCGCTCACGGAATTTGTGGAGCAGTTGGTGCGGCTGGGCGGCACGCTGGGAGAACTCTTCAAAAGCGGCAACGTCGCCCTCTTTACCGAGATGAACGCCGCCATCAAGGAGATGTACCGTCTCCAACACGGCAGTCAGGATAGGGTGTTGCAGGCGTTAGAGCCGGAGTGCGCCGTCATCTACGGCAATTTCGATATGATCGTCGAAGTGTTCCGCACCACGGAAAACGGCGAGGTAGATCTGGGTGCGCGGGGCGCGGTCAACCGCCTCTTGCAGAACATCAACAGTTCGGTTGTGAACATCGCAACGGCATTGGAACTTGTGTAAGGCCGCGCCGCAAGGCGTAAAATAAAAAACGGGGGAACAGATGAAAAAAGCGAAACGGATCATCCTTGCGCTCATCGTCATTTTGCTCATCACCGCCATCGTGGCTACGCTCGTGTGGTATTTTTGCTTCCGCAAAGAGAAAAAGGGCACGACCGCCGAACTTCAAATTCACTTCCTCGAACTCGGCAACGGCAACGCGGGCGACTGCACCCTCCTCAAAACGGGGGATACCGAAGTGCTCATCGACGCGGGTTCAAAGCGGAACTCTGCGGCAACGCTCGTGCCCAAGATTAAGGAGTACTGCACGGACGGGGTGCTCGAATACGTCATCGCCACGCACGCCCACGAGGACCATATCGCGTCGTTCGTCGGCGTCAACGGGTCGGACGGCATCTTTGCCAATTTCAAATGCGGTACGATCATCGATTTCGCGCGCTCGACTTCCACTTCGGGCATTTACAGGAGTTATGTCTCTTGGCGCGATAAGGAAGTGAGCGAGGACGGCGCGGTGCACTATACCGCCCTGCAATGCTGGAATCAGACGGACGGCGCACAGCGCACCTATGAGCTTGCCGAGGGCGTCTCTTTTGAAATTTTGTATCAAAAATATTACGAGCAGAACGCCCCGTCGGGCGAGAACAACTATTCTGTTTGCACCCTCTTCACGCAGGGCGAGTATCACTACCTCTTTACGGGCGATTTGGAAAAAATCGGCGAGGAGAGCCTCGTGGAGAGCAACGACCTCCCGCACTGCAAACTCTTCAAGGGCGGCCATCACGGCAGTAAAACTTCCTCCAACGAGGTTTTGCTCGAGAAAATCACCCCCGAAAACGTGTGCATCTGCTGCTGCGCGGGTTCGAATGAGTACACCCAAAACTCGAGCACCCAATTCCCCACGCAGGTGACCATCAACCGCATCGCAAAGTACACAAAGAACATCTACGTTACCACGCTCTCCGTCGACGGGACGATTTACAATTACACCTCCATGAACGGCGAGATCACCGTCACCTCCGACGGCGTCGCCTTCTCCATTCACGGGAGCAACAACGATACCGTTCTGAAGGAGACGGAGTGGTTCAAAAAGTACCGCACATGGCCTGCAAACGGCGTAAAATAAGATAGAACAAGAGGTAACAGGATGAAAAAGACGAAGTTTTTGAAAATCGTGCTATCGGGCATTTTATGCGCGCTCCTCGTTTTCTGCGCGTGCGCCTGTTCACTGTTTAAGCCACAAGACCCGAACGCGGGCGGCGGCGACGCGGAGATCCGCGCGATCTACGATTTATATGTGGAAAACTGCGCCGAGGACGGTGAGACGCCGCTCACCTACGACGCGTGGCTCGCCTCCATCAAGGGAGAGAAGGGCGACCCCGGAACTCCGGGCGAGAACGGCAAGGACGGCAACGGCTGGCTTTACGGCGAAGGCGCGCCCACTTCAACCCTTGGCAAGGTAGGCGACCTCTATCTCAATTATACTACGTGGGACGTCTACACCAAGGAGACGGCGGGATGGACGCTCCGCGGCAACATCAAGGGCGCAAAGGGCGATCCCGGCACGGGCGGCGGCACGGGCGACGATGGCACGACCGCCGAACTTCAGATCCACTTCCTCGAACTCGGCAACGGCAACGCGGGTGACTGCACCCTCCTCAAAACGGGGAATACCGAAGTGCTCATCGACGCGGGTTCAAAGCGGAACTCTGCGGCAACGCTCGTGCCCAAGATCAAGGAGTATTGCACGGACGGGATTCTCGAATACGTCATCGCCACGCACGCCCACGAGGATCATATCGCGGCGTTCGTCGGCAACAACGGCACGGACGGCATCTTTGCAAACTTCAAATGCGGTACGATCATCGACTTCGCGCGCAAAAAGACGAATTCGAAGATCTCTACGGACTACATCACATGGCGCGATAAAGAAGTCAGCGAGGACGGCGCGGTGCACTATACCGCCCTGCAATGCTGGAATCAGACGGACGGCGCACAGCGCACCTACGAACTCGCCGAGGGAATTTCCTTCGAAATTTTGTATCAGAAATTTTACGAACAAAACACTTCGGACGAGAACAACTACTCCGTCTGCACTCTCTTCACGCAGGGAGAATACCACTACCTCTTTACGGGAGATCTGGAGGCGGAAGGGGAGGAGAGTCTCGTCGCAAGCAACGACCTTCCGCACTGCAAACTTTTCAAGGGCGGTCACCACGGCAGTAAAACTTCCTCCAACGAGGCGCTGCTCGAAAAAATCACGCCCGAATATGTGTGCATCTGCTGCTGCGCGGGGTCATCGGAATACACCGACGCCAAGGACAATCAATTTCCCACGCAGGCAATGATCGACCGCGTGGCAAAATACACAAAATATATCTACGTCACCACGCTCTCCGTCGATGGGACAACCAAGCAGTTTACTTCCATGAACGGCGAGATCACGGTCACTTCCGATGGCGTCGCCTTCTCCATTCACGGCAGCAACAACGATACCATTTTGAAAGAGACCGCTTGGTTCAAGGCCAACCGCACATGGCCTGCAAACGGCGTTCAGTAGCATGGAGATCACCGCCATCACGCCGCAAAAAAAGGATAAGACCCGCTGCAACATCGAAGTAGACGGCAGGTTTTACTGCGGCATGAAGTTGGAAACGGTCATGCAAAACCGCCTCAAAGCGGGCGTCTCGGTCTCGGAAGAGGAACTTTCGCGTATGCAACTCGAAAGCGAGAAGCAGACCGCGCTCGATAAGGCGCTCACCCACATCTCCGCCTCCATGAAGACGGAGCGCGAGGTGCGCGACTATCTCCGCCGCAAGGGGTACTTGCAGGACGTCTGCGACTACGTCGTGGAGAAGATGAAGGGCTACGGCTTTTTGGATGACGCGGCGTATGCGCAGGCGTATGCCGAGAGCGCGGGCAAGAAAAAGGGGAAGCGCCTCATCGCCGCGGAACTCGCGCGCAAGGGCGTCTCCGATGAAGTCGTAGAGGCCGCCCTTTCCTCCCTTGAGGGGGAAGAGGAGGGCGCAAAGCGCACCCTCGAAAAGTATATGCGCGGCAAAACGCCCGATAAGGAGACCCTCTCCAAGGCTTACAGGCATCTCCTTTCCAAGGGCTACGACTATGAGACGGCGCGCGTTGCACTCGAAGGGCTAAAAGATGAAAATTGAACTTTTAGAGGAGACTTCATCCACAAACGAATACATCGCTTGCTATCTCGGCGCGCGGGAGAACGTCATCGTCTGCGCCCGCCGCCAGACGGGCGGTAAGGGCACCAAGGGGCGCAGTTTCCTCTCAAATGAGGGCGGCGTGTACCTTTCGGCGCTGTTTTTTTATAGAGATCTTCCCGCAAGCCGCGCGTTCGAGGTGATGGCGCACGCCGCAGTCGCCGTCTGCCGCACGGCCGAAGCGTTCGGCGCGCAGCCCGAGATCAAGTGGGCGAACGATGTGCTCATCGGCCGCAAAAAGCTGTGCGGAATTCTCATTGAAAACGGCGTCCGCGGGGATCTTCTCGATCACAGCGTCATCGGCGTCGGGCTGAATGTCGAAAACGACGTCTCTGCGCTCGGCGATATCGCCGTCAACCTCTCGGAGGCGGCGGGGCGGCGGGTCACGGCGGAGGCGGCGCGCGAAAAACTCATCGCGGAACTTCTCCGCCCGACGAAATTTGCGGAGTATCTTTCCCGCGTCAAATTTTTGGGGCGCGAGGTCACGGTGGAGGAAAATGGGCGCGCCTACCGCGCAATTGCGGAGGAAATTTTGCCCGACGGCCGCCTGGTCGTGAAAGGTGCAGAGGGTGCTCGCCCGCTCTCCTCCGCCGAAATCACCTTGAAATTGTGAGGTCAACCCCGGCCCCCCATGAGAAATGGCGCAGTAGAGGCCTACCCTCTTTGGGAGGGGAGGCTCCGCCACAAGCGGTGGTGGGGAGGGTGATACGTCCCAATCAAACAACGTGAGGTCACTATGAAATTTGCCTATTCTAACACACAAATGCGCGCGGCCGACGAGGCCGCCATCGCCGCGGGCACGCCCGTGGAGACGCTGATGGAGCGCGCGGGCAGGGCGCTTGCAGAGGCCATGGAGCGCGCCGCGCAAAATTTGAACGCGCAGGATATGCTCTTCGTCTGCGGCGGGGGCAACAACGGCGGCGATGGCTTTGTCGCCGCCCGAATTCTTGCCGAGCGCGGCTACGAGGTCGCCGTTTTGTGCCTTGCGGAACGCTTTTCCGCATCCTGCGCGGCCGCAAAGGCGCAATTTTGCGGCGAAATTTTGGGTCGTATCCCGCGCCGCCGCTACGCCCTCATCGCCGATTGCCTCTTCGGTACGGGTCTCGACCGCGCTCCCGCGGGTGATGCCGCCGCGCTCATTCATTTTATCAATGATAGCGGCGCGTATGTCGTCGCCTGCGACCTGCCGAGCGGCCTCAATGCGGGCGGGATCGCCTTTGCGCCATGCGTCGTCGCGGATGAAACGGTCGCCATGGGGCAGTTGAAGCAGGCGCTCCTCCTCGCGGACGGGGCGGATACGGCGGGCAAGATCACCGTCGCAGATATCGGTATCCCCGCAGAGTGCGGCGCGGAAATTTGGGCGGAAGAGGACGTCGCGGCGTTCTTCCCCAAGCGGAAATCGCACACCAACAAGGGCAACTACGGCACGGCGGCCGTTCTTTCCACCTGCAACACCCTCGGCGCGCCCCTGCTCGCGGCCGGCGCGGCGCTCAAATCGGGCGCGGGCTACACCGATATCTATATGACTTCCGCGTCTGTGCCCTGCGAGGACGAGGCCAAACTCCTGTCGCTTCGCATGGCGGACGAGATGCACCGCGTCCTCTGCGCGGCGAAGTACCCCGCCTGCCGCTTTTCGTTCTATGACGGCGAGCCGATTTTTGCCGACGCCGTCGCGTTCGGTATGGGTGCGGGCGTGGGAGAGGCGACGCGCAAAATTCTCGAGGAACTGCTCTCGGGCTGCCGCGGTACGCTTGTGCTCGATGCCGACGCTCTGAACACTCTCGCCCTTTTCGGCGCGGACATTCTGAAAAAGCGCGCTTGCCCCGTTGTCGTCACCCCGCACATCAAGGAATTTTCCCGCCTCACGGGAAGGGCGGTCGAAGAGGTCTTGTCCGATCCCGTCGGCCTCGCGCAGGCGTTCGCGCGGGAGTACGGCGTCACCGTCGTGCTCAAAAACAACCGCACCGTCATCACCGACGGCGCGCGCACGGCAATCAATATTACAGGCTCGCCCGCCCTCGCAAAGGGGGGAAGCGGCGATGCGCTCGCGGGCTTTTTGGCGGGCACTTGCGCCCGCGGCGTTCCGCCGTTCGAGGCGGCTTGCGTTGCCGCATATCTCATGGGCAGGGCGGGGGGACTCGCCGCCGAGGCCTTGGGGGAATACGCGCCCGATGCCTCCGATGTCATCGCCCGCCTCCCCGCCGCAATGCGCGAATTGCACAAAAAAACGCCGTAAAAGGCGTTTTTTGCGTTTTTGCGAAGTACTATGCGTGACATAATAGCCAATTTACGCATATCCAAGCGCGCGGATGAGCGCCGAAGAGCACAATAAGATGCCGCCCGTGATCAGATAATAGGTGGGGAACAGCGTAAAGAGGCTCATGATGAGGAGGAGCGCGCCGCTCACAAAAAACGGGCGGGCGTTCTCCTTTGCAAAGGTGCGGCGTAACTTTTGCCTCGCCGTCTTGCGCGGAATTTCGCCGCAGATGAGGGGCGAAGGCGTCGTCCCCGTCCGCGTAAACAGGGTATAAATTTCGTCGGCGCACATCGTGTCCCGCCCGAAGGAGAGGAGCAATTTTTCCGCCTCGGGTGTCAGCGCGTTGCAGGCGAGGGTGAACGGCGCGTTGCCGTGCGCCCGCAACAGGCGTGCAACGTCGTCGGCGGAGACGGGCTGCATCGTGAAGAGGGGTATCACAAGTTTTCCGTCCACATCAACGCCATCGGCGCTGCAATGCGCGCTCTTCCCGTCGGCGAGGAAGGCGGCAAGCAGGGCGGCGCGCACCCGCTCCTCCTTTTCGAGGGCAAGGTGCAGCATCAGGGCTTCGCGCTCCTCCCGCTCCCGCTTCGTAAACAGTTTTTTCTTGCGCCGCGCGTAAAAAATGAGGGTCAAAATGCACCCCGTCGCGAGGAAAAACCCCACGGCAAGGGGAATGGCTGCCGCGAGCGGCACGCGGAAATAGCGCAAAAGCCCGAGGGTGAGCAGCCCTGCGCACACGGCGTAAAACAGGGCGTCCGCGATCATGGGAAAGGATAGTTTTTTCATGCCGCGTATTTTTGACGAAAAAGTTAAAAATTAAACTTGCGGAGGCGGAAAAAAGATTGTATAATACGGGTATGAGGATCGCGCTCTTCGGGGGCTCATTTGACCCCATCCACAACGAACATCTCCGTCTCATCGCCGCCGCGCAGAAATTTTTGGCGCTCGATCGGGTGTTCGTCATTCCCTCCGCGCTCGCGCCGCACAAGCGGTTCGGGGCGGTCGCAACGGGGGAAGATCGCCTCAAAATGTGTAAAATCGCCCTCGCGGGGCTTGAATTTGCCGAAGCGAGCGACTTTGAACTTTCGGAGGGCGGCACAAGTTACACCCATCTCACCTGCCGCTCCTTCCGCGCGCGCTTTCCCGAGGCAAGCCTGTACTTCCTCGTCGGTGCGGATATGCTGGAAAATTTCTTCTCATGGAAGTGCCCCGAGGCGATTCTGGAAGATGCGCAGCTCGTCGCCTGCGGCAGGGGCGGAGTGGCCGTCGCGCCGCTGCACGAGAAATTCCGCGCGCGCTTTCACAAAGATTTTCTCGAATTGCCCTTCACGGGGGAGGAAGTTTCCTCGCAGAACGTGCGTTTGGCGCTCGCCTTCGGGAAGCCCGTCGACGCCATTCCGCCCGCCGTCGCAGAATATATTGCGGAAAGGGGGCTATATCGATCTCCCGTCATCCCCGCTGCGCTCGCCCTCGAAAAGGAGGAGCGCCGCGAGCACAGCTATCGCGTTGCAAAGATGGCAATTGCCCGCGCGCGGAGCGCCAAGATCTCCGAGGAAAAGGCGCTCCTTGCCGCCGCGCTCCACGACTGCGGAAAATACGTTCCGCTCACATCGCCCCTGCTGCAAGGGTTTCGCGCCCCCGACGATGTGCCCGCGCCCGTTCTGCACCAGTATACGGGGGCATATCTCGCCGAGCACGAATTCCACGTGGAGGACGATGAGATCCTCGACGCCATCCGCTACCACTCGAGCGGAAAGGAGGGGATGTCGCCCCTCGGAAAACTCATCTATCTTTCCGATCTCTTGGAGGAAGGTCGCGCATTTGCGGGGGTAGAGGAACTCCGCGCGCTCTTTTGGCGCGACCTCGATGAATGTATGCTCGCCGCGCTCGAACACCAACTTGAATACCTAAAATCGCGCAAAGAGCAGATCTATCCCCTCACGGAGCAGGCATACCTTTGGTTTAAGCGCATTATGTGAAGTACTATGCGTGACATAATAATAAAAATAAAGGGAGAAAAGCATGGAAAGTTACCAAATCGCGAAGGCTGTTGCAAAAGTTCTGTCGGATAAGAAGGCGGAAGATATCGTCATTCTCAACGTCAGCGAGCAGACGGTGGTGTGCAGTTATTTCGTCATCGGCAGCGGAAAATCCACCACGCAGGTAAGGGCGCTCTGCGACAACGTGGAGGAGCAGATGAAAAAGAATTACGACCTCTCGCCCGTCCGTACGGAGGGCTTGCGCGAGGGCAGGTGGGGCGTTCTCGACTACGGCGACGTCGTGGTGCACGTCTTCAACGAGGAGAGCCGCCTCTTCTACTACCTCGAACGGCTGTGGGACAGCGGCAAGAACGTGGAGCGCTACGAGGAGTAACGCCGCCGCGGAAATAGCGTTTCGCGCGGAAAAAAGCGGCGTTTCTCGCGCCGCTCCGCCTATTTGAACTGTATGCGCTTAGGCTCGGTATATTCGGGCTTCGGGCGCTTTTTTTTGCGCTCCACGATGAAGTAAACGGGTTCTTGCTCGCGCTTTTTCGCGGGCTTTTTCGGCTTTTCGGCGGGCAATTTTTTGCCCAGCGTGCGGTAGCCGAGAAGGGCGAGCTTCACGATATGCACCACAATGATGCAGGCGAGCATGAGGATGAGGGCGTACAAAAACCCCTGTCCCTGAACGGATAATAGATTCATGCCGCCATTATAGTGCATATGCAGTGTCATAAAATAGGCGGAAAGCGGTTATTTTCCGAAGTTTTCGGGAAAAATACCGCGCATGGAAGCAACATTCATATCCGCGGAGGAAGCCGCGGAGTACGGGGAATTCAAAAGAAGCCGTCGGGAAGCGGAGGTGGCGCTCCTGCTCAAAAAGGCGGTCTTGGATGCGTCTCGGCGCGAAATCGACCGCTATGTGCTCAAAAACGCGTGCGATACGGCAAAAAAGTTGGGCTTGCACGCCGTGCTCGTCTCGCCCGTGAACGTCGTCGCGGCGCGCAAATTTTTGGGCGGAAGCCCGTGCGTCGTCGCCTGCCGTGTCGGGGGCGACGGGGAGAGCCTTCCCCCTGTCAAGCACGACGAGGCAAAGCGCGCAGTCCGGCAGGGGGCAAGGGAGGTCTACCTCTCGCCCTGCTATTCCGCCCTCATCGGCGGCAACGCCGCCTACCTCAAACGCGAGATAAAGAAGGTGCGCCGCAGTCTCAAAAACTGTGCGCTCTTCGTCCTTCTCGACGATAGGGAATTCGGCGAGGAGGATATCTCCCTCGGTACGCGCGCCGCGGCGGAGGCGAAGGCGGACGGCGTCTCGGTGCGTGGGGAAGCCCAACTCATCCTGCGCGCGCTCACGGTGGGGGCGGGCAAACTCACGGTGCATTGCAGCGGGGTGGAGAACGCCGCACAGTTCCGCACGGCCGTTCGGGCGGGCGCGGCCAATGCCTGTTCGCGCTCGTGCGAGGAGATCGCGAAGGAGTTATTTTCCGCCCTCCGCGAGGAGGCCGCGCAAGATTTCGTCGGGCGCGCGCGGGAGAGCGGCGACCCCGGTAACCTTTGAAAAGGTCGAAAAAGGGGGAAAGGCGCTCTGCGGCCATATCCCGCCGCGAGAAATTCTCGAAAACGCCCGAAAAACGCTTTGAATTTTCTGGAAAATATTGTACAATAGACGGGTGAAATCATGCGCCCGTCTTTTTGGGCGCAAACGGAGCGCTTATGGGACTCATCAAATACATTGCAAGCGGCGACAGCCGCAGAAGTTTGAAAAAATTGCGCAAGACGGCGCGGCTCGTCGAGGATCTCGAACCCAAGTATCAGGCGATGAGCGATGCGGAGTTGCAGGGGCAGACCGCCATCTTCAAGCAGCGGCTTGCAAACGGCGAAACGTACGAACAAATTTTGCCCGACGCCTTCGCGGCACTTCGCGAAGCGAGCTGGCGCGTTCTCGGCATGAAGCACTTTCCCGTGCAGATCATCGGCGGCATCTGCCTCTTTCAGGGGCGCATCGCCGAGATGAAGACGGGCGAAGGCAAGACGCTCGTCGCCACCCTTCCCGCCTACCTCGAGGCGCTCGGGGGCAAAGGCGTGCACATCGTCACCGTCAACGACTATCTCGCCCGCCGCGATGCCGAGTGGATGGGCAAGGTGCACCGCTTCATGGGTCTCACCGTGGGCGTCGTCGTGCCCGGTATGCCCGATGATGAAAAGCGCGCCGCCTATCAGTGCGATATCACCTACGGCACCAACAACGAATTCGGCTTCGATTATCTCCGCGATAATCTCAAATCCGAACTTCCCGCCATGGTGCAGCGCGGCCTCAACTTCGCCATCGTGGACGAGGTCGACTCCATCCTCATCGATGAAGCGCGCACCCCGCTCATCATCTCGGGCAGGGGGGAGCAATCCTCCGACCTCTACGAGCGCGTCGATAAATTCGTCCGCACCTTGAAGGGCGGCTTTGACGACGAACTCAAAGATCTCGAAGCGGAGGAGGCGCGCAAGAAGAAGCAGGAAAAGGCGGCAGGCGCGCGCAAACTCGCCATGGCGGAGGAGCTGCAATGGGACTACGTCGTGGAGCGCAAGGAAAAGCAGATCCAGCTCACCGAGTTCGGCGCGGAGAAGGCGGAACGCTTTTTCGGCGTGGAGAACATCGCCGATATGGCGAACGCCTCGCTGAACCACCACATCCAGCAGGCGCTCAAAGCGCATGAACTCTTCCACCTCAACGAGGAATACATCATCAACAAGGATAAGGACGGCAACGATGAGATCGTCATCGTCGATGAATTCACGGGTCGTCTCATGATCGGCAGGCGGTATTCGGACGGGCTTCACCAGGCCATCGAGGCCAAGGAGGGCGTCAAGGTGCGCGAGGAGAACAAGACCTACGCCACCATCACCTTCCAAAACTACTTCCGCCTCTACCGCAAACTCTCGGGCATGACGGGCACGGCCAAGACGGAGGAGGGCGAATTCCGCACCATCTACTCTCTCGACGTTGTGGAGATCCCCACCAACCGCCCCGTCTGCCGCAACGATATGCACGATAAAATTTTCTCCACCGTCGAGGGCAAGAAGAAGGCCATTGTGCGCGAGATCGCGGAGCGCCACGAAAAGGGGCAGCCCATCCTCGTGGGTACGGTCTCCGTCGATAAATCGGAGGAAATTTCCCGCCTACTTCGCAGAAACGGCATCCAGCACAACATTCTGAACGCCAAGAACCACGCCCGCGAGGCGGAGATCGTCGCGCAGGCGGGCAGATACGGCGCCGTCACCATCTCCACCAACATGGCGGGGCGCGGCACGGATATTTTGCTCGGCGGCAACCCCGAATATCTCGCCAAGAAGCGCCTCCGCGAGGAGGGCGTCGAACACGACGTCATCGAGGCGGCAACAAGTTACGCCGAGGTGGACGAGGAGACGAAGAAGGTGCGCGAACGGTACCAAGAACTCTTCCGCGCCTATAAGGAGCAGACCGACGCCGAAAAGGAGAAGGTCATCGCGGCAGGGGGGCTTTGCATCATCGGCACGGAGCGGCACGAGAGCCGCCGTATCGATAACCAGCTCCGCGGGCGCTCCGGTCGTCAGGGCGACCCCGGCGTCTCCATCTTTTTCCTCTCGCTCGAAGACGACCTCATGGTTCGCTTCGGCGGCGAGCGCATGAAGAAGATCTACGCGATGTCCAAGATGGAGGAAGAGGAGTGCCTCGAAAGCAAACTGCTTTCTCGCCTCATCGAGTACGCGCAGAAGCAGATCGAGGGTCGCAACTTCGGCATCCGCAAGAACGTCTTGCAGTACGACGACGTCATGAACAAACAGCGCATGATCATGTACGCGGAGCGCATGAAGGTCATTCAGGGCGAGGATGTGCACGAGCAGGTGCTCAAATACATTCCCGACTATGTGGAAGGGGTCGTGCGTTCGGCGGTCAATGCCGACCAGATGCCCGAAAAGTGGAACGAGAACGACCTCAATGAGGCGATCGAGCGCAAACTCATCCCCGTCGGCTCCAACTACGTCACCCGCGAAAAACTCGAAAAGTGGGACTACGAGACGGCGATCAAGCGCATTTCGGATAAGACGGCGAAGTGCTACGAGGAGAAGGTCGCCAAGATCCGCGATGAACTCGGCTTCGATTTCGGCGTCGTCGAGCGCAGGGTGCTCCTCCGCATCGTCGACAGCAATTGGATCGACCACATCGACGCCATGGATCAACTCCGCAAGGGCATCCGCCTGCGCGGCTACGGGCAGACCGACCCCGTCATCGCCTACAAGCAGGAGGGCTTCGCCATGTTCGACGAGATGGTGGAGCGCATCCAGGAGCGCACCATCGCCATGCTGTTGAAGGCGCAGCTCGAAGTCAAGCAGCAGCCCGTGCAGCGCGTCTATCCCACCCCCGCACAGCCCATGCCCGCGCAGGCGCAGGAAGCGCAGCCCGCACAACCCGTGCCGCAGGAGGGGGCTGCGCCCAAGGAGGGCGAGGTGCAAACGCCGCAGGCGCTTCCCTCCGCCGTCAATGTGGATGCGCTCAAAACGAACGGCGATACGAAGTTCAACCCCGCCACCCTCAAAAAGACGAAAGAGCCGGGGCGCAACGATCCCTGCCCGTGCGGAAGCGGCAAAAAGTACAAAGATTGTTGCTATTGGAAGTATCATAAGTAAACAGGACGGGCTATGTTCAAGGCAGACGATTACAGATTGAAAATAAAGTCGCTCGAAGAGACGCTCGCCGAGGCGAAGTACGCGCTCGATATCGACAACCGCGCCGAGCAGCTGAAAAAGTTGCGCGCCGAGCAGGAAGATCCCGCCGTCTGGCAGGACTTGGAGCGCTCCGCAAAAATCGGGCGGGAGATCTCCTCCATCGAGGCGAAGATCGCCTCGTACGAGAAGGGGAGGAAGGCGCTCGACGACGCAAACGAGATCATCGACCTCATCGAGGAGACGGGCGAGGAGGAACTCGTGCCCGAACTCGATAAGATGATGCAGGCGGCGTCGGACGACATCGAGGATATGCGCGTCCGCGCCCTTCTGCGCGGCAAGTACGACAGTTCCAACGCCCTGCTCTCCATCCATGCGGGCGCGGGCGGCACCGAGGCGTGCGATTGGGTCTCCATGCTCTACCGTATGTACTGCCGCTACGCCGAGCGCAGCGGCTACAAAGTCACCGAAATAGACCGGCTTCCCGGCGACGCTGCGGGGCTGAAATCGGTGGACTTCAAGGTGGAAGGGGAGAACGCCTACGGCTATTTGAAGGCGGAGATCGGCGTTCACAGGCTCGTCCGCATCTCGCCCTTCGACGCCAACAAGCGGCGGCAGACCTCCTTCGCCTCCCTCGAAGTCATGCCCGAAGTGGACGACGACAACGAGATAGAGATCAAGGACGAGGACATCCGCATCGACGTGTACAGAAGTTCGGGCGCGGGCGGGCAAAAGGTCAACAAGACGGAGACGGCCATCCGCATCACCCACTTCCCCACGGGCATCGTGGTGACGTGCCAGAACGAGCGAAGCCAACTGCAAAACAAGGAGATGGCGTTCAAGTACCTGCGCTCCAAACTCCTCGAAAAGCAGATAGAACAGCGCATGGCGGCGGAGGCCGCCCTCAAGGGCGAGACCAAAAAAATCGAGTGGGGCTCGCAGATCCGTTCCTATGTGTTCTGCCCGTACACCCTCGTCAAGGACCACCGGACGGGCTACGAGATGGGCGACGTACAGGCGGTCATGGACGGCGAAATTCAGGGCTTTATTGTCGATTATTTGAAAAAATCGTGAGTACATTGAAAGAAGATCCCATCATTTTGGGCATTGAAAGCTCGTGCGACGAAACGGCGGCGGCGGTCATCCGCGGCCGCGTTTTGCTCTCCGATGAAATCATCTCCTCCGCACCCACGCAGGCCAAGTTCGGCGGCGTCGTGCCCGAGATCGCCTCCCGCGCTCACACCGACGCGGTGGATGAGGTCGTCTCCCGCGCCCTTCAAGCCGCAAACGTCAAAAAGGAGCAACTCGATGCCATCGCCGTCACCTACGGCGCGGGGCTTTTGGGCGCGCTCCTCGTTGGGCTTTCGTTCGCCAAGAGTTTTGCCTACGGGCTGAACATCCCGCTCATCGGCGTCAACCACATCCGCGGGCATCTCGCCGCGGCGTACTTGGAGGACGAGGCGCTCGAGCCGCCCTTTATGACCTTGCTCGCGAGCGGCGGCCACACCGCCATCATCCACACAAAATCGTACACGGAGTTCGAGGTGCTGGGCGGTACATTGGACGACGCGGCGGGCGAGGCGTTCGATAAGGTCGCCCGCGTGCTCTCGCTCCCGTACCCCGGCGGGCCGCACGTCGAAGCGCTCGCACGGGAGGGCAAATCCGTTGTTCCCATGCCCAAGATGTTGAAGGGCTTGGGCGGCTACGATTTTTCGTACAGCGGCCTCAAAACGCACATCATCAACTATGTGCATAACTGCGAGCAGAGAGGGGAGGCGTGGTCGCGCGCCGACGTTGCGGCCTCCTTCCAGAGCGCCGCGCTCGATATCCTCGTGCAAAAGGTCGTGGAAGGAGCAAGAGAAAGGGGCGTTGCCACCGTGACCGCGGGCGGCGGCGTGGTGGCGAACGGGTATCTCCGCGAACGCTTGCAGGCGGCTTGCGCCGCGGCGGGACTGCGCCTCGTTCTGCCCGCCAAAAAGCACTGCACGGATAACGGCGCGATGATCGCGGCGGAGGGTCTCATGCAGTACCGCGCCGGCAATTTTGCGCCCCTCACCCTCAACGCCGAAGCCAGCATCCCGCTCCGCTGACCCGCCAGCATCGTTTTCCCGCCGCCGTAACGCTCTCCCGATTCCCGCATCGGAGAGCATTTTTCTTCGCTCAATATATTGTATTTTATCCATTTTTCCTTTTCCCGCCCGCGCGCCGTTCCCCCGAAGGGGGAACGGCGCGCGGGCGGGAAAAGGAAATTTTTTTGCGCCCCGCCCCGCCGTATGCTCTTAAATAAAATTTTTCCCCGCTCGTTTTCATACTTTCATGATACCATGCCTTTTTGAT
>CANQMX010000025.1 GCA_947625095.1 uncultured Clostridia bacterium | reverse complement strand
CGGCGCTACTTCGTCGCTACGCTCCTCGTGCCGCGCTTAGTAGACGAATGGTGCGCGCGGGGTGGTGGGAGGCGGGTCTCCCGCCGCTGCACTTTGGGCGGCAGGTACCGCCGCAAAGCCCTTCGCGCTTGCCAGCGCTCATGTCGCGGTGCGCTCACAGCCCACAGGGCTGTTGAGCATGGTGCACCGCTCCACCCCATTTGCCACACTATCGTAGGCTTAATGTCGGGGAGAGCGCTTTCGAGCCGCAACCGGATATCCCATAAATGTTACATTCCTCGCAAAAAATATTTTGCATAGCAAAAGATTTTTTGCGAATCAATCGTTGATATTTTTCTGCCTCTCATTGACGACTTCGGCATTATACAATTCCCCCGCGCCGAACCCAAACACGGGCGCGCCGTCCTCGTCAAAGCGCACCTTCATCACGTGCGCGTGGCGGTTGTGGTCGTTGAGGGGGTCGCCCACAATGCGTTCATAGTTGCGGAAGTGCAGCAGGGTGATAGGTTCGCCGTCGTCGCCTTCGGTAAAGCAGTTGTGCCCCGGGCCGTACAGTTTCTTGTCCGCGTCGGTCTTGAACACGGGCGTGTTGCGTTTGTGCCACGAGGTGGGGTCGAGAAGGTCGGCGTTCTCGTCGGCGTCCAGCATCCCCATGCAGTAGCACGCGCCCGTCGCCGAGGCGGAGTAGGTCACATAGATTTTGCCCTTATTCTTGATGACGGAAGGCCCTTCGTTCACCCAAAAACCGCCGTCGCGCTCCCAGGCGTAGTCGGGCGTTGTCAAGAGCACGTGAAAGGTTTTCAATTTGAAAGGCGTTTCAAGTTCTGCGATGTAGAGGTTGGAGATGGGCTTGATGCCCCTGTCCTCCGTGCCCACCTTCTGCGCCCAGATGATGTACCACCTGCCGCGGTGTTCGAACACGGTGGTATCGAGGGAGAAGTGGGTAAAGGGGTAGTCGTCGCCGTCGGCGGGTTGCAGTTTGCCCGCCTCCACCCATTCGTCCTTCATGGGGTCTTGCCCCTTGCAGAGAAGGGCATAGGGTCGGATGCGCCACTTGCCGGGCTTGTGCCCCGCGGCGAAGTAGATGACCCACTTTCCCATGATATAGTGGATCTCGGGCGCCCAGACATGGCACGCCATCGCGCCGAGCGCGTGCTTTTTCCAGACGACGCGCGCGGGGGCGGAGGCAATGCCGTTCACGGTATCGGCGCAGCGGATCTCCACGCGGTCGTAGGCGGGGCAGGTGGCGGTGAAGTAGTACTTCCCGTCCTTTTTCATGAGATAGGGGTCGGCTCTTTGCAGCACGAGAGGGGAGAGATATTCAGCCATAACGTCCTCGATTATTTTGTTTGTTTTTTATTCCAAGGGAGAAGGAACACATACCCGCCGATGATGAGCACGGCGACGACGGAGAGAATGACGATGAGCGCGATGCGCCACGCGTCCGATTCGCCCCATTCTATCTGTCCCGCTTCAAGGTTGGCGGTGTAGGAGACGCCCTCTTTTTCATAGCGGGCGGTGTAAGTGCCGTCCTCGTTTTGATAGAGCCGCGCCTGCACGCGCTCCTCGGTCACAATTTTGTTGCCGTTCGGGTCGGTAAAGGTCGCCCCGGGCTTCACATAGCCCAAGGTATAGTTCTCGCCCGCGTTGCCGAGGGGATCGACCTCGGTGAGGTAGGCGGCGGGCACATAGCATTTGGAGGCGCTCCGCGCCGCCGTCTCGTATTCCACATAGGCAAAGGTGTAGCCGCCCTGCGCCTCTTCCTGCCCGCCCTCGCCAAAGTAGGCGACAACGCGCACCCTCGTGCCGCGGGGGAGGGGTACTTCCTCGCGCGCGGGTAAATCGGCAATGCAGGGGAAGTGGTAGGCGGGGCAGTCGCTCGAAAGGTACATCTCCCCGCTCTTCTCCTCGATCTCGGGCTTGGGCGCGTCGGCGGCGTCCTCGGTGCGGAAGAGTTCCACGGTGTAAACGTGCTCCTCATAGAGGGCGACAAGGCTGTAAGCGCCGTGCTCGGCAAGCACCACGCCGCGCCGTTTTTCGTCGTAGCGGTAGTAGCCCGCCGCAAAGTTTCCGCCGTCTTGCAGGGCGGAAAGGTTCACTTGGATGCCCACGCTCCCCGCCTCAAAGTCGGCAAGCGCAACCTTATCGGGTTCGGGCACGGCGGAAAGGGTCTCCGCGCTGTTGTTCAGCGCGTCCCGCGACACCTTCTCCAGCGTCTCCAGCCCCAGCGCGCCCGCCTCAGACTTCACAATAAAATCGCCGAAGCAGAAGTACACCTCGTCGTCCTCATACCCGAGGGCGAAGGAGACGGGCTTTTTTTCCGTCTCGCCCGTATACACAAACCTCGCGCCGTCGATGTTTGCAATTTCGCCGTCCTCGCCGCAGAATTTGCCGCTTTCGTCGAGGTAATACAGCGTGCCGTCGAACCCCGCCCGCAGGGAGGAAAAGTCAGAGCCGATTTCGGCCACGGAGTCACCGAGTTCGCCCGCTGTCGCAAAGTCGTCCTCGTGGAGTTCATACACCTTGCCGGTGTTATCCGCGACGAAGATGTCGCCGAACAGATCGGCGGTGATCGCCTTGGGTGTAATGCTGCCCACACTGCGCTGTTTGGAGGAGGCGGCCCACCCGTTTGGGGTTTCATCGGCATGCACAATCTTACCGTAGTAATAATCGCCCGTTATAAAGTAAATTGCATCGTATACGCACACGACGCCCACAACATTGTTCTGCTGAAATTCCGCGGTCTGTTTCAGCACAAAGGCGTGGTTTTCGGGCTCATACACGGGTTCATAGATGAAAATATCCGTATCCGTCGCGGCGGCAATCAGCTCGCCGTCAGTCGCCACATGGGTGACGCCTTCGCAGGAAAGGGTCTCAAAGGATTTTTCGGCGAAGTCATACACCGAAATGCGGTTGTTGCCCTTGTCGGCAGTCACGAGCAAATCGCCCGCTCGCACACTCTCCGTCGCCCCGTTGAGGCGGTTTGTGCTCGCCGACGCCGCCGTGATCTCGTAATCGGTGATTTTCTGTTCCGCAATGTTGTATTCTTGTACGGCTTTGTCTTGCAGAAAATATAGATTCTCGTCCCATTCCGTTAGTGCGCCGAATGACGCGCCTTTCACAATCGCCTCGGCTTTTCCGTTAAGGTCAGAGCGGTATAAACCGTCCATCGTTGTATAGTATAGGGCGCCTTTCGTTGCGCAAATCGAGATCGGAATGGGGTTGGCACTTGAATTCAGGTAAAATTTAGAGTTTTTCCCTTGGAGCGTGGCAGGATCATAGCGCGAAACATTGTCACCGATCGCGCAATAAAGTATATCGTCTGCAAGTGTGATGAGAGGATGATTTGCTGTTTCAGTGCCAGCGATAGATATGTTGCTATGTGAAGCCGTTGATAGGTCAAGCGGCTGCTGCACGTTTTCAAAGTGTTCAAAACTGTAAATTGCAGGAGAAACTCCTTCATGTGTGGTTACCGTGAAAAGAGTGTCTCCTTCAACAAGAAACGTGTAGGGGGTGAAACTCACTACTTGCTTCTTTTGGAATTCGTCGTCCAAAGACAGCTCATATAATCCTGCTGTGCTTAAAAAATATAATCTACCGCTCGGGGAAAATTGCATTTTTCCCACAGTAACGCCATTGCCGCCGTTATAGGTGTATGTGCGATAACCCTGTGCGAGATTTGTTCTGTCGTAAATATAAATGATCTTACCATCGGCAATAGCGATATATTTGTCGCTTATCGCAACAGAACTCGGCGAACTGAGCGAAAGATACTGTTCATAGCTCGAGGGGAGAACGAGTTTAGCATTCTCTTCGGAGAGGGAGATGCTCTCCGCCGCCGCGGAAACGCTATTTCGGCATAAAGTAAAGCCTGCCGTCCCGCCGCCGATCGACAAGACAATCAGCAGTATCCACAATATAATTCTGTTGCGTTTCGTTCGTACAAACCTCATGGCTTATATCCTTGAATTTTTTCCGAAAGATTTTTTTATGCCGACGGGCGGCTGTCATTTATCGTCACTGATTGGTAGCGTTTGCAAATAGATATCGTATATATCGGTTAAGGTGAGAATGCCCAACGCTTCCGGCTTGGCTTTTACAATATAGTCGCCATAGAGTAAATATACGTCATTGTTTTCAAAATCCAAAGCAAAAGCGACGGGACTGCTTGCGCTGCCATAACCGAAAGAGTTGCTTCCAAACTCGGTCAATTTCTCATCATTCTTCCATAGAGCATTTTCACTTAAATAGTATAAGTTTCCTTCACGATCTGCCCGCAATGACGAAATAGGTGTGTGGAGACAGAACTCCGTATATCCGCCGCTCGGGACATCGGGATCGGCAAATTCATCTTCATAATAATACCGAACATGACCGCTTGTATCTACAACATACAGAATGCCATTGGCGTCGGCAGCGAGTGCGACCAAAGGATCTTCGAGCCGCGAAACAAGTCCCTTATCTTCTTCCTCTACTTTTCCGTATCCATATTGGGTAATATAGTAAGCAGTCCCGTTCACACAAGCAAGACCTTTTATCGTGCCCAAATCGGCAGTGGTTGGTTTGCCGAAACACTCGTCGCCATAGTCGCAGACGTACACCTTATTCCCGCTCGCGGCGGCGATCACGGAGCCGTCCGTCGCAACGAGGGTAGGGGAGAAATCGGTCTCAATGACGGTAAAAGAATGCTTTTTCATATCGTAAACGGTGACGCGATTGTTGCCCGTATCTGCCACGACGAGAAGGTTTCCCTCCCGCACGATGTCCTTCGCATCCGAAAGTTGTCCGAACAAGGAGAGCCCCAATTCGCCCGCCTTCGACTTCACGATGAAATCGCCAAAGCAGAAATACACCTCGTCGTCCTCGAAGCCGAGGGCAAAGGAGACGGGCTGTCTGCTCCCTTCGCCGAGATACACAAAATCCGCGCCGTCGATGTTTGCAATTTCTCCGTCCACGCCGCAGAATTTGCCGTTTTCGTCGAGGTAATACAGCGTGCCGTCGAACCCCGCCCTCAGCGAGGTAAATTCGCCCTGAATGGTCGCCACGGGGTTGCCGAGTCCCCCCGTCGCCGCGAAGTCGTCCTCGCCGAGTTCGTATACGTTTCCGCTTTGGTCGACGACAAAGATGTCCCCGAACAAATCGGCGGCGATTGCCTTTGGCGTAATGCCCACATTGCGTTTTTCGGTGGAGTTCGTCCACCCGTTTTCCGTCCCATCGTCGCGCTCGATCTTGCCGTAGTAGTAGTCGCTTGTCACATAGTAGAACGTACCGTACACGCACACCACACCCACGACGTATTCTTGCGTAATTTCCTTGGTCTGTTTGAGCACAAAGGAGCGGCTTTCGGACACATACACGGGTTCAAAGATGAAAATTCCATTTTCGGTCGCGGCGGCAATGCTTGTGCCGTCGGTGGCCACATAGTTCACGCCCGTGCAGCCGAGCGTCACAAAGGACTTCTCCGCCGTATCGTACACGGAGATGCGGTCGTTGCCCTTGTCGGCAGTGACGAGCAAATTCCCCGCTCTCACGCACTCCGTCGCGCCCGACAGCCGATTGACGGAGGAAGACGCGGCGGCGATCTCATAGTCGGTAAATTCCCCCGCCTCGATGTCGTATTGTTTTATTGTCTTGCCCTTTACGGCGTAGAGCATCCCCTCATATTCTGTGAGCGCGGAATAGTCGTCATCTTCATCTATCGGAGGAAGGTCATTTTGGCTTTTATTGTTGCGGAACAGCCCGCGGGAATTGGTAAAGAAGATGTCGTCGCCGTAGGCGCAAATCGCGGAGGGTGTCAGGGGCGTCAGGTCGGTGCTACTTTTATTATCTTTTAGGATGAACCGCTCCGATTCGCGCGTCGCCACCGTATAAGCGGTCACGGTATCAACGATCGTATAGTAAAGAATACCGTTCTCAAAAAAGAGGTGGGGTGTTGCGTTCAGTTTGTCCACCAAAGGCACGATCTCCGCTACGTTGTCCGAGCCGTCAAGATTGAGTATCCGAAGTTGCGTTTCATTTGCCGTGGTTGTAGCGGCATAGATCAGATTTCCCGAGATAAAGAAATTGGAGAGGGAATAAAGAGGGGTTTTCCCAACGGACATATCGACCAAATTGAGTTTGTAAAACTGCATTGCGCTGTTCACAAAGTACAGATCTCCGCTGTCGGAGAACTGAATTTTATTGATTTTTACGCTCGACGAACTGCCGTTTGTATATACGGAATACTGCCCGTTCTCGCGCGAAAAGACATAGATGCTGTTTTCGTCGGCGACGGCGATATATTTCTCACAGACGGCAACATCGGTGGGATCTTTCAGCGCCAGATACTGCTCGTAACTTTCGGGCAGGAATAGTTCGGCGTTCTCGGTTGTGAGGGATACGGGCGAAGTGTCTGCGTCGGCGCGGCGGGAGGGGAGGGGAAGGAAGATGCCGAGCGCGGCGGCCGCAAAAAGGAGGGCGGCAAGAAAAAAGCCCGCAGTTTTTCGTATGAGCATAGTAGCATTATAACACGCGCGCGCGAAAAAGACAATTACTTTGCGCCAAAATTTTTCTCCGTTTTTCCACCGCCCCTTGCGCCCAAAATCCGCCCGTTTTTACCTGTACTTTTCGTCCGAATTTTTCTCCCGTTTTATCTTACCCCCCTCATACCGACCGCGGTGAGTGTATCTTCCCCCAACCGCCGTCCGCCTTCACAAGGCCTACCCTCCTTTGGAGGGGAGGCTCCGCCGTAGGCGGTGGTGGGGAGGCACTCCTCATACCGACCGCAGGGAGCGTATCTTGCCCACCCCTTGGAGGGGTGGGTGTCACCATAGGTGACGGAAGGGGTGTCATCCCGCCCGCCCATTCTCAGCTGCCCCCTTTGAAGGGGGCGGCTCCGCCATAGGCGGTGGTGGGGGTTGTTTTATGCCTCCCGTCCGCAGCCATATCTTTGCCCTCCCCCGCCGCGCATAGCGCGGCGGGGGAGGGCAAAAATCCTCCCTCAAAAAAATTTTTTCAAAAATTCAAAAAAAAGTTGTCATACATACTTCCGTTCTTCTGAAATTTGTGGTACGATAAAAGCGAACAAAAGTTCGTATTTTAATTTTTCCTGTGCGGACGGGCGTTTCGCGCAGGGAAGGAGCAGAGATGAAACGCGAGTATGCAAAGGTATTTTTGTACGCCTATCCGTGGCTGGGAGCGCTGTCGGAGGCGATGGCGCAGAGTGCGGAGAACAAGGCGCTTCTGTCGTATCGGGCGATGTGTTCGGCGGAGGAAGCGGCAAGCCATGTGGTGCGCGAGTACGCCATGCAGTCGGCAGTCAGGGAACTTGCCGCGCAGATGGAGCGCATCGTGCGATCGATGGACGACGAGGAGCGGTATCTTCTCGAATACAAATATTTCCGCCGTGCGGAGTGGCTGGCGGGCGGGCGTAGGGTGACCTTTCCCTACTCCGTGCGCACCTATTTCCGCAAGCAGGATGCGCTCGTATCCAAGGTGGCGCGCCTTCTTGCCGACCTCGGCTGGACGGACAGCCGTTTCGCCTCGGTATTCGGGCAGTTTTCCCCCTTTATGAAGATCCTGCGCGCCCTTCGCGAGGGAAAGGAGCGCATGGTGTGGGAGAGGAGGAAGCGCGGCGGGGTCGCGTTTACGGGCAAGGCGCGGGCGCGCTCCGCCAAGGGCAAAGCGGAGGAAGAGCAGCCGCCCCGCGCGGCAGAGCCGCGCGGGGCGGAAAAATCGGACTAAATGTCAATATATTGTCGATAATCGCGGTTTTTTCTCGGCCGCCCGTCAACAAATGCGCGGCTTAAAATTCCGCCTTATCGGGGTCGTAAGCGGGCGGCCGTTTGCCCCGCGCCACCAGCACGGCGACGGACACGGCGGCAACGCAGGCGACGCAGATGGCGACGATCGCGGCGGCGGAAAGCCCGCCCGTCTCGCGCTCCGCCTCGGCAGAAACTGCAACATATTGCTCGTATTCGCGGTTTAATTGGTAATCCAAAAGCCGTTCGGCGGGGATGCGCTTGAACGCGCCGTCGGCAAGCACATAGTAGTAGAGGTAGCCGTTCTCATAGATGTGCCCGTAGTAGTCAAAGGTGCGCGTAATGGTCAGCATCTCCTCCGAGCCGGCCTTTCCGGGGTCGTCGATCTTGTAGAGGAAATCCACCGTTCGCACAAGGTAGGGCGTCACGGGGGTAAAATCCACCGCGATGACGTCGGAGGCAAGGCAGTAGCCCTCGGCGGAGGCGTACTGCACCCGCAAAAACTCGCCATCGGTTGCAAGAATTCGCACAAAGTAGGTGTACGGCAGCACAAACAGGGCGGTGCTCCTGTCCGCTCTCTCGTAGAAGAGCACATCGCTCTCGTTGACAACGGCATACTGCGCTTCCGTCTCGGCGGAAGCGGTGCTGCCGCGGGGAAAAACGCAGATAAAGAGGGCGCACAGACATAATAGAGGAAGAAATAGGAGGGTTCGCTTCATAGCCGCTATCATAGCGAAATACGGCGCGCGTGAAAGCATTTATTTTATCGAATATGAACGAAATTTTGTATAACATTTTGGAGATCGAAGCGGAACAGCGCAGGCGTAGGGAGCAGGATATGCTCTCCCGCTACAACACGGGCGAGGTGGTGCACGAAAAGCAGATCGCCTTCCACAAGTGCCCCAAGCGCAACCGCTGGGTGTTCGGCGGCAACCGTTCGGGCAAGACGGAGTGCGGCGCGGTGGAGGCGGTGTACATCGCCCGCGGCGTGCACCCGTACAGGGAGAACAGGAAAAACGTATTCGGCTGGGTCGTCTCGCCCACGTCGCAGGTGCAGCGCGATGTCGCGCAGCGCAAAATTTTGTACTACCTCCGCCCCGACCAGATCGCGGATATCGTCATGTCGAGCGGGCGGAAGGACAACCCCACGGCGGGCGTCATCGACCAGATCTTCGTCAAAAACGCCCTCGGCGGAACGTCCGTCATCGGCTTCAAGAGTTGCGATCAGGGCAGGGAGCGTTTTCAGGGGAGTTCCTTGGATTTCGTGTGGTTCGATGAAGAGCCGCCGCAGGATATCTATGAGGAGTGCGTCATGCGCGTCGCCGACAGAAAGGGGGATATCTTCGGCACGATGACGCCATTGAAAGGCTTGACCTTTATCTACGACGACATCTATTTGAACCGCAAGTGCGACCCCGAGGTGTGGTACGAGTTCATGGAGTGGGCGGATAATCCCTTCCTCCCGCAGGAGGAGGCAGAGCGTCTCACGGCGGCGTTCGACGAGGCGTCGTTGCAGTCGCGGCGGTACGGCAGATTCGGCGCGCGCGAGGGGCTTGTCTATCCCGAATTTGATGATACATTGCACGTAATCGAGCCTTTTCCCATTCCCGAGGCATGGCAGGATACCATCTCCATCGACCCCGGATTGAAGAACCCCCTGTCTGCCCATTGGTACGCCGTGGACTACGACGGCAACGTGTACGTCGTCGCCGAGCACTACAAGGCGGGGGAGGATGTGGACTATCACGCCCGCGCCATTTTGGAGATGTGCGAAAAACTGAATTGGAAGCACGATGGCAGGGGCAGAGTACAGGCGCTCATCGATCCCGCGGCGGGGCAGCGCACCCTCGCCTCGCGCCGTTCGGTCTCCGAACTCTTCTACGAGCGCGGCGTGCTCGTCGATGCAAAGGTGAACAAGGATGTGTTCGCGGGCGTCGCGCAGGTGAAAAGTTATTTGAACCAAAAAAGTTCGTCGCCCAATCTGTACATTTTTTCCAACTGCACGAATATGATCCGCGAATTCAAGACGTACTTCTGGGGCAGCGGCGATAGCCCCCGCAAGGTGGACGACCACGCGATGGATGAACTGCGCTACTACCTGATGTCCTGCCCGCGCCGCCCGTATCTTCGCGAAATAAGCCCCATGCAAAAGGACAAGGAGCGCCGCATCCGCGCCCTCCGCCACCGTTGACCCGTTCCCTAATGGGGCAGGGGGGGCAACTCTTGCCCACCCCTTCGAGGTCGCAGAACGCACTATGAGCATCAGCCCGGTGGGCTGTGCGAGGCGTTCTGCGGAGGAGTAAGCGCATCGGTAGGCGCGAACGGCGACCAAGGGCAGGGTTCTACCTGCCCGCGACAGGTGTCACCGCAGGTGACGGAAGGGGTGTCGCGTGTCATTCCGCCCCATAAAAATGTCATTTTGCCCGACGCGTAGCGGTGCACGAAGTACCAAGCGTAGCGTGTGGAGAAATCTCTGCTTTATCTCAAAAAAAGGAGCAACGCAATGCAAAATTCAATCCATTCCCACAGAAGATCCCGCCCCGAAAAAAGCGGCGCGGAGGGTGATTCCTCTCCCGCCCGCCCGCGCGCAGTTCCCCTCGGGGAACTGCGCGCGGGCGGGCGGGAGAGGAAAAATCAAGGAGGTAACATGAAAAAAGATGACGTAAAGCAGGCGATCCTCAAAGTTGCGCTCGGTTACAGCGTCGAGGAAGTCACCGAAGAATACGACGCCCATGAAGGCGAGTTGCGGCTCGTCAAGCGGAAGGAGACCAAAAAGGACATTCCGCCCGATTTGAAGGCCGCGATGCTGCTCATGGGGAAGAAGGATTACGCGGCGCTTTCCGACGATGAACTCGAGAGCGAACGGGACAGATTGCTTGCACAATTGAAGGAGGAAAAAGATGAATAAGCAGCAGACGGAAGAAAAGATGGAGGAAAAGCGCAGGCGCGACCTCGCGCGGGAAATTCAGTCGGACTTCGCCACGCGGCGCGAAGCGCGCAGGCAACTCGAATGTGGGTGGCAGCTCAACATGAATTTTTTGAGCGGCAACCAATACTGCGAGGTCTCGCCCGCGGGCGATCTCAAAGAGGAGGACGCCGAATTTTATTGGCAGTCGCGGCGGTGCTTCAACCACATCGCGCCCACGGTGGAGACCCGCCTTGCGCGGCTCTCCAAGGTGCGGCCGACGCTCGCCGTTCGCCCCTTTTCGGACAGCGACGAAGATATGAAGACGGCGCGCCTCTCCTCCAACATTCTGAAGGCGGTCAAGGGGCGGGTCGACCTCGACAAGGTGATCACCCGCGCCACGCTGTGGTCGGAGACGTGCGGCACGGCGTTTTACAAGATCATCTGGAACTTCGAGGACGGAAAGGTGATCGGCGTGGACGATACGGGACACTCCGTGCACGAGGGCGATGTGAACGTCGTCGCGCTCTCGCCCTTCGAAATTTACCCCGATTCGCTCTCGGCGGAGGACATGGACGAGGTGAAGAGCCTCATCCACGCCAAGGCCGTGCCCGTCTCGGAGATAAAGGAGAGGTTCGGCGTGGAGATAGCGGGCAGGCGCATTTCCGAATTCCCGCTCGCGCCGTACTCCTCTTCGAGCGCGTGGAAGCGGCCGATGGACGGAGATTTCCGCCCCGCGCTTGCCGACGCGGAGATCTTAATTGAACGGTATACCCGCCCGAACGGGGAATTTCCCGATGGGCGGTTGGAGATCGTTGCGGGGGATACCCTCCTCTACGAGGGGGCGCTGCCCTACCGCAACGGCGATAGAGGGGAGCGCGTTCTGCCCTTTGTTAGGCAGACGTGCGTGGCGCTCGCGGGGGCGTTCTTCGGAACTTCCGTCGTCGACCGCATGATCCCGTTGCAGAGGGCGTACAACGCGGTTCGCAACCGCAAGCACGAATTTTTGAACCGCCTCTCTGCGGGAGTCATCGCGGTCGAGGACGGCTCGCTTGACGCGGAGGAATTGGCGGACGACGGCCTTTATCCCGGGAAGGTGCTCGTCTACCGGCAGGGTTCTCCCGCCCCTGCGTTCCTCGACTGCGGCAAGTTGCCCGCAGAATTTGCCGAGGAGGAAGAGCGCATCGCCGGCGAGTTCATTCTCGTCTCGGGCATGAGCGAAATTTCCCGCAACTCGGCAAACCCCACGCACGTGACCTCGGCAACGGGGTTGCAACTCCTCATCGACCAGGACCAGAACCGGATGCAGATGAGCGTCGAGAGCGTCGAACGCGCCGTAAAGGAGACGGGCAAACAAATTTTGCACCTTTACAAGCAGTTCGCATCGGCAAAACGGCTTGTCCGCATGACGGGCACGGGCGGGGAGACCGAACTCTTCTACTTTTCCGCGAGCGATATTTCGGCGGACGACGTGCAGTTCGAAACGGAATACGAGCGCACGCCCGAACAAATCAGGGAGGACATTTTATATCTCCTCGAACTCGGGCTGCTGCGGGATGAGAAGGGCAATTTTTCCGACGAGACAAGGAACAGAGTCCTCGACGCTCTGGGCTTCGGCTCGTTGGAGACAGCGAGGGATGTTTCCGCCCTCCACCTGAAAAAGGCGGAGCGCGAAAACGTCATGTTGGCGCAGGAGGATGCGGAATTGGAGGCGGACGAATACGACGACCACGCCATCCACATCTCCGAACACACGCGCGCCCTGCTTTCGGGCGCGGAACAGAACGAAGCGGCGAAGGCGAGGATCGTGCGCCACCTCGAAAGCCACCGCCGCAAAGGAGAAGAAAAGTGACAGAGGACAACGAAAACGCAAAAACCCCCGAAGAGACCGCTCTTCCGGGAAAATTCAAGAGCGTAGACGCCCTTGCGCGCGCCTATTCGGAACTTGAAGCGGAATTTACCCGTCGCAGTCAGAAGCTGAAGGCGTACGAAGAGGCGGCGGGCGCGCGGGAGGGCAGAGATCCCGAAGCCCTCTACCGCGCCGTCACGGAGAACGAGGCCGTGCGAACGCGCGTTATCGGCGACTACTTGCAGTCGCTGGGCGGCGTGCCGCTCATGGGCACGGCGGGGGCAGGCGTCACCGCGCCCGCCCAGAGACCCAAAAACATTGCGGAGGCGGGCAAGCTCGCGCTCGGCTACTTCCGCGGACAACACAAAAATTAAGGAGGAATTTTCATGATCACAACCGCAACGGCAGACAATGCCTTGAAATTCTATTACCTTTCCGCCGTGAGCGACCAGCTCAACAAGGCGGCCAACCCCTTCCTCGCGCGCATCTTGCAGACGACTTCGGATGTGTGGGGCAGGGACGTGAGAAAATTGGTGCGCTACGGCGTGAACGGCGGCATCGGCGCGGGCACGGAGGCGGGCGATCTGCCCGGCTCGACGGGCAACCGCTACGCGCAGTTCGTCGTCACCCTCAAAAATTTGTACGGCACGGTGGAGATCAGCGATAAGGCGCTCCGTGCCTCGGCAAGCGCGGAGGGCGCGTTCGTCGACCTTCTGAACGACGAGATGGACGGCCTTGTCAAGAGCTCGTCCTACAACTTCGGCCGTATGCTCTTCGGCGACGGCTCGGGCAAACTCGCCACCGTTTCCTCTTCCGAGGGCACAAAGTACACGGTGGACACGGTGCAGAACATTGCCGAGGGGATGCTTGTGGACGTATACGACGGCGCGGGCACTTTGAAAGCGGAAAAGCGCGAAGTCACGGAAGTGGACAGGACGGGGAAAACCGTCACCCTCTCCGGCGCCGCCATCGAGACGCCCGAAAGCTACACCATCTGTATGCAAGGCTCCAAGGGGCTTGAACTCACGGGGCTTGGCGCCATCTTTTCGGACAGCGAGACCCTCTACGGCGTGCAGCGCGCGTCGTGGATGAAGCCGTACAAGAAGGCGGAGGTGGGCGACCTCACCGAGAACGCCCTGCAGACCGCCATCGACGCCGTCGAGGAGAACTCGGGCAGCAAGGTGAACTTCATCATCTGCTCGTGGGGGGTGCGCCGCAAGTTGGTGCAGCTCATCTCCGCCGCCCGCTCGGTGGAGACCGTCAACCTCGAAGGGGGGTATACCGCCATCTCCTTCAACGGCATCCCCGTCGTCGCCGACCGCTTCTGCCCCGCGGGCACGATGTACCTTCTGAACACCGACGACTTCGGCCTGCACCAGCTCGGCGATTGGCAGTGGATGGAGAGCGAGGACGGAAAGATCCTCAAACAGGTGGCGGGCAAGCCCGTGTACACGGCGACGCTCGTGAAGTATGCCGAACTCCTCTGCTACCGCCCCTGCGGACAGGGGATGCTCACGGGGATCACGGAAGCATAACGGGAGGGGCGCGAAATGCTGGTGAAAGAAGTTGTTGCATTGGCGGCCGAAACGCTGGGAAGGAGCGACCTCGCCCAAGCCGTGGAGGCGGCGGAGGAAGGCTCGGACGGCGAAGTAAAGTCGCTGCTGCGCTGTTACAACCTCATCGAAAACGAGGTCGCGCTCGACTTTTTTCCGCTGAAAACGGCGGAGCGGTTTGTCCCCGCGCAGGGTAAAATTTCCTACGCAAGTTTCTCCTTTGCGCCCGTGAACATCCTGAAAGTGACGGACGAGGAGGGGACACCCGTTCGCTTCGGCATCATGCCCACCTATATCAGCGTGCCGCAGACGGCGGGCGAGCTGGAAGTTGTATACGCCTACTCGCCCCCCGTGAAGGACCTCGGCGACGAGACGGCGTTTTCCGACCACATCTCGGCGCGCCTTTTGGCCTTCGGCGTTGCGAGCGAGTTCTGCATCACCAACCGCCAATTCGCCGAGGGCGCGATGTGGGGCAGAAAGTACCGCGACGCCCTGCGCGCCGCGGGCATCTACCGCCGTACCCTCTCCGTTCGCTCGCGGAGGTGGATATGATCTACGATAAGACCTATTCGCCCCCGCGCCGCTCGCGGAGCGCCCTGTACTTCCCCGCTTCCCGCCTTCGGGCGGGGAGCGCCGTGCGGGACGTGTTCCTCGTGCATATGCGGGAGACGGACGGCGGCCTCGTGTGCGCGGAGGGGCTTGAACCCATCGAGATGCCCTTCACCGACGTGCCCTTCAAATTGTATGTGGTGGAAAATGAGGTGATCTCCGTCAACCATGTGGCGTCGAGGAACACCGACGGAATGTTTGCGGTGTTCGCCGAGCAGAACTATTACGGGTTCAGGCTCACGAGTATGCCGCGCTCGGTGAGCGCCGTCTACTTCACCCTCAACGAGGTGCGCAAGGACACCTGGCAACTCGTGTTCTCCGACCGAACCTTTTTCTGCGAGGCCGAGGACGGGCAGATGCTCGATTACAGCCAGAGAACGGGCGGCCTCTTCGGGTTTCCCTATGCGGGGAGGTTCTTCCTCGCGAAGGCGGACAGGATCATCTACACCGCCGCGTACAGCCTGAAAAATTGGGCGGTCTCCACAAATACCGACGTGCAAGCCTCGGGCACGCTGTATGTCCCCGCCCAGTGCGGCGACCTGACGGCGGGGATCGTCTACCGCGACGACGCGTACTTCTTCGCCCAATACGGCGTGTGGAAACTGCACATGGGCGGCAAGGTGCTGAATACCAAGACCGTGCTCTATCCGCATAACTGCGGCGAAGTGCTGAAAAATTCCTGCCAGATCGTGGACGATAAAATTTACTTTCTCACCACGACGGGGCTGTGGCGGTTCGACGGAAATAAGTTTGAACGGGTCGTCTCGCCCTGCTTCGATCTTGCGGACTTCTCCGCCGAGGTCGAGACGGGCGCGATGAACGGGCAGTACTATGCGCACGTCGCCCTCCGCGACGGAAACCGCCGTATCGCCGTGTACGACCCCCGCTTTGACAGGGACAGATTCTTGGGGTGCGAGGTCGCCTCGTTCGGCGCAATGCAGAAGGGGTACGCCATCTACGGCGACGTCATCTGCGAGGTGACGGAGCGCGGCCTGCCCGGCGGCGAACCCTGCCAAGTGATGTGCACCCTCTCCCTCGACGGCAAAAACAACCCCTGCGCCGAGTGGGTGCGCGTGGAGGGCGAGGGGGAGTTCACCGTGGAGGCGAGTACCCCCGAGGACGGCGCCGCCCTCTGCAAGGGGAAAGCGGGCGAGAAGATGTACCTCTCGCGCGCCCTGCGCGGGGCGGCGGTATCGCTGTGTATCTCCACGCGGACGGAAAATTTCCGCATCGCGGGCATCGGCATGGGAATAGGGGAGGATGAACAGTATGACGATTGACATCATCGACCTCACAGACCCGCAGTACAGCGACCTCTCGCCCGTGCAACTTTCCATGGTGCGCGTGGCGCAGACCAAAAAGGACAAGATCCTCTCCGTCGCCGAAGAGGACAAGGCGGAGATGTTCCAGATGCTCGTGAGCAACCACTTTGAACGAAGCACGGCGTATAACTTCTACGCAAAACAGGTGGACGACGAGGCCGCCGCGCAGGTGGATATTTTGCGGGAGGACCTCTTGTTGCAGTTGGCGTATGAATCGCTCGGCTCGGAGGGGGATGAGAACGGCCCCTACCGCTACCCGCAGAACCCCAACTACAACCTTTCGTATTCCGAACGGTTCTTGGTGGTGCGAAATTACTACATGGAGGCCACCGACGACCCCAACGCCCGCTTGCAGGCCTACGGAATGGATACGCTGGCGCGCTCCTATCTGGGCGAATTTTACCAGACCCTGTATGATTTGCTGGCGTCGTATTGCTGAGGTTCGCAAATTTCTTCCGATACAGAGCCTTGCAGGCGGCATACTGTGGGCAAAGAAATTATGCGAGGACTGAATTTGTGCATCTCTTAACGGGTCGCCCGCGAATGGTTCGTTCTCAAAGACATTAAGCCGCAAGTATGCGGCAAATTGGGTCGCCCACGGCGGAAGTGAATTCCGCCTAAGGCACATTATTTGTAGCAAGGGCGGCAATGCGGTTATCCCCGCCGCTGTGCAGTAGCTCAGCGGAGCGATAGCGCCCCTCCCCCTGTGTCCCCCTCCCCAAAGGGGCGGGGGATAGGGAAGAGGGACGATACACTACTTCGTCGCTGCGCTCCTACTGCGTGGCTATGCCGCTTGTGCCGCCCTTGGTCGAAAATAGTGCGGGCGGGGCGTGCCGCGCTTAGTAGACAATAGTGCGCGCGGGACGGTATGAGGAGCGCCCCCGCGCGAAACGCGGGGAGGGGCGGGGAGGGCAATGAGAGGGGCGGGACAAAATAAGGGCGGGAGGTGGGAAAATATAGAGGACTGCGCCGCACGGCTTTTTGCGCGGCGCGGTTTTTATACGCGGCGCGGTTTTCATAAAATGAATAAATAGACGATTTATAAGCATAAATGATTGCAAATTCGGCGGGGAAGAGAACTTTTGCCAAAAAGTGCAACAAAAAAGTAAATTTTTTGAAAAATATTGCCGCAAATGCCTTGACGGGGGGGGGTGTAATTGTGTATAATTATGCAAAGACGTATTGTCTCATATTTTTCCATACGCGCGTGCGCGCGCCCCTGCGCACATTATTGATTGGGACGGCGTTGGGATGTGAGGGCAGCTCCCCCCACCCTACCCTCCCCCCTCAACATGAGGGGGGAGGCAGACAAGAACCCACCCCAGCCCACCGAAGGGGACAAGATACACTCCCTGCGGGCGGTATGAGGGACGGACTGCGTTGTTCGGGATTCTTCACCCCACAAGGGGGTTCAGAATGACGCGGAAGTGCGCGCGGGTCGGGACGAGGAAAGCTCCCAGCCCACCGAAGAGGGAGGCAACCCCACCACCGAAGGGGACAAGATACGCTCCCTGCGGTCGGTATGAGGGACGGACTGCGTTGTTCGGGATTCTTCTTTTTCCCTACTTCGCGCTACGCGCTCGTGCCGCCCTTAGTCGACAATAGTGCGGGCGGGACAGAATGACGCGAAGACCCGAACGCTGGGCGGGATGAGGAAAGCCCTCAGCCCACCGAAGGGGAGACAAGATACACTCCCTGCGGTCGGTATGAGGGACGGACTGCGTTGCGCGGGGCAGAATGACGCGAAGGTAAGAAGGGCGCGAGGAAGCGGCGCGGCGGCGGACGGAAAGTTGAGACAAAACGCAAATCGAAAAAAATTTTGTTGGAGGACACAATGAGAAAGCACTTTTTACGCACTCTCGTGGTCATGCTGATAGCGTGCCTCGGCGTCGGCGTATTGGCGGCTTGCGGCGGGTTGAAGGACAAAGACCCCGAAGCAGATCCCATTGAAGGCGTTTGGAGCGGCGCAACAGGAAACATGGAAGGCGCTACTCTCACGATCGATGTGGACGGCAATACGGCGCATATGGTGCAGAAAACGGGTAGTGGCGAGCATGTGTACTATAATTATGCTATGTTCGCCAAAGCCGCGGACGGAGGGTATTCGTTTACGCAGGAGGGGCAGGGAACGCTGACCCTTAAAGTGAACGAAGAAAACAAACTTGATTACTCCGTTACGCCCTCGGCCGACGCACCCGCAACGATCACGGCGCAGAGTTTCACTTTCGAAACAAAGGCGACGCTTCCCGCGGCAGCCGATATCACGGGCACGAAATATGCGACGGTCGCGAACACGGATGCGGAAATCACCTTCGGTTCTGCACCCGCAATCAAATACGGCGAGGATACGCTCACGAGCGTGAAACTCATCGACGTCGGCGGATATAAAGTATTTACGGCGAAATACGATGAGGACGACGTTACCGTCATCGCCTTTAAGGATGGAACGGCGAACAAGGCGTTTGTTTCCCTTACCCGTACAGTATACGATTTATCGGATACGGAGCCTACGCCCCCGCCGACGGGAGACACCTACACCGTGACGTTTGCGCTCGGCGAGCACGCGGCAGCCGATGCGACTGCGCCCGCTCCTCTTACCGCCACGCAGGCCAACCAATATAAAGTCACCCTTCCCAACGCCCCCGCAGCGGCGGCTGATTGGGAATTTGCGGGTTGGCAGGTCGGCGTCGGCGGCGCAGTGGAGCAGGCCGGGACGCAGATCACCGTCAACGACAACATCACCGTCACCGCAACGTGGCGGAGCACTTCCACGGTTACGCCCGAGACCTATACCGTGACGTACGCCGTCGGCGACCACGCGGCAAGCGGTGTGAACGCTCCCGCGGCGGCCACTGCCAACGAGGACAACGACTACACCGTTACCCTTCCCGCGGCGCTCACAGCCGCCAAGGGCTATACGTTCGCGGGCTGGCAGGTCGGCGGTCAAACGAAGCAGGCCGAGACGCCGATCACCGTCAACGCGAGCACCACTGTTACGGCGACCTATTCGCCCATCACGTATACTGTGAAATTTGACGTCACCAAGCCCCAAGGGGCAACGGCCGACGTGGTGGGTGCACACGACAACGCGCAAATCACCATTACAAACAACACCGTGACGTTCCCCACAGGCATTACGCTTGAAGGGTATACGCTTTCGGGCTGGAAAATCGGGACGGGCAACCCTATTACGACCGCTACCTATACGGTTACGGCGGACGATCTGCCCGCAAACGACGCGGCGCACGAGATCACCTTTACGGCGCAGTGGACGAAAACGTATACCGTTACGTTTGATGTCGGCAACGGCGGCACGACGACGGATGAGACCTCCTTCACCGAAAAAGCGGCGGGGGCTTCCGTTACCGTTCCCACCGTCACCGCGAAGAAGGGCTATACGTTCACCGCGTGGAAAATCGGCAGCAAGACCGTGGACGGTACTTATACCGTTGCCGCGGAGGACGCGACGAGCGGCACGATCACCATTACGGCGGAGTATACGGCGATCTCCTACACGGTGAAGTATTCGGCGGGCGCGGGCGTGGCCGACGTAACGATGCCCTCGGACGGCACGATCTCCTTCGACGCGCCCCTCACCCTTCCCACCGATCCCAGCCGCCCGGGTTACACCTTCGACGGTTGGACGGCAACGGGCATCACCACCCCCGTTAAGAAGACGAACGGCACCCTCACCCTCACCGAGAACATGATCCCCGCCAGCGGCACCGAGATCACTCTCACCGCCACGTGGACAGTGAAGACCTACACCTTAAGGTTTAATCTCGGGAGCGGAGGATCTTCGACCGGCGATGGAGTCTTGACCAAACAGGCGACCGGAACAGAGGTCGATCTCCCCGTAGTAACCGCATTTAAGGGGTATGAATTCAAGGGTTGGAAGATCCAGGATAAGACAACAACGTTGGCAGCAGACGCGACGAAGTATACGGTTTCCCCTTCGGATGCGGTGAGCATCACGGAAGCAGACAGTGAGATCACCTTCATCGCGCAGTACGACTATATCGAATATACCGTGAAGTTTGTCGTCACCAAGCCCGACGGCGTAACGGCCGAAGTGCAGGGCGATCATGCCGATGCGACGGTTACCGTTCAAGATAGGTTTAGTAAGACAGTAACATTCCCCTCGGTCACGCTCGAGGGCTATGTGGTCACGGGCTGGAAACTTTCCACCGATCCCGACGGAGAGGCAAGGAAGGGTGCTACCTATGAGGTAAAAGACGCCGACTTGCCTGACAACAACGCCGCGCACGAGATCACCTTCACCGCGCAGTGGGGCGAGCCCGACTACACCGGTGTGTGGACGGACTATATTATCAATGGGTACAAAGACGGCTCGGATAAATACGATTTGTACTTCGAGATCACCATTCAGTCGGACCAAGCAGACGGCTTTGACGTCGTTTGGAAAGAGTACTACACCGATGACGATTTTACTGATCACGCGACCTATGTCTTCGGCAACTTCAAAAAAGAAGGTGACGCCTACAAAATGACGGCGGATGGGATCACCTACACCTTTAAGATCAACGCGAACTATCAACTCGTACTCGGCAAAACGTATACGGAAGGCGATCCTTTCAGTGCGACCTTGAAGGGAGACCATGATCCTCTTCCCGCAGTGGCAATTACAGAGCCCGCGCCCGGCAAGTGGTATGTAAGGTACAATCTTAATGCTTATACCGAAATTCAATATACCTTTGCAAAAGAAGGCAACGATACCATTAAGATTTCTGCGAGCGGTTCGGAGATCGTCATCAGCTACAAGGCAGTTGGTAGCTATCTTGTGATCTCGGGCAGCGGCGTTGATACGCACGCGCTTTATAAGGCGGGAGTACTCTACTATACGACCCTTGCGAACAACGGAGAGGTAGACGGTCAGCTCACAAATCAAGAGCCGCCCCTCAAAGTGGAGGACGCAGATATCACGTTTAAGTTTGATAGCGGAGCAATTTTGGACGCGGCGAACATGCCGGAGATCACAGAGACGCACCGCGTGGGACAGTCGTTCAATCTGCCCAGCAATACGCCTACCGCGAAAACCGGTTCCCGTACCTTCCTTTGGTGGGAGACCGCGAGCGGCGAGCACATCAAAGCGGGCGAATCGTACACGGTAAAGGCCGATGACGCGATTGCGGTCAGAGATTCAATGAACTACACTGAGATCAAGGGCTATACGATCACGTTCACTGCATTCTGGACGTTGGACTACACGGTCAAGTATGTCTCCATGCAGGGTACGACTGTAGATACCAGCGTGGAGTGCGGGACGGATACCAAGACCTATAAGACCAATGAAGAGATCCCCATCATTGCAGATGAGCCCACAAAAGCGGACTACGAGTTCCAGGGCTGGAAGTTGTATGTGTATCACAGCAATGATAAGTCTTATGCGATCGTGTCTTCGGTGAAAGATATCACGTATCGGTACAACACCGATAACAATAGCTACACGCCCAACAACACCGAGGACAATACCGCCACAGAAACCGTGGCTCTCGTCTTTGTTGCACAGTGGAAAGGCGAGGAAGAACCCACGACGGATATCAACGGCGTGTGGACGAGCGGCGAGAATAGCGTGACCATCATTCGTGACGGGGAAGGGACCGCGCTCCATGTGGTTGCCAAAATCGTGGATGACTATGGTACTTCCTATGAGTATTATGTGCTGACAGAACAAGAGGGTTCCTTCGTTGGTACAAACTCAAGTACTATGAAGGTGACGTTTACTTTCGCCGAGAGCGAACTCACCGTGGCGGTTCAGTATGGCGGTACGACCACCTATACGCGCACGTCGTCCGATGTTCCTCAGCCTCTTGACATCGAGGGCACGTATACGGCGGGCGACCAATGGACTTCTGTGACGATCAATTTCACGGATAAAACAGTAGCAGACGAGGACGAAGCGACCTTTGAGGTGATCGGTAACTATATCGTCATAATTACAAAAGGCGACGCTGAGATGACCCTCATCGTCTATAAGGACAGCGAGCGAGTTCTTATGCATACGGGACAGGGTGAAGATATTGAACTCACGCCGAAAACCACCCCGCAAGAGCCTGCGGATACAAATCCCAACAACTACGTGGGCGTATGGACGCAATCGGACGGCAAGAGCACTGTGACCATAGAACTCATAGAAGGAACGCTTTGTGCGGTCGTGTATACTCCGTCTACAAGTTGCGAGTATTATAAACTCACGCAGAACGCAGGCGGCTTCAGCGGGAAAAGCATGATGGGGTCTGCAACGTTCTCTCTCATTGGCTCTACGCTCACCGTAACAATCGGTGGGAATATGGGCGCCACCACGGCCGAATATACAAGCAAAGCCCAAGTCCCCGATGAGGATATTACGCTCGAAGGCATCTATTCGTTCGGTGACGGCGAGCACTCCGCTATTGTCGACTTCGATTCCAATACGTTCGATATGGGCGTGGGAACGGAAGGACTTCAATCGTTTACCGTTGGGAACGTCGGCGCGTATCTCATCTTGACGATATATCATGAGGATGCGCCTGAAGGATATGAAGAGACGAACATTGTTGTCTACAAAGTCGGCGGCAAGTATTACATTTCCGGTACGGGAACAGCGCCGATGGAGCTTACACCCCTGACGTTTTCCGCGACGGGGTACACCGGAGATACGCCTCTCTACTTCTACGGAGGCGGTTTGCAAAAGGGAGAGATCCTCACGTTCCGCGGCGATCTGCAATTCACGCGCACTGCGGCAGAGGGCGGCGCTTTCGCTCCCGCTGTTGCGGACGGCATTTTGGGATACCTTTCGCAGGGAAATTACCTGGATGCGGAAACGACGACGAAAGAATATATCATATTCCGCCTCGATAATTACTTCAACAATACCGCGGCGGATAAAGGAAAGGCGCAGCCCGCTGCCGGTGAGTTCGGCGACGGCAACAACAACCAAGGCGCACTTGCGGAACTCAACTGGTCGCTCATTAAACATACGATCGGACTCACCGCAGGTAGCAACGATTGGTTTGCGGCGTTCTGCGCGATGATCGCGCAAGCGAATACGACGTTCAAGTATGAGCTTGAATACGACTATTCTACGGCAGGCGTTGTGTTCATCAGCTATGTCATCACGACCCCGACGGAGTTCACGTATACGTATGGAAATCCGTCCGCGCAGGCGACAGTGCCCGCAAACGCGCAGTTCATCGTGCGCTATGCCGTGACGCCTTCCGCAGGCGGCAACCTTGACGATCTCGTCATCGCCATCGGCGGCGAGCAGGCCGTCCTCACCAATATCTCCATCAGCAAGGTCGAAGCTCCCCATATCCACAAGGGTACAGACATCTGCGAGATTTGCGGAAAGACGCTTGAAAAGAGCCAAGTAAAGGACTTGACGCTTACCGATAACGTAGCGGGGGCAGATGCTTGGGCGCAACACATCGAGGATCAAACGACGGGCGATTATACCGCGACCGCCAACACGGAACTCCACGTGACGGGTGAGTTCGGCACGGTCGGTGCGGGCTACGCCGGCTTTGCAATCGTCCTCATGGAGACGACCACCAAGCAGGGGTTGTTCCTCCAATATTCGAGCGGTTCTTGCCGTAATTCGAATTGGAAGACATGGGTGGGCAGCCCTTGGAACCTCGAAAAGCGCACTGCGAACGGCGGGTTTGCAAACTTGGATCAGATCGATGCGGCGACCAAGAGCAACCACAAGTTTGAGCTTGTTCTCGTCTACGACGGCACATATGCGAAACTTACGATCATCACGTACGCCGATGATAACGGAGCTGTCGCAGATACCCGTACTGTTACCTATAACATTACGGGCGACGCGTTGGCAATCGGTATTGGGTTTGACGGAGATGGCGGTAATACACAGAACGTGAAGAACGTACAGTATTACACGATCACCGCTACCGACGACGCCGAATAAGCGGCAACGCAAAACGAACAAAAAAATCTCACGGGAAACCGTGAGATTTTTTTGTGCCCGGCTTCATACCGAGTTGCAGCCCGCTCTCTTCGGGGTCATTCCACTCCGCCCTGCGCGATCCTACCTTACCTGCCCCCCTTAAAAAGGGGGCAGGCATGGGGAGGGCAATCCCCACCACCGCCTGCGGCGGAGCCTCCCCTTTGAGAAAGGGGAGGCCTTGGAGGGGCGGACGTTCGGGGGGTCAGATGACGCGGAAAAGGGTAGGGAGCGAAATGAGGGGAAGATACACTCGTTGCCGCCCGCCGCGCAAAGCGCGGCGGGCGGCAACTCGGTATGAGGACGGGGGCGGGGCAGGGGAGGGAGGGAGCGGACTGCGTTTTTCGGGATTCTTCACCCCCGATGGGGGTTCAGAATGACGC
>CANQMX010000024.1 GCA_947625095.1 uncultured Clostridia bacterium | reverse complement strand
GCCGAAGCCAAAACGAAGAAAGAACTTACGGAAATCAAGCGTGAAATAGAATCTTCGGAAGAGCGTATCGGCAAACTTGACAAAATCATAGAGAGCCTCTACGAAGATAAGGTTACAGGCAAAATCTCGGAAGAACGGTACTTAAAAATGAGCGATACATACGAAACAGAGCAAGCCTCGCTGAAAGAGCGGGTTAAAACTCTGAAAGCGGAAATCGAGAAAGCCAAAACGCAAGACGATAATATTCTCGATTTTATGATCCTCATCCAAAAGTACAGCAATTTTGAGGAACTTACGCCCGAAATTCTGCGTTCGTTCATTGACAAGGTGATCGTCCACGAGAAAACAAAAGTAAACGGACATTACAAACAAACCGTTGAAATCGTTTATAACTTCGTTGGCGCTATCATTCCGTCGTGTTTCAGAGATGACGACGATGACTGACACAAACATCTAAAACAAGATATGAGAAAAGGCGTGGCTTCACGCCACGCCTAATTCTCTTTGAGCGGCGACTTACCTAAATTCTCTATGGGAACTACGGTAATTTCCTCGCCCTTTTTGTGACTCGCCCAAAGGTGTATTCCGATAAAAAATTTTGTTTTTGTGATTCCCTATCGACACCCGCCTTTTTCCGCGGGTTTTTTTCTTTCCTTGCCCCCTCATCTCGCTCCGCGGGGCTTTTTCTTTTCCTCATTCTCCCGTCCCATTCCCTTGCATTTCGCGCCCCGTTCTGCTATAATAAATAATAAAAAAGGAGAACGCCATGATCGACCTCACCTGTATCCGCAACGCCGACCCCGAACTCGCCGCCGCAATGGAGCGGGAACTTGCTCGCCAGCGCGGCAATCTCGAACTCATCGCCAGCGAAAACATCGTCTCGCCTGCAGTCATGGCGGCGATGGGGTCGCACCTCACCAACAAATATGCCGAAGGCTACCCAGGCAAGCGGTACTACGGCGGGTGTCAATTTGTGGACGAGGCGGAAGATCTCGCCCGCGCCCGCTTAAAGCAGCTCTTCGGCTGCGAGCACGCCAACGTCCAGCCGCACAGCGGCGCGCAGGCCAACTTTGCCGTCTATCTTGCGGCGGTCAAGGCCGGCGATACCGTCATGGGCATGAATTTGTCCCACGGCGGGCATCTCACGCACGGTTCGCCCGTCAACTTTTCGGGGCTGTATTATCATATCGTTCCCTACGGCGTCTCCGCGGAGACGGAGACCATCGACTACGACGAGATGGAGCGTATCGCGCTCTCCTGCAAGCCCAAGATGATCATCTCGGGCGCGAGCGCCTATCCCCGCGTCATCGACTTCAAGCGCATCCGTGAGATCTGCGATAAAGTCGGCGCATATATGTTTGTGGATATCGCCCACATCGCGGGGCTGGTGGCGGCGGGCTTGCACCCCTCGCCCGTGCCGTATGCCGACTTCGTGACTTCCACCACCCACAAGACCCTTCGCGGGCCGCGCGGCGGCGTCATCATGTGCAAGGAGAAGTACGCAAAGGCGGTGGATAAGGCGGTATTCCCGGGTACGCAGGGCGGGCCCTTGATGCACGTCATCGCGGCAAAGGCCGTTGCCTTCAAGGAGGCGCTGTCGCCCGAATTCAAGGAATATCAAAGGCAAATCATAAAAAACGCCGCGGCAATGGCGCAGCGGTTCACGGAAAACGGCGTGCGGCTCGTCTCGGGCGGCACGGATAACCACCTCATGCTCCTCGATTTGCGTGGGGAGAACATCACGGGGAAGGAACTCGAAAAACTCCTCGATGAAGCCCACATCACGGCGAACAAGAACACCGTTCCGTTCGAAACGACGTCGCCGTTTGTGACGAGCGGCCTTCGCATCGGCACGCCGGCGATCACGTCCCGCGGCATGAAGGAGGGGGAGGCGGTCGAAATCGCCGACCTTGTGACAAGGGTCATGCGCGAGCGCGAAGCGGCCATCCCCGCTGTCTCCGAACGGGTCTCTTCTCTCTGCAAAACCTTCCCGCTCTATCAAACCGACATCGCATAAAACGCTTGCAATTTCGCACTCTCAACGACCTCGCGTAAAACGCTTGATTTTTGCGTTCCCACCGACCGCGCATAAAACGCTTGCCTTTTTGCGACCCCAACGATATTGTGTAAAACGCTTGCCTTTTTGCGCTTTGCGGACTATAATATCAACCGCCAGCCTATCCCCCTCCCCGTTTGCGGGGAGGGGGACACAGGGGGAGAGGCGCTACTGCGCCACCGAGCTACCGCACGGCGGCGGATAACCACTTTGCCGTCCTTGCTGTAAATAATGTGCCTTAGGCGGAATTCACTTCCGCCGTGGGCGACCCAATTTGCCGCACCCTTGCGGCTTAATGTCTTTGAGGACGCCTTATTCGCGGGCGAACCGCGAAGAGATGCACAACTTAAATCCTCGTTCAATTTATTTTTGAGCATACGCGCCGCAAGGGGCGGAGACGAAAAAAGAAATTGAACGAAACAATTTTCTTTGGGGCGGAGTGAAATTCTCCACCGGCAGTAGAGTCTGCGAAGGGCGTAAAGCCCCCGAACGGGTGCAATTCCCGTACCGACGGTATAGTCCGGATGAGAAAAGATTTGGCGCGCGCCCCGTATTTTGGGGCGCGTGTCGTTATACGGAGGTCACTATGGCAAAACAAAAAATGGCTTATTTCAGCACGACGCGCATCGTGATGATCGCGCTGTTCGGCGCGCTCGCGGGTATTCTGCACGCATTTGCAAAATTTCCGCTCCCGTTCGCATTTCCCGGCTTTTTGGAGTTGGATTTTTCGGATATTCCGCTCTTTATCGGAACGTTTGCGCTCGGCCCCGTCTCGGGGTGTATCATTGTCGTCGTCAAAATTTTGTTGAAACTCGTCTGCGTGGGCACCGAGACGACATTTGTGGGCGACCTCGCCAACCTGCTCATCGGATTTGGGTTTGTCATTCCCGCGGGCATTCTCTATAAACATTTCCGCACCATAAAAGGGGCGGCGCTCTCCATGTGTGTCGGCGCAATCTCGTCGGTCGCGGTCGCGATCATCGCAAATTGGCTCATTCTGATTCCGTTCTATGTGCGGTTGTACGGATGGGAAATGGTCCTTTCCTTGATGCGTTTGCTCTTTCCCGATATCACGCAGGCAGATTTTTTCAATTATTACCTCTGGGTGTCGGTGTTGCCATTCAATCTTCTGCGTTGCCTTCTCTCCGGAATTGTCACGTTTATTGTCTATAAATACATTTCGCGCGCAATCGACGTCATGAACAAAAAACTTTCTCCGCAGGAAGAGGGCAAAACAATTTGTATGCGCGATATCATTGTCGCCATCGTCTGTATTGTGATCGTTCTTCTGCTGCTACTATTCGCGTTGCTTCGTTACTTTCTTTGGTAACCGCTCCAAAGGAATAAAAATACCCGCGAATTTCTTGCAAAATGCGGATATATGCGGTATAATGGCGGCGTATGGCAGTATTTCTTTCCCACAGCGAGGCGGAGACGGCGGCATGGGCGCGTTCGTATGCCAAGACCCTCTCGCCCAACGACGTTGTTCTTCTGGAGGGCGAAATGGGCGCGGGCAAAACGGTGATCGCCAAGGGCATTGCCGCGGGTCTCGGCGTAAAGTGCGAGGTCACAAGCCCCACCTACGCCTATGTCAACGACTACGGCGGGGTGTATCACTTCGATTGCTACCGCGTGCCCTCGTGGGAATTTGCCGAGCGCATGGGCTTTGCGGAATACTTCGAACAGGGCGGCGTGTGCCTTGTGGAGTGGGGGGAAAACATCAAAGAACTCCTCCCCGCCCGTGCGAAAAAAGTCACGATCGAAAAGCGCGGCGAAACGCTGCGGGAGATAACCTTTTGAACTATCTTGCACTCGATACAAGCGCGGGCGCTCTCACGGTGCTCGTGCAAAAGGGAGAGGAGGTGTTCTCCTCGACCCTGCCCGATGGCGCGGCACAGCACTCCGTTCGCCTCATGCCCGAGGTGGACGCCCTGCTCTCGCGCGCCCGCCTGCCCCTTTCCGCGTGCGATTTTATCGCCTGCACGGTCGGGCCGGGTTCGTTCACGGGGATACGCATCGGCATCGCAACGGTCAAGGGGCTGTGCCTCGCCGTGGAGAAGCCCGCTCTCGCGGTCACGTCGTTCGATATTTTGGCATATGCTGAGAGGGGCGGAAGGCGCCTCGCTCTCATCGATGCGGGCGGCGGATATTTCTACGCCTGCGGTTACAACGCGGAAAACGCCGTCGAGTTTGCCCCCGCGCGCGTCTCGCATGAGGAGGCGGAAGAACTCATCGCGGCGGGCTATAAGCCCGTCACGGAGGGGGATCGCGCGCTCGGCCTAATGGGGGCGGTCGCGGCGATGTGCAAAAATACCGTGCCCGCAAGCGCGCTCAAAGCGATGTACCTGCGCAGAAGCGCGGCGGAGGAGGGGCGATGAACGGCAGATTTTGGGAGATCGGCGACCTCGACGCCATCGCGCGCATCGAAGCGGAGAGTTTTTCCGACCCGTGGAACAGGCGTATGCTGGCGGAGGAGTTCCTCTCCGACCGCTTTTTCGGGGTACTGCTCGAAGAGGACGGCGCGGTCACGGCGTACGGCGGGGCGACGGTCACCGTCGACGAGGCGGAGATCGAGCTCATCGCCACGGCGGAGATGTACCGCCGCTGCGGCCGCGGGGAAAAAATTTTGCAGGATCTTCTCGCCGAGGCCAAGTTGCGCGGTGCAAAGAAGGTGTATCTCGAAGTGCGCGTCTCCAACACGGCGGCGCTTCGTCTCTATCTCAAAAACGGGTTCTCGGGGCTGTACGCCCGTTCCCGCTACTATCCCGACGGGGAGGATGCGCTCGTCATGGTAAGGACGCTTTGATCTCCTACATTCAAGAGGGGGAGGGGCACGATCTCGTGTTTCTGCACGGGTATCTCGCCTCCAAGGAAAGTTTTTATCCGCAGATCGCATATTTTTCGCAGAGGTACCGCGTCACCGCGCTCGATTTCCCGGGCATGGGCGGGGCGGAGCCTCTCACCGCTCCGTGGTCGGTCGCGGACTACGCCGATTGGACGGAGAGCGCCCTCTCTGCGCTCCATGTCGAAAATGCCCTTGTCGTCGCCCATTCCTTCGGCGGAAGGGTGGCGGTAAAACTTCTCTCCCGCGGCTATCCCTTCAAGGCGGCGGTGCTCACGGGCTGCGCGGGCATCATTCCCAAGCGCGGATTGGGCTACAAGATCCGCGTCAAAACGTACAAACTTGTCAAACGCTGCGCGCCGAAGTACGCCGAACGCCGCTTCGGCAGCGCGGAATATAAATCGCTTTCCCCCGTCATGCGGGAAAGTTTCAAAAAGATCGTCAACGAGGACTTGCGCGGCGACGCCCAAAATATCGCCTGTCCCGTGCTCTTTATCACGGGCGCTCGCGATGAGGAGACCCCCGTCTCCTCCGCCCGCATTTACGCCGCTGCGGTCAAGGGCAGTTCACTTCTTGTCATGGAGAACTGCGGGCACTTCGCCCACCTCGACGATCCCCTGAATTTCGATCTTGCGGCTGAGGAGTTTTTCGGCAATGTTTGATGTTCCGCAAATCATATCCATTCTCTGCGGCGCTGTCCTCATGGGAGCGCTCCTTTCCGTTGCCTCGCTGCGCATCATGGGCATCTTGCAGCAGGAGGGCTACGCCACCCGCAACCTACTCAAATGGTACTTCTACCGCGGCAATATGCACCACCGCAAGATGATGCTCCTCGCCCTCATTCTCGCCCTCATGTCCGCGCTGTTCAGCGTGTGCTTCTCCTTTTTGGGGTACGAATATGCCAACCTCATGTCGGGGATCCCCGTGCTCGGGGTATTTGCGGTGTACTTTGTGGCGGATAAAAAGTACGCCCTCAAAGTGCCGTTAAAGTACACCACCCGCGCCGTCCGTCTCATCGTGGCGCATACCGTCGTGTGCGTCCTCTTTACGGCGGGCTTCCTCTTCGGCCTTGCCGCCATCGCCAACCTCGCCAACGTCTCGTGGATCTACCTTCTGCGCTTCGTTCCCGTCGCGGTCATGCCCCTTCTCACGCCCTTCACGCTCGCCCTCGCGAACACCGTGATGAAGGCGTACGAGATCCCCCACTTAAAGGGGTATATCCGCCGCGCCACGCGCGCGCTCGATGCAAGCGGCTGCGTCAAGGTGGGCATCACGGGCAGTTTCGGCAAGACGAGCGTCAAGCGCATCGCGGCGCACATCTTGGGCACAAAGTACAAGGTGCTCGCCACGCCCGCCTCCTACAACACGCCCGTGGGCATCGCCAAGTGCGTGGGGGAGACGCCCCCCGACTGCGATATCTTCCTCGCCGAAATGGGTGCGCGCAGGGTGGGGGAGATCGCAGAACTTTGCAACATGGTAAAGCCCGCCGTCGGGGTCGTCACGGGGGTGTGCGCCCAGCACGTCGAAACGTTCGGCTCTCTCGAAAATATCTATCACGAAAAGGGCGAACTCGCCCGCCGCGCGAAAAGGGTCATTTTGGGCGAGACGGCGGCTGGGATGCGGGAGGACGCTGCCCACGAGGGGACGGATTTTGCGGCGGAGGACGTCGAACTCACCGAGGACGGCGTCTCGTTCACCCTCCGCGTAGGGGAGAGGCGCGCGCGGGTACAGACCGAACTTCTCGGCAGGCACGCCGCGCAGGATATCGCCCTCGCCGCCGCGCTCTGCACCGAACTCAAAATGTCGTTCGAGGAGATCGTCGCGGCCATTCCATCGGTAAAGCCCGTGCCGCACCGCCTCGAAAAGTCGGTCTCGGGCGGGGTCGTCATTCTGGACGATGCCTACAACTCCAACGCGCTCGGCGCAAAGGACGCGGTGGAGGCGCTCAAATGCTTCGGCGGGAGAAAGTTCGTCGTCACTCCGGGGCTTGTCGAACTCGGCGAGTTGGAGGAAAGCGCCAATTCGGAAATAGGCGCCTCGTTCGTGGGGCTTGACCGCATCATCTTGGTGGGCGAATCCCGCGTTCTCGCCCTGCGCACGGGGTATCTCTCGGCAGGCGGCGCGGCTGAAAATGTCACCGTCGTTCCCACCCTCCACCGCGCGGAAGAACTGCTCGCCGCCGAACTTCAGGAGGGCGACGCGGTGCTCTTTTTGAACGACCTTCCCGATAAATACGTTCCGTAATTTTCACGCAAAATTTTGCCTCCGCATACCATGGGTGCGGAGGTATTTTTATGCCAAAAACCGTCGCCGTCTTTTTCGGCGGAAATTCGAATGAGCACGAGATCTCCGTCATCACGGGGATGCTCGCCGTCAACCTCTTGCGCGCCGCAAAGTACAACGTCATTCCCGTCTATCTGCCCCGCGCGGGCGGCATGGCGTCGTCAAAAAAAATGCGCTCCGTCGCCGATTTCCGCACCCCCTGTCCCCAATTCCCCGCCGTTCGCCTCACAGGCGGCGGCCTCATTCCCGAAAGGGGGCGCAAAAAACCCGTACATATCGATGTCGCCCTCAACTGCTGCCACGGCGGCATGGGGGAGGACGGTACGCTCGCCGCCCTTCTTGCGTGGCACAACATCCCCTCGGCGTCGCCTGATGTCCCCGTCTCCGCGGTATTCATGAACAAGCGCCTTTCAAAGCTCGCCGCCCGCGGCATGGGTCTGCCCGTCCTGCCCTCCTTCGCCGTGCGCGAGGAGGAGTGGCAGGCGGAAAAAGGCAAAACGCTGTCAAAAGCGGAAGCGCTCGGCTACCCCGTCGTCGTCAAGCCCTGCCGCCTCGGTTCGAGCGTCGGCGTCACCGTCGCAAAGTCGCCCGAAGAACTCGAAAGCGCCCTTGCGCTCGCCTTCCGCCTCGACGATGACGCCCTCATCGAAACCTACCTCGCGGGCAAGCGCGACGTCAACTGCGCCGCCTGCCGCCGCGGCGAAGGTTACGTACTTTCCCCCTTGGAGGAGGTCTTTTCGGAGCGTGACATTCTCACCTTCGGCGAAAAGTACGAGGGCGAAGAGAAGCGCGCCTCGCAGATCCCCGCCGATCTTCCCGCCCCCGTCGCCGAAACCATCCGCAATATCATGCAGACGCTGTGCGAAAACTTCGCTTTCCGCGGCGTCGTCCGCGGCGATTTTCTCGTTGCGGGCGAGGAGGTCTACTTCAACGAACTCAACACCGTGCCGGGGTCGCTCGCCTGCTACCTCTACGGAAGGACGCTCACGGAGAGCCGCAACTTCCTCGTCTCCCTCGTGGAGGAGGCTGCCGCTGCCCCGCGCGAGCCAAAAGAGGTGCTTATATCGGGCATTCTGAATGAAAATATCTTCGCCCGCGGAAAGGGTTGCAAACGCCGTCAAAATTTGCTATAATTGCCCCAAAAGCACGTTTGGGAGCATAAAAATGGCAAAAATTCAGATGAAAACGCCGCTCGTCGAAATGGACGGCGACGAAATGACCCGCATCCTCTGGCAAAAGATCAAGGAAATTTTGATTCTGCCCCACGTCGACCTCAAAACCGTCTACTTCGACCTCGGGCTTCCCCACCGCGACGAGACGGGCGATGAAGTCACCGTCGAGGCCGCCGAGGCGACAAAGCAGTACGGCGTCGCCGTCAAGTGCGCCACCATCACGCCCAACGTCCAGCGCATGGAGGAGTACCACCTCCACGCCATGTGGAAGAGTCCCAACGGCACGATTCGCCGCATCTTGGACGGAACGGTGTTCCGCGAGCCGATTTTATGCAAGGGAATCACACCCTACGTCCCCGGCTGGAAGAAGCCCATCGTGCTCGCCCGCCACGCCTACGGCGACATCTACGCCGCCGCGGACTTCACCGCCGCAGAGGGCGAAAAGGTCTACCTCGTCGCCGAGGACAAAAACGGCAACGTCACTTCCCGCACCCTCGTGCACGAGTTCGGCGGCGCTGGCGTCGTCATGGGGATGCACAACACCGAGGCGTCCATCCGCTCCTTCGCCCATTCCTGCTTCCGCTACGCCTTGGAGCGCAAACTTCCCATGATCTTCGCCACCAAGGATACCATCTCCAAGATCTACGACGGCAAATTCAAGGCGATCTTCGCCGAGGTGTTCAAGGAGTATGAAGCGGCCTTCGCCGCCGCGGGGATTACCTATCTCTATACGCTCATCGACGACGCCGTCGCCCGCGTGATGCGCTCGGAGGGCGGAATGTTGTGGGCTTGCAAGAACTACGACGGCGACGTCATGAGCGACATGGTCGCAACTGCCTACGGGTCTCTGGGCATGATGACGAGCGTTCTCGTCTCGCCCGACGGAATATACGAGTACGAGGCGGCGCACGGCACCGTTACGCGCCACTATTATAAGTATTTGAAGGGGGAGGAGACGAGCACCAACTCGGTCGCCACCATCTTCGCGTGGACGGGCGCATTAAAAAAGCGCGGCGAATTGGACGAACTTCCCGCCCTCGTTGATTTTGCCAAAAAATTGGAGCGCGCCACCCTCACGACGATCGAGGAGGGTCATATGACGGGCGATCTCGTCCCGCTCTTCTCCCGCCCCGGCGTCACCCCCCAAAAACTCTCCACCGAGGCCTTCCTCCTCTCCATCTCCTCCCGCCTGTAATCACAAGCATAGAGAAGCCCCGCCGACGCGTCGCGTCGGCGGCGCTCCATAATGTCATGTCGTCCGACGCGTAGCGGCGCACGAAGTAGCGAAGTCGAGGGATCTCTACCTTATTTGCCCCTCGTTCTTCCGCGTCCTTCCCGCGCGCTGTCTACCGCGTCATTCTGAGGGGGCAACGCCCCCGAAGAATCCCGAAAAACGCAGTCCGACCCCAACCAAAAACAGCCCCGCCGACGCGTCGCGTCGGCGGGGCTCCATCATACCCTCATCATTCCTCTTCCCGCGCATAATCCCGCGCGGCAATGCTATGTCCCCCAAGAGGGTAGAAATTTATTTTGCTTGCTTGATATTTCCCATTTCGCACATTTTCAATGAGAGCCGCATCATCGCTAATTTTAACAGTGATATTCTGAACCCCCGTTGCTGTGACCCGTAAGATATCTGTATTGCGGTAATGCCCGAGCGTCGCATTCAAACTTCCTCCCCACTGCGACGAAATATAAAACTCCGCGCCTTCCTCGGTGAATCCTTCTGCCGCATACACCGCCTCTGCCAATCCTGGATATTTGATTAGACTTTCATCGTCATAATTAAATATAATTTCAACATTGTATGTTGCGGCGTTCTCCGCTAAGGTTTCGCCGAAGATTTCTGCAACATTTTGATTTGTCAGGTTATCGATTTGTATAGGCGTATCTACGCTAATAGAAATGATAAAAATGATACGATTATCATATTTTCCGAAATAATTTATTTTTGAAACATCTCTGTTTTCATTTACTACAAAATCCCATTGTGTTTCTGAAATCTTTGTTTTGTCAAAGCCCGCAAAATGTTTTGGAAATATCTTATTCACCATATACTCATACGCCCCTTTCAGCCCTTGGTTCACCTCGTCGGCATAGTTCGTAAGCAAATTTTCGATCGTGCCCACTTTTTGGGTAGGGTCGGGTTCAAGCTCGGGGTCGTGCGTTTTCTCAAATTCTGCCGTATAATCAGACGTAAACACGTTTTCGCCCGTGAGAGTGTAAGATTTTGTTTCGTTGTTTGAGCCGGCCGCAGCAAATATGATCTCCTTGAACTTATTATCGTCGTTAAGTCTTTCAATCAACTGTGTATCATCTAAATCTTGGGCAAGCAAATGAATAGTGCTTGTATTAATTTTATTGTCTTTTACAGAGAGGACGTTGTAAGTATAAACTGTATTACCAAAGGAAAATTTTGTGGTTATATTGCCCAAGAATGTTCTTGCGTTTGCATCAACTTTGCTGGACATTTTTCCAATTCTGTTATAAAGAGCGTCTTTAAGATCAGACCGCTCCACATCTTCTTTCGCGTCAAATCCGAAACTCAAAACAGTCTGCACCGACGGCGTAACGTCGCCCGCCTTGCCGCTTGCAATGTCGTCAAAGGAGACGGGCGTGGGGAGGGTGAGGTTCACAACGTCGTATTTGCGCGCCGTGCCCTCGGTCTTGTAAATGTAGGCGTAGCAAATTTGTTCAAGTTCGGTGTCATCCTCTTCGGCTACGAAGTTCACCGTCTCCGCAAGCACAACTGCCTGTGTCACGGCAGGTCTTATGTGCTCGGTGAAGAAGGTCTTTCCCGCCGCCTTTTTTGTTTCGAGAAAATCCGCAAACGTCATGGGCTCTTCCTCGGGCGGCGCGGGCGGGTCTTCGTCCGAACCGTCCCCGTCCCCGTCTCCGTTCTCCACGTTCGGCGGGGTGACGGGCGTCTGCGGCGTTTCCCCGCAACCCGCAAGCCCCAAACTCAACACAAAAATAAGCGCCAACAGCACCGCCCAAAACCGTTTCATCTTCCTTTCTCCTTTTCCGCGGGCAAAAAATAAGGACGCCCCAATCCGAGGCGCCCGCTCCGAGTATCCCCGAATTGTTGCGACACAATACCCTGATAACGAGATAGGAAATAAGGATACACCGATGCCCGTTGTATCTTCTCGTTATCAGTATTCTATTGTGTCGCGTTTTTAGTATATCACGCGCACCCAAATTTTGCAATCTTTTCAGCGTATTTTATTTTCCGCATTTTGCCCCACTTTGTCCTTTCGTGTCATTCTGAGCGTAGCGAAGAATCCCGAAAAACGAAGTCCGACAAAGCCCCCTCCACGGGAGGGGGGGTAGGGGGTGGGTCCCTTAATATATCCCCTTCCCCTTTGGGGAGGGGGACACAGGGGGAGGGGTACTACGTCGCTTTGCTCCTTGTGCCGTCCTTGGTTGGCAATGGTGCGGGCGGTAGGGGAGGGGGCACGCCCTCAACACTTCAACAAAAACACAGCCCCGCCGACGCGTCGCGTCGGCGGGGCTCCATAATGTCATGTCGTCCGACGCGTAGCGGCGCACGAAGTAGCGTAGTCGAGACATCTCTACCTTTTTCACTGCCGATTTCTCGAAAACGAGAGCACTACAAACAGCATCCGCAAAAAGTAGACGAGGGAGATGAGCATGGAGGCAACGTAGGTCATTGCGGCGGCGGAGAGCACCTTTTTCGCGCCGGGCAACTCCTCCTCGGTCAAAACGCCGTCCTCCACCAGCATCTTTTTGGCGCGGCGCGAGGCGTTGAACTCCACGGGCAGCGTCACCAACATAAAGATGGTGGAAAGGGAATACAGCCCGATGCCCACATACATCACATACTGCCCCACGGGCGCGGGCGCGGCGTACCACAAAAGGTCGAGCAAGATCCCCAGCAAAATCACGGGCAATGCGAGCCGCGAGCCGATATTGGCGATTGGCACGAGCACATTTCTGATCTCGTAGGGGATATAGCCCTTTTTCTTTTGCATCACGTGTCCCACCTCATGCGCGGCAACGGCGACGGCGGCCACCGAGGCCGAGCCGTACGTGCTCTGCGAGAGGTTTACAAGATTTTTGGCGGGGTTGTAGTGGTCGGAGAGCCTCCCGTTCACCCTGCCCACGGCAATGTCGTGCACGCCGCGGTTTCGCATGAGCCGCACGGCTGTGTCATACCCCGTCATCGCGGAGCGGTTGCGGATGCGGTCGTACTGCGCAAAGGTCGTATTCACCTTTGCGGTCGCATAGGCGGATAGCGCCAAAAACGGAATGAGAATGAGCAAAAACAAAAAATAGGAATACATAACTTGTCCTCATTTATATATTACCCGAATTTTGCGGAAATGAAAGCACAAACGCAAAATTTCATAATTCAGAAGAAAAACAGTTCCTCGAATTTCTTCCCGAGTGCAACGGCGAGCACGAGCGCGAGTTTGGCGGTGGGGCAATATTGCCCCGTCTCAATGGAACTTATGGTGTTGCGGGAGACGCCCACCAAGGCGGCGAGTTCCCCCTGCGATAAATGTTTTTCCGCCCGCGCCTCTTTGAGGCGGTTTTTAAGGATGAGTTTTCCGTCCATTCAGATGCTCACCCCACACAGTTCCAGGATCCAGAGCACCCAATAGATCGCCGCACTCACCGTGATGAGCGCGGCGCACACGGCGGAGACCGTGCGCACTTTCTTCCCGGAAACGCACGCCTGCGCGATATTCTGCGCCGCTATGCCCGTAAAGAGAATTGCCATGATCCCCGTGGGCACTACGCCGTTTACGAACGTCGTCACGAGCATGACGATGACGCAGGCAAGCGTCGTCGCAAGGAAACCCGCATAATTCCCCCATAGCATTCTGCCGCGCTGACGCTCGTCGCCGAGTTTTTCATTCTCCCGCTTCGCCCGCTCCAAAATCTCCTCGGGCGAGAGTTCGCTCTCCTCGGGCGTCTTTTCCTTGTTTTCTTCCATATTTTGTCTCCCACGCCAAATTTTCTTGGCATTTTTATTCTATCGCCGCCAAGTATCCTTGTCAATAGTTGCGCGAAAAATTGTTGCCAACCCGCAAAAAATTTGGTATACTCTTTGCATGGCAAAAAACGGATTTACCGACAAAGTAAAAATCACGGTCAAGGCGGGCGACGGCGGCGACGGCATGAATTCCTTTAAGGCGTACAAGGGCAAGCCCGCGTGCGGGCCGGATGGCGGCGACGGCGGCGACGGCGGCTCCGTCTATTTTGTCGGCGATAAGGATATGCACGACCTCCTCTCCTTCCGCTACACCGCAAAGTATTTTGCAGGAAACGGCGAGCGCGGCGGCACAAACCAGTGCTACGGAAAGAGCGGCGAAGATCTGTATGTAAAAGTTCCCTGCGGCACGCTCGTGCGCGACTTCGAGAGCGGAAAAATTTTGTGCGACATCTACGAGGACGGAGAGACGGTGAAAATCGTCTCGGGCGGCCGCGGCGGAAAGGGCAACGTGCGCTTTACAACGGCGCGCCGCCACGCGCCCAATTTCGCGCAGAAAGGGGTATTAACGCACCCCCATGTGCTCATTTTGGAGATGAAGGTCATTGCGGACGTCGGGCTCGTCGGGTTTCCCAACGTGGGCAAGAGCACGCTTCTCTCCAAAATTTCCGCGGCAAAGCCCAAAATTGCAGACTATCACTTCACCACGCTCTCGCCCAATCTGGGCGTCGCAAAATATTACGATGAAAGTTTCATCGCCGCCGATATCCCCGGGCTCATCGAGGGCGCGGCGGAGGGCGCGGGGCTGGGGCACGACTTCTTGCGCCACATCGAGCGCACCCGAATGATCTGCCACGTCGTGGATATTTCGGGGCTTGAAGGGCGCGACCCCCTTGAAGATTTCGAGACCATCAACGCCGAGCTCAAAAATTATTCGGAAAAGCTCGCCGCCCTGCCGCAGATCGTCGCTTTGAACAAGACCGACATTTTCGGCGCGGAGGAAAATTGCAAGCGGTTCAGAAAAAAATACGGCAAACGCTATGAGATTTTTGAAATTTCCGCGGTGCAGGGCGAGGGCACGGAGGCGCTCGTGCGCGCCATCGCCGAAAAATTAAAGACGCTTCCGCCCGCCGAAAAAATCCCCGCCGACGAATTTTCGCTCGAGGAAGAGAGCGATCTCGACTTTGAAATTTTCACCGACGAAAACGGCGCGTTTGTTGTGGTCGGCGGGCTTGTGGATATGCTCTGCCGCAACGTCGTTCTGAACAACCCCGACAGCATGAATTATTTTCAGCGCGTCTTAAAACTGCGCGGCGTGTTCAAGGCCTTGGAGGCCGCAGGCTGTAAAGCGGGCGACACCGTTGTGGTAGGCGAAGTGGAATTTGAATACGTTTGAGGAGAAGAAAATGTTTACTTCAAAAGAGAGGGCGAATTTGAAATCGCTCGCGGCGACCCAAAAACCCGTGATGCAGGTCGGGAAGGAGGGGATAAGCGAAAATCTCGTGAACGCGCTTTCCGATGTTTTGGAGGCGCGCGAACTCATCAAAGTTTCGCTGCTGCCGACTTCGGGCGACGACTGCGAAAATTTAGTCGCCAATCTTGCCGAACTTTTGGGCGCGGAAGTCGTTGCGGTCATCGGCCGCAAGGCGATCTTTTACCGCCGCTCGCACAAAAAGGACTTTAAGCACATCGAATTTTGACGGAATTTTTGCGAAAAAAAATATGGCTTTTTGAAAAGATTTTTGCTCAATAAATTATAATTTTTCAAAATGAAAGCTCCCTGCCGCTTCGCGCGCTGCCGCCGCCCTTGCGGCAACCGCGCGCGCCGCGGCAGGGAGCTTTTTCTTTTTCCGCCGCCTCCGAATCCACGCAATTTCCTCTTCACAATGTTATAATATCATGAAAATTTCCCGTTTTGCGCGATGTATGCCACACTTTTTTTGAAAAGTCGAAAAATTTTTGCCCCCTCCCCCTGTGTCCCCCTCCCCGCGGCTACGCCGCGGGGAGGGGGATTTATATAGGATAGGGCGCGGCGCAGGTTCGGTATGAGGAGGGAGAGGAGATATGCGCGCGGCAGGCAGGTTCGGTATGAGGGGGGAATAGGACAAGGCGCGGAGGTGAGGGCAGCGCGGGGCGAAATAGTAGGGTGGGGGAATCGTATCATACCATAAAAATGGGCGATTTGTAAAAAAATAACATCAACTTTGAAAAAATCGAAAAAATTTTTCAAAAAATAAAAAAATTTATACAAAAACACTTGACATACGGCATGGGGGGGGGGTATAATGCCATCGAGCAAAAGTGTTTTCCAAAAAACGTTTTCACCGGTTATTTTTTGTGAAGTGACACCCCCAAAAAACACTCGAAGCAAACTACCAAGGAGGAACATTTATGTTCAAAAAGAAGGCACTTGTTTGGTTGAGTGTTATGCTTTTCGTATGTCTTGCGGCCGTTTTTGCGGCCTGCGGCACGCACACCTACGCCGTGACATACGATAAAGGCAACGCTGAGGCGACCGGTACTGCACCCGAGACGAAGAATTATGCGGCGGGCGCGCAGGTAACGGTGGCGGAGAACACCTATTCGCTGGACGGATATGTGTTTGACGGTTGGAAATTGGATGGGAGCGACGAGGTGTATCAGCCCCAAAGCAAATTCACCATGCCGTCCGCCAAGGTGAGGTTCGTTGCGCAGTGGGCGAAGGGATGGGAGGGGCACAAGCTCGTCACCGTCGCCGATGTGCTTGCGCAGATCCCCGACGAGGAGAGCGAGAACATCGAATTCAAGTATTACATTGCCGGTACGGTGAAGAGCATAGATAATGCGACATTCGGGCAGATGACCCTGGAGGACGATACGGGCACGATCTCCGTCTACGGCACGCAGAGCGCAGACGGCTCGCTGCGCTACGACGCGATGGAGGAAAAACCCGTTGCGGGCGACGAGGTGGTGCTGTTCATCCAGACCATCAAAAATTTCAGGGGCAACACCAAGGAGATCGTAAGCGCGTGGATCGTGCACTTTGCAAAGCCCGCAGCGCCCTCCTTTGACGTAAACGACTACGCCGCGGCGAACATTGCGGCCGCGCGCCAAAAGGCGGCGGGAGACAAGGCGCTGGTAGAGGGCATTGTGGTGCGTATCACCTACGCCAACGGCATGAAGCCCAACGGATTCTTCCTTACGGACAATACGGGCAGCATCTATGTGTACGACAGCCAGGTCGCGCCGCAGGTGGAGATCGGCGACAAGGTGAAGATCGCGGGCGTGCGCGACAACTGGATCTTGGACGACGAAAAGAGCAACGCCGCCAAGTTCGGCTACACGGGCTGTATTCAACTCGCCGAGGCGCACCTTGTGGAGAAAACCGCGACAAACCAGACGGCGGATTATTCCTGGGTGCAGAATAAGACCGTAAAACAAATAATGGATACGCCCGTTTCGCAAAACATCACGACCGATATTTTCAAAGTGAACGCGCTCGTGAAAAAGTCGGTGGGGACGGGGTTCACCAACTATTACTTTGATGACATCGACGGAAAGACGGGAAGTTATGCCTACACCCAGTGCAACGGCAGCGATTACGCGTGGCTGGATGAATTCGACGGAAAGATCTGCACCGTGTATCTGACTGCCATCAACGCCAAATCGTCGGCGTCGGGATGCGTGTGGAGATTTGTACCCGTTCAGGTCAAAGACGAACACTATACGTTCGATCCCGCAAATGCGGCACAGTTTGCGCTTGACTACTACGCCGTGGGGCAGTTTGAAGCGGCCTATCAATCCGACCCTGCGCTGGAAGTAGTGACGAGCGTGAGCAGCGACTTGAACCTGTTTGACGGCGCAGTTACGCTTGCATATGCCTCCAACAACACATCCGCCGTGAACTTCGCCGACGAGGGCGGCAAAAAGGTGATGCACACGACGAACACCGCCAACGCAAGCGCAACCATCACGATCACCGCGACATACAAATCGCATCCCGCAGCCACGGCGACGGTCAACATTGCGGTGCAGCAGAAGCCCCAATACACATCTGTGACCGTTGCCGAGGCCATTGCGGCTACGGCGGATGACGAGGTGACCGTGACGGGGATTGCGGGGCCTTCGCTTGTCAACCAAGTGGGCTTCTACCTCATCGACGAGACGGGGGCGATCGCAATAAAAACAGCAGCAAAAGAGACATTGGCAACGATTTCCCTCGGAGACAAAGTGACGCTCAAAGGAACGCGCAAGAATAATACCAACAAGGGCGGAACGCAAGCCTTCCTGGAGAACAGCACGGTTTTGCTCAACGAGTACGGTGGACATGATTATTCGACGGCTTCGTTTATCTCCGGAAAGACGCTTGCGGAGATCGTTGCAGAGGCGACCTCGTCGGAATACACCGCAAAAGTTTACACCGTGCAGGTGGAAATCAAACTTGTGCAGGAATACTATTACTCCAATATCTATGTAAAGGATGGCGAGGAAGAGTTGCTGTTGTATTGCAGTGGTGCAAAACAGTATAGTTTCCTTTCGGCGTACAGCGGGCAGACAGTTACGGTCGAACTTGCGATTTGCAACTGGAACGGTTCGTACAGAGGTGCGGTGCTCTCCGTGACGCCCTCCGGCGGACAGAAAATCGTAAACCGGCTCAATTACGACAATCAATAAGCAGCATGAAAAAGGCGCCTCCCGAGTATTCGGGAGGCGCCTTTTGTGTTCCGATGATCATTCGGCGGTGTCATTGGGGGTGTCAGTGGAGATTTCCTGTGCGGGGGTGGTCTCCTCGGGGGAAGATACGCTCCGCCCCTGCGGGGCGTCGGTATGAGGAACAACCGTTTCGGTGGGAGTGATGTTCTCAACAGGGGTGGTTTCCTTGGGGGAAGATTCACTCACCCGCGAAGCTGGCTCGGAATGAGGAGAAGAGAGGGTTTCCTCGACAGGGGCGGCGGCTTCCTGCGCCGACGCTGTGGCGGAGACGGCGGTGGATTTGGCGGGGGCGTTGAACTTTTTTACCTCGCGGACAAAGGCCTTTGAACTGAATACCAGAACGCCGACGGCGATGACGATGGCGATGTCCACGAACACGAATGAGTTATAGGCAAGGCTGTACGGCCAAGGCATCATACTTGCGTCCGCTGCGTAGGCCGAGAAGGCGAACACGCCCGAGAGCACGTGGCTCGCAAACCGCAGTGCGCTTGCAACCACAGCGCCGAGGGCAAACTGCACCTGCGGGAACTTCTCCAACTTCTTGACGTTTGCAAAGATACCCGAGACGCCGATGCAGGCGAACGCGATGGGGTAATCGAGCAAAAACTGCGCGGGGTGGATGATCCACGGGTCTTGCACGGCCTGCAAGATGCCATAGATGAAGCCCGCGAACACGCCCTTTTTCACGCCGAACATATACGAATAGATCATGAGGGGCAGAAGCGAGGCGATCGTGACAGACCCGCCCTGCGGAAGCGTGAAAATTTTGATGTAGGAGAGGGCGAAGCTCAATGCGATGCACACGGCGGCATAGGCGACGGACTTGGAATCGAAGCCCTTTTTATCCTTTCTGCCGAAGAAAAAGGCGAAGAAGAGCAAAACGCCGATGAGCGCGACCGCGCTCACATAGAGAACGATCTGGTTGACCGAGGCGACGTCGGAGTTGAAGTAGCCGTCCCCGTTCACGTTCTTGGAATAGTACACGCCGAGGCAGACGAGCAGGGCAATGAGCGCAGCGCCCATCAGAGAACCTGCGACGATGAGGGCGATCTTTTTCACCTTCTCCCCGAAGAGAGAGGCGACGTAGACGGCGGCGACGCCCAACACGGCACACCCGAACGTCACGGCGGCGGGATAGAGAATGAGATCGTAAATTCTTCCTTTCTCGGACAGCTCCATGATGTTGAGGGAGAGCATCGCGATGATGACCGTCACGGCAAAGCCGACGGCAAGCGCAATGGCGACAGTCAGAAAGCGTTTGAAGTTCTCCTGCTTTTTGAACCACACGAACAGCCCGACGACGATGAGCACGGCCGCGAGCGCGACCGCCGTCCAGAGGAACACGCGCATGAGTTTTTCAAGCGCGTAAGTCGGCCAAACTTCGGGATAATTGTAGCCGACCACTTCGCCTTCGGCGTCTTTGACCGTGTCCGCGTAGGAGACCAATAGGGAATTGAGTAACATAAAAACCTCCTGTAAATGGCTCTTTTGAATATGCCGTTAAATATGTCGGGTAGAGCTGCTCTTTTCAGAAGCGAGCAGGTCGAGGAGCGCGCGGATTTCCCGAAGGGAGTTTACTAAAACGTAAATGACCAAGGGAAAACGCAAGCGCGACAACGAGATGCGACGCTTATGGAAAGAGCCATAAAAAAACCCGCAATTCGTTGCGGGCGGAAAATTCTCCTCAATCTCGTTCTTTCGTTCAAGTATTACCTTGTCCGATTCAAATGGTATGATCTCAGCCCTTTCGGGCACCCACGACGGATATTCAAATTGTACCTGAATTATATCACGCTTTTTCGCCAAAGTAAATTGTTTTTCGCACGCTTTTGTGTTATAATCAAAAAAAGAGGTGCTTTTATGGATAAATTTTACGCCTATCTCGATAGAATGAAGTTCATCAAACGCTGGCAGCTCATGCACACCGCCCGCGATGAGAACATTATGGAACACTCCCACTCCGTCGCCGTGCTCGCGCACGCGCTCTGCGCCATCGAAAACCGCGTGTACGGCGGCAACGCGGATACCGAAAAGACGGTGTTTTACGCCCTCTACCACGAGGTCAGCGAGGTGATGACGGGCGATCTCCCCACCCCCGTGAAGTATTTTAACAACAGCATCCACGGCGAATACGAAAAGTTGGAACAGCTCGCCGTCGATAAGATCGCGGGGACGCTCCCCGACGAACTGCGCGGCGAGTTTTACCCCTACTTGCAGGCCGATAAGTCCACACTCGAATACAGGCTGATGAAGGCGGCGGATAAACTTTCCGCCTACATCAAGTGCCTCGAGGAGATCCGCCTCGGCAACCCCGAGTTCGCCAAGGCCAAAAAGACCATCGAGGGCGACTTGAGGGGCATGAAAATGCGCGCCGTCGATTACTTTTTCGAACGGTTCATCCCCGCGTTCTCGCTGACGCTGGATGAACTCGAAGGATTGTAAGGTTTCGCAAAAAATCTTTTCCTGCGGAAAATATTTTTTGCGAGGAATGTAACTTGTATGGGATATCAACCCTATCTCAATATTCGCTTATTACGACATTAAGCCTACGGTAGTGTGGCAAATGGGGTGCGCGGCCGCAGGGTAACCCTGCTTCGCGCAGAGCGCCGCCGTGCAGCAGCTCGGCGAAACGATAGCACCCCACCCCCATGTATCCCCCTCCCCGCGCAAAACGCGGGGAGGGGGATAGGAAAGAGGACTGCGTTCCGCCCGATGGGGTAGGGGATAGGGAAGATACACTCGGCTACGCCTCGGTATGAGGGGAAAACTGAGCCTCGGTATGGGGCAAATTCGGAATTTTCGCGAGATATGATTGACGGAAGGGCAAAAATCGGATATAATACAGACAAACACAAAACAGAGGCAAAAACAAAGCAAAGGCGCTTGCAAAGCAAGCGATCGTAAAACAAACGCTCTCACAAAACGGGCGATTAAAAAACAAAGGCGACCGCAAAACAAAGGCTATCGCAAAAAAACAATCGTAAAACAAAGGCTATCGCAGCAAACGTTCTTACAAAAAACGCAATTCCGATCGGAGAAAAGTTATGGAAGATGAAAATGTACAGGAAGGCTTGACGTTCGGCGAGATCTGCCGCATGATGCTCCACCGCATCTGGTATATTTTGGGCGCGGCCGCGCTCGTGACCGTTTTTGCCGTGCTCATCGTGTATTTCGCAGTCAACCCCGGGGCGCGCTCCTATTCGATGGAATTTACCCTCGCGTTCCCCACAGGCTCGGAATATTCCTACCCCGACGGCGAACCCTTCTTCTACCAATCGATGGTCTCCGCCGAATACCTGAACAAGGCGAAGGCGGGCGAGGGGCTTTCGGGCATCAACACCGATAGGATGATCCGCGACAACAAGATCTCCGTTTCCGCCGAGACGGTGACGGAAAACGGCGAGACAAAGTACACGGGAAGATATACGATCACCGCCAAGAGTTCGTACTTTTCGGGCGCGGAGCAGGCGGAGGCGTTCATCCGCGCCATCGCAAACGCCGTGGAACAGGATATGCACGACAGGGCGGGGCTGGTGAGTTACGCCGTCTCCGAGGAGACGTTCAGAAGCGCGCCCTTTGAGGAGCGCCTCAACCTGCTTGCGCAGGAGCGCGAGACCCTCCTCGATAAGTACGACCAGTGGATCGAGGTGTACGACGGCGCGTACCGACCCAAGGGCGAAAATACGCCGACCTTGAAGGAATCCCGCGCCGCGGTGACCGCCCTCTTCGGCGAGAGCGTGCAGGAGGAACTCGAAAACGAATTGAAGGCGGGCGGGTACTACTACACCGCGGACGCCGAGGGTTCGACGGAGAAGTTCGACGCGTACAAGGCGTCCTTGAAGGCCGAATACGACCGCAACAAGACGGAGATAGAAGAGTTGCGCAATACGGGCACTGCCGCGCAGAGTGTTGCGTATACTTCGTTCCCCGCGGCGGTACAGACGCTTGCCGCGACCTCCTCCACGCAGAAGGAGGGGGGAAACATCATCGTGGAGCAGCCCGCGCTCAACGTCTCCCAGCGGCTCGCCGAACTCATCGAGCGCAACGCGAACATCCTGCATTGGCTGGGTTCTGCTTACCTCGAAGAGAGCGTGGCGACGGAGATCGAGGCGACGCTCACCGCCCAAAAGAATACCGCCTTTGCCCAAAAACTCGACGCAGAACTTGCCAAGCTCACGAACGAGGCGGCAAAACTCACCGACGTCACCAAGGCGGTGTATGAGCGCGGGATGCGGGCACGCTTCGACGTGCAGAGAGCGGAGACGGAGGGTGGCGTGAGCATCATCCTCGTCGCCGTGGCGGCGTTCGTCATCGCCTTCCTCGTCGCCTGCTGCGTGGTGTACGCCGTGGACAGAAACCGCAAGAGAAATCTTGTTCAGCCCACGGACAAAGGGGAAGCGCAGCCGGAAGAACCCAAGCAAGAATAAACCTTCGCCGCGCACCGCGCGGCGTTTTTTATGGAATACTTCGTCTATTTATTGCAGTGCGCCGACGGCACGCTCTATACGGGTTTTACCACCGACTTGAAGAGGCGGGAGGCCGTTCACAACGCGGGCAAGGGCGCAAAATATACGCGCTCGCGCCTGCCCGTGCGCATGGTCTACTTTGAAAGGTTTGAAACGGAGCACGGGGCGCGCAGCCGCGAATGGCACTTGAAGCGGCTTTCCCATGCCGAAAAAGTTGCGCTCATCGCAAAGGAGAAAGGAGAATGAAACGTTACCGTCTGAAAATGAGCATCTGCGGCGTATTTCTCGCCCTGTTCGTCGCGCTCGGCGTCTTTTTGTGCGTGTGGTGCTTCGGCGCGAACTATGCGGAGTTCGACAAGAACGCGCGGGCGGAGGCAGCTTTGCCCGACCTTTCCGACGGCTTTGTGCCGCAGGGGCTGTGCGAATGGCCGTCGGGCGGCGCAACTTCGGGCTACACCGTCGCCGTGAGTGGGTATTATAGCAAAGCGCCCTCGCGGGTGTACCTCCTCGGCGGCGAAAAGCAGGGCTTTTTCACCGTGGAACGGGACGGAAAGGCGCTCACGACGCACTTCGGCGGCATCGCGGCGACGGAAAATTACCTCTATCTGACGAGCGGGAACGAGATCGTGCGCGTCTCCGTTGCGGAGGCCGCGGCGGCCGCCGAGACGGGCGCAAGCGTCAAGGTGCACGACGGGTTCGACGCGGGCATGGGGCTGGCGTTTTGCTCCGTCTCCGAGGGAAAACTGTACGTCGGCGAATTCTACCGCGCGGGCAACTACGAGACGGAGGAGAGCCACCACATCGAGCACGCGGGGGAGAAAAACCGCGCCCTCGTCTACCGCTACGCGCTTGCGGACACCGCCGAGCGTATCGTGGAGAGCGAGACCCCTGAGGCCGTTTTCTCCGTGCGCGGGCTGGTGCAAGGCATCGCCGTGGGCGGCGGCGAGGTGTACTTCTCCTGCTCGTGGGGGCTTGCGGACAGCACCATCGAACGGCACGCGACGCCCGCTTCTCCCATCGGGAACATCAAGGTGAATGGGGCGGATGTGCCCCTGTACTTCTTCGGGAAGGAGACCCTGCGCGCCTCCCGCGCCGTGCCCTGCATGAGCGAGGGCGTCTTTTTGAAGGACGGGCGGCTTCATGTGCTCTTCGAGTCGGCGTGCAACAAATATAAGAACTTCGTGCGGCGGAGGACGAAGGAGATCATGTCGCTTCCGCCCGAATTTTTCGCATGAAATACCTCTTTGCCGCGCTGCGCTTCTTCGAGGACGGCAACATCTCGGACAGGGTGTATTGGTATCTGTGCGACTTTCATATGAAGGCGGGCGACGAGGTGTTCGCGCCCGTCGGGATGCGCAGCCGCCTGCAAAAGGCGCGCGTGGAGCGGGTGCTCTCCGCCGGAGAGGAGGACGCGCCCTACGACGTCGCCCTCTGCAAGCACGTCGCCGCGCGGTGCGACGACGACAGAACGCGCGCGGCGGGGGAGTTTACCTGCCTCGATATGGGCGGCATACGGTACGACGAAAAGCGGTACACGGCGTTCGGGCGGGTGCTCGTCTCGGACAAAACCCCGCAAACGCTGTCGGTTTCAGAGGAGTTGGGGGCGGACGAGGCCGTCTGCGCAGACGACGCGGGGGAAGCCCTGCACGCACTTTTGAAGGCGCACGGGCGGGTACTTCTCTACGGAAAAGAGGCAAAAAAGACGGCGCGCCTCTTGCTCCGCTTGGCGCGCGGGGAAGAGATAGGGTACGGCTTGACGGCGCGGGAGTGCGCGGCTCTCGCCGAAAAATTGCGGTAGGAGGCGTTTTGTGAAAAAAATCATGCTCATCGCGACGGGCGGGACGATCGCCTCCAAGGTGACTGCGGGCGGACTTGCGCCCGTCATCTCCTCGGAGGAACTCCTGTCCTACGTGCCCGAAATTTCCACCGTCGCCGAGGTCAAAAAGGTGCAGCCCTTCAATTTGGACAGCACAAACATCTGCCCCGCGCATTGGTTGGAGATCGCGCGCATCGTGGAGGAGAACTACGCGGCGTTTGACGGATTTGTGGTGACGCACGGCACGGACACCATGGCGTATACCGCGGCGGCGCTTTGCTACCTCGTGCAAAATTCGCCCAAGCCCGTGGTGCTTACAGGCTCGCAAAAATCCGTGTACCTGCGCGATACCGACGCGCGCAACAACCTTGCCGACGCCTTTTTCTACTGCGCCGACGAGGGGGCTTCGGGCGTCAAGGTCGTGTTCGACGGAAAAGTCATCCTGGGCACGCGCGCCAAAAAGACGCGCACGCGCAGTTACAACGCCTTTACGAGCATCGACTACCCCGAGGTTGCCATCCTGCGCGACGGTGCGCCCCTCTACTACATTCCCGAAGAAAAACCGCATACATTGCCGGTTTTTTACAAAAAACTCAACGCGCGCGTGTTTGTCTTGAAGCTCATCCCCGGCGTCTCGCCCGAGATCTTCGACTATCTCGAAGCACACTGCGACGGCCTCATCGTCGAATCCTTCGGCGCGGGCGGCGTGCCCGACTACGGCGGCGACGCCTTTTTCAACCGCATGAAACTGTTTTTGCGCAGCGGCAAGCCCGTGGTGTTCACGACGCAGGTGGAACGCGAGGGGAGCGCGCTGGAAAAGTACGCCGTCGGGCGCAAACTTATGGACTGCGGCAACGTGTTGGAGGCGCGCGGCATGACGCTGGAAGCCACCGTGACCAAACTCATGTGGGCGCTCGGCAACTTTTCCGCGGCCGAGGTCGCCGCAAAGTTCTATAAGCCCGTGCAGCACGATATCTTGTAGAGGGGAAAATTATGAAAAATCGAGGGGGGGGGAGTCTTTTCAAAGGCTCCCCCCGCTTTATGGTTTGAATTGTTGAAACGGCCGCTATTTTGCGCAAATTTTTTGGCAAAACGCCCTGCCGAGTTCCTCGAGATAATTTCTTCTGCAAAGGGAGTTGCGCCAATCCTCGGGGATGCCGCCGTAGCCGTACAGCGCCCCCGCAAGGCTGCCCGCCACCGCGCCGACGGAATCGGTATCCAGCCCCAAATTTACCGCCTTCAACACGCAATCGCGGTAGTTGTCCGTCGTGAGCGCGCACCAGACGGCGGCCTCCAACGTGTCCACCACATAGCCGCTGCTCTTGATCTCCTCCCGCGGGAGTGCGGCGATGCCCGCATACCCCCTGCGCTTTTGCGGGAACAGGCGGCGGTAGGCGTCGAGTTCGGGCGCTTTGCGGTAGAACGTCTCAGCTCTGCGCAGACCCTTCTCTATCCCCTTTTTGGTGGGGTTTTTGATGAGTTCCCACAGGACAAAGGTGTAGATCCCGCAGCCGACGCAACTGCGCGGGTGGGCGTGGGTGAGGGCGGAGGCGCGGTGAATGAGGGAGAGCTTCTCCTTTAAGGGAAGTTTTGTTCGGTAGAGCAGGAGGGCGAAGGGGTAGATGCGCATGAGCGAACCGTTGCCGTTTTCGTACTCTTCGCGGCAGCCGCACTGCTCCGCGGGGAACTCGAGGGAGCGGTCGATCGCCGTGCGGCACGCCCTGCCGATATCAAACGCCATGCCCGTCGGCGTGAATTCATCGTGATACAGCCATCTGCGGAAATTTTCCATGACGGCTTCAAAGTCCAGCCCGTGCGCGATCATCGCGTCCATCGCGCAGAGCGCCATGCTCGTATCATCCGACCACGCCCCCTTGGGCATCACCTTGCGGAACGCCGTCATATCGGTGACGGGGAAACGATCGCGCACCGCCCGCTCTTCAAATTGAACGGGGCCGCCCACCGCGTCGCCCGCCGCGTGCCCGAAGACGATCGCCTGCACTTTGCCGAAAAGTTCGTCCATGGAATTCCTCCGTTATGCGTTTTGCTTCCCGCACGCTCACCAAAAAGCCTGCTATGTGAAGCGGCGGGAATACTTCGCCCCCTACGGGGGCTACTTCGCCAGCGGGCTACTTCGCCTTTGGCTCGTGCCGCCCTTAGTCGAAAATAGTGCGGGCGGGGCGTGCCGCCCTTAGTAAACGAATGGTGCGGGCGGGGCGAACCCGGTGGGTTCTTCTGCTGTCCGCACGCTCACCAAAAACCCCACCCCCTTTTGGGGGGTCTATGTGAAGTGGCGGGAATACTTCGCCCCCTACGGGGGCTCGTGCCACCCTTAGTAAACGAATGGTGCGGGCGGGGCGAACCCGGTGGGTTCTTCTGTTGTCCGCACGGGTCACCAAAAACCCCACCCCTGTATGAACCGACGGGAATACTTCGCCCCCTACGGGGGCTCGTGCCACCCTTAGTAAACGAATAGTGCGGGCGGGGCGAACCCGGTGGGTTCTTCTACTGCCCGCACGCTCACCAAAAAGCCCACCCCCCTTCTGGGGGTGGGCTTTTTGGTGACCCGTGCGGGAATCGAACCCACGATACCACCGTGAAAGGGTGATGTCTTAACCTCTTGACCAACGGGCCGAAAAAATTTTAGGTGTTCGCTCTGTAATGGCCGAAACCACTACTTCGCGGCTGCGCCGCTACTTCGCCTATGGCTCGTGCCGTCCTTGGAAACGAATGGTGCGGGCGGGGCGTGCCGCGCTTAGTAGACAATAGTGCGCGCGGGGTGACCAACGGGCCGAATAATAAATATATAAAAACGGCTGAAAGCCGCGTTTATTTGGTAGCGATGAGTGGAGTCGAACCGCTGACCTATCGGGTATGAACCGATCGCTCTAACCAACTAAGCTAC
>CANQMX010000023.1 GCA_947625095.1 uncultured Clostridia bacterium | reverse complement strand
GGCTCCGCCGTAGGCGGTGGTGGGGAGGCACTCCACACAGTCGTATTCCTCATACCGACGCCCCGTAGGGGCGGAGCGTATCTTCCCATGAAAAACCCGCCTCTTCTCGTTTGATCAACGCGTCATTCTGAACCTGCCGCCCGAGCGCGGCGCGCTCGGGCGGCAGGTTCAGAATCCCGAATAACGAAGTCCACAGCCCTTCACGGAAATGTCATGTCGAGCGGAGCGTAGCGAAGTCGCCCCGCCCGCACTATTTTCGACCAAGGGCGGCACGAGCCGTAGGCGAAGTAGACATCTCTACTTCATTCCTCATACCGAGCCGCCTTTGGCGGCGAGCGTATCTTGTCCCCTCCCTGGAGGGGGACGCAGGGGGAGGGGCACAAAATTTACCAAGGAGCACATCATGCAAACACAACTTCTCGCAACCGAGATCATCGCCCAGCGCGTATTCAACCCGCTGTACATCTACCTCGACATCGTCTTTCTCGTCGCTCTTTGCCTGCTTCTCATCTTCAAAAAGAAGTATCTTACCCTGCTGTGGGGGCTGGCGGGCGGCGTGCTCTACATGATCGTCGACTACGGCATCTTTCATCTTGCCACGCACTCGCGTTCCATCGAGGGCGGTAACCTCTTTTGGGTGCTCCTCTGGATGAGCATGAGTTACGGCATCACCAACTTCGTGTGGATCTGGCTGTGGTACGCCAAGGATAAGCACCTCCTCGAATGGTCGCTCTTCATCGTCGTGTGGTGGATCTGCGCGCCGCTGCTCGCAAACACCTTCGGGCAAAATCTTGCCCCCATCAAGATCCAGCGCACCACGGGCGCATATCACGGGTATATGGCGCTCATCCTCGCCGCGGGCTACTTTGCCGCCATCGGGTATAACCTGTTTCAAAAGGACAGGACAAAGCGTTTCCCGCTCTTGTGGATGCTCGCCATCGGAATTTTGGTGCAGTTCGCGTGGGAATTTTCGCTGCTCCTCGGCGGGATACGCAGCGCGGAGATCGCCGATTGGGGGCAAAAGATCACGACGCTCGTCGTCAATTCTTTGCTCGAAACCAACCTCGGCGCAGTGCCCATCTTTTGCATCTACGCCCTCGTCACGGCAAAGTTCACCGAGACGCTGAAAAAGCGTTCCGAGCCTGTAAATTTCCTCGGTAGGGTGCAAGAACTCAACGCCCTCCGCGTCCGCGAAAAATAACCCCGTCTCGACTAAGGCCTCCACTCCACGGGAGGGGAGGCTCCGCCGTAGGCGGTGGTGGGGAGGCACTCCACACAGTCGTATTCCTCATACCGAACGCCCCGCCGCGGCTGTGCCGCGGCGGGGCGTGAGCGTATCTTGCCCACCCCTTGGAGGGGTGGGTGTCACCGCAGGTGACGGAAGGGGTGTCCTCATCCCGCCCCGTGTTTCATGCGTTATTCTGCTCCGCTCGCACTTTTTTCACGCGTCATTCTTCACCTGCCGCCCGAGCGCTACGCGCTCGGGCGGCAGGTGAAGAATCCCGAACAACGAAGTCCCGCCCTCATATCGAGCGAAGCGAGTGTATCTTGCCCACCCGTCTCTCGCCGCGCCCGAGCGCTATGCGCTCGGGCGCGGCGAGAAAATTTCTCAAAAATTTTTCAAAAAAAGTTGTCATACGTCGCAAAAAATTTGCGGGCGTCATGTTACAATAAAAGTATGAAAAGCCGCAAAAAAAGTCAAAAAAATTTGGTATCCGCAGAGTCCGCACGGCGGCGGCGCGCAAAAAAATTCCTATCCCCCGCGCGCGCTGTGCGCACCCCCCTTTAGGGGGGTGCGCACAGCGCGCGCGGGGGATAGGAAAAGGAAAAAATCCATATGAGGCAAACGCGAAAATTCGCACCCGAGCGAAAATTTGCGCGAGGTTTTATGAAGCTCTTGCATTTTTGCCGCGTATGTGGTATACTGAAAAAAATCCGCGGAGAGGGAAATTATGGAACCGAAATACAAAAGGGTCTTACTCAAACTCTCGGGAGAGGCGCTGGCGGGCGAGCAAAAAGTCGGGCTGAACGAAGGCGTCGTCTCCAAGGTCGTCGATCAGATCGTCAAGGTGCACGCGATGGGCGTGGAGATGGGCATCGTCATCGGCGGCGGAAACTTCTGGCGGGGCAGGCAGGGGACGAACATCGAACGCTCCGTCGCCGATCAGATGGGGATGCTCGCCACCGTGATGAACTCCCTCGCCATGATGGACGCCATCGAAAAGCGTGGAATTCCCACCCGCGTGCAGACGGCGCTCAACATGGTCTCGGTCGCCGAGCCGTACGTTCTGCGCAGGGCGTTGCGGCACTTCGAAAAGGGGCGCATCGTCATCATGGCGTGCGGCACGGGTAACCCGTACTGCTCCACCGATACGGCGGCGGCGCAGCGCGCGTGCGAAATCGGCGCGGACGTTCTGCTCATGGCAAAGAATGTGGACGGCATCTACGACAGCGATCCCACCAAAAATCCCAACGCCAAAAAGTACGACACGCTGAAATTCGGCGATATTGTCAATAAGGGATTGAAGGCGATGGATACGACGGCGGCGACGATGTGCATGGAGAACAACATTCCTGTGCTCGCGTTCGCGCTGTGGGAAGAGGATTCCATCCTGCGCGCGGTGCGCGGCGAAAAGATGGGTACGTTCATCTCCAACGGATAAAAAAATCAGAAGATAGGGAGGATAAGGATATGATGGAAAACGAACAGGTCGAGGAGATGTTTTTGACGCTCGACGATAAACTCGAAAAGACGGTGAACGTCTTGAAAGAGGACTTTGCGGCCATCCGCGCGGGGCGGGCGAACCCCCATGTGCTCGATAAAATCCAGGTGGAGGCGTACGGCGGCGTAAGCCCGTTGCAGCAGCTCGGCAACATCGCGGCGGTCGACGCGCGCTGCCTTGTCGTCAGCCCGTGGGATAAGTCGCTCTTGAAGGCCATCGAGAAGGCCATTCTCGCCTCCAACGTCGGCCTCACGCCCACCAACGACGGAAACGTCATCCGCCTCGTGTTCCCCGAACTCACCGAGGAGAGGCGGCGCGACCTCGTAAAGCAAGTCCGCCGCATGGGCGAGGACGCCAAGGTCGCCGTGCGCAACAACAGGCGCGAGGCGATGGAGACCCTCAAAAAACTCAAAAACAACAAGGAGATCTCGGAGGACGAGAACAAGAACTGCGAAATAGACGTGGAGGACGCCGTCAAAAAGAGCGTGGAGGAGATCGATAAGATCGTCGCCGCCAAGGAAAAGGAGCTGATGACCGTCTGATGGCGGAAAAACGGCAAAATCGTATCCCGCGGCACGTCGCCATCATCATGGACGGCAACGGGCGGTGGGCGAAAAAGCGGCTTCTGCCGCGCGGCGCGGGACACCGCGCGGGGCTGGAACGCATGATCGCCCTCTCCGAGCACGCCTTTGACTGCGGCGTGGAGTACCTCACGCTGTACGCCCTCTCGGCGGAAAATCTTTCCCGCCCCGAGGACGAACTCCAAGGCCTCTTCCGCCTCTTCCGCGAGTACTTTACGGAAAACGCGGAAAAGTTGAAGGCAAAGGGGATACGGCTGAACGTCATCGGCGATCTTTCGCTCCTGCCCGAAGATCTCGTCGGGATCATCCGCCGCGGCGTGGAGAGCACGGCGGGCGGCGGGCGCGGCGCTTTGACGCTCGCCCTCGCCTACGGCGGCAGGCAGGAGATCGTTGCGGCGTGCAACGAGGCGGTGCGCCGCGGCAAGGAAGTGACGGCGGAGGAATTTGAACGCCTCCTCTGGACGGGGGAGATCCCCCCGCTCGATTTCCTCATCCGCACGGGCAGGGAGGTGCGCCTTTCCAACTTCCTCTTGTGGCAGGCGGCCTACGCCGAATTTTATTTTACGGATACGCTGTTCCCCGATTTTTCGGACGGGGAATTCGATGAGGCTTTGAGATCTTTCGCGGCGCGCGAACGCCGCTTCGGAAAGGTGTAACGGGAGACTGTATGGAAGAGACCACAAAACAAATGACGCCCGCCCCGCAAAAGACGGGCGGGGATATGAAAAAGCGCCTCCTCACGGGCATCGCGTACGTTACGGTGCTCGCCGCCTTTTTCCTTCTGAAAATTTTTATCTGGGTGCCCTACACGACGGCGAGCGGCGAGGAGGTCTACCTGCGCGTCGGAAATCTGTGCTTCGATGTGCTCATCGGGATCTTCGTCGGCCTCGGCACTTGGGAGATGCTGCGCGCCTTTTCCGAGCACCTGCACCGCTCGCAGAAGATCATCGTGATGACGTTCGCCTTGCTCGTTCTCATTGCATACTCGGTGAGCGACTTTTATTTTGCCGATATCCTCGCCATCCATCTGCCCGAACCCGCGGCGGACGGCACGGTGCAGGCCGTGGGGCGCAACTACTCGCTGCACATCACCTTTGTCGTGTTCATCGCGGGCATCGCCTGCCTCTTCGCCCTGCTCGTCATCCACCATGAGAGCGTGAGCCTCGAATCGACGGGATATGCGCTGTTTTCCTACATCTATCCCTCCTTTTTCCTGCTCGTGCTCGCGGTGTGCAACCATATTGAAAAATATTCCGAACTCGCCGTTCTGCTCGTGTTCATCATCTGCCCCACGGCCGATTCTCTGGCGCTCGTGTTCGGAAAGGCGTTCGGCAAGAAACTGCCCGCCAAGATGGCGCCGCACGTCTCGCCCAAAAAGACCATCATCGGCGGCTTCGGCGGGCTTGTGGGCGGTGCGCTCGGCGCGGTCGCCGTCTTTTTCCTCTGCTACGGGCTGACAAAACTCTCCGCCCGCGGCGTCATCGCGCCCATGGCGTGGGGACTCACCATCGACGCAAAGAACCTCATCTTTTACATCGCGCTCGGCATCCTCACCGCGGCATTTTCGCAGTTCGGCGACCTCGTGGAGAGCGCCATCAAGCGCAAACTCGGCATCAAGGATATGGGCAAAATTTTGCCCGGACACGGCGGCATTTTGGATCGCATCGACTCCTCGCTGTATGCGAGCCTCATCGTCTGCCTCTTTATCGTCGCGCGTATCATGATCGTCGGATAGACGGCATAGAATAGAGTGACGCCCGCGCGGAAGGCGGGCGTTTTTAATCGGAAGGATATGAAAAAGATCGCCCTCGTGGGGTGCACGGGCAACATCGGCAGACAGGTGGCCGAGGTCGTGCGCCGCAACAACACAATGTTCTCCTTCTCCGCGCTCGCCTGCGGGCACGACGCGGCGGGGCTGCGCGCCCTGTGCGATGAATTCCACCCCCGCGTCGCCTTTTGCGGCGAAACCGGCGGGGCGGAACTCTTTGAGGATTGCGACGTCGCCTTCATCGCCGCGGGCGGATTTGCGGGGCTTTTTTATACCTTGCAGGCAATTGAAAGCGGAAAAAAGATCGCCCTCGCCAACAAGGAGAGCCTCGTCTGCGGCGGCGAACTCGTCATGCGCGCCGCAAAGGAGAAGGGCGTCGAGATCGTGCCCGTGGACAGCGAGCACTCCGCCATCTTCCAAGCTCTCGGTTTCAGGCGCGACGCCGCCTTCAAAAAACTCGTGCTCACCGCAAGCGGCGGCCCTTTTTTGCACTTTACGAAGGAGCAACTTTCCCACGTCACCGCGCGGGACGCCCTCAACCACCCGACGTGGAATATGGGCGCGAAGGTGACTGTGGACAGCGCGACCCTCCTCAACAAGGGGTACGAGGTCATCGAGGCGAAGTGGCTTTACGGCGCGGATTTTGAGCAAATTGAGGCCGTGGTGCACCCCGAGAGCATCGTGCACTCCCTTGTCTACTTCGAGGACGGCGCCGCCATCGCCCAGCTCGGCTACCCCGATATGCGCGTGCCCATTCAACTTGCGCTCACCTACCCCGCGCGGCTGCCCTGCGAAAGAGAACTCGACCTCGCCGCGATCGGCAGTTTGCACTTCGAGCGGCTGCCCGAAGAGAAATTCCCCTGCTTCTCCCTCGCCCTTCAAGCGGGCAAGGCGGGGGGCACCGCGCCCGCCGTTCTGAACGGGGCGGCGGAGGAGGCCGTGCGCGCCTTTTTGCGCGGCGGTATATCTTTCCCCCGCATCGCAGAAACTATCGAGGACGCGCTGGGGCGCGTTCCCCGCGAGGAGGCGGACAGTTACGAGGCCGTCTTTGACGCCGACCGCCGCGCCCGCCTCACGGCACGCAATATTCTATATGGAAACTGAACTTTTGAGCGCGTGGAACACCGTCGCCTCGGTGCTCCTCGCCATCCTCATCTTGCTCGCGATGATCACCGTGCACGAGTTCGGGCACTACGTCGCGGGTAAAATTTTCAAATTCAAGATCGACGAGTTCTCCATCGGCTTCGGTCCTGCGTGCGTGAAAGTGCACCGCAAAAAGTCGGGCGAACTCTTCGCCATCCGCCTCTTCCCGCTGGGCGGCTACTGCGCCTTTCACGGCGAGGACGGCCTCGAAGAAGGGGACGAAGACGCCGCGGACAAGGCCGCAAAAGAGGGCGGAGAAGCGCCCGCCCGCGAGGGGCAAAAGAGGGGAGCGGACGAGCCTGAAATTTTCAAAAACGACGAAACGCTGCTGATTTTGCCGCCTCCGCAGGCGGCGGAAGAGAGGAGCGGGGACGCGGAAACGACGGGGGAGAACGCGGGGGAAGAGCGCTTCTCCCAAGAGGAAAAAAGCGCCGCGGCGACCTCGCCCGCGGAACAAAAAAAACGGGATTGGAACGACGACGGCACGTTCACCCACATGAAGCCGTGGAAGCGCATCATCGTGCTTGTTGCGGGCGCGCTCATGAACTACCTTTTGGCGCTCTTTCTCATCATTTTGTGCTTCGGCATCTACGGGCAGAACGTGGTGGAACTCTACGCCGTCGCCGAGGGAGAGACCGCCTACTCCTTTTGCGCGGGGGACAGGATCTTGGAGGCGGACGGGCGGCGCATCTACCTTTCGAGCGACCTCGCGCGCGCCCTCAACGGCTGTAAAACGGGCGACGAGATGGGATTTCTCGTCTCCCGCGTGCAGGAGGACGGCTCGAGAAAAGAGGTACAAATTACCGTGCGGCTGCGCGGGGAGGTCTCCCTCAAAAACAGCGCCGACTTCACGGGCGTGTGGAGTGCGCTCGGCGCGGACATCGAGACGCGCGAGGACGGCAGGTATTACACCGTGCGCACGGCCGCCTATCGCCGCGGGTTTTTCGGGACGCTGGGCGATTCCGTGGTGTATTCCTTCAAGATTGCGGGGTCGATTTTCCGCGTCATCGGCGAACTTTTTACGGGGCGGCTGGGCTTGAACGTCTTGGGCGGCCCCGTGACGACCATCCGCACGACGGCCTCCGTCGCCTCGCAGAGTTTCCGCAGTTTTTTGGAGATCGCGGGGTTCATCGGGGTCAACCTTGCCGTGTTCAACCTGCTGCCCATCCCCGCCCTCGACGGCAGCAAAGTGGTGTTTTGCGCCATCGAATGGGCGCGCGGGAGACCCATTTCCCGCAAGATCGAGGCCATCATCCACGCGGTGGGGTTTGTGCTTTTGATCGGGTTCGCCATTTTGGTCGACGTTCTGCAATTTATTTGAGAGGAAAAGGGAATGGAAAAGCCCGAGGTCGTGGACTTCGGGCTTTCGCTTGCGCCGCTACCTGTTTTACAGGATCTCTCGGTAATTTGTCATTCCGTACAGCACGCGGACGACTTGAATTTCTTTATCCTTGACGCGGAAGAACGCAATGTAATTGTTGACGACGAGTTTGCGCAGGGTCTTATCTTTTACATACTCGTTGTCGATGAGCGGGCAACTTTCGGGGAAGGCGCAGACGGTTGCAAACGCCCTTTCAAAACCGTCGATCTGATGGAGCGCCGCGGTCGGATTTTTCAGCTCTTCCGCGATATAGGCGAAGATGTCCGCCATGTCCCTCTGCGCCATGGGAAAGATCTTCAGGCGGTAACTATTTTGCATATTTTTCCCTCATAGAGCCGAAAAATTGCTCTCCGTCCATGGGCACGGCGCCCTTTTCGATGTCCTCAAGCCCCGTATTCAAGAGGGCGGCCGCCTGCATTTTGGCGAACATCTCCTCGTACAGTTTTACGCTCATCATCACCGCTTCGCCGTACCCGTTCTTGGTGATGACGATGGGAACGGGGCTTTCCTTGCAGGTTTTCATGATATTTGCGGTGTTTTTCAGTTCGTTGACGGGCAAAATTTTGGGCAAAGGTTGCGTCATGGTTTTCTCCTCCCGATAGGGTGTAGTTCTTATTGTGGCCTTATTATACCATAATTTATGCGCGGTGTCAACAGATTGCGCGATTTTTGAGAGCGCGAAGAAGGGCGCGTTGCGTAGGGGGCGAGGCGTATATAAGGGCGTACCCCCTCCCCTAACCCCTCCCCTTGCGCAGGGGGAGGGCAAGTAAGGAGAGGCGGGGCGGGCGGGGCGCATGGGGGCGGCGGACTGCGTTGTTCGGGAAAGATTCACTCGCCTCCTGCGCCGACCGCGCAAAGCGCGGTCGGCGCAGGAGGCTCGGAATGAGGACAGGGCGCGGGGGACGGAATGAGGGAGGAGGAATGAGGAATGAGGAGCCTCCCCACCACCGCCTACGGCGGAGCCTCCCCTCCGCGGGAGGGTAGGCCTTGCGCGGGGCGGAATGAGGACAGGGCGCGGGAGACGGCTACGCCTCGGTATGAGGGGCATAAGGTGGAGATGTCTCCACTTCGGCTACGCCTTCGGTCGACATGACATGACGGGGCGTGGCGACACCCCTTTCGGCGCGCAAAGGCGCGCCACCTTCCCCTCAAGGGGAAGGCAAGGGGGGGTGCAAGAAATTTTCATGCAAAATTTTGCGCGAGGGGTATTGTCTTTCACGGAAAAGTGTGGTAAAATAGGAAACGGTAGATAGCCAAATTTTTTCGGAGGATTCATCTTATGCAATATTCACGCGAAGTGGAAGAGATGACCTGCATCGCAAAGGGCCCGTGGCATGACCCCGCCCCCATCCCCGAAGAGGGCAAATGGATAGCCGCGAAGCAGATCACCGACATCAGCGGCTTTACCCACGGCATCGGTTGGTGCGCTCCCCAACAGGGCGCGTGCAAACTTACCCTCAACGTCAAAAAAGGCGTCATCGAAGAGGCCCTCATCGAAACCATCGGCTGCTCGGGCATGACCCATTCCGCCGCCATGGCCGCCGAGATCTTGCCCCACAAAACCATTCTCGAAGCCCTCAACACCGACCTCGTGTGCGACGCCATCAACACCGCCATGCGCGAACTCTTCCTGCAGATCGTGTACGGCAGAACGCAGTCCGCCTTCTCCGACGACGGCCTCGTCGTGGGCGCGGGCCTCGAAGATCTCGGCAAGGGGCTTCGTTCGCAGGTCGGCACGATGTACGGCACTGCCAAGAAGGGCGTGCGCTACCTTGAAATGGCAGAGGGGTATGTGACCCGCCTCGCCGTCGACAAGGACGACCAGGTGATCGGCTATGAGTTTGTCTCTCTCGGCAAGATGACCGACTTCATCAAGAAGGGCGCTGAGCCCAACGAGGCGTGGACAAAGGCGATGGGACACTACGGCAGATTTACGCCGGAGCAGGGCGCGGTGAAGTACATCGACCCCCGCAAGGAATAAGGAGGCGCAACATGGCTTTGTTTGAAGGGTATGAGAGAAGAATTGAAAAGATCACAAAGACGCTCAACGAGTACGGCATCAAATCGGTAGAGGAGTGCCGCGATATCTGCCTTGCAAAGGGCGTGGATTGCGAAAAACTCGTGCGCGGCACCCAGCCCATCTGCTTTGAGAACGCGGTTTGGGCGTACACCGTGGGCGCGGCCATCGCCATCAAGAAGGGCTGCACCAAGGCCGCGGACGCCGCCGCCGCCATCGGCATCGGCCTGCAATCGTTCTGCATCCCCGGCTCGGTCGCCGAGAACAGACAGGTAGGCCTCGGACACGGGAATCTCGGAAAGATGCTCCTCTCCGAGGAGACGGAGTGCTTCTGCTTCCTCGCGGGACACGAGAGTTTTGCGGCCGCCGAGGGCGCGATCTCCATTGCGATGAACGCCAATAAAGTGAGAAAAAACCCGCTGCGCGTCATTTTGAACGGCCTCGGCAAGGACGCCGCCTTCATCATCTCCCGCATCAACGGGTTTACCTACTGCGAGACGGTGTTCGACCCCTACACCGAGACGGTGAAAGTGACCAAGGAAGTTCCCTATTCCGACGGCCCGCGCGCCAAGGTGAAGTGCTACGGCGCGGATAATGTGCCCGAGGGCGTCGCCATTATGAAGTTGGAGAAGGTGGGCGTCTCCATCACGGGCAACTCCACCAACCCCACGCGCTTCCAGCACCCCGTTGCGGGCACTTACAAGAAGTGGTGCGTGGAGAACGGCGTGAAGTACTTTTCCGTCGCTTCGGGCGGCGGCACGGGCAGAACGCTGCACCCCGACAATATGGCGGCCGGCCCTTCCTCCTACGGCATGACGGATACGATGGGCAGGATGCACTCCGACGCGCAGTTTGCCGGCTCTTCCTCCGTGCCTGCGCACGTCGAGATGATGGGGCTTATCGGCATGGGCAACAACCCCATGGTCGGCGCGACGGTCGCGGTCGCCGTTGCCGTGCAAGAGGGGATGGCGAAGTAAAACAGGCATAACGCTGTGAAAAAAGAGGGATCCGCGGGGCGGGTCCCTTTTAAGCGCTGTGCTATGTTTGCCCCGATTCGAGGAGTTCGCAGTCGTGAAGCGTGGGGTCGAAAGACGCCTCGCTGGGATAATAGAAGGTATCCTGCAACACGTAGTCGGGCGGAAGCGCCTTGGGCGCATATCCCGTGAGTGCGCGGAACATACGGTTATAGTTGCGGATCGTGCCGAAACCGCAGCGGTCGGCGATCTCCGTGGAGGAGGGGGCATTTTCCCCGCGGAGCAGGGAGATGGCGCGGTTGACGCGCACATAGTTGAGGTATTGCGAAAAGGTGATGCCCGCCATCGAACGGAAGTAGCGCGAAAAATATGCTTCGCTCATATTCATGAAGGAAGCGGCGTCGCCGAACGTGTAATATTCGCAGCGCTCGGAGATATCGTCGAGCAGTTCTTTGAACCTGTGTGATGTTGTATCTATCTTTCCGCGGGGCACGATTTGCTCGCGGCGGAAGATGGACAGCACGAGTTCGACCACCTTGCACGCCGCCTCTACGCCGAAGTAGGGCGGCCTTTTTTGCAACAATTCACGCAGTTCCCGGTAGAGCGGCTCGATGGGATACTTCCCCGCGATTTCCGCGGAGGCGAGGCGCACGTCGCCGAGAAAATTTTTGACGAGGTCGTAGTCGAAGATGATGACGATAAGGCGCGTTTCGGGGTCGACCGCGCGCATATAGTGGACCTGCCCGCTATCGATATAGAGCAGGCCTCCGTCCGTGAGGCGGTGTCCCTTCTTATCGCAAAAAATGTCGATGACGCCGCTCTCCACATACAAGAGTTCGCAGTCGTAGTGCCAATGCAAAAGATTGTGCGAGTTTTTGTATTTTCCGACCCACACCCGCGTAGACGCCGCGTAGTTCCTGACTTCCCGTTTTGCGATCATATTCCGCCTCCGAAAACATATTAGCATGACGCTGACAGGATGTCAACGCAAATGTCAATAAATGTCCGTATTTTGACAATAAATTGCTTGCTTGATGAGATGAGACGTTCTATAATGTCGGTGTAAGCAGGTTCGAGACAGGTTGCCTTTCGGCAAGCATCAAACTTTGCTCATCGTATCAATTCCCCCATAGAACAAATCGGCAGGGCGTGCGTTCTGCCGGTTTGTCCGCATAAAGACATAAGGAGGAAACGAATGGAAATCAAAACGATGTTTGAAGAAATTTACGGGTATGCGCCCGAGAGGATATTTTGCGCCGCGGGGCGGGTCAACCTCATCGGCGAGCACGTCGATTACTGCGGCGGAAAGGTGCTGCCTGCCGCGCTCTCCCTCAAATGCCGCGTGGCGGTGCGCAGGAACGGGACGAATTTTTTGCGCCTCGCCGCGACCGACCTTGCGGGGGTCGTAACTGTCGACCTCGCGCGGACGGGGGAATACCGCTCCCTCAAATGGGGCAACTATCAGGCGGGCGTGGCGCATGAGATGAAGGGCGCGGGGTATCGCCTTGTCGGGTGCGACCTCCTCTACGACTGCACCGTGCCGTTCGGGGCGGGGCTATCCTCCTCGGCGGCCATCGAAGTCGCAACGGCGTATGCCCTCGCCTCGATGGGGGGGAACGCCATTGATAAAACGGCGCTTGCCCTTCTCTCAAAGCGGGCGGAGAACGAATACTGCGGCGTGAACTGCGGCATCATGGACCAATTCGCCGCGGCAAACGGCGTGAGGGGGCACGCGATGCTCCTCGACTGCGCGACGCTTGCCTGCGAGCAGGTGCCCCTCGATTTGAAGGACTGCGCGCTGGTGCTCGCAGACAGCAGAAAGCCGCATACCCTCGCGCAAAGCAAGTACAACGAGCGGCGGGCGGAGACCGAGGAGGCGCTTGCTCTTCTCAAACAAAAACTGTCCGTGGAGCGGCTGGCGCAGGTGACGCGCGGCGAGTTGGAGGCGCACAGGGGCTTGCTTTCGCCCGTTCTGTATCGGCGCGCGCGGCACGTCGTGACCGAGTGCGAGCGGGTGGAGCGGAGCGTTCTCGCGCTCAAAGCGGGGGATCTCATTACGTTTGGGCGGCTCTTGAACGCCTCGCACGCCTCCCTCAAAGAGGACTACGAGGTGACGGGGGCGGAGCTCGACGCGCTCGCGGCGGCGGCCATGGCGCGCGAGGAGTGCCTCGGGACGCGCATGACGGGCGCGGGGTTCGGCGGGTGCACCGTGAACCTCGTCAAAAAGGATAAAATTTCCGCCTTTATCGAGGCGGTGGGTAGAATTTATACGGAAAAAACGGGGCTGAAAGCGGCGTTTTACGTCGCCGAGACGGCGGACGGTATTTCCGAGGAGGCATATGACGCTTGACAGATGTGTGGCAAGTTTGGTACAATATGCCCGAGAGTACCTCATGCTCGACGCGCGCGACGCGATATATTGCCGAAACCGCCTTTTGGAGGCGCTCGGCAGGGAGGAGTACGCGGAGGAGGAAACGGGGGCGACACCCGAACTCCCGGACGGCATCTTGCACGAAATTTTTTCGGCGCTCGAGGCGGAGGGCAGGGCGTTTGACCGCGCAACGCTTGGGGAAAAACTCATGGACGCCGTGATGTTGCGCCCGAGCGAGTACGAAGAGGAATTCGCCCGCCGCTATGCGCTTTCTCCGCAGAATGCGACCGAATGGGCTTACGCCTACGCCGTACATTCCGACTATGTGAAGAAGAGCGCAATCGATAAAAACATAAGATGGCGTGCGCAAAACGGGCTTGAGATCACCATCAATCTTTCCAAGCCCGAAAAGAATAATGCGGATCTACAAAAGCAGCTCACGCAGGCGAGCACGGCCTATCCGAAGTGCACGATCTGCCGCGAGAACGAGGGGTACGAGCGGAGGGGCTTTTCCCGAAGGAATATGCGCACCCTTTCTTTGCCGCTCGGCGGAGAGCCGTGGTTTTGGCAATATTCGCCGTACGCCTACTTCAACGAACACGGCATCGCCGTTTCGTGCAGACACACGCCGATGCATCTCGACCGCGGTACGGTGGAAAAACTCTTCGACTTTGTGGAGTTCTTTCCGCACTATTTCATCGGCAACAATGCTCCGCTCCCCCGCGTGGGTGGGTCGATCCTCATGCACGACCACTTTCAGGGAGGGAAAGAGACGCTGCCCATGCAACAAAGAGGTGTCCGCGTTACGCTCGTTTCCGCAGCGCACCCTTCGGTGAAGGCGGGCGTGCTCGATTGGTACAATTCCGCGCTGCGGATGGAAGGGGGCAGCAGGGATGAGATCGCCTCTCTTGCCGAGGAAACGATAAAGACGTGGGAGCGCTTTTCCGCTCCCGAAGCAGATATTCTGCCGTTTACGGACGGCGAGGCGCACAACACGGCGAGTTGCATCGCGCGCAAGACGGAAAAGGGATACCTTCTCGATATCATTTTGCGCAACAACCGCACGAGTCAAGAACACCCCGCGGGCATTTTCCACGCCCATGCGGAATATCACCCCGTCAAGAGCGAGTCCATCGGGCTGATCGAAGCGATGGGGCTGTTTATTCTTCCCCCGCGCCTGTACCGTCAGCTCGGGGCGGTGAAGAGGTATCTGACGGGCGCGTGTTCCGCGCTTGAAGGAGATACGGCGCAGTTTGCTCCGATGTTTGACCCCGTAAAAAACGGAAAAACGCTGCGGGACGATGAGGCCGAGACTGCGATCAGGACAAAAATTGAGGATGTGTGCACGCATATCCTCGAAAATACCGCCGTCTTCCGCCGGGACGAAGCGGGGACGAAGGCGTTTGGACAATTCCTCGCCGCGGCGGGATTCAAAATCAAGGAGGGCACTTTATGAAAGTACTTGTTACGGGCGGGGCGGGGTTTATCGGTTCGCATACCGTCGTCGAACTGTTGGAGGCGGGGCACGAGGCCATCGTGGTGGACAACCTCTCCAACTCCTGCCGCGAGGCGATCGCGCGCGTGGAGAAGATCACGGGCAAAAAGGTTATTTTCTACGAAAACGATGTGCGCGACGAGGCGGCGATGGAACTCATCTTCGCGGCGCACGACATCGATTGGGTCATCCACTTTGCGGGGCTCAAGGCGGTGGGGGAGAGCGTTGCAAAGCCACTCGAATATTACGACAACAACCTCGTCTCCACCCTCGTCCTGTTGCAGGCGATGAAAAAGCACAACGTGAAGCGCATCGTGTTCTCCTCGTCGGCGACGGTGTACGGCGAACCCGAGCGGCTGCCCCTCGACGAAAATTGCAGGGTGGGCGGCACGACCAATCCCTACGGCACGAGCAAACTCATGCAGGAAAATATCCTGCGCGACGTGTATACCTCGGACAACGCGTGGAGCATCGTGCTGCTGCGCTACTTCAACCCCGTGGGCGCGCACGAGAGCGGACTCATCGGCGAAGACCCCAAGGGTATCCCCAACAACCTCATGCCCAATGTGGCGCAGGTGGCGAGCGGCAAATTGCAGAAGATCGGCGTGTTCGGCAACGACTACCCCACCCCCGACGGCACGGGCGTAAGGGACTATATCCACGTCGTCGACCTCGCGAAGGGGCACGTCTGTGCCATCGAAAAACTGCGGGAGGCGGGTGTGTACGTCTACAACCTCGGCACGGGCAACGGATACAGCGTGCTGGATATGATAGAGGCGTTCTCCGCGGCGTGCGGCAAAAAGTTGCCCTACGAGATAAAACCGAGGCGGGCGGGGGACATCGCCGCGTGCTATACCTCGGCGGAAAAGGCGGCGCGCGAACTCGGCTGGAAGGCGGAGAAGGGACTTGCGGAAATGTGCCGCGACCAGTGGAATTGGCAGAAGAAGAATCCAAACGGGTATGGGAAAGAATAAGGGATAAGATACACTCACGCGCCGCCGCGGCACAGCCGCGGCGGCGCGTTCGGTATGAGGGATAGGAGCGGGGGCGGGATATTATATGGGAAATGTGAGGGGCGGATAATAAGGACTGCGTTGAGGGGAAGATACGCTCATTTGCGCCCGCGGCTGTCGCCGCGGGCGCAAACTCGGTATGAGGAGTTGGGGCGCGGGAGGGGACTTTTTATAAAGTCCCCACATCTTGTGGGGTTCGACGGGAAAAGACACAATTCGAGCGAAAAAGCGGGAAAAAGCCAAAAAATTTTTGCAAAAAACGCCTTCAAATCCTTGACAATCTCCTTGACAAGCGGTAATATAATTCATGCTGTGTCATTATGCAGTAGTGCAGTATAGGGTTGAGACGGAAAGTTACTGAAAAATCGAGGTAGAAAGCCCCTCGGCAGATAATTCCCGTTGACAAGTGTGGGAGCACGACTCCTGCGACGAACCGAGGCTTTTGCGAAAAACACCGCAAAAACGCGTGTTTTTTTGATAAAAATGCTTCGATACGCACGGATACGTTGACGCGGCGATACACAGTTCGTATAAAAAAGGAGTAAGAAAAATGGCAAGTCAGAAAATCAGGATCAAACTTTCGGCGTACGATCACGAACTCGTCGACCAGGCGGCGAGCCGCATCGTGGAGACCATGCAGAAGGGCGGCGCGAAAATTTCAGGCCCTATCCCGCTTCCCACGGAACGCGAGATCGTCACCATCCTCCGAAGCCCCCATAAATATAAGGATTCGCGCGAGCAGTTCGAACTGCGCACCTACAAGCGCATCATCGACATCTATTCGCCCAACGCGAAACTTCTCGACAGCATCCACCTTCCCGCGGGCGTCGACATCAAAGTGAAGTTGTAATACTGCGAAGCGGTATTCACGATAAATAAAAGGAGTGAACTTTATCTATGAGTAAAGCAATCATCGGCCGCAAAGCGGGCATGACCCAGATCTTTGCGGAGGACGGCAAAGTCATCCCCGTCACCGTCGTCGAGGCAGGCCCCTGCCCCGTCGTGCAGGTCAAGACGGTGGAGACGGACGGCTACGTTGCCGTCAAACTCGGCTTCGGCGAGGCGAAGGAAAAAACGCTCTCGAAGCCCGACCTCGGGCAGTTCAAAAAGGCGAACGTAAAGCCCTGCAAGGTCTTGAAGGAAGTGCGCGTCGAGAGCGCCGAAGGCTATACGGTCGGCGGCGAAGTGAAGGCGGACTTGTTCGCCGCGGGCGACAGAGTGGACGTTTCGGGCGTCAGCAAGGGTCACGGCTTTACGGGCGTCATCAAGAAGTGGAACCAACACCGCTTGAAAGAGACGCACGGCGTCGGCCCCGTACACCGCGAACCCGGCTCGATGGGCTCGATCAGCGACCCCTCGCGCGTGTTCAAGCACAAGCACCTCGCGGGACACTGGGGCGTGGAGAACGTCACCGTGCAGAACCTCGAAGTCGTGCGTGTGGACGTCGCGCGCAACGCCATCCTTTTGAAGGGCGCGATCCCCGGCCCGAAGGGCAGCGTTGTGACCATCAGGACGAGCGTCAAGCAGAAATAAGGAGCGAAAGACATGGCAAACGTGAAAGTATATAATATGAAAGGGGAAGAGGTAGGTTCTATCGACCTCTCCGATAAAGTGTTCGGCGCAGACTATAACGAACCGCTCATCCACCAGGCCGTCGTCACCTATCTTGCAAACCAGCGGCAGGGGACGAAATCGACGCTCACCCGCACCGAAGTGCGCGGCGGCGGCATCAAGCCCTACCGCCAGAAGGGCACGGGCCGTGCGCGCCAAGGGTCTATCCGCGCACCGCAGTGGATCAAGGGCGGCGTGGTGTTCGCACCCAAGCCCCGCGACTTCACAAAGAAGATGAATACGTCGGCAAAGCGCAGCGCGTTTGTTTCCGCCCTCTCCAAGAAGTTGGCGGACGGCGAACTTCTCATCGTGGACGAGCTCAAGGTCTCCGCGCCCAAGACCCGCGAAATGGCGGCCTTCAAGAAGGCGCTCAAGCTCGATAAGCGCACCGTCATCGTCATGGACGAGCAGGATACCGACGTCATCCTCGCGGCGCGCAACATCGAAAAGCTCTCCACCATCGACGTGGGCGAGGTAAACACCTACGAACTCGTCTCCAACGCCGTTGTGGTGCTCACCAAGGGCAGTGCGAAAAAACTCGAGGAGGCATATTGCTGATGTACGAAGACATTATCATTCGCCCCGTTCTCACCGAAAAGGGGTACGACGGGATCGCCGAAAAGCGCTATGCGTTTATCGTGGATAAACGGGCGAACAAGACGGAGATCAAAATTGCCGTCGAAAAGATGTTCAATGTGAGCGTAAAGAGCGTGAACACGGTCACCTGCCCCGGAAAACTCAAGAGAATGGGCAGGAACGAGGGCTACACCCCCACCGTGAAGAAGGCGATCGTCACGCTTCACGATAACAGCAAGGCAATCGAGGCGTTCAACTCGTTGTCGTAATCGGAGGAGAGAAAAATGGCTATCAAGAGATATAAACCCACTTCCGCCGCGCGCCGCCTCATGACGGTGCCCGCCTACGGCGAGATCTCCAAGGCGAAGCCCGAGCGGGCGCTTCTCGAAGATCAGAGAAAGTCGGGCGGCAGGAACAGCGCGGGACGCATCACCGTGCGCCACATCGGCGGCGGCAACAAGAGAAAGTACCGCATCATCGACTACAAGAGGAACAAGGACGGCATCCCCGCCACGGTGAAGAGCATCCAATACGACCCCAACCGCAGCGCGAACATCGCCCTCCTCGTGTACGCCGACGGCGAAAAGCGCTACATCCTCGCGCCCGTCGGCCTCAACGTGGGCGACAAGGTGACGAGCGGCACGGGCGCGGATATCAAGGTGGGCAATGCGCTTGCCCTTGCGGATATCCCCGTCGGTACGATCGTGCACAACGTGGAGATGAAGCCCGGCAGAGGCGGCCAAATTGCGCGTGCCGCGGGCATCTCGGCGCAGATCATGGCAAAAGAGGGCGCGTATGCGACCATCCGTATGCCCTCGGGCGAGATGAGGCTTATCCCCATCGGCTGCAAGGCGACGATCGGGCAGGTCGGCAACGTGGAGCATGAGATCATCCGCGTGGGCAAGGCGGGCAAGACGCGCCACCTCGGCATCCGTCCCACCGTCCGCGGCTCTGTAATGAACCCCAACGATCACCCGCACGGCGGCGGCGAAGGCAAATCCCCCGTCGGCCACGCAGGGCCGGAGACCCCTTGGGGCAAGCCCGCGCTCGGCTACAAGACGAGAAAGAAGAAGAACCCGACGAGCAAGTTCATCTTGAAGAGAATCAACTGAGGGAGGGAGTAAACAATGTCAAGAAGTGTCAAGAAAGGGCCTTATGTGGAAGCCAAACTCCTGCAAAGGATCGAGGCGATGAACGAGGCCAACGAAAAGAGAGTTTTGAAAACTTGGTCGAGAGCTTCGACGATCTTCCCCCAGATGGTCGGTCACACGATCGCCGTGTACGACGGCAGAAAGCACGTTCCCGTCTATATCACAGAGGATATGGTCGGCTGCAAACTCGGCGAATTTGCCCCCACGAGAACGTTCAGAGGGCACGCGGCGAAGACGACGACGCCGGGCAAGTAAGGAGGAAGCAAAATGGCAAGAAATATGAAAGCAAAGGCGGAACGGGTAGAAGAGCGGCGTGAAAAGCGCCCCTACGCCGTCGCGAAATACATCAGAGTTTCCCCCTATAAGGTGCGCACGGTGCTCGATCTCATCCGTGGAAAGTCGGTCGCGGAGGCGCAGGCCATCCTCGATAATCTCACGAACGGCGGCGCGGCGCCCACCAAAAAGGTGCTCATGAGCGCGGTCGCGAACGCCGAGCACAACAAGGGCATGGACAGGGGCGACCTCTTCGTCGCCGAGTGCTATGCGAACGGCGGAACGAGCCTCAAACGTATGCAGCCCGTCTCCAAGGGCAGAGGCCATGCGATTTTGAAGAGAACGAGCCACATCACGGTGATTCTTGACGTGAAGAAAGCGGAGGGAGAAATTTAAGATGGGTCAGAAAGTAAATCCCCACGGGTTGAGAGTAGGTGTTATTAAGGGCTGGGATACGCAGTGGTACGCCGATAAAAAGGAGTTCGCCGCCTATCTCAAAGAGGACAACGATATCCGTACCTTCCTCAAAAAGAAATACTATGCGGCTGCCGTCTCCAAGATCCTCATCGAACGGGCGGCGGGCAGAATTACCGTCACCATCTATACGGGTCGCCCCGGCGTGCTCATCGGCAAGGCGGGCGCGGAGATCGAGGTCATCAAGAAGGACCTTGCAAAACTCACGGGCGGCAAGCAGGTGATCGTCAACGTAAACGAAGTGAGAAAGCCCGACGCGGACGCGCAACTCGTTGCCGAGAGCGTCGCGGCGCAGCTTGAAAAGCGTATCGCCTTCCGCCGCGCCATCAAGCAGGCGATCGGCCGCACGATGCGCGCAGGCGTAAAGGGCGTCAAGATGCAGGTCTCGGGTCGCCTCGACGGCCGCGAGATCGCGGGGTGCGAGCACTACCACGAAGGCTCCATTCCCCTTCAAACGCTGCGCGCCGATATCGAATACGGCTTTGCGGAAGCGCACACGACGTTCGGCATGATCGGCGTCAAGTGCTGGATCTATAAGGGCGAAGTCCTGAAAGCCGCAAAGAAGGCAGAAGGAGGCAAGTAATGTTAATTCCCAAGAGAGTGAAGAGAAGAAAACAACACCGCGGCACGTTGAAGGGCGCCGCGCATAAGGGAAATATCGTCGCGTACGGCGAGTACGGCCTCGTCGCCGAAGAGCCGGCGTGGATCAAGTCCAACCAGATCGAGGCGGCGCGTATCGCAATGACCCGTTTCATCAAGCGCGGCGGGCAGGTGTGGATCGATATCTTCCCCCACAAGCCCATCACCCGTCACCCCGCCGAAGCCCGTATGGGTTCGGGCAAGGGCGGCGTGGAATTTTGGGTCGCCGTGGTAAAGCCGGGCAGAGTGCTGTTCGAAATGGCGGGCGTGCCCGAGGACGTTGCGCGGGAGGCCATGCGCCTTGCGGCGAACAAACTTCCCATGAAGTGCAAATTTGTGAAGAAGGCGGATGTGTCCGCCGAGACAACGGCAGAAGGCGGTGAAGTCTGATGAAAAGCAATGAATTTAAGGGCATGACCGATATCGAGCTCGATAAGAAGCTCAAAGATCTCAAAAGCGAACTGTTCAACCTGCGGTTCCGCCATGCGAGCGGGCAGTTGGAAAACCCCGTCTCCATCCGGTTGTGCAAGCGGGATATCGCGCGGGTAAATACCGAGATCCGCGCCCGTCAGGCGAAGTGAGGTAAGTCATGGAAAGAAATTTGAGAAAAGAGAGAGTCGGCATCGTAGTTTCCGACAAGATGGATAAGACGGTGGTCGTCGCCGTCACGGAAAAGCGCAAGCACCCCGTGTACAAGAAGACGATCACGCGCACCAACCGCTTTAAGGCGCACGACGAAGAGAACGAGTGCGGCGTGGGCGACACCGTGAGGATCGTGGAGACGAGAAAACTCTCCAAGGATAAGAACTGGCGCGTCGCCGAGATCGTCGAGAAGGCGAAGTAAGGGGGACAGAAGTTATGATTCAACCGCAAACGAGATTGAAAGTAGCCGATAATTCGGGCGCGAAGGAGATCATGTGCATCCGCGTGCTCGGCGGCAGTTTCAGAAGGTCGGGCAACATCGGCGACGTCATCGTCGCCAGCGTCAAGACCGCGACCCCCGGCGGCGCCGTCAAAAAGGGCGAAGTCGTAAAGGCAGTCATCGTGAGGAGCGCAAAGGGCATCCGCCGTCCCGACGGTACCTACATCCGCTTCGACGACAACGCGGCGGTCATCATCGACGCGCAGAAACAACCGAGAGGCACCCGTATTTTTGGGCCGATCGCAAGAGAACTCCGCGAGAAAGATTATATGCGTATCATCTCCCTCGCGCCCGAGGTTCTGTAAGGAGGCGCCGCAATGAAGATCAAAGTCAACGATAATGTGCTCGTCATCACGGGCAAATACAAGGGCAAGGAGGGAAAGGTTCTCAAAACCGATCCCGCCGCCCATCGGGTCATTGTGGAGGGCGTGAACGTCGTTCACAAGCACGAAAAGGCGAAAAAGGCCAACGAAACGAGCCGCATCATCACCGAGGAAGCGCCCATCGACGTGAGCAACGTGGAGATCGTGTGCGATAAGTGCGGCAAGCCCACCCGCGTGGGGCACGCCTTTGTGGAAGGGAAGAAGGTACGCGTCTGCAAGAAGTGCGGCGCGGTGCTGGACAAGGCGTATGTGAAGAAGGCGAAGAAGGCCGCGGCCGCGGAAGAGGCCAAGGAAGAAGCGCCCAAGAAGCGTACGAGAAAGCGCACCCAGAAGGCAGAGACCCCCGAGGGCGAAGCAAAGGAATAATGGGGCGGAGGAAAGAAAATGGCAGACAAGAAGAAAGCAGAAAAGAAAGTTGCCGCTCCCACGGAGCCGAGCAGAGTCAAGACGCTGTATGAACAGGAAGTCGTGCCCTACCTCATCAAGAAGTTCGGCTACACCTCCGTCATGCAAGTGCCCAAGATCGATAAGATCGTGGTAAATACGGGACTCGGCGACATCAAGGACAACCAAAAGTCGATGCAGACGGTGGAAAAGGAACTCGCCCTCATCACGGGGCAGAAGCCCATCTACCGCAAGGCGACGAAGTCGGTCGCAAACTTCAAACTCCGCGAGGGGATGAACATCGGGCTGAAAGTTACCCTCCGCGGCAGGAAGATGTACGACTTCTACGATAAACTCGTCTCCATCGCCCTTCCCCGCGTGCGTGACTTCCGCGGCGTCTCCGCTACGGCGTTCGACGGCAGAGGAAACTACGCGCTGGGGCTGAAAGAACAGCTGATCTTCCCCGAGATCACCTACGATCAGGTGGAAAAGATCCGCGGGATGGACGTCGTCATCGTGACAACGGCAAAGACGGATGAGGAAGCGCGGGAACTGCTCCGCTGCCTCGGAATGCCCTTCAAGAAGTGAGGAAGAAGATATGGCTAAGAAATCAATGATCAACAAACAGCAGAGAACGCCCAAGTTCTCGACGCGCGCCTACACCCGTTGCTCCATCTGCGGGCGGCCGCACGCAGTCCTCAGGAAGTACGGCGTCTGCCGTATCTGCTTCCGCAATCTCGCGTACAAGGGGCAGATCCCCGGCGTGAAAAAGTCGAGCTGGTAAGGAGGCAAGAGATGACAGATCCCATCGCAGATATGCTCACAAGAATCAGAAACGCGCTCGCGGTCAGAAAGGAGACGGTCGAGATCCCCAATTCCAACATGAAGAAGGCGATCGCCGAGATCCTTCTCGCCGAGGGATATGTGAAGAACGTGAAACTTGTCGAGGACGAATTCAACGGTAAACTCGTCATCACGCTCAAATACACGGCGGAAGGTAAGTCGGTCATCGGCGGCCTTCAACGCGTCTCCAAGCCCGGCCTGCGCACGTACAGCGGCGCGCAGAATATGCCCAAGGTGCTCGGCGGCTACGGTATCGCCATCGTGTCCACCAACAAGGGCATCATGACGGATAAACAGGCAAAGAGAGAGAACGTCGGCGGCGAAGTGCTCTGCTACGTCTATTAAGGAGGGCGGCTATGTCGAGAATCGGAAAGAAAGTCATTGCAGTGCCCGCGGGCGTCTCCGTGGATTTCACGGATGGCGTCGTCACCGTAAAAGGCCCCAAGGGACAACTACAAAGAGAGATAAAAGGCAACATCGATATCAAGCACGAGGGTGCGGAGATGCACGTTCTCGCGCTTGACGAAAACAAGGAGACCAACGCGCTCCACGGGCTGTACCGCGCCCTCCTCGCCGACATGGTGAAGGGCGTCTCCGAGGGCTTCACGCGTGGGCTGGAAGTCAAGGGCGTCGGCTGGAAGGCGGCGATGAACGGCAACAAACTTGTGCTCAACGTCGGCTTTTCGCACCCCATCGAGTTCGCGCAGCCCGAGGGCATCAAAATTGAGTGCCCCGCACCCACGGAGATCACCGTCTCGGGCATCGACAAGGTGCTCGTAGGGCAGGTGGCGGCGGATCTTCGTTCCATCCGCAAGCCCGAACCCTACCACGGCTACGGCATCCGCTACAAGGGCGAGCACGTCGAGCACAAGGAAGGCAAGACCTCCGGCAAAGGCAAGAAGTAAGGGAGGGGAGAAATGATAACGAAAATCGATAAGAACGAGGTTAGACAGCGCCGCCATGCGCGTGTGCGCAAGACGGTATCGGGCACGCCCGAATGTCCCCGTCTCTCCGTTTACAGGAGCACCAAGAACATCTACGTTCAGTTCATAGACGATGTGAACGGCGTGACCATCGCCTCCGCCTCCACCCTCGAAAAGGGCGTGAAGGAGGAGATCGCGGGCAAGACCAAGACGGACGCCGCCAAGATCGTCGGCAAGATCGCGGGCGAGCGGGCGAAGGAAAAGGGCGTCGAGACGGTCGTGTTCGACCGCGGCGGCTACCACTACACGGGGCGCGTACAGGCGCTTGCGGACGGCGCGCGTGAAGCCGGACTGAATTTTTAAGGAGAAGCGGTTATGGCAAGAGAACAAAGACCTCAGAGAAGACAGGAACAGGACGACGGCCTCATCAAAAAGACCATCGGCATCAACCGCGTATCCAAGACGGTCAAGGGCGGCAAGAATATGCGCTTTGCTGCGCTCGTCGTCGTCGGCGACGGCAACGGCAGGGTAGGCTACGGCCAGGGCAAGAGCAAGGAAGTGCCCGAAGCCATCGAAAAGGCGACGCAGGCGGCGAAGAAGAACATGATCAAGGTCGCCGTCGTCGATACCACCATTCCCCACGAAGTGCTCGGCAAGTTCGGCAAGGGCGCAGTTCTGATGCTCCCCGCCGCCGAAGGTACGGGCGTCATCGCGGGCGGGCCTGTGCGTGCGGTCATGGAGGCCGCGGGCATAAAGAACATCAGAACCAAATCCCACGGCACGCAGAACCCCGTCAACTGCATCAAGGCGACCATCGCGGGGCTTGCATCGCTCAAGACGGCGGAAGAGATCGCGGCGCTCCGCGGAAAGACCGTCGAAGAGATCGTAGGGTAAGGAGTACGGCATGGCACAGATCAAAGTTACGCTTATCAAGAGCACGAACGGCGAGGTGGCGGGCGTCAAGGCGACGATCGCCGCGCTCGGCCTCAAAAAGATCAATTCGGCAAAGACCTTTGAAGATAGCCCCGCTCTGCAGGGACAGTTGAAGAAGGTCGCCCACCTCATCAAGGTGGAAACCGTATAAAGGAGACAGCAATGAGAATTGATACCATTTCTCCCGCGGAGGGAGCAAGAACGCCCGCAAAGCGTTTGGGTCGCGGCATCGGCTCCGGGCTTGGCAAGACGAGCGGCAAGGGACACAAAGGTCAATGGGCGCGTTCGGGCGGCGGCGTTCGCCCCGGTTTCGAGGGCGGCCAGATGCCTCTTGCACGCCGCGTTCCCAAGCGCGGTTTCCACAACAAGTGGGGCAAGGATTACGTCATCGTCAATCTCAAAACGCTCAACACCCTTCCCGAAGGGACGACCGTGGATTACGGCTACATCGTCGAGAACCGCCTTGCGAAGGAAGTCAAGAACAATGCGGGGCTTAAAGTTTTGGGAGGCGGCGAGCTTGCGGTGAAACTCACCGTGCGCGCCAAGAAATTCTCCGCTACCGCCAAGGAAGCCATCGAAAAGGCGGGCGGCACTGCGGAAGTCATCGAGTGAACGCATTTTCTCGGTGCAGAAAGGAGTGAACCATGATCGAAACATTGAAAAACGCCTTTCGCAATAAGGATATCAGGAAGAAGATCTTTATCACGCTCGCACTGTTGCTTGTGTTCCGCGTCGGGTGCTACATCCCCGTCCCGGGCGTAAACAGGGCGGCGTTCTCGCAGGCCATCGCGGGTAACGATTTCCTTGCGCTCATGAGCGGCATCACGGGCAACGCGTTGCAGAACGCCACGCTGTTCGCCCTCGGCATCGGGCCGTACATCAACGCGTCCATTATCGTGCAACTTCTCACGGTCGGTATCCCCGCATTGGAGCGGCTCTCCAAAGAGGGCGAAGAGGGGCAGAAAAAGATCACGCTCATCACGCGTATCGTCACCATCATCCTGGCGATCGTGCAATCCATCGGCGTCATCGTGCTGTTTGCGAACAACAACGCAAGCATCGGCATCAACACCTCGCTCTTCTTCGATTCCACGTGGATCGCGGGCATCTATATGGTGATCCTGTACACGGCGGGCGCCCTCCTTGTCATGTGGCTGGGCGAGCGCATCACCGACTACGGCGTGGGCAACGGAATTTCGATGATCATCTTCATCGGTATCCTCTCCACGGCGGGTCTTGCGATCTTGGGCAAATTTGAGGAAGTGTTCGCGGGCAACCTCGACGCCCTCCTCGAAGTGGGGCTTTTCATCCTCCTCGCCATCCTCATCTTCTTCGCGATCACCTATGTCGACCTCGCGGAGAGGAAGATCCCCGTGCAGTATGCAAAGCAGGTGCGCGGCACCAAGATGTACGGCGGGCAGTCCTCCGTCATTCCCATGAAGATCACGGGAAGCGGCGTCATGCCCCTCATCTTCTCGTTCGCCATCCTGTCCTTCCCCAACATGATCATGAGCCTCGTTCCCTCATGGAGCGACGAGTTGCAGTGGTGGACGGAGCACTTCTCCAACGGTACGCCTTGGTATGTTCTGGTGCTCGCGGTGCTCATCTTTGTATTCTCGTTCTTCTATGCGCAGATCGAGTTCAACCCCGAGGACGTCTCCAAGCAGATCCAGCAGAACGGCGGCTTTATCCAGGGCATCCGCCCCGGCAAGCCCACGGCGCAGTATCTCTCCAAGATCCACAAGCGCATCACGCTGTTCGGCGCGATCTTCCTGACCCTCGTGGCGTTTGTCCCTTCGCTCATCTTCTCGCTTGCAACAAAGGATTCCACCCTACTCTCGGCGTTCTCCACAACGGGGCTTCTCATCGTCGTCTCTGTCGCGCTGGAATTCGATAAGCAGTTGCAGTCGCAGATCATGATGAAAAACTATAAGGGATTTTTGAAATAATCAGCGAAACGCGTATAAGCGTCGCAAAGCGGCGTCGCGTTTTACGGTAACCGCACCCATTATCCCCTTTCCTGCGGGGAGCAGGCAGGCAAAGGCCTACCCTCCTCGGGAGGGGAGGCTCCGCCGTAGGCGGTGGTGGGGAGGGGCGCTCCTCATACCGAGGCGTAACCGAGTGTATCTAATCCCCCGCCCATCAGGGGGCACACAGGGGGGGCTATCGTTTCGCCGAGCTGCTGCACGGCGAAACTTGGTGCAAGGCGGGTTTCCCGCCGCTGCACGACACAATTTGCCACACTACCGTAGGCTTAATGTCGGGGCAAGCGTATTTCGAGCCGCAACTCGATATCCCAAAAGCGTTACATTCCTCGCAAAAAATATTTTTCACACGCGCCGCCGCCCAAGGCGACAGGCGCACGGGAAAAAGATTTTTTGCGAAAGAGAGGTGCTATGAAACTCATTCTTCTCGGCGCGCCCGGCGCAGGCAAGGGCACGCAGGCGACCAAGATCGCAGAGCGCTACAACGTGGTGCACATCTCCACGGGCGATATCTTCCGCGCCAACCTCAAAATGGGCACGGAGATAGGGCTTCTCGCCAAGTCCTACATGGATAAGGGCGAACTCGTGCCCGACAAGGTGACGTGCGACATCGTAAAGGATCGCCTCACGTGGGACGATTGCAAGAACGGGTATCTCCTCGATGGGTTTCCCCGCAATCTCTATCAGGCGGAAGCGCTCGATACGTTTGCGGAGATCGACGGCGTCATCAACATCGATATCGACCACAAACTTCTCATGGATCGTCTGTGCGGCAGAAGGGTATGCAGGGAGTGCGGCGAAAGTTACCACATCTCCACCCTCGGCGGCAGGACGACGTGCGAACGCTGCGGCGGCGAACTCTATCAGCGGAAGGACGACAATCCCGAAACGGTGGATTCCCGCCTCGCCGTCTACAACGAGCAGACCGCGCCCCTCATCGAGTACTACACGAAGAAGGGCATCATCCACACCGTCGTGGGCACCGAGGCTCCCGCCTCCGTTCTCTTCGAAGAGATCAAAAAGGTGCTCGATCCCTTCGTGAAATAAGATGATCCCCGTCAAGAGCGAAGAGGAGATCGAACTCCTCCGCGAACCCTGCCGCATCGTGCGCGACTGTCTCGCGTTCGTCGGCGGGCACATCGGGGCGGGCATGACGACCAAAGAGGTGGATACCCTCGTCTACGACTTCATCAAGGCGAGCGGCGCCGAACCCTCCTGCCTCGGCTACTACGGTTACCCCGCTTCGGCGTGCGTCTCCGTCAACGAGGTGGTGGTGCACGGCATCCCCGATGGGCGGGTGCTCGAAGAGGGCGATATCGTCAGCGTCGACCTCTGCGCCTACAAGAACGGCTTTCACGGCGACGGCGCAAGAACCTTCCGCATCGGCAAGGTAAGTCCCGAAAAGGATAAACTCGTGCGCGTCACGGAGGAGTGCTTTTTCAAGGGCGTCGAAGGCCTCAAAGCGGGTACGCCGCTCTACGATATCGGCTACAAGGTGCAACAGCACGCCGAGGGGAACGGCCTTTCCGTCATCCGCGCCTACACGGGGCACGGCATCGGGCGGGAGATGCACGAAGACCCCTCCGTGCTCAACTACGGCAGAAGGGGCACAGGGCCGCGGCTTCCCGCAAACTGCGTCATCTGTGTCGAGCCGATGATCGCGCTCGGCACATGGAAGGTAAAGGTGCTCCCCGATGGCTGGACGGCCGTCATGCAGGATGGCAAGCCCGCCGCGCACTACGAAAACACCCTCGTCGTCCGCGAGGACGGCGTGGAGATCCTGACATTATAGCAAGGAGAATGTATGTCGAAAGACGACGTTATCGAAGCCGAGGGCAGGGTAATTGAAGCCCTCCCCAACGCAACGTTCAAAGTAAAACTTTCCAACGGCCACGTCATCACGGCGTATATCTCGGGGAAATTGCGCATGAACTACATCCGCATCATCGAAGGCGACGCGGTGAAGTTAGAGATGAGCCCCTACGATCTCACCAAGGGACGCATCACTTGGCGCAGCAAGAACTGACCGTTTCGCCCGCGCCGCCCGCGGCGCATCGCCCCGCACCCCGCGGCGCATCGCCCCGCACCCCGCGGCGCATCGCCCCGCACCCCGCGGCGCATCGCCCCGCACCCCGCGGCGCA
>CANQMX010000022.1 GCA_947625095.1 uncultured Clostridia bacterium | reverse complement strand
TTTTATGGCAGGGGTGTGAGTGTATGAGGGGGCGGACTTCGTTCAGGGGATTCTTCGACACGCTGCCCGCGCCTGTCCCACACATGGGACAGGCGCGGGCAGCGGCTCAGAATGACGCGAATATATATGGGCGGACAGAATGACACCCCTTCCGTCACCTGCGGTGACACCCACCCCTCCAAGGGGTGGGCAAGAATGAGGTGGAGATTTCTCGACGACGGCGCCCGCGGCAAATGCCACTGGCGCCTGCTCGAAATGACATTTTTATGGCAGGGGTGTGAGTGTATGAGGGGGCGGACTTCGTTCAGGGGATTCTTCGACACGCTGCCCGCGCCTGTCAGAATGACGCGGAGACGGGGCGGTATGAGGAAAAGAATACGCGGGGAGGGAGGACACCCCGATTGCCCCTACGGGGTACTTACCCCTCGAGGGGGAAGCAAGAGAGGCTGTGGACGGGGGAAGATACACTCACGCGCCGCCGCGCTCCACAGGGAGCGCGGCGGCGCGTTCGGTATGAGGGTGGGGTGGGACGCACGAGAAAGAATAACGCGAGAACCCCCATTGCCCCTACGGGGCACTTCCCCCTCGAGGGGGAAGCAAGAGAGGCTGTGGACGGGGGAAGATACACTCACGCGCCGTCGCGCTCCACAGGAGCGCGGCGGCGCGTTCGGTATGAGGGGGGGAAATAAAGGAGCGCGGACGAGAAAAGAAATTCAACGAAAGAAATTGAATGAAATTTACTTTTGGTTGAACTTTTTTCTTACCACCCAATCGGTGAAGCGCTCGGGGAGCATCTTGTACATATACCGCGCGAGGGTGTTCTTGCCGCCCGCGGCAGCCACGGTGGGCGGATTGCGCCGCTCGGCAAGTTTCAGAATGGCGTCGGCGACGAGCGAAGGAGCCATGCCACCCTGCTCCATGTTGGCAAGCGCCGCGCTCGCCCGCTTCACCGAGGGGGAATAGTCCTTGCTCTCCTCCTCGCCGTATACCCGCCGCGCAAAGGTGAAGTCGGTGGACGTCCCGCCGGGCAACACGGCGCTCACGCGCACGCCGCTTTGCCGCAGTTCCAGATCGCTCTCCCGCGCGAGCATCGCAAGGGCGGCCTTGGAGGAGGAGTAGAACCCATCGTAGGGAATGGGCAGATCGCCCCCCAACGAGCCGACGAGCACCGCCCTTCCGCCCCGCTTTTTGAGGTAGGGCGTGCAGGCGCGCAGCGCCTCGATCGCGCCGAAGTAGTTGACTTCGAAAAGATACCTGTAATCGTTGCTCTTGGCGTGCTCCAAGGGCGCGGCCATGGAGAAGCCCGCCGAATAGACGAGAAGATCGACGGCCTCCGCCTCCTCGCCGATGGTGACGATGGCCTTTTTCAGTTCGCCCTCCTGCGCGGCGTCGGCGGTCACCGTGCGCACCCGCTCCCCCTTGAAGGGCGTGCGGGAGATGTTGAACACGCGGTAGCCCCGCCCCACGAGTTTGATGGCGGTCTCCCTGCCGATGCCCGAAGAACCGCCGACGACGATGGCCGTCTTCCGCGGCGGCGCGGCGCGCTCCTCTTTGGTTTCGGAAATTTTTTCCTCTTTCATATCCCAAAGTATGCGCACTTTCCGCGCCCTTTATACCTGCCCCAAAAACGGAATTTTTTGCAAAAACGGCAAAACGCTGTGCGTTTTCGGCTACCCGAGGGCGACATCGAGGAGCATCATGAAGCAGAACCCCAGAACGATGCCCGCGGAGGCGAGCGTCTTGTTCCCCGCAAAACATTCGGGCACGAGTTCGGAGCAGACGACGGCGATCATCGCGCCCGCGGAGAAGGCGAGCGCCCAAGGCAGAAGCCCCGCGATGAAACTCGCCGCCAGCGCACCCAGGACGCACGCGGGGATCTCCACCGCGCCCGAACCCTGCGAAATGGCAAAACTTTTCAGCCGCGACAGCCCCTCCCGCCGCAGCGGAAAGGCCACGCACATTCCCTCGGGGAAGTTCTGCACGGCGATGCCGAAGGCGAGAAGAAGGGCGGAGAGCGCGCCGCCGCCCTCAAAGGGCGCGGCTGCAAATGCCACCCCCACCGCCATGCCCTCGGGAATGTTGTGCAGGGTCACGGCGAGAAAAAGAAGGGCGTTTTTTCCTCCGCCTATGCCGCGGAAGCGCTCCTCCCGCCGCGTAAAAAAGAGGTCGGAGAGGATGATAAATGCCCCGCCGAGCAGGAAACCTACCGTTACCGTGGCAAAATTCGGCAAAACGCTGTCATATTGCAGGGCGGGAAGGAGGAGGGAAAAGAAACTTGCGGCGATCATGATGCCCGCGGCAAAACCCGCAAAGAGGGTCATCATGGCGGCGTTCGGCCTCTTGGAGAAGAACACGCACGCTGCGCCGAGCGCCGTCATCAAATACATAAATGCGGAAACCATGAGCGCCTGCAACGAGGCGGGAAGTGAGAAAAACCACTGCATTCGTAAGACCCCCGTAAGGACGCGCCGCAGCGCAGTCACCCTATCGTATGCCGACGGTTGCTTTTTTGCCCCTCCCCCTGCGTCCCCCTCCCCGCGGCTTTGGGCGCGGGGAGGGGGATAGAGTTGGGGGATTTTGCGCCGTTGAAGGGAATGGGAGGATGCGCCGCAGAAAGGGATCGGGGTGGGGTGCGCCGAAAAGGGGAGGGCGGGGAATAAGGGAAGATACACTCGCGCGCCGCCGCGGCTAATGTCGCGGCGGCGCGCTACTTCGTCGCTGCGCTCCTTGTGCCGCGCTTAGCAGACGAATAGTGCGCGCGGGGCGGTATGAGGGAGGGGGATAAAGGGAAGATACACTCGCCGAAAGCCCGCCGCGCAACGCGCGGCGGGCTTTCGGCTCGGTATGAGGAGGAAAGGCTGGTTTCGGTTCGGGATAAGGAATAGGGGAATAAAGGGGCGCGGGGAAACGAGGGACACCCCTTCCGTCTGCCTGCGGCAGACACCCACCCCTTAAGGGGTGGACAAGATACACTCCGCCCCTGCGGGGCGTCGGTATGAGGAAAAGCCTCCCCACCACCGCCTGCGGCGGAGCCTCCCCCCAAAGGGGGTAGGCCTTGGGTGGGCGGACTTCGTTCGGGGGATTCTTCGGTCGCTGCGCTCCCGTCAGAATGACGCGGAAAAAAGCGGAGCAACGGGCGGAGAGGGATTCAAGGGAAGATACACTCGCGCGCCGCCGCGCGTTGCGCGGCGGGCTTTCGGCTCGGGATGAGGGGGAGAGGAGGATGCGTCGCAGGAAGAGATGGGGGGGGGATAAGGGAAGATACACTCGCCAGCCGCCCGTCTGCTTTGCAGACGGGCGGCTGGCTCGGTATGAGGAAAATTTACGCGGGGCGGGGATATGAGGACTTGGACAACCCCCACCTGACGCGGCAAGCCGCGCCACCCGCCCCCTTCAAAGGGGGCAGGCAAGGGGGCAGAATGACGCGGAAAAAATGGGGCGCGGGGACGGGCGCAAAAACTGTGGAACAAGTCCCCCGCTTTCGCTTGACGGAAGTGGGGGAGAATTGCTATAATAAAAGCGGAAACAGGGCGGACGCAAGCCCGATGCGGCGCGAAAACGTGTCGCTCCGCAGGAAAGGCTGTTTTTTCGGCACGGAAAAACAACCTTATTTTTTTGAAGGAACTCGGCGTTCTGTGCGCAGACGGCGGGCGGGACGTTCCCAAAAGAGAAACATGAGGACAAAGTCGCTCGGGTGCGCGGCGGGCGCGGGGAGTTCCCCCTTTTTTTGAAGGAACTCGGCGTCTCTGTGCGAATATGCGGGCGGGATGTTCCCGAAAGGAGAAACATGAGGACAAAGTCGCTCGGGCGCGCGGTGGGCGCGGACAGTTACCCCGGGAGGGGGATCGTCGTCGGCAAGTCGGCGGACGGAAAAAAGGCGGTTTTTGCCTACTTCATCATGGGCAGGAGCGCAAATTCCCGCAGCCGCGTGTTTGCGGAGTACGGCGACGAGGTGCGCGCAGAACCGCTTGACAAAAGCGGCGAGAACCCCGACCTCATCTACTATTCCCCCGTGCAGACGGTGGGGCGGGACATCGCGGTCGCCAACGGAGACCATGCGGACGACATCGCCCGCGCCCTCAGAGAGGGACGGGATATGCGGCAGGCGCTCTCCTCTCGCACCTTCGAGCCGGACGCGCCGCACTATACCCCGCGCATCGGCGCGGCTCTGCACCTCGGGCGGCGTCCCGCGGAATTTCGCTACGAGATGGCCATTCTGAAGTGCGCGGACAGGAAGGGCAAAAGGTGCGAGCGGCAGTTTTTCTGCTATGAACCCGTGAGTGGCGTGGGGCACTTTCTGCACACCTATCAAAAGAACGCAAGCCCGCTGCCCGCCTTCGAGGGAGAACCCGTGCGGGTGAAACTCGGGAGCGACATTCATGAAATCGCCGACGAAATTTGGGAAAACCTCGACGGCGACAACAAAATTGCGCTCTATTGCCGCGCCGTTGATCTGAAAACAGGCCAGACAGCGTGCGTTTTGTACAATAAATACCAAAGGCGGTGAGGGGATGAAGGAGTTTTCTCTCAAATACGGGTGCAACCCCAACCAGACGCCCGCGCGCATCTTCATGGCGGACGGCGAAGACCTGCCAGTGGAAATTCTGAACGGAAGGCCGGGGTACATCAACTTTTTGGACGCGTTCAACGCATGGCAACTCGTAAGAGAACTCGCAAAGAGCACGGGGCAGCCCGCGGCGACGAGCTTTAAGCACGTTTCGCCCACCTCCGCCGCGATCGGCAGACGCCTTTCGCCCGCCCTCAAACGGGCGTGCTTTGCAGACGGCATCGACGGGCTGGACGAAAGCCCGCTCGCCTGCGCCTACGCGAGGGCAAGGGGCACGGACAGGATGTCCTCCTTCGGCGACTTTATCGCCCTCTCCGACGAGTGCGATGAGGTGACGGCAAGGCTCATCGCCCGCGAGGTCTCGGACGGCATCATCGCCCCTGCCTATTCACCCGAGGCGCTCAAAATTTTGAAGGCAAAGCGCAAGGGCGGGTATAACATCATAAAGATCGATAGGGAGTACGTTCCCGCGCCCGTGGAGCGCAAGCAGGTGTTCGGCGTCACCTTCGAACAGGGGCGCAACAACGTCGAAATCAATAAAACGCTGCTCGAAAACATCGTAACGCGCAACAAAAATTTGCCCGAGGAGGGGGCGACCGACCTTGTAGTAGCCCTCATCACCCTCAAATATACGCAGTCCAATTCGGTGTGCTTTGCCGCGGACGGGCAGGCAATCGGCGTGGGCGCGGGGCAACAGTCGCGCATCCACTGCACGCGGCTCGCCGCCGAAAAGGCCGACCGCTGGCATCTGCGCCAACACGAAAAAACGCTCTCCCTCCGCTTTGCGGACGGCGTGGGCAGACCCGAGAAGAATAACATCATCGATCTTTACCTCTCCGACGAGAGCGAGGCGGTTTTGGCGGAGGGCGAGTGGCAGAAGTACTTTGCGGTGCGCCCCGACCCCTTCCCCCGCGAGGAGAGGGAGGAGTACCTTGCGAAAATTTCGGGCGTCTCTTTGGGGAGCGACGCGTTTTTCCCCTTTGCCGACAACATCGAGCGGGCGGCGAGAAGCGGCGTAAGTTACGTTGCCCAGCCAGGCGGGAGCGTGCGGGACGGGGATGTCATCGCGGCGGCGGACGGGCACAACATGGTGATGGCGTTTACGGGCGTGAGGCTCTTTCATCACTGAACGATCTGCGCGGCGCGCCTGTGCGGCCGCGGAGGAGGGGATATGAAAACGGATATCGAGATCGCGCAGGAGGCGAGGATAGCGCCCATCGAAAAAATTGCGGAAAAAGTGGGCCTCGGCGCGGACGACATCGAATTTTACGGCAAATACAAGGCGAAGGTGGGGCTTGACGTCATGGCGCGCGAAAGGGAGGACGGGAAACTCATCTTGGTGACCGCCATCACCCCGACGCCCGCGGGCGAGGGAAAGACGACGACCACCATAGGGCTTGCAGACGGCCTCTCCCGCATCGGGAAGAGGGCGGTAGTCGCCCTGCGCGAACCCTCGCTCGGCCCCGTGTTCGGCATCAAGGGCGGCGCGGCGGGCGGCGGATATGCGCAGGTCGTGCCCATGGAGGACATCAACCTGCACTTTACGGGGGACTTCCATGCCATCGGCGCTGCCAATAACCTGCTCGCCGCCATGCTCGACAACCACATCTTTCAGGGGAACGAACTCGGCATAGACCCCGCCTCCATCACCCTCCACCGCTGCGTGGATATGAACGACAGGCAACTCAGGAACATCGAGGACGGGCTGGGGGGCGCAAAGTCGGGCGTGCTGAGAAGGGACGCCTTCGACATCACCGTCGCCTCCGAAGTGATGGCCATCTTCTGCCTTGCGACCTCGCTCGCCGACTTGAAAGAGAGGCTTTCCCGCATTGTGGTGGGGTATACCTATGAGGGGAAACCCGTGACGGCGGGGGACTTGAAGGCGGCGGGGGCGATGTGCGCCCTCTTGAAGGATGCCATAAAGCCCAACCTCGTGCAGACGCTCGAAGGCACGCCCGCCTTCGTGCACGGCGGCCCGTTCGCCAACATCGCGCACGGGTGCAATTCGGTGATCGCCACAAAGACGGCGCTGAAGCTCGGCGACTACGTCGTGACCGAAGCGGGGTTCGGCGCAGACCTCGGCGCGGAGAAGTTCCTCGACATCAAGTGCCGCTTTGCGGGTTTGCGACCGGCAGCCGTTGTGGTGGTCGCCACGGTGCGCGCCCTCAAGATGCACGGCGGACTTGAAAAAACGCAACTTGGGGTGGAAGATCTGGAGGCGCTCAAAAGGGGGCTGCCCAATCTAATGCGGCACGTCTCCAACATGAAAAACGTGTACGGGCTGCCCGCCGTGGTCGCTCTCAACCGCTTCCCCGCCGATACCGACGCGGAGATCGCCCTCGTCATGGAGGAGTGCGCAAGGCTCGGCGTGAACGCGGTGCTCTCCACCGTGTGGGCGGAGGGCGGAAAGGGCGGCGAGGCGCTCGCCCGCGAGGTGGTGCGCCTGTGCGATAAGAGGGGCGAGTTCCGCTACTGTTATGACGAAAAACTGACAATAAAAGAGAAAATCTATGCGCTGGTGACCAAAATTTACGGTGGCGCGGGGGCGGCGTATACCCCCGAAGCCGAGGCGGAGATCGCGCGGCTGGAAGGGCTGGGCTTCGGCACAACGCCCGTGTGCATGGCAAAGACGCAGTACTCCTTCTCCGACGACGCAAAACTGTTGGGCGCGCCCGAGGGCTTTACGGTGACGGTGCGGCAGGTGAAGGTCTCCGCTGGGGCGGGGTTCGTCGTCGCGCTGACGGGCAACATCATGACGATGCCCGGGCTGCCCAAAGTGCCCGCTGCCGAAAAAATAGATGTAGACGCGAATGGAAAAATTGTGGGCTTGTTCTGATCCTCTTTCCATAAGCGGCGCATCTCTTTGTCCCGCTGCGGCAACTTTCGGTCATTTACCGCATAGTAAACTCCCTCAAGTTTTCCTCGCGCTCCTTGACCTGCTTGCTTCTGAAAAGAGGGGGACGCCGAGGCAGTGTATCTTGACCCATGAAACAGGATATTGAATTTTTGAAAACGGCAGTTTCGCCCCTTCTGGCGTGGTTTTGCGCGAACAAGCGCGACCTGCCGTGGCGGCACGGGCGCACGCCGTATACCGTGCTCGTCTCCGAACTCATGCTCCAGCAGACGCGGGCGGAGGCGGTACGGGAGCGGTATGCTGAATTTTTGCGGCGCTTCCCCACGGCAGAGGCGCTGGCTGCGGCCTCCGAGGACGAGGTGTTGAAGGCGTGGGAGGGGCTTGGCTACTACTCCCGCGCGCGCAATCTGCACGCCGCAGCAAAGAAGATCGCCGCGGAGGGCTTTCCGCAGACCTTCGAGGGGGTAAGGGCGCTGCCCGGGGTGGGCGACTACACGGCGGGCGCGATCTGCTCCGTCGCGCTGGGGCTGCCCGTGCCCGCGGTGGACGGCAACGTGCTGCGCGTGCTTGCCCGCCTCTTTGCCGACGGGAGAAGCGTGGATGACGCCGCCGTGCGGAAGGGGTACGCCGCCGCGCTCGCCGAGGTCTATCCGCCCGAGGCGGGGGATTTTTGCGAGGCGCTGATGGAACTCGGCGCCACCGTGTGCCTGCCGAACGGCGCGCCGCTGTGCAGCGGCTGCCCGTGGGAAAATTTGTGCCGCGCCCACTTTGCGGGCAGGGAGGAAGCCTTCCCCGTCCGCGGCGAAAAGCGGGCGCGCAAAATTGTGGAATTAAACGTTTTTGTGTATCAATGCGGCAACGAATATGCCCTTCAAAGGCGGGGAAAGGGGCTGCTTGCGGGGCTGTGGGAATTCCCCAACTTCGAGGGGACTGTACCCGAAAAGGGCAAAACGCTATCAAAAAAGCGGGCGAAGCACATCTTTACGCACGTCGAATGGCACATGACGGGATACCTCGTGGAGGTCGAAGAGAAAGACCAGCGCTACGTCTGGGCGACGGCGGAAGAGATAAAGAGAGAGTATGCCATTCCATCGGCATTCAAGGCATTTTCGGAGTGGCTCGCATAATGCGCGAAAGGGGCGCATAACGCGACGCAAAGGAAAATGAGATGAACGGATTTATCGCCTATAAATATGGCAGACGGTACGGCTATGTGACGCTCCGCTACATTGCAACGATCTTTTTCTTTATTTCGCAAGTCGCAACATTTATCACCATCTCCCGTTATCTGGATGTCGGGGCGCGGATCCTCGCCGATGTGATGAACCCTTTAAGCATCCAGGAACTCATCATAAACCTGTACGACGACTTCAGCGCCCTAAAAATCACCGGCCCGTGGGGCGTGGCGCTCACCGTGATGCGCGCGTGCGGAAACCTTGTCATTCCGCTCTACTTTGTTTCCATCATCTCGTTCGTGCTCAACCTCAACCGTGATTCGGTGGGCGACCTCACCATGCGCAACGCCCTGCTTGCCATCCTGTTCTTCGTGATCGAGATCTTTGTGCTCGTCTTTGCGATGTTCCTCGTCTCCTTTATCGTGTTGATGATTTTCAATTTGCTCTCCACGAACTTCCCCGATGTCGCGGTGCTCGTCGAACAACTTAACGGAATTCTGAGCGCCATCGATCTTCAGATCTACGGCGCGAATGTTTCCGACCTCGGGTCGATCCAGATGGTCTTGCAGTACATGGCGATCGCCTATCTCTTCGAGAAATTCCCGTCGTTCAACGTGTTTATCGATATGTTCCTCTGCCTTACGACGTGCCTTTTCCTCTGTTTTCAGCCAAAATGGGCGAATACCCGCAAAAAACTGCTGGCGTTCCGCCTCCTGTCCCTTCTGCCCATCGGGTATGTCGCCGCGTCGTTCGTGCTCAACGGCCTCATCCATTCCGGGATCGTGGAGGTCGTCGTGGAAGTGCGTATGGCGCTCCCCATGCGCTCCATTCTGTATTATTTCTTCCTCGCGCTCATCATCCTCTGCCATCGGATGCTTGAACGCCCGCCCATGCGGGTAGAGGAGGGGATGCGCAACGTAAAAGACCCGAAGAGCAAGGTGTACGGCAACGTTGCCTCGCTTGAATCGCGCGCGGACGGGCGCAGACGGGCGCTGTTCATGGCGGCGTTTTTATCAATTGGGCTCGTCCTTCTCTGCGTCGCCGACCTCGCCTTTTCCTTTACCTCTTTCGGCGCGGATTGGGGGCTGGGCAAGTCGTACTACGCCGCGTTCTGCGTGCCCTTCCTTTTCTTCTACGACGCGGAGCGCCCCGTGGAAAAGAAAAAATGCGCTGTGTTTTCCGTGGCCTATTTTCTCGTCATCGTGGCGGTGATCGCGATGTACGTTGTAAAGATCGCATTCAACATGACCATCGTTTAAATGCGGAAAAATCGCATGAAAGAGGGGCGCTCGGAAGCGCCCCTCTTTCCATATTTAATTCAATATTCCGATCTGCCTACGAGGTAGTCGAGGGAGACGTTCAAGTAGTCGGCGAGCGCGCACAGCGTGACGAGGAGTGGCTTTTCGCCGCGCGCCCAATTGGTAAAGAACGCGTCTTTGATCTGCGTCTCCTTTGCGATGCGGAAGCGCGTCACGCCCGCCTCCGCCATGACGGCGCGCAGCCGCGGATAGAAGGGCGGTAGGACTTTGGGCGGGACAGAGCCGCAATTTTCGCTGCGGCCGGCGAGAAAATCGAGCGAACAGCCGAAGAAGTCCGCAAGTTTTACGGCGCTCTCAAACGAGGGAACGGACGCGCCCCGCAGCCACGAGCGAATGGACGAACCCGCTATGCCCGCCCCCTTTGCAAGCGTCTCCGAGCGCAGTTCCCGCTCCTCCATCAGTTCTTTGAGACGCTCGGGCAGTTTCGACAAAATCTCCATAAAGTTCCCCTTTTTCGCCAAAAGTTTACCCCAAGAAGTACGCCATTTTGTTTGCTTTGGCGTGGTTCTTTGGTGTATCATATTGTCACGGGAATGAAGCGCGCCATTCCGAACGAAAAAAGGAGGAAGAGAAATGCAAGAAAAGTCGGTTTCCGCAGAGGATATCGTATCCGAACTTTTGCCGCTGATAAAAGATTATTTTGTCGCGGAATGTCTATCTTACGGCAATGTGATCGAGATGATGTTTTCGGGCGGACAAAAAATCAAAATCACGGTTGAAGCATGATATGGAGGGAGCGGAATGAGGCGGAAGGAGGCGGAAAGATACACTCGCCTGCCGCCCGTCCGCAAAGCGGACGGGCGGCAGGCTCGGTATGAGGAGGGGACACTGTGCGCGCAAAATTTTTGGTTTGGTCAATATTCATTCGCTCCCGCCCCTCCCCCCTACCCCCTCCCCGCGGCAACGCCGCGGGGAGGGGGTAGGGGGGAGGGGCAAAAACGGCGGGGCGTTCGGTATGAGAAGGGGGCACTGCGCGGGAGGGGTAGGCCTTGCAAGGCGGACTGCGTTCGGGGAAAAGATACACTCCGCCCCTGCGGGGCGACGGTATGAGGAGCGCCTCCCCACCACCGCCTGCGGCGGAGCCTCCCCCACAGGGGGTAGGCCTTGCAAGAAGGACTGCGGTGTGCGGGAAAGATACACTCGCCTGCCGCCCGTCCGCAAAGCGGACGGGCGGCAGGCTCGGTATGAGGGGAAGGGACAGGGGAGGGGCGGGGAGGAATGACGCGGGGAAATGGGGGGAAGATACACTCACGCGCCGCTGCGCTCCTACTTCGCCTGCGGCTTGTGCCGCCCTTGGCCGAAATTGGTGCGGGCGGGATGTGCCGCGCTTAGCAGACGAATAGTGCGCGCGGGGCGGAATGACGCGTGTCCCCACGGCGGGGCGGAATGACGAGAGGGAAACGGGGGAAGACCGCGGTGAAAAAGGGAGGGCTTTCTTTTTTTGCGGCATTGACAAGCGCGCGCGGGTTTGCTATAATAAAATTATGGCTACAAAAGGGAAATTTATCGTATTCGAGGGAACGGACGGCAGTGGCAAATCGACGCAGATGAGACTGCTCGCCGAATACCTCACACAACGGGGCGTGCCCGTGACCACCACGCACGAACCCACCGAATCGCCCTTCGGCGCGCTCCTCCACGACTGCATGGCAAGGCGCATCGAGACGAGCGAACACGCCATCGCCGCGCTCTTTGCCGCGGACAGGCTCGACCACATCGAAAACCCCGAATACGGTATGCTCAAACAACTCGAAGCGGGAACGACCATTCTCTGCGACCGCTATTATTTTTCGTCGCTCGCCTACAACGGCGGGTTTGTGCCCCTCGAATGGGTGGAGGAGCTCAACCGTCCCGCAATGCAACTTTTGCGCCCCGACCTTGTCATCTTCCTCGACGTGACGACGGAGGAGAGTATGCGGCGCGTCGGCCGCCGCGTGGAGAAGGAGCGCTACGAGACCTTTGAAAAACAGAGAAAGATACGCGATCAATATTTTGAAGTGTTTGAACGGTACAAGGGCGTGGAAAATATCGCCGTCATCAAGAGCGAGGAGGAGAAGGGGCGCACGCAGGAAAATATCCGCCGCGCGGCGGACGCGCTCTTCGGGTTCTGATGCAAAACGAACTCACGGTTGGCGAAGTGTTGAAGCCGCAGGGCATCCGCGGCGAGATCAAGGTAAAGGCGTTCACCGATACGGCGGACGACCTCTGCCTTTTCAAGCGCGTATTTTTAGACGGCGTGGAGTATAAGGTGCTCCGCGCGCGGGTGGGCGACGGGTGCGCCTTTTTATCGCTGCGCGGCGTGCCCGACCGCAACGCCGCCGAACTTCTCCGCGGCAAAAAGGTGACCGTGCCCCGCGACGAAGCCCCCGAACTGCCCGCGGGCAGTTACTACATCGCCGACCTTTTGGGGAGCGAAGTTTTCACCCAAAACGGACAGCGTTTGGGCGTTTTGAAGGAGATAAGGCAGGCCGCGACGGACATCTATACCATCGATACGGGCGAAAAAGAGGTGATGTTTCCCCTCGTACAAGGGCTTGTGACGGAGGTGGACGTTGCGGGCGGGAGGATCGTCGTGGACGAAAAACGGTACAAAGAGGTAGCGGTGCTGTAAGGAGGGCTTATGGCCATTCTCGAATGTGAAAATCTCACCAAGCGCTATGGGAACACCGTTGCGCTCGACGGGGTGGAACTTCACGTGGAGGCGGGCGGCATCGTGGGGCTGCTCGGCCCGAACGGGAGCGGAAAATCCACGCTCATCAAACTTGCGATGGGGATGCTGCAACCCTCCGAGGGCAAAATTCTGGTGGACGGGAAGCGGCCTTCCCCCGCGACAAAGGCGATAACGGCGTACCTTCCCGATACATTTTTTCTTCCGCTTTGGCAGCGCGTGGAACAGGCGATGGGCTACTATGAGGACTTTTTCCCCGATTTCCGCCGCGAGAGGGCGGAGGAGATGCTCAATCGGCTGGGGATCTCAAAAAAGGCGCGCATCCGCGCCCTCTCCAAGGGGAACAAGGAAAAACTTGCGCTCATTCTCACGATGGCGCGCGAGGCGAAACTCTATATCCTCGACGAGCCGATCGCTGGGGTAGACCCCGCCGCGCGGGACTTTATCCTTGACACGATCATGCGCAGCAAACCCGAGGATTCGACCATTTTCCTGTGCACCCACCTCATTGCGGATATCGAGCCTGTGCTCACGCACGCCGTCTTTCTCGACCGCGGAAGGGTGGCGCTGGCGGGAGAGGCCGAGGCGCTGCGCAACGCGCGCGGGGCTTCGCTCGACGAAATTTTCAGGGAGGTGTTCCGATGGTAAAGCTCATCAAGCACGAATTGTTTGCGCTCTTCCGCGTGCTCATCTTTATCGCGGCGGCCTCCCTTCTCTTTGCCGCGGCGAGCAGGATCACATTTGAGGTGAGCCGCACGGATAATTCCCTGCTCTCCGCCCTCTTCGGCGTCTTTTATGCCGCCGCTTCGCTTGCGCTTCTGTCTGCCGCATGGTTTTTGGGCGTGACGCGCTTTTACAGAACGCTCTTCACGGGCGAGGGATATCTGACGCTCTCCCTTCCGCTCTCGCCCACAAAACTCATCCTGGGCAAGCTCTGCTCCGCGCTCATCGCAATGCTCTTTTCCTTTGCAGTGTGCGCGCTCTCGACGGTCATTTTGACGGCGGGATCTTCTCTTCACCTGCTGTCCTCGCTCTTTTCCGAGTTTGCCCGCCTGATCGGGGAGGGCGTTGCAAAACAGCCCGCCCGCCTCGTCGAACTCATCCTGCTCGCCATAACCACATTCCCCCTCGGCACGCTCGTGCTCTACGCCGTGCTCTCCGTGGGGCAGTTGTTCTCTTCCCACCGCAAACTGTGCATCTTCGGGCTGATCGTGGCGATCTTTGTCGTCTTGCAGGTGGTGCTCACCCTCTGCGCCCAGCCCATCATCAAGGCGACGGACGCCGTCTCCGAACACCTCACTGTCTCCCTGCTCATCGCGCTGTATGCCGCGGTGGATGTGGGTAGTTTCTTCTTTGTGCGCTACATCCTCACGAACAAGGTGAATTTGCTATGAAAATCACGGTTTTGACCCTCTTTCCCGAGATGTTCGCGGCGCTCGACGAGAGCATCGTGGGCAGGGCGAAAAAGGAGGGGAAATTCCAACTGAATATCGTGGATATCCGCGCGTACACCGAGGATAAACACTTGAAGTGCGACGATTATCCCTTCGGCGGCGGCGCGGGTATGGTGATGATGGCGCAGCCCATCGGGAGCGCCGTGGAGGCGTGCGACCCCCAGCACACGTCGCGGCGCATCTACCTTTCGCCCAAAGGCACGAGGCTGACGCAGGAGAAGGTCATCTCCCTCGCGGAGGGGGAGGACCTCGTGCTCCTCTGCGGGCACTACGAGGGGGTGGATCAGCGCGCCATCGACCTCTTCATCGACGAGGAGATCTCCATCGGCGACTACGTCTTGACGGGCGGCGAACTGCCCGCCATGGTGCTCGTGGACTGCGTTTCGCGCTATCTTGACGGCGTGCTCTCGCCCGAGAGTTTGGTGCAGGAGAGTTTTTCGGAGAATTTGCTCGAATACCCGCAGTATACCCGCCCCGTGGAGTACCGCGGGCGGCGCGTGCCCGAGGTCTTGCGCAGCGGCAACCACGCCGAGATCGACAAGTGGCGGCGGGAACAGGCGGTACAGCTCACCAAGGCAATGCGCCCCGATTTGTTGAAATAGTGCTACCCTTTTATCCCCCTCCCCGCGCCCTCTGCGCGGGGAGGGGGACACAGGGGGAGGGGCGCTGTAAATTATGTGCCTTAGGCGGAATTCACTTCCGCCGTGGGCGACCCAATTTGCCGCACACTTGCGGCTTAATGTCTTTGAGTACGTCTTATTCGTGGGCGAATTGTTGAGAGACGCACAAATTCAGTCCTACTTCGTCGCTTCGCTCCTCGTGCCGCCCTTAGTAGAGAATGGTGCGGGCGGGGCACATAAATTTATTTTCGGAGAAAAGAAATTTCGTGAATCCTATCCAATGGTATCCCGGGCACATGGCCAAGGCCGTGCGCATGATGGAGGAAAAGATCTCGCTCGCCGACGCCGCCATCTATGTGCTCGATGCGCGCGCGCCCGCTTCCACCTACAACCCCCGCCTCAAAGCGCTCACGCGCGGCAAGCCCGTGCTGTTTGTACTCAACAAGGGCGACCTCGCCGACGGCGGCGCGGACAGGCTTCTCAAAGCCATGAAGGAGGGCGGCGCACAGGCCGTAAAAATTACGGCAAACGCACCCGCTTCCCTGCGCCCCTTGCAGGCGGAGATGGCCGCGCTCGTCGCTGAAAAGGCACAACGCTATCGCGAAAAGGGCACAACGCGCCCCATCCGCTTCTTTGTGACGGGCATCCCCAACACGGGGAAGAGCACCCTCATCAACCTGCTTGCGGGCGGGAAAAAGGCGGCCGTCGGCGACAGGGCGGGCGTCACGCGCGCAGGGCAGTGGGTCAGGTGCGGGGCGTTCGAACTCTTCGATACCCCCGGCGTCATGCCCCCCTCCTGCGAAAACCAGGCGTTTGCGCGGCGGCTCGCCTATTTGGGCTGCCTCAACGACGATATCCTGCACTTCGACGAGATCGCCCTTGCCCTTCTCGAAGAGCTGCAAAACGCCTACCCCGCGGCCTTGAAAGAGCGGTACGGCATCGAGGGCGGCGCGCCGCTTGAAATGCTGGAAAAATTGTGCGTGCAGCGGGGATTTGTGCTCCGCGGGGGCGAATACGACTTCGAGCGCGGCGAAAGGGCGCTTGTGGACGATCTGCGCAAGGGAAGGCTGGGCAAAATTTGTCTGGATTCCGCAGAGGACGCTTCGGGCGCGGGGCTTATATAGGTATGGACGAACTTACCTTCGAGCGAGAATATTTATCCCGCGGCTACACCGCCGTTGCGGGCGTGGACGAGGTGGGGCGCGGGCCTTTGGCGGGACCCGTCGTGTGCGCCGCCGTCATTCTCCCCCTCGAGGAGGAACGGCGCATTTTGGGCATTGACGACAGCAAGAAACTCTCCGCCAAAAAGCGGGAGGCGCTTGCGGAGAAGATAAAGGAGGCCGCCCGCGCCTATTCCATCGCCGAAGTGGACAGCGAGACGATCGATAGGATCAACATCTTGCAGGCGACCCGCCTCGGCATGAAGCGCGCGGTGGAGGGGCTTTCCGTTCGGCCCGACTTTGTGCTGACCGACGGCAACATGACCCTCGATATTCAGACGCCGCAGAGGAGCATCGTGAAGGGGGACGCCCTCGTCGCCTCCATCGGCGCGGCGAGCATCCTCGCAAAGGTGTACAGGGACGCGCTCATGGCAAAACTTGCAAAACGCTATCCGTTTTACGGGTTTGAGCACAACGCGGGCTACGGCACGGCGGAGCACATTCGGGCGATACGGGAGTACGGAATATGCGAGATCCATCGCAGGACCTTCATAACAAAATTTTGGGACGGCAAGCTGAGCGCGCCGTCGGAAAATACCTGAAAAAGCGGGGCTACAAGATTTTGGAGCGCAACTTCAAGACCCCCTTCGGCGAGGCCGATCTCGTTGCGAGAAGCCCGCAGGGGTTCACCTGCTTTGTGGAGGTAAAGGCACGGCTCACGCACGACTTCGGGCTGCCCGCGGAGGCCATTATTCCCCCCAAGCAGCAGCGCTACCGCATGATCGCAAAGTATTGGGTGTCGCTGCAAAAGCGGGAAGTGCCCATCCGCTTCGACGTCGCCTCCGTCGACGGCGACACGATCGAGTACTTCGAGGACGCTTACATTTAATTTGCTATAATTCCAAGCCGTTTTGACGCGCCGACGGGCGCGTTTTTTGTTTTTTAAGTATACCGCGGCACACAAATTGCAATAATTTTCGGGTATATAGGTGAAGTATGCCCGAAGAAAGTCTCACGTTTGAAATAGAAGTCCCGCGGTTTGTGGGGCTTGTCGACTGCCGCCTGCATACGCCCGTGCGTTTCCGTGTGGAAAACGGCGCGGGGGAGCGGGTGCGGTGCACCCTCGCTGCGGGCGGCGGAGAGGGGATCGTTGTCCCCTTCGAGCGGCAACTTACGGTGGAGGCGGGCGGGGAAGTCACCCTTTCCGTGCCCGACCTCTTTTCTCCCGCGCGGCTCGCGGAGGGCGGGGTGCGGCGCGCTTCTTTTTCGGCGCGGCTCAAATGCGGGGAAAGGCTCTATCGCGCCGAAAAGCAATTCACCCTGCTCCCCGCGGGGCATTGGGAGGGCTTGGAGGGGGAGGCCGCGCGCCTTGCCGCCTTTGTAGACCCCGCCGCCGAGGGGTGCGGGCGGGTGCTTGCCGTGGCGCAGGAATTGGAAAAGCGGCGCGTGGGCGCGGGCATTGCGGGCTACCGCGCAGGCATGGACGCGCGGGACGCTCTGTTTGCGGTGTTTTCCGCCATGCGCGCGTGCGCGTGCGCCGAGGCGGAAGCGGAGCAATTCAACGCGTTTTTGCCCGTCGGCGTTTCGTTCGAGGGGCTGTTTACGGCAACGCGCCCCGTCAACGCCCTCGGCGCGGCGGTGCTGGCGTGTTCCTGCCTCGAAGCGGCGGGGCTGAACCCCGTGCTCGCCGTGGGGGAGCGGCGCGCCGCCGTGGGGGTATGGCTGTACGACAGCGCCCTGCTCTCTCCCGTCGCCGAGGCGGGGGATATTTTGGCGTATTTGAAGGATGGGGCGGAAAATCTTGCGTTTTTCGACGCGGAGGACGTGTTCCCCGCGCGGGGCAAGACCTCCTTCCGCCGCTCCTGCGCGCGCTTTTCGGAGGCGGCGAGGGCGGGCGGGTACACCCGCTTTGTGGATATCCGCCGCGCCCGTGCCGAGGGGTACGACCCGCCGACCCCCTCCGTCCGCGCGGAACGGGGCGCGCCGTGCGATGTGCCCGCGCGCGCCGCGGCGTGGGAGAACGAACTTGTGGAGGCCTCCGCGCGCAACCCCCTCCTCAATTTCTGCGAGCGAAACGCCCTGCCCATCGCCTGCACGGACGGCGACGGGCTGATTTCCGCTCTGCGGGAGCGCGCCATGCGGCTTGCGGCGTGCGGCACGAAAAGTGGGGAGGAGCGCGAGCTCGAACTTGCCGAGCGCGCCCGCGGGGGGCTTGCCGTCTACGCCGAGGAAAAGGAGATGCGCGCCACGCTCGCACGGATGCTCCGCGCCGACCGCGAGGCGGTGGAGGAGACGGGCGCGGGGCTGTTGCACCTCGCCTTCGGGCTGCTGCGCTACCCCCGCGAGGGGAAAAGGCGGTGCGCGCCCGTTGCCCTTCTGCCCGTCTCTTTGCAGCGGGAGGACGGCGGGTATCTTCTGCGCGCGCGGGAGGGGCTGTTCTTCAATCCCGCGCTGGGGGCGGAACTTCTCGGCGGCGAGGAACATTCCCCCGCCACCGTGGAAGAGGCGTATTCTGCCGTGCGCGGCGCGCTCAAAAGGGCGGAGGGGTGCGTGTGTGAGGAGGGGGTGTTTCTCGCCCTCATCTCCTTCCACGGGCGGGTCATCCGCAGCGATTTGAAGCGCAACCTGCCCGAATTTATGAAGAACCCGCTCGTGCGCTCCCTTCTGAACGGGCGGGCGGAGGCGGGGCTGTTTTCGGGCGGCGCGCCGCAAAGGCGGGCGAGGCCGCTCTTCCCCTCCGACCGCTCGCAGGACGAGGCCATCTCGCTCGCCGAGACGGGCGCAAGTTTCGTGCTGCACGGCCCGCCGGGCACGGGCAAGAGCCAGACCATCGCCAACATCATCGCGGCGGCGCTCCGCGGCGGAAAGCGCGTGCTCTTCGTCGCCGAAAAGCAGGCCGCGCTCGAAGTCGTGTACCGCCGTCTGGAAAAGATCGGGCTTGGCGACTTCTGCCTGTGGCTTCCCACCCGCGCCGACGGGGCGGAGGTGGCGCGCAAAATTCTGCATACCTTGTCGCTCACGGCTCAGCCTGCCCCCGCCGTCGAAGAGAGGGGGGAGGAGCGCGACCTCGAAGAACCCATCGCGGCGCTGCATACCCGCGGGCGGCTCGGCTCGTGCTACGAGGCCATCCTCGGCGCGCTCGCAAACAAGGACGCGCCCGAACTGAAGGGGGGAACGCCCGCCTTTTACGGCGCGCTCGGCGAGGAGGATCTCGCGCAGTACCGCCATGCCCTCGTCTCGGCGGCGGTCGCGGCAAAGGAGTGCGGGGCGCTTCGCGGTATGCCCTTTGCCGATGTGGAACTGCCCGCATACAGCCCTGCGGTGCGGGAGGGGGTGCTGTGCGCCTCGGAGACGTTGCTTGCGGCGGGGGCGCACTTAGAGCGGATGCTCGCGCTCTTTCTCGGCTACTACGGCCAGCGGATGCCCGTGCGCACGGCGGCAAGGCTGAACGCCGCGGCGGGGCTTGCAAAACGGCTGCTTTCGGGCGGGGACGCGGTGTACTTTCGCGGCGTTACGGCGGAGGAGGTCGGCGCACTGCGCGAGGAGAACGAACTGCTCGACGGGCGGCTCGCCTTCTATTTCCGCCACTTCCGCGCCCTTGCGCGGGCGGATGAAAGTACGCTTGCCCGCTACGCCCGCGAGGGAGGAGATTGGCGACTCGACCGCGCTCTTCATGCGGCGGCGCGTCGGCTTGCCCGCCTTGCCCTGCGGCCGCTCGACGAAGAGGATATGCCCAAATATCTGAAAACGCTGTTTGAGATCGGGGAGGGGGCGAACAGGCTTGCCTCGTCGCCCTACGCCCAATATTTGTGCTGCGGCGAGAAACTTTCCTACAAAAAGCGGGAGGAGTTCTGGGCGGGGCTGAAATCGCTGTACGCGCTGTGCGGCGAGGCCTTCCCCGACTTCGACGAGAGGGCTTTCAACGTCGCCTGCACCCGCGCCTACGCCCCCGCCGAACCCATCCTGCGCGGGCTTGTCTCGGCCGTGGAAAATTTCTTTGCGGCGGGCAGGGCGTTTGTGCGCGCGACGGGCGGCACAGAGCGCTACGGCGACGGCGAGGACGCCCTCTCGGCGAGCACGGAGAAGGCGGCCGCTCTCATCGAAAACGCCGACCTCTTCCGCGGCTTTTGCCGCTGCCGCGAGACGGTGCGGCGGCTTGAAGCCGAGGGCATGGGGGATATTTCGGCGCTCATCGCCCGCGGCGCGGATGAACGGCAACTCGTCGCCGCGTTTGAACGGGAGGCGTACAGGCGGTACATCGAGGAGCAAATTTTATCCCACCCCGAACTGCGGCGGTTCTCCGCAGCCGAACTCGAAGCGCGCGTCGTGCGCTTCCGCGCGGACGAACAGAGGGAGCGGGAGGCGAGGATAGAAGAGACCCGCCGCGCCCTCATCGAACGCCTCCCCGCGGAGGGCGCGGAGTACGCCGAAGAGCGCGCCTGTCTCGTGCACGCGGCGCGGGGGAACGGGGGCGGCGGCGTGCGCGGGCTGCTGCTTGCCGCACCCAACCTCGCCGCGGCGGCGGGGGCGTGTATGCTGATGAGCCCCGCCTCGGTGGCGCAGTACCTCGCGGCGAAGGCGGATATGTTCGACCTCGTGGTGTTCGACGAGGCCTCGCAGATGACGACGGCGGAGGCGGTCGGCTCCATCGCGCGGGCGAGGGCGGCGATCGTGGCGGGGGACGCCAACCAACTTCCGCCCACGCGCTTTTTTGCCGTGGGCAGGGAGGAGGACAGGGAGAGCGTGCTCGATGAGTGCCTCGCCCTCGGGATGCCCGAGCGCAAACTGCAATGGCACTACCGCAGCCGCCATGAAAACCTCATTGCCTTCTGCAACGCCGCCTACTACGAAAATTCGCTCTACACCGTTCCCTCGCCCAACGCGGGCACGGGCAGGGTGCGCCTCGTGCGCGTGGAGGGGACGTACGACCGCGGCGGCAAAAAGAAGAACCGCGCCGAAGCGGAGGCGCTCGTGGGCGAGATCGTGCGGCGGCTTCAAGACCCCGATACGGCGAAAAGGAGCATAGGCGTCGTCACCTTCTCGCTCGCCCAGCGGGAGGAGATCGAGCGCCTGCTCGCCCGCGCGCTTGCAAAGTACGGCTTGGAGGAGGCGGCCTACGGCGCGGAAGAGCCTCTCTTTGTCAAGAACCTCGAAAACGTGCAGGGGGACGAGCGGGACGTCATCCTCTTTTCCGTCTGCTACGGGCCGGACGGCGAGGGCAAGGTTTCGCTCAACTTCGGGCCGCTCAACCGCGCGGGCGGCTGGCGGCGGCTCAACGTGGCGGCCTCGCGCGCACGGGAGGAGATGCTGGTGTTCTCCTCCTTCCCGCCCTCCGCGATCCAGCCCGATAAGACCTCTTCGCGCGGCGTGAAGGACTTGAAGCGCTTTCTCGAATTTGCGGAAAGGGGGTATGCGCCCGCCTCGCGCGGGGAGACGAGGGGGGAGGGCGTCGGCCGTTTTCTCGCCGAGGAACTTTCCCGCTACGGCTACAAGTGCCGCCTGAATGTGGGCGCTTCGGCGTTCAAAGTCGATGTCGCTGTCGTCGATCCCAACGATCCCGAAAGGTTTTTGCTCGCCGTTCTCACGGATTCCGACCCCACCATGTCCGCGAAGGAGCGTTACTTGGTGCGTGAAGAGGGGCTTCGCCGCGCGGGCTGGGCGGTGACGCGCCTTTCGAGCGCAGATCTCTATTTTAACCCCAAGCGGGAGGCGGAGCGCGTCAAGCGCATCTTGGATGGGCTGTGCGGCAAAAAGGAGGGCGCGCGCATTTCGCGCTATGCGCACAGGTATCGCTATGCGGCGGAGGCGGAGCGGGCGGACGCGCGCTTTGTGCTCGCGGAGGAGAACGCCGCGGCGGTGTGCGAACGCCTCAAAGAGATCGTGCAAAAGGAGCAGCCCATCTCCCGCGAATTTCTTGTGCGGCGGCTGCTCTCGGGCTACGGGTTGGAGGGCGGGAAGCGCCTTTCTGAACGCTGCAACCGCCTCATCGACCGCTGCGCCTTTTCGCGGGACGTCGCCGCGGGCGTGGAGTACTTCTACTTCGACCCCCGCGCCATCGGGCTTGACCGCTTCCGCACGGAGGGCAAGCGGATGCTACGGCGGCGGGCGGAGGACTATTCCGCGTATGAGATCGTCTCCATGGTGCGCGGTGCGCTTGAAGAGCGCGTCGCCCTCTACCCCGACGAGATAGAGCCGCTCTTCGAGGAGACCTTCCGCGCGGCGCGGGCGGACGGCGAGGGGGCAAACTTCCTCTTAAAGTGCGTGCGTTACGGCGTGAAGCGGGGCGTGTTCTTGCGCTCCCCCTCCGAGCGCATCACCCTGCGCTGACAAATTTCAACAAATTTCGGCATTGGTCTTGACGGCATTCCCGCGTTTGTGATAAAATAACAAAAAAACAAAAAGCAAAAATCGGGATCGTCATGAACGGAAAACCACACGACCGTGACGGGCGCGAAGAGGCGCGCAAACGTCTGCCGTTTCTGAATTTTCGCCCTCTCTTGTTTTGCTCCGTAGGTCTGTGTCTGGGAATTTTCATCTGTCTGCGCGTGCGGTTCGGAGGGCTTGCTCTCTCCGACTTTTTATTTTGCGGAGCGCTCTTTATTGCCGCCCTCTTTCCCTTCTCCCTGCGCCGCGCGGGCTATGTTCTTTTGTGCGTCGCCCTGTTCGCGGGGATGGGGTACGGCCTCGCGCACCTGTATACTTCCCGCTATTTTTCGGGCAAGGAGGAGGGGCAGTACCAAGTCGTGGGCGAGGTGTGCTCCTTCGCCGTGTACAACGGCTACACGAGCGCCGTTCTCAAAGACCTCACCTTCGACGGCGTCTCCGTCGATGGCAAACTCGCCGTCACGGTGGTCTCGGAGGGGGTGCGCGCGGGCGACGTGCTGCGCTTTACCGCAAACGTGCGGCGGAGCGATCCCCCCGCGGGCAGCAGCACCTACAACTTTACGGACGATGTGCGCTACCGGGCGAGTTCGGTCGTCGCGGAAACGGTGGGCGTCTCCAAAAATATCTTCCTCCGCGGCGACGCGGCGATCTACAACACCCTGCACGCCAATATGCAAAAGGACGAGGCCGACCTCATCTACGCCCTCCTCACGGGCAACTCGCGCGGCATGGACGAGGGGGTCCTTACCTCGGTGCGGAAGGGCGGCGTCGCGCACATCTTCGCCGTCTCAGGGCTGCACATCGGAATTCTGTATGCCGCGGCGGTGCTCCTCTTTCGCTTCTGCGGAAGGTGGGCGGCTCTGCCCGCCATCACCCTCGCCACGCTTTACGCGGGGCTGTGCGGCTTTCCCGTCTCCGCCCTCCGCGCCCTCATCATGTGCTCGGCGCACGCCATATACAAACTCTTGCGGCGGAAGGCGGACTTTCTCAACATTTTGTCCCTCGCCGCCATCGTCATTCTTGTCATCTTCCCCGCCGAATGGCTGTCGGCGGGCTTTCGTCTGTCCTTCGGGGCGTGCCTCGGGCTTGCCCTCTTCTCGGGGACGCTCTCCCGCGGGCTGAAAAAACTCCGCCTGCCGCGCTTTCTTGCGGGCACGCTCTCCGCGTCGCTCTCCGTGCAGATCTGCACCTTCCCCGTGCTCCTCGATTGCTTCGGCTATGCCTCCCTCTCGGGGATCTTATTCAACCTCGTGCTCATTCCCATCCTGCCCGCCGTCTATTTAGGTTCGCTCGTGCCGACGGTGCTTTCCCTCGTCATTCCGCCCGCCGCTTCGGTGTTCTGCGCCCTGCCCGCGGGGCTTGCCGCCGCGCTCCTCTTCGTGCTCGCCGAGGTGGACGTCTCCCTCCTCGTCACGGGGCTTTCGCTCGGGGCGGGGGCAGCGGTGTGGCTTGCGTCGTGCGTCGCGCTCTCGGAGCGCTTCCGTATGCGGGGCAAAGTTCGCCTCGGCGCAAGCGGGCTTTTGTGCCTCCTCTTTTCCGCGCTCGTCTTTTTGCAGAACGCCGTCGTCACGGGTTGCAAGGTGACGGTGAGCGAGACGCGGGATAGGCTCATCGCCCTCGTGCGCACGCCCCAAAGTTCGGCGCTCGTCATCGATGAAGAGGCCTCGCTTCGCGACTGCGAGGACTTCCTCTCCCGCAACATAATGGGCGCGCCGACGGCCGTCATCGTCATCGCCTCGGATGGGGCGCGCGCCGTCAACACGGCGGCATTTTTGGGCGCGCCCGCGATCTACGTCATGTCGCCCTTCGCTACGGGGTTAAATGAAACCAACGTCGTGTGCGCGGAGGAAGTCGTGCTCGAAGGCGGGCTGAAATTCCGCTACGAGAGCGCGCACAAGGCCGTTCTGTTTGCGGAGGGCGTCGCTGTGGAGTTCGATTTTGAGGCGAACGCGGCGCTTCTTTCCGATTTCTCGGTGGAAAAGGGCACGGGCGACTTGAATTTTTTTCTCCGCCATGGTATAATCAGGTTGCTATGAAATTTGTTCAGCTTGCGGCGAGCCTCAAAGCGGGGCTTGACCCCGTCTATCTCTTGGAGGGGGACGAGGCGTACTTCCGCGACCATGCGGAACGCAGCATCCGCGAAGCGTGCGCGCTCATGCAGCCCGCGCTCAACGATGTGCGCGTGGAGGGCGAAGCGCTCAAGGGCGACCGCCTCGGCGAATTTATCTCCGACCTCTATGCGCTCCCGTTTTTGGACGGGCGGCGGCTGGTGCGCGCCTATGAATTTTACCCCACGGAGCGGGAGTGGGAAAAACTTGCAGCCTACGTCGCCTCGCCCTCGCCCACCACGGTGCTCGTCATCGTCAACGCGGGAAAAAAGCAGGGCGCTGCCGACCTCAAACGCAAGGGGGGCGTCACCTATGTGGACTGCTCGCGCGAGAGCGAGGAGGCACTCTCCACGTGGCTGTTTGCGCTCATGCGCCGCGCGCACCTTGCGGCGGACGCCGACGCCGTCATGCTCATGGTGCGCTACTGCGACAGGGACGCCGCCCGCATGAGGATGGAGACGGAAAAACTGCGCCTTTTATTGGGCGAAAACGGGCGCGTCACCCGCGAAGTCGTGGAAAGCGAAGTCGCCAAGGATACGGAGTACAAAATTTACGAACTCACGCAGGCCGCCTCGCGCAAGAACGGCACGGCGTTTATGGAAATTTTGCACGACCTCAACGAAAAGGGCTTCGATGAATACGCCGCCCTCTCCGCCCTCTCCTCGCACTATCGCACGCTGTACGAGATCTCCAACATGGCGGGTTCGGATGCGGAGGTGGCCAAGGCGTTGGGCGTCAAGCCGTACTCGGTGCAGAAGAACAGGGAGGCGGCCTCCCGCCTCGGCAAGAAGCGGGTGGAGGAGATCTACGGGCGGCTGTACGAACTTTCTGCGGGCGCGCGGAGCGGGGCGTACACAAAATCGGGCGCTCTTCTTGCCGCTATCGCGAAAATATTTTTCGAATGAGGCAAAATAAGGGCAAAACGCTTTGCATTTTTGCTTTGAAAAGGATATAATGAAAAAAATGCGTTCCGCGGGAGGGCGGAACGGAAGGAGGGCATATGCGAGAGCCGGCTACGGTCTGGGAAAGTATCAAGGGAGTCTTTACCGACTTCAACTATACCTTTATCCCGCTGGCGCTTCTTTTCTGCCTGCTCATCTACTTTGTGTTCAAGACGCTTGCGGAAAACAACGCCAAAAAACTCATCCCCATCTACATTCTCGTGCTGCTTGCAATGGGCGCGGTGGCGGCATTTTCGGAAGATTTCGGCACAGATACCTACTTCCTCTTCATGCTGCTCTTCTCGGTGTTCTTCCTCTCCCTCTTCACGATGGAGATCAAGCGCAGCCTTTGGCACGCGGGCAAGCGCACGGCAAAGACGGTCTCCGATTCCCCCGCGCGCACGACGGCGGTCGCCGCCAAGGCGGATGAATACATCGCCGCCATCACCAAGGCGGTGCTCTCCCTCTCCAAGAACAACATCGGCGCGCTCATCGTACTCTCCAACGGCAATCTTCCCAAGGATATCGTGGAGAGCGGCGTCGTTCTCAACGCCAAGATCTCCAACCAGCTCATCGAGGGCATCTTCATTCCCAAAGCGCCCCTGCACGACGGCGCCATGGTGATCTACGGCGATAAAATTCAGGCGGCGGGGTGCTTTTTGCCCCTCACCCAGCGCGACTTTCCCAAAGACTACGGCACCCGCCACCGCGCGGGCATCGGCATTACCGAAGTCGCCGACGTCGCCACCATCATCGTCTCGGAGGAGACGGGCATCGTCTCCTACGTCAAGCGGGGCGAGATCTCGCGCTACGTCGATTCGGAGGGCTTAAAGCGCTTCCTCAAAGAGTACTATTGGAAAGAATTTAACGCGGAGGGCAAGAAGGTATGAAATTCGGCGAAGTTCTGAAAAAGATTTTCACCCAGCACATCCTGTTAAAGGTGCTTGCCGCGGCGCTCGCCGTCGTCTGCGCCGTCATCTGCGCCATCGCATAGAGTATGAAAAATTGTCTCAAAGTTCCGCGTATCCTCTTGCCCCGCGAGGGATTTGAAACGTGGTCGGTCATCGCCTGCGATCAATTCACCTCGGATAGGGCGTATTGGCAGCGCGTGGAGAGCCGCGTCGGAAGCGCTTTCTCCACGCTGCATTTTATTTTACCCGAAATTTACCTCGGCGAGAACGATGAAGAGCGCATCGCCGAGATCCACAGCAATATGTTCCGCGCGCTCGACGAGGGGGCGGTCGAAAAGCTCGTGCGCGGGTTCGTGCTCACCGAGCGCACCACCTTGTCTGGGGTAAGGCGGGGAATTATCGCCGCCATCGACCTCGAAGCCTACACCATGGGCAGGGGGGAGCTCTCTCCCATCCGCTCGTCGGAGGAGGTCGTCGCCTCCCGCCTGCCCGCTCGCGTCGCCGTGCGCCGCGGCGCCCCCCTCGAATTTCCCCACGCCATTTTATTCTACCGCGACAAGAAGGATAAGATCATGCAAAATCTTCTGCGCGGGGACTTGGAGGAGTTGTACGACTTTGACCTCATGGAGGGCGGCGGGCACATCAAGGGGTACTTCATTCCCGAGGACGTCTCATTGGAGGTCGCATACGATCTGCACGGCAAGGGCGAACCCTGCTTTGCGGTCGCCGACGGCAATCACTCCGTGGCGGCGGCAAAGGCGTTTTGGGAGGAGTTGAAGCCCACCCTCCTGCCCGAGGAGCGCCGCACCCACCCCGCGCGCTACACCCTCGTCGAACTCGTCAACCTGTACTCTCCCGCCGTTGTGTTCCACCCCATCCACCGGGTGGTGAAGGAGACGGACGCCGCGGCGCTCATCGACTTTTTCACAGGGAACGTCAAGTGCAAGCGGGAGGGGAACGTGCTCATTCCCAACCTTCCCGCGGGGGCGGCGGGCGTCGAAAAGACGGACGCCCTCATCGAGGCGTTTGTGCGCGCGAACGGCGGCAAAATCGACTATATCCACGGCGAAAGGGAACTGCGCGCGCTCGCTTCGGGCGAGGACTGCGTGGGCATTTTGTTGAAGCCGCTCGATAAGGACGACTTTTTCGACCGCTTGAAGGGGGGCGGAAACTTCCCCAAAAAGACGTTCTCCCTCGGCGAGGGCGTGGAAAAGCGGTACTATCTGGAGGGTAGGGAGATCTCCTATGATTAAGGTCTGCAAATTCGGCGGCACATCCATGGCCGACGGCATCAATATGCGCCGCGTCGCCGACATCATAAATTCCGATCTCGCTCGCCGCTACATCGTGGTGTCCGCCCCGGGCAAGCGCTACGGTGGGGATAGCAAGGTCACCGACCTCCTCTATGCAACACAGCGCGAGGTGGAGAGCACGGGCGCTGTGGGCGAGGCGTATCAAAAGGTACAGGCGCGCTTTTCCGGCGTCGTGCGCGAACTCGGGCTGGACTTCCCCATCGAGGAACTGCTCGGGGAGACGGCGCGCGAGATAGAAGGGGAGAAAAGCGCCGATTTTACCGCCTCCCGCGGGGAATATCTCGCGGGCAAGATCATGGCGGCGTATTTGGGCGTGCCGTTTATCGACGCGCGCGACGTCATGAAGTTCTCCGCCGACGGCAGGCTGGATAGCGAGCGGACGTACGCCCTCGTCAAAGGGGCGCTCCAAGGCAAGCGCCGCGCCGTCGTCGCGGGCTTCTACGGCGAAACGCCCGACGGCAGGGTAAAGACCTTCTCGCGCGGCGGGAGCGATATTTCGGGCGCGATCGTGGCGCGGGCGGCGGGCGCGGGCGTGTACGAAAATTGGACGGACGTCAGCGGTTTTCTGGCGTGCGATCCCCGCATCGTGCAAAGCCCCGTCGGCATCCGTTCCCTCTCGTACAAGGAACTGCGCGAGCTGTCCTACATGGGCGCAAACGTATTGCACAGCGAATCCATCTTCCCCGTGCGCGAGGCGAACATTCCCATCCTCATCAAAAACACCTTCCGCCCCGAGGACGCGGGCACGGAAATTCTGCCCATCTCCAAATACCGTTACAGCGGAAGGGTGGTCACGGGCATCGCGGGCAAAAAGAACTTCACCGTCATCTTCCTCGAAAAATCGCTCATGAACGCCGAGATCGGCTTCACATACAGGGTGCTCGCCTGCCTCTTGAAGCACAACGTCTCGTTCGAGCACATCCCGTCGGGCATCGATACGATGTCCCTCGTTATCGATAGCGAAACGCTCACGGGCGGCGTATTGGAGGCGCTGTGCGAGGATATCCGCGCGGCGGTGCACCCCGACGCCATGCGGGTATTCAACGATATCGCGCTCATCGCGGTGGTGGGGCACGGAATGTCCAAGAGCGTGGGCACATCGGCGCGCCTCTTCGATGCCATCGCCCGCGCGGGCGTCAACGTGCGCATGATCGACCAAGGCTCTTCGGAGTTAAACATCATCGTGGGCGTGGATAGCGAAAATTACGAGCGCACCGTCCGCGCCGTCTACGAAGAATTTTTCGCCTGATTGTGTTCTACCCCTCATACCGAGCGCGCGCCCCGCGGCATAGCCGCGGGGCGCGCGCGAGTGTATCTTCCCCTGAACGCAGTCCAACCAATCCCCCTCCCCGCGGCTCTGCCGCGGGGAGGGGGGGGACGCAGGGGGAGGGGTAATGACCTGCCCCCGTTGAAGGGGGCGGGTGGCGCGACTTTGCCGCGGCG
>CANQMX010000021.1 GCA_947625095.1 uncultured Clostridia bacterium | reverse complement strand
AGCCTACCGCACGTCTTTCTCATGTCAAGAGCCTTTCGCGGCATAAACCGCCGCGCCTTCCCGACATAAAAATCAACCTAACCCAAACCATTCCTTCATGGTTCGAATTAGGTTGAGGTTGGTGCACCAAAAAAGAGACGGGCTTAGCCCGTCTCTTTTTTGGTGCACAATGTCTGAGACCATGCTCGCATCAGTCCCTGCCCGACGCGAAGCGGCGCACGAGCGGGCACAGCCCGCGAAGTAAGGTGTAGACCCGAATTGTCGGTATTTTGGTGCACCGAAAGGGACGTAGTCCCTGCCCCGCCCGCACTATTTTCGACTAAGGGCGGCACGAGGAGCGTAGCGACGAAGTAAGGTGTAGACCCGAATTGCCCCCATACATCAAAACGCGCGGCGAAAAAATCTGCGATAAACTCTTGCTTTCTCAAAATCATAATGTTATAATACTTTATGACATGAAACGCACATTGGATAAGGTTGTGGTCATCACGGGGGCTTCGAGCGGCATCGGGCTTGCAACGGCAAAGCGGCTCTCCGCCTGCGGCTGCCGCGTGTACGGCATTGCCCGCCGCCCCTTTACAGGCGAGGGCTTCGAGTGCTTCCAAGCCGACGTCAACGACCTTTCCTCCGTCGAAACCGTCCTTCAAACCGTGTTTGAACGCGAGGGGCGCATCGACGCCGTCATCAACAACGCGGGCATGGGCATTGCGGGCGCGGTGGAATACGCGACGCCCGAAAACATCGGGCGCATCTTTGATACCAACCTCACCGCGCTCGTGCAAATTTCCTCCGTCGCCATCAAATATCTCAAAAGATCCAAGGGAAACCTCGTAAATATCGGCTCGGTGGCGGGCGCGCTCCCCATCCCCTTTCAGGCGTGCTACTCGGCGACCAAGGCGGGCGTCCTCAATTTCTCCCTCGCGCTCGACGGCGAGGTGCGAAGGTTCGGCGTGAAGGTCACCTGCGTCCAGCCCGGGGACACCAAGACGGGCTTCACCGCGGCGCGCGTCGTGGAGGGCGGCGAGGCGGATTACGGCGGGCGCATCGGAAGATCGGTGAGGCGCATGGAGCACGACGAGCAGAACGGCAAAAGCCCAGATAGCGTCGCCAAGGCCGTGCAGAGGGCGCTCAAAAAGCGCCGCCCGCCCCTCAAAATTACCGTCGGCGGGCAATATAAACTGTTTATCGGGCTGCAAAAGCTGCTTCCGACGCGGTTTGTAAACTTTATCTTACGAAAATTATACGCATAAGAGGATAAAAACCATGATCGACTTATTCGCAAAAACGGAAAAAGAACACAATTATGATGTGGCGCGCGCGGCGGGCATCTACCCCTATTTCCACGAACTCACCTCGGGGCAAAACACCGTGGTGCAGATGGAGGGCAAGCGCACCATCATGATCGGCTCGAACAACTACCTCGGGCTGACTTCTGATCCCGAAGTCATACAGGCGGGCGTCGAGGGGCTGAAAAAGTACGGCTCGGGCTGCTCGGGTTCGCGCTTTTTGAACGGCACGCTGGATATCCACAAGAAACTCGAAGATGAACTCGCCGCCTTCCTCGGCAAAGAGGCGGTGATGACCTTTTCGACGGGCTTCCAGAGCAACCTCGGCATCATCTCCGCCATCGTCGGGATGCACGACTACGTCATTTGCGATAAGGAAAACCACGCCTCCATCTACGACGGCTGCCGTTTGAGTTTCGGCAGGATGCTGCGCTACGAGCACGCCGATATGGCCGACCTCGAAAAGAAATTGCAGGCAGTGCCCGCGGAGTGCGGCGCGCTCATCGTCACCGACGGCGTGTTCAGCATGAGCGGCGACATCTGCAAACTGCCCGAGATCGTGGCTTTGGCAAGAAAGTACGGCGCGCGCGTCATGGTGGATGACGCGCACGGGCTGGGCGTTCTCGGCGCGCACGGCAGAGGCACGGCGGAGCACTTCGGCCTCGAAAAGGAGGTGGATATCTACATGGGCACGTTCTCCAAGTCCCTCGCCTCCCTCGGCGGTTACATGGCTGCGACGGCGCGCGTCATCGACTTCGTCAAGCACACCTCCCGCCCCTACATTTTCAGCGCGAGCATCACCCCCGCCTCCGTGCAGAGCGCAAGAAAGGCGCTGGAAATTTTGCAGCGCGAACCCGAACGCGTGCGCGCCGTCAACGAGATCGGCGACTATATGAGGAGCAAACTCACCGAGGCGGGCATCAAATTTATCCCCGCTTCCACCCCCATCGTCTCCATCTACACCTACGAGGACGCGACGGCGTTCACCGCTTGCAAACTCTTATTGGAGCGCGGCGTGTATGTCAACCCCGTCATCACCCCCGCGACGCCCGTCGGAAAGGCGCTCATCCGCACGAGCTACTCGGCGACGCACAAGCACGAGGAAATCGACGAAGCCGTCGAAAAGATCAAGGAAGTTTGGAAAATTCTGGGCATTAAGTAAAGAAATTTAGGTAAAAATTATGAATTGCGCCCCGCCGTACGGCGGGGCGCTTTTGTATGGAAAAAATTGATATAATGTCAAAAAAATCAGTCGTCGCCAACCGTTTTAAGATATTTCCGCAAGATAAGATTGATGAACTGCGAAAGAGAACGATCGTCTTTCTCCGCTTCCTCTTTTAACTTTTCCAGCAAATCGGAATCTATCGTGATACTTATCTTTTCTTTTAACGGTTTCATAGCCCACCCACTCTTTATATTTGTCAAAATTATAACATTTATCATATTTTCTCTTGATAAGTAGGATAAAGTAGTATATAATACTACCAACAAAAGAAAAAGGAGAAAAACTATGAAAAGAAAAAAAACATTGCTTGTACTCTTGTTCATTTGCATCATCAGCATTTGCGCAACGTTCTTCATGGCTGGTTGCGGCGAGGAAGCGGAAACTGATACGGATAGCAGTACGTCCTCCTCCTCTTCCTCCTCTTCCTCCTCTTCCTCCTCTTCATCCTCTGTACTTTTAGAGTCGCAAGCCATTTCAATAGCAAAGGAATCAAAAAAGGTGAAAGATGAAATTGCAAGATATCTTGGATTTCGATCTTATAATATCAGTTTTGGGTCAACATCTGCACATATTACGGGTAATAGTTGGTTTGTTACTCTAAAAGGATCTGTTATTGGCTATGCCGATGACTACAATTCAAAACTTTCAAGCAAAAATTTCAAAGCGACAGTGCAAATATTGGTTTCCTCGGGTGAAATTTGTTATGTTAGCACAGAACGGGTAGTATAACTTTACATTAAAAATGGAGATAAAAAATTATGTCAGACATGGGAACAAGGCTCGCCGCAGAACTTTGGGGCGTTTCGCAAGATCGGGTTCGGGCATGGTGCAAAAAAACCAACGACGAAAGAATCACGCAGGATAAAAAAGGCAGTCATTATCATATCCCGAAGGACTATCCGAACCCCTTTGCAAAACAAAACAAGTCAACAAAATAAAAATTAACATTCGTTTTAGAATAGCAATACCCTCCCTTATGGGAGGGCGCTTTTTTGTGACGAAAAAAGACGCCCGCGGGCGTCTTTTTTGCAACTTATTGCGATTTATTCGATGTCGATCGTGGAGGCTTCGGGCAGTTTTTTGGGCTGTTCCTTGGGCACGGTGAGCGTCAAAATGCCGTTGTCGTACTTGGCTTTTATCTGCTCGCGCGCGACTTCCGAGCCGACATAATAACTTCTCGAAGTGCTCTCGCGGATCTCGCGGCGGAGGTACTTTTTGCTCTCCTCCTTTTGGTTCTTCTCCGCGCTGACGGTAAGATACCCGTTTTCCAGCGTGACCTTGATCTCATCCTTCTTGTAGCCGGGGAGTTCGAGGTCAAGTTCGTAGGCGGTCTCCGTCTCTTTGATATCCGTTCTCAATTCTTTGGTTTCCTCGAAGAACATCGGCTTGAAGAAGTCATCGAACACATCGAAGAGGTCGTAATTGTTGTTTCTTGTCTGCAATTCATGTTTCATGATACATTCTCCTTTTTGATTTTTCCTCGGGAGGCTGCGGCGTGTGGCGGCTGCCGCTTCCTTTGTTCATTCTTATTATACCGTTTTTTCGGAATTTTCAAACGCGCGGCAACGATTTGGAAAAAATTTTATAGTGGCAAATGAAGTAGCGGGCGGCGCTCCTCGGAGCGCCGCCCGCCTATAACTTCTTTTCCAATGCGGTTTCAGTTTCCGTTCAGCCCGAATTCCCGCGTTTGCAGTACCTCTTTCCAATACGTTTCGCGGCCGATGATATACTCGTTCCCGAGATTCATATTGCAGACTTCAAGAATGGAATATTTGAAATTGTACCTATAATTCGCCCCGTTGGCTTTCAAAAGTTCTTTCAGTTCCCGATTGCCGCCGTGCCCGTCCCTTGCGTAAGCCGACCACCTCTGCCAAATACATTCGTCGCCGTAAGCGCTTCCCACGTACTGCTTGCCCGTGCTTTTATCGGCAATCAGATAGACCCCTTTCACGTTGGAAAGCGCGCTTTTCCACGACGGAATACTGTCCCGCACAATCACTTGCAACGTCTCATAATCTATGTTTACTTGGTCAAACCCCATAAAGTCGGTAATGGAAACGCGCTTATCAAGAATGGAGGAAATGCACATATCCCGCGGCTTCATGCCGTTTTCGGGGGTCATTTCAAGATTGGGATAGGATTGACGATATTCCTTCTTGTAGGAGACAAACACCCTGCCGATGAGGTCTGTTTGGCAATCGACAAGTTCGGTGCTGTATTTCCACCCCTCCCAATTTTCCGCGGGTCTCTCTATCAGCGTCGGCTCACCCGTCACACGATAAACTCCCCCGAACAACCAAACGTCTTTGCTGTAATAGATGAGAGAAAGAACAAACGGGCGGGAAAAATTTTTATTTGTCTGCTCCTCTTGCCAGCCCTTGAATTCACCCACCAAAAACTTATTATAGGGCTTTAATTTGTCCTTTACGCCGATTGCAAAATGAACCTTATAATTTTTGAATTCGCTCTCGGGAATTTGCAAAACGTCAACGAGTTTCAGCATAGTCTGCTCCTCTTTTGTGCTTTTCAGGCGCGCGGCACCCCACAGGGTGCCATGCGCTTTGGTGCCGCTGACAGGACTTGAACCTGCACGGTTGCCCATCGGATCCTAAGTCCGACGCGTCTGCCAATTTCGCCACAGCGGCGTAAGTTTCCGAATTGTTTTCCGACCGCCTATCCTCTTTCGCAAAAAATCTTCCGTGAAATCTTTTTTGCGAATATTTTGGTCTTAATTTATCGTAACGGGGCACATCCCCCATAAAAAACGAAAACCCCACATATCGTCCATGAAATAAATTCTCGGAGCAATATACAGGGTTCGGTGGTGGGAACGACAGAACTCGAATCTGTGACCTCTTGCATGTCAAGCAAGCGCTCTAACCGACTGAGCTACGCCCCCGTGCACAAATTTTATATTACCCGAAACGCGCGGGATTGTCAAGCGTTTGCGGCCGCTTTTTGTGAATTTCACAATTTTTCTTGGACAATTTTTCCGCAAAGGTCTATATTATGCGTGACATAGTACTTCGCAAACCGCTGAAAAACGCCGTTCATTCGGAAATTTCCGCGCGCTCGGGGCGTTTGAAGAGTTTTGTGAGTTCCTCCCTGCACCGCTTGGCGTCGTCCCCTCTGCCGTAGCAAACGGTGTACACGGCCTCGGTGATGGGCAGTTCCACCTTGTACTTTTCGCCCAAAAACTTCATCGCCTTGGAGGTGGAAACGCCCTCCGCAAGTTTATCGAACCGCTGATCCTTGGCGAGCAATTCGCCGTACATACGGTTGTGGGAATAGTGCGAAAAGAGCGTCGTCTCGTAGTCGCCGAGGTGGGCGAGGCCGTAGGCGGAAAGTTCGTTCCCCCCCATCGCCTTGATGAGGCGGGCAACTTCGCGCGCCCCGCGCGACATCAGCGCCCCCTTCAAGGGCGGGCAGATGACGTCGAGAACGCCCGCGGCGATGCCCATCACATTCTTGGCGGCCGCGCCGATCTCCGTCCCCAACAGGTCGTTCCCGTAGTAAAAGCGGATGAGGTCGCTCTTGAAGGCGTGCACAAGTTCACGCTTCAGCCCGTCGTTTGCGGAGTCGATGACCATGCAGTTGGGCACGCCCTGCACAAAACTTTGGATGTGCCCCGGGCCGACCCACACGGCGATGTGCTGCGGGGAGATGCCGCTCTCGACCAAAACTTCCGAAAGCCGCTTGCCCGTCTCCACCTCGATGCCCTTCATGCAGAGGACAAAGGTCTTTTTGGCGACGTCAAACTGCGTCACGCGCTTCATAAACCCGCGCAGCCCCTGCGCCGAAATGGAGATGACGATGATCTCGCCGTGCTCCACGGCCTCACGAAGGTCGCACGTCAGCCTTATTTTGGGGTCGAGGGCGACATATTCATTGCGCCCCGTCGTTTTCAGAATTTGGTAGGAGAAGTCCTCTTCCGGCCCCCAACTTGTCACATGATGGCCGCGCTGGGTGAGGTACCACGCGATGAACGACCCCCACCTTCCGCAGCCGAGTACAGATATTTTCATATTGCTCCTTAAATCTCTTTCCTGTCAATGAGCGCCCGCGAAAGCGTCACTTCGTCGGTATATTCGAGTTCGCCGCCGACGGGAATTCCGTGCGCAAGGCGGGTCACCTTCACGCCGAGGGGCTTGATGAGCTTTGCAAGGTACATCGCCGTCGCTTCGCCCTCCACATCGGGGTTGGTGGCCATGATGACCTCCTTCACGTTGCCCTCCGCGATGCGCGCCAGCAGTTCCTTTGCGCGGATATCGTTGGGCGTCACGCCGTTCATGGGGTCGATGACGCCGTGCAGCACATGGTAAACGCCCTTGTACTCGTGCAGTTTTTCGAGGGCGATGACGTCCTTCGGCTCTTTCACGACGCAGATCGTGCCGCTATCCCGCGTCTTGCAGATGGCGCAGGTCTCCTCCTCGGTGAAGTTGCCGCAAATTTTGCAGAACCGCACCCGCCGCTTCACATTGATAATGGCATCGGCGAACTCCCGCGCCTCCCCCTCCGTCATGGAGATGACGCGGTAGGCATAGCGTTGCGCCGTCTTTTTGCCCACGCCGGGGAGTTTGGAAAACTCGTTCATGAGTCTGCCGATCGGCTCGATAAAGACCTCCACTTAAAAAAGTCCTCCCGCTCCGCCGAGCCCCGCAAATTTGCCCATCTTCTCCTTATACACCTCGTCCGCCTTCTTGTAGCCGTCCAAAATGGCGGCAAGAACCAAATCCTCCAGCATCTCCTCGTCGTCGGGGTCGATGACCGCCTTGTCGATCTCGATCCCGTCGATGATTTTTTTGGCGTTCATGTACACCACCACGGCCTCGCCGCCCGCAGTGCCCACGATCTCCCACTCGTCGAGGAGTTTCTCGGTCTCCTGCATCTCCTCCTGCATCTTCTGTGCCTGCTTCATGAGGTTCTGCATATTGCCCCCCATGCCGCCGCCTCTGCCGAAATTTGCCATATCTTCTCCTTATTTTACCTCAATGGGATAGTCCTTAAAGTTTCGTTTGAGTTCCTCAACGCCGCCCGAGATCTCCGCCTGCGCTCGCTCCATCTTGACGGCGAAGTCGGAAACGCCCACCTCCGCAAACGCGTCGGCCATGATCTTTCTGTGCTCCTCGCGGTTCAAAGCGCGGTAGACGGTCTCGGAATCGGTGTAAAGCGCCAGCGTCGCCCCCTCAAAGCGCGCCACAAGGTCGAGGCACATGGTGAAGAGCACGCCGTTGCGGCTCGTCTTGCGGAGCACGCGCATGAACTTGCCGTACGCGCCGTCCGCCGTCATGGAGGCGGGCGCGGAACTCGGCGCAGCCGCGGCCGCGGGCTGTTTTTCAGGCTGTTTTACGGGTCCTTTTGCCGCCGCAGGCTCTCTTGCGGGCTCTTTTTGGGGTGCGTAGGGAGCGGGCGCGGGGTCGTCGGAAAAATACGCCTCCGCGAACACCGGCTCTTCCTCGAGGTAGGGCGGTTCGGGTTCGGGTTCGTCCTCGCGCTTCGCGGGCGCAACGGGCGCAGCCTGAACAGCGGACTGAACGGCGGGCGCAGCCGCCGCAACAGCCTGAACAGCGCCCCGCGGCGCTTCTTCGATGGCAGCAAGCCGCGCTTCCAGCCGTCCGATGCGCACGAGCAGCGCCTCGATGTCGCGGTCGGTCTCGGGCGCGGAGACGCGCATGATGGCGGTCTCCAGCGCGATGCGGGGCGAGGAGGCGTACCGCACGCCCGTCTCCGCCGCCGCAAAAATTTCCGCCGCCCGCAAAATGGCGCTATTTTCCGCGCCGTCGGCAAGGGCCTTCACCTGCGCGTAGAGTTCGCGCGGCAGTGACAACAATTTTTCCGCGTTTTTGCACGTCTTTGCGACAGTGACACGGTTCAAAAGTTCCAAAATATCCTTCAAGAGCACCCCCACCGACTTGCCCTCTGCGAGAATTTTCTCGGTGGTCGCAATGGCGGTGGGCATATCGGAGGAGAGGATCGCCCCGACGAGCGCCGAAGTCTCCTTGAAGTCGGCGGCGCCCAACACGGCGGTCACGCCCTCATAGGTGAGGGTATCCGAATAGGCGATGCACATCTCGGCGATGGAGAGCATATCCCTGTCGCTTCCCGCGCCCGCGCGGGCGATGGCGGCGACGGCCTCCTCCTCATACGGCTTTCCGATCTCATCCAGAACGCGCTTCAAATGCGCCTCCAAATCCTCCTCGGGGATGAGTTTGAAGTCCAGCCGCATACAGCGGGAGAGGATGGTGGCGGGGAGTTTCTGCGGCTCTGTGGTCGCCAAAATAAAGATGACGTGCGCGGGCGGCTCTTCCAAGGTTTTGAGGAGGGCGTTGAAGGCGCTGTCCGTCAGCATATGCACTTCGTCGATGATGTACACCTTATATTTGCACGCGACGGGCGGGTACTGCACCTTTTCCCTTAGGTCGCGCATCTCGTTCACGCCGTTGTTGGAGGCGGCGTCTATCTCGGCGACGTCCAGCCCGCCCGCGGCGAGGGCAACGCACGAGGGGCACTTCCCGCAGGGCGAACCATTCACGGGGGAAGCGCAGTTGACGGCGCGCGCAAAGATGCGGGCGACGCTCGTCTTGCCCGTTCCGCGCGGGCCGCAGAACAGGTAGGCGTGCCCCACCGCGTTCTGTTCGATCTGGTTTTTGAGCACGCGCACGACGTGCTCCTGCCGCACCATCTCGTCAAAGGTCGATGGGCGAAACCTGCGATACAGCGATATATGCATACAACTCCTTACACGGCAAAAAAGCCGCGGGCGATATTTTTCGGAACGGCTCTGCGGTTGACGGCGTAGGTGAAGTAGACCCACAGTCCGAGGATCGCAGCCACCAGCAGGTAATACAAGATGTAGTACCACCACTGCAACGTAAACCCGGGCGCGATGACGAGGATGACGGAACCGTCGACGATCTGCGAAAAGATGGCGGTCCCCTGTTGCACTCCTTTGGCGACGCAGATCTCGGTATAGGCGATGATCGCGCCGAGCACGGCGGCGGTATAGATGAAGTCTGTCTTGCGGAATCCGACGTGCGCCATCATGGCAAACCCGCCGAAGAAGAGCAACGAGTGGTTGGCGACGGCGAAGTACCGCCCGATCTCCGTGGGGTCGCGGTGGTAGAACACCTGCGGCATCGCGAGCATACAGATGGCGTACACCAGCCCGCAGAGGGCGCAAAGTTGGGCGGCGGCCACCTTCAACGGGCGCACGGGGAGGATGGCGCAAAAGCCGTACAAAAAGTAGCAAAGCGCGCTGATATCCATTGGCATCCGCCCCGACCCCGCGTATTCGGAGATCTTAAAGTAGAGCAGCCACACCGCCACGCCGTATATCGATAGATACGAGAACGCCCTGTTCTTATTGGTCGCATAGGCCGCGAGCACCGCAAAGCACAGAAGCACGAATTGCACCGCCCGTATCGGCAAAAATTCATCGGAAAGCATATCTTTTCTCTTTTAATTGAGGTGATTACAAAGTTTTCTCCGCGCGCGGGAGAGGGCGTTATCCACGCTCTTGACCTCTTTCCCCGTCGCCTCCGAGATCTCGGCGTAACTCATGCCGTCGAGGTAGTACTCGATGACGCGGAACTCGAAGTCGGAAAGTTCGCGCATGAGGCGCATCCTCAGTTCCGCTCGGCTCTCGCCGCTGATGAGGTATTCCTCGGGCGTATCGCCCTCCGCGGGGGTCTCGGGGTCGAAGGGTTCGGACTGCGCCCCCTTTCTGCCCGCCGCCCGCAAAACGTCCACAATGCGGCGCGTCACGCAGAGGTAGGCAAAATTTTTGAAGCTCTTTCCCGCCGCGGGGTCGTAGTCGCCGATGGCGGCGTACAGCCCTATCATGCCCTCCTGCACGAGGTCGTCCGTCTCCGCCCCCGCAAGAAAGTACTTTCTCGCCGTCGCGCGCACGGCGTTTTTATAGCGCAGTAAGAGTTCCTCCGTCGCCGCGCCGTCCCCTTTTTTTGCCCGAGCGACAAGCTCCTCGTCCGTTTCAGCCTTCAAGCCTTGCACGCGCCACCTCGTAAACCGCAATGCCGAGCGCCACCGAGGCGTTCAGCGAATTCACCTTGCCGAAGAGCGGAATGGAGAGCACCTTATCGCACTTTTCCTTCGTCAAGCGCCTCACGCCGCTATCCTCTCCGCCCACCACAAGGGCGACTTTTCCCGTCAGTTTGTTCTTGTAGATGCTCTCGCCGCCCGCTTCGAGGGCGTACACCCAATAGCCGTTCTTTTTCAGTTCGTCCACGGCGTAATTTGCGGAGGGCACTTTGGCTACCTTGATGTGCTCCGCCGCCCCCGCCGAAATGCGAATGACGGCCTCGGTGACCGAAGCCCCCTTGGCCTTGGGAATGACGACGCCGTCCGCACCCGCGCACTCGGCAACGCGCAGGATCGCGCCCAGATTGTGCACATCCTCGATGCCGTCGCACACGACGATGAGGCTACTTTCCCCGCCGAACAGTTCATGCAGTTCGCGGTATTCGTAGTCCGTCGTGTAGGCGATGACCCCCTGGTGGCGCTTTGAGGCGCTCTCCCTGTCCAGAACCGCCCTGTCCACGAACTGCACGCGGATATTTTTGGCGCGCGCCTCGGCAAAGATCTTCCCGAGCGTCCCCTGCGCCCCCCGTTCCAGCAGAATTTTATCGATATTTTTGTCCGTTTTGAGCAGTTCCAAAACGGCGTTCCTGCCTTCCGTCTTCATGCCTCTTCCTCCGCAAAGAACAGTTCCTCGATGCGTTTGAGGTCGCCCGTCAGATACAGATACCCGATGACGGCCTCCATGCCCGTCGCGCGCACATAGTCCGCAACGCTCGCGTTTTTGCTCTTCGTGGGCTTGTGGGCGTTCCTGCCGCGGTGATAAATTTCGCTCTCCTCCTCGGTGAAAAGGGGCAAAGCGCGCTCCAAAAGGCTGCTCTGTCCGCGCGCCGAGACGATCTCCGCCGTCTGTTTGTTGAGCTGCCCCGCCTTGCAGGAGGAGGCGAGCGCGAGTTTTTCCCGCACCAGAAGGGTATACGCCGCGTCGCCCACAAAGGCGAGCACAACGGGGTTCATCTGTCTTGCCCGCTCTTTCGAGGCGGGCGCGTCCGTGCAAATCATTTCCTCTATTATACCATATTTCCCCGCGAATGACAAGCGTTCGCGTAAAAACTATCACGAAAAGTGAACATTTCTCAAAAATAAAGGGGCGCAAAATCCCCCCGCAAAAAGTTGCTTTTTGCAAAAAAAGGTTTATAATATAGTTGCTTCAAATTATTGAAAATCGGAAGATGGTATGCAAGCGTTTGAAATTCTCCTGCCCCTCGCGATCATTTTGCTCTTTTCCAAGCTCATGGGGCTGGGCGCGCACAAGATCGGAATGCCCGCCGTCATCGGTATGCTCCTTGCGGGCGTCATCATCGGGCTGTTGAAATATATCCCCTGGCAGCCCCTCAACACCGCCTTTTTCGGCGCGGACGCCAAATTCGCCCTCGACGTCATCGGCGAGATCGGCGTCGTGCTCATCATGTTCTCCACGGGGCTGGGGACCGACCTCAAAAAGTTGAAATCGGCGGGCATTCCCGCCGTCGTCATCACCACGATGGGCGTCGTCGTGCCCATGGGCTTGGGGACGCTCGTCGCCTTCCTCTTCCAGCGGGATGCCTCCGTTCTCGCGTGGTTTTTCTACGGCGCGATCCTCACGGCGACCTCCGTCTCCGTCACCGTCGCCGTCTTGAAGGAACTCGGCAAGTTGGATTCCCGCCTCGGCGCTTCCATCGTCGCCGCCGCCGTCCTCGATGACGTCATCGGCATCATCATTCTGTCCGTGCTCACGGGCTTTTCCTCGGGCGACGGCGCGGGCGGCTGGGATTGGTTTCACCCCAACCCCGGGCTTGTCGTCATCAAGATCATCGTCTTTTTCGCCGTCGCGATCGCCTTGGGCGTCGCGCTCCGCAAACTCTTCGACCTCATGGAACGCCGCGCCCCGCACAACCGCCGCGTTCCCATCATCTCGCTCGCCGCGTGCTTTTTGTACGCCTACGGCGCGGAAAAACTCTTCGGCGTCGCCGATATCACGGGCGCATATCTCGCGGGGATCTTGCTCGGCGGCACGCTCTCGGAGACGCCCTACGTCGAAAATAAGGTGGATACCATCGGCTATCTCTTCTTCTCGCCCGTATTCTTTGCGAAGATCGGCATGAATTTGGATCTCGGCGGCATCACCCTGCCCTTCCTCGCGTTCGGGCTGGTGTTCGTCGTCGCGGCGCTCGCGGGCAAATTTGTGGGGTGCGGGCTGGGCGCAAAACTCTGCAAATTCTCGTGGAACGACAGCGCCCGCGCGGGTCTCGGCATGATGGTGCGTGCCGAGGTCATTCTCATCTGCGCCGAGCAGGGCGTGCGCGCAGGGCTCGTCGACCCCTCCATCCAGCCGTTTATCTTCCTCATCATTCTCATCTCGTCGGTGCTCACGCCCATTCTGTTGAAGTGGACGTACTCGCGCGAGGAGCGCCGCACCCGCGGCGACCGCCACGCTCCCCCTCCCGTCCTTCCCCCCGATTGGGGCGAAAGCATGTAAAAATCGAAAAGGAGAATAAAATGAAATACAGAAATCTCGGCAAATACGGCTTAAAACTATCGGAAGTGGGGCTTGGCAGTTGGGTGACCGACCTCAACGGCACCGACGCGGAGCGCATCGCAGAAGAGACCGTAAACGCCGCCTTTGACGAGGGCGTCAACTTTTTCGACTGTGCCGACGCCTATTCGGGCGGTGCGGCGGAGCGTTTCCTCGGCAAGGTGCTGGGCGAGCACGCGCGCAACGAATTTGTCGTCTCGTCCAAGGTATTTTTCCCGATGGGCAAGGGCGCGAACGATTGGGGTCTCTCGCGCAAGCACATCACGGAGCAACTCGATAAGACCCTGCTCAATATGCGCCTCGACTATCTCGACCTGTATTTCTGCCACCGATTCGACCCCACCACGCCCATTGAGGAGACGGTGGAGGCCCTCTCCGACCTCGTAAAGGCGGGCAAAATTCTCTATTACGGCGTATCGGAGTGGTCGCCGGTGCAGATAACGGAGGCCATTCACATCGCCAAGGAGAACAACCTGCGGCCGCTTGCGGTCATCCAGCCGCAGTACAATATGGTCGACCGCTATATCGAAGATGAGATCATGGGCATCTGCGAAAAGTACGGCGTGGGCATTACGCCGTTCTCGCCGCTCGCGCAGGGGCTTCTGACGGGGAAGTACCGCAAGGGGCAGCCGCTGCCCGAGGGTTCTCGCGCCACATGGCAGGCGGATAAGCAGATCAACAAATTGCTCACCGAGGAGAATTTGGACAAGGTGGAGCGCCTTTTGGAGATCGCGGAGGGGCTGGGCGTTTCGCTCTCGGTGCTTGCCCTTGCATGGATCCTCAGGAAGAGGCAGATAAGTTCGGTGATCACGGGCGCGTCTCGCCCCGCGCAACTGCGCGCGAACGCGCAGGCGAGCGGCTTGGAACTTTCTGCGGAGACGGTCGCCGCCATCGACGAAATTTTGGATTACCACCCCTTCTTCCGCCGCATCGGGTAATTTTCGCTTGTTCGTTTTTCCTGCCTCCCACCATTGATTTTTCCATTTTATCCCTTCCCGCGCGCGCAGTCCCCCCCAAGGGGGGGGACTGCGCGCGCGGGAAGGGATAATTTTTTTTCGGCGCGCCCACCCTTTTCCCTCGCCCACACAACACAGTTTCCGATTTTATTGTACCATGGTATCCGCGATTTTTCGGATATGTATGACAACCTTTTTTGAAAAAATTTTTGGGAATTTTTTGGGGGCATGAGAGCAAGGCGGACTGCGTTTCGGGGAAGATACGCTCACGCCCCGCCGCATTTTGTGCGGCGGGGCGTTCGGTATGAGGAATAAGGCGTCATTCCACTGTGACCGATTTGGCGAGGTTTCGCGGCTTATCGGGGTCGTTGCCGCGGGCGAGGGCGACGTAGTACGCGAGCGCCTGCAACGGAATGACGGCGACGGCGGGCGAAAATTCTTCGGGGCAGGCGGGAAGCAAAAGCGAGGCGAAAACCTCCTTGCGGGCGCAAAGTTCTTCAAAGCAGGTGACGAGAAAAATTTTTGCGCCACGGGCGTAGGCTTCGTGCACCGCGTTCATCGTCTTTTCGGCGAGCGGTTTTTGCGTGACGACGGCGACCAGCGGCGTATTTTTTTCGATGAGGGCAAGCGTGCCGTGCTTTAACTCGCCCGCGGGGTAACCCTCGCTCGGAAGATAGGTGATCTCTTTGAGTTTGAGGCTGCCCTCGAGCGCGGTGAAATAATCCGCGCCGCGCCCCAAAAAGAACACGCTCTTTGCCGAGAGAAAATGCGCCGTCCAGCCGCGCACCTCTTCGGAAATTTCGAGCGCGCGTTCCGCCGCCGCGGGAATTTGCGAAAGGGGCGGAACTTCCCTCCCCTTTTTTTCCGCGAGATGCGCGGCGACGGAGTAGAGCAGCATGAGCTGGGCGTTGAAACTTTTTGTGGCGGCGACGGCAACCTCCCGCCCCGCGTTTGTTTGAAGCACGGCGTCCGAAATGCGCGTGAGCGAGGAATAGGCGACGTTGGTGACGGCGGCAAGAAAGGCGCCCCTCTCCTTTGCGATTTGCGCCGCGGCGAGCGTATCGGCCGTTTCGCCCGACTGGCTCACGGCGAAGCAGACCGTGTGCGGGGGCACGATGGGATCGCGGTAGCGGTACTCGCTGGCGACGCTGACCTCGCATGGCACGCGGCAGAATTTTTCGAAGGCGTGGGCGGCGCACAGTCCTGCGTGGTACGCCGTGCCGCAGGCGACGATCTGGATGCGCTCCGCGCCCGAAAGCGCGGCAAAAAATTGCATATATTGCGAGTTTTTGAGAAAATCGGCGCTGCAATTTTTGAGGACGGAGGGAATCTCCGACATCTCCTTGCGCATGAAATGGCGGAAGCCGCAGAGCGCGGGCGTATCCTCCTTGCTGCTGTACTCGACGGGGTGGGGCGGGGCGGGGCGGAGGTTCGCATCGAAAAATTTTATCTCGCCCGCGTGAAGTTCGGCGAATTCCCCGTCGGCGAGCGAGAAGATCTCCACCCCCTCCCCCGCGATGGCGGGGACGTCGCTTGCGACGAAGAGGCCGCCCCTCTCCCTGCCCACGACGAGGGGGCTGTGCATACGGGCGCAGACGATGGTATCGGGGAAGTCCGACGAGAGCACGGCGAGGGCGAAAGAGCCTTGAAGGCGCTCCGCCGCCCTGCACACCGCGGCGGCAAAATCGCCCTCATAGCACGCCGAAATGAGGTGGGCGACGACCTCGCTATCCGTCTCGGAGGAAAATTTTTCGCCGCGGGAGAGGCACTCCTCGCGCAGAATATGGGCGTTTTCGATGATGCCGTTGTGCACGAGCGTGAACTTGCCGTATGTATGGGGGTGGGCGTTCTTTTCCGACGGCGCGCCGTGCGTCGCCCAGCGCGTGTGCCCGACGCCGCAGTTGCCTTTCAGCGCGCGGGCAAATTCGAGTTCCCTGACCCGCCCCTTTCGCTTGACGACGTGCAAAATTCCGCCGTCAAAAACGGCGACGCCCGCAGAGTCGTAGCCGCGGTATTCGAGTTTTTGAAGCCCCTCGAGGAGAATGGGCGCGGCCTGCCGTTCCCCCACATACCCGACGATGCCGCACATTATATGCCCTCCTCCGCCGAAAGTACGGCGCGCTCGATGGCGGCTGCGCCCTCCGCGCAGAGGCGCATCTCTTCCCCCTCCACCAAAATGCGGACGACCGGCTCGGTGCCCGAGGCGCGCACGACGACGCGGCCGCCCCCCTCTTCCACACGGGAAATCGCCTCCTTGACCGCCTCGGAGGAGAGCGCCGCGGCGCTGTTTTTGGCGGGGACGTTGCGCGTTTCGCGCGGCAGGGGGCGGTAGCCCTCCTTGAGGTAGGAGAGCGGACACTTGCTCTCGGTGACGAGTTCGGCGATGCGCAGAGCGGTGAGGATGCCGTCGCCCGTCGCCGCATACTTGCGGAAGATGATGTGCCCCGACGGCTCGCCGCCCAGCATCGCGCCGCTCTTTTCCATCTCCTCGCAGACCAATTTATCGCCCACCTCGGTGCGGATGAGGGAGATGTTCTCCCGCGCGAGGGCTTTTTCCAGCCCCGCGTTGCTCATGACGGTGGCGACGACCCGATCCCCATCCAGCCCGCCGCTCTTTTGCATGGCGCGGGCGCAGACGTATAAAATGCCGTCGCCATCGAGAAGTTCCCCCTTTTCATCGGCGCAGACGCACCTGTCGCCGTCGCCATCGAAGGCAAATCCCACATCGAGGGCGCGCTCTTTTACAAGGGCGCACAGCCCCGCCGGGTGGGTAGAGCCGCAGTTTTGGTTGATGTTGACGCCGTTGGGTTCGGCGGCGATCGAGACGACCTGCGCGCCGAGGGCATCGAACACCGCCCTGCCGAGCGCCCATGCGCTGCCGTTGGCGCAGTCCAGCCCCACCCTCATTCCGCGCAGCGAGGAGCGGGGCAGCGAGAGCAGGTAGGCGAGGTAGCGGTTGCGGCCTGCGACAAAATCCACCGTGCGCCCGACCTCTTCCCCCGTGGCGAGGGGCAGCGCGCCGCCGTCGAGATAGTCCTCGACGAGTTTTAAAATATCCTCGCCCAACTTTTCGCCGCCCGCGCCGAAGAGTTTGATGCCGTTATCGTAGTATGGATTGTGGCTCGCCGAGATCATGACGCCGCAGTCGAACCCCTCCGTGCGCGTGACGAAGGAGACGGAGGGCGTGGTGGTGACGTGCAGTAGGTAGACGTCCGCGCCTGACGCCGTCGCCCCCGCCGTGAGGGCGTATTCGAGCATATAGGAGGAGAGGCGGGTATCCTTGCCGACGACGATCCTCGCCCTGCCCCCGCCCTTATGGCGCCCGAAATAGCGCCCCAAAAACCGCCCCACGCGAAAGGCGTGAATGGCGGTGAGCCGTTCGTTTGCCCTGCCGCGAAATCCATCCGTGCCGAAATATTTTCCCAAGACGCCCTCCCGCCGCACAAAAATGGTGCGGCGTTTCAGCGTATGCGGACGCTGGGGAAAATGTGATTTGAGGCTTTGGGGGAGAAGATAAACTCCGCCGCTATAAGGGGAAGATACACTCACCCGCTGCGCGGGTTCGGTATGAGGAGGGAGAGGAGATATGCGGGCGGGACGAAATGAGGTCGCCTCCCCACCACCGCCTACGGCGGAGCCGTCTCGGGCGGGTGGAAACCCGCCCTCGGTCACCGTTCGCGCCTTCCGATGCGCTCACTACTTCGCGCTACGCGCTCGTGCCGCCCTTAGTAGACGAATAGTGCGGGCGGGACACCGCGGAACGCCTCGCACAGCCCACAGGGCTGATGCTCATAATGCGTTCCGCGACCTCCACAGGAGGGTAGGCCTTGCGGGGCGGACTTCGTTGGTCGGGATTCTTCGGTCGCTACGCTCCCTCAGAATGACGCAGTAATCGAGGCGCGGGCGGAATGAGGGAAGATACACTCACCCGCTGCGCGGGTTCGGTATGAGAAATAAGGTAGAGATGTCTCCACGTGCTTCGCTTGGTACTCCGTGCGCCGCTACGCGTCGGGCGACATGACATTTTATAGGGAGGGACGGGATGAGGAGTGTACTGATAAGCGGGCGGAAAAATGAAAAAACGGCGCGTTTGGAGGGAAAACGAGCCGTTTATGCGTGACATAGTACTATGTTTAAGGGCGATTTTTAAGATTTCGGGTACAGGGCGCGGGCGACGGCCTGCTCGTAACCCGCATAGAGCGACTGAAAACGGGCGCGGTCTTCGGAGGGCAAAAAGCGCTTTTCCGCCTCCCTCTTTGTCGCCAAGTCCTTCTCCCCCATCAGCCCCAAGGCGAGGCAACAGAGGTACGCCGCGCCGAGGGCGGTGCTCTCCCGCTCCCGCGGCCTACTTGCGGGAACGCCCAAGACGTCCGCTTGGAACTGCATGAGAAAATCGTTGGCGCACGCGCCGCCGTCGCAGCGGAGTTCCTTGAGGGTGACCCCGCTTTCGCGCTGCATACAGTCCGCGATCTCCTTTGCGCTGTATGCGATGCTCTCCAAGACCGCCCTTACGATGTGCGCCCGCGTGGTGCCGCGGGTGACGCCCGAGAGGAGGGCGCGCGCATCGGCGCGCCAATGGGGAGCGCCGAGCCCCGTGAAGGCGGGAACGAAGTAGACGCCGCCCGTATCCTCGACAGAGCGCGCCAACTGCTCGCTCTCCGAAGCCGTTGTGATGAGACCCACGCCGTCGCGCAGCCACTGCACGCTGCTGCCCGCGTTGAATACGCTCCCTTCGAGCGCGTAGTGCACCTTTCCTCCCGCCGCGTAGCCGACGGTAGTGAGAAGCCCGCCCGCGGAGGAGACGCACGCCTCGCCCGTGTTGAAGAGGAGGAAGAGACCCGTTCCGTACGTCGCCTTGGCCTCGCCCGCGCCCAGCGCCGCCTGCCCCACGAGCGCCGCCTGCTGGTCGCCTGCGACCCCCGCGACGGGCACTTTCTTTCCGCCTAAATCGGCATAGCCGAAACAGGCGTCGGAGGGAAGCGCCTCGGGAAGCGCCGCCTTTGGAACGGAGAAAAAGTGCAGGAGTTCTTCATCCCATGCAAGGGAATGAATATTGAAGAGCATGGTGCGCGAGGCGTTGGTGTAGTCGGTCGCAAACTTGCCCGTGAGGCGGAAAATGAGGTAGCTATCCACCGTGCCGATACAGAGGTTGCCCGCGCGGAGGATGCGGGTCGGCTCTTCCAAATTGTCGAAATTCCACTTTATCTTGCTCGCCGAAAAGTAGGCGTCGGGGAGAAGCCCCGTGCGGCGGGCGATCTCTTGCTTCATCTCCCCCGGGAGATTTTCGCAAAATTCGCTGGTGCGGCGGCACTGCCAAACGATGGCGGGACAGATCGGCTCGCCCGTCGTCCTATCCCACATGACGACGGTCTCGCGCTGGTTGGCTACGCCGATGCCGACGATGTTTTCCGCCCCCGCGTAGCGCACGCAGTTGTTGAGGCAGTACATCGCCTTGAACCAAATTTCGCCCGCATCCTGCTCCACCCAGCCCGGGCGGGGGAAACTCTGCCCCACCTCCTGCTGGGCGCCGTGCACGAACACGCCCCCCTCCACATCGTAGAGATAGGCGCGAACGCTTGTGGTGCCTGCATCGAGCGCTATGACGTACTTCATTTGTCCACCTGTAAAAAGCGCGCGGGCGCGGAAATATATTCCCATGCGGCGCGCAAGACTATATAAATTTCAAAATATTGTTGTAAATTTCGGTATCTTTGGGCAGAAAAGTGTTGAAGATGACCTTTAACTTGCTGCCGCGGTTGCGGAGCTTCCAATTGAGAACGGCGCCCGTGGCGATCTCCGCCGCCGCCTCGTGCGGGAAGTTGAAAACGCCCGTCGCGATGCAACAAAACGCCACCGAGTTTAGCCCCGCCTCCGCCGCGAGATCGAGGCAGGAGACGTAGGAGGAGCGCAGTTGCGCCCGATCTTCCTCCAAAAGCCCCCGCCCCACCATCGGCCCGACGGTGTGGAGGACGTATTTGCTCGGGAGATTGTAGGCGCGGGTGATCTTTGCCTCGCCGCTCGCCTCCTCCTGCTGTTGCGCCGCGATGAGTTTGGCGCAGTCGTCGCGAAGTTGCATCCCAGCAAAGGAGTGGATGACGTTATCGATGCAGTTGTGCCCCGGCACAAAACAGCCGAGAAGCGACCGGTTGGCGGCGTTGACGACGCCGTCCGCATCGATACGGGCGATGTTGCCCTCCCAAAGCGAGATGCCGTAGCCCGCCTTGAATTCGGGAAGGTCGGCTGCGGAGACGATACCGCGCTCGACGGTCTCCGTCCAAAAGAGACTGTCCTGCAAGGCGAGGATCTCGGCGGGAACGGGCACGGCGGCGCGCACGTTCATGTATCTGCGCACGAGTTCGCGCTTCTTTTCATACGTCGCGTTGAACGCCGCGATCAGCCCCTGCTCCTTCAAGAGAAATTTGAGGAGGGTGTTGCACGCCTCCTCCTTCTCCTCCTTTGTGAGGAGCGCGGGGCGGGGGTAGGGCGTGAGGTCGATGACCTTTTTCGTCTCTTCGTAGGTAAGCCCCATTATCTTTGCTCCCTATTGCGGTTGATGAGACACCCCGCGAGGAGAATTTCGCGCTCCGCCGCGGTGAGCTCGCCGAGGGTGAGAACGACGTCGCGCTGCTTGCCCCTGGAAATAAGTTTGGCGACGAGGCGCTCATCCCCGCGCTTGACGGCGTCGGCGACGCCCTCGATGTAGAGATAGTCGCCCACCTTAAAGTCGGGCTTTTCGCAGGTGAACGGCAACATCCCCCAATTGATGAGGTTGGAGCGGTAGCGCTTGGTGGCGTACTCCCTGCAAATGTTGGCGACGCCGCCCAAAACCCGCTGGCAGGACGCCGCCTGCTCGCGCGCAGAGCCGTCGCCCGGCCGCTCCGAAACAACGACGCTGCCGAGAATGGCGGTTTTTGCGGGAAGAAAGCCTTGAAGTTCCGCTATGACCGCGGCGGGAAGTTCGCCCGTCCGACGGCGCTCCGCCTCCCATGCGCGCACCTCCTTTGCCCGCGCAACGTAGCCCGCATCCTTGCGGGAGAGCGCGAACGAGGCGAGTTTTTCGGGGTTGGAGCGGTAGGACGACGTCTCGCCCGAGGGGATGAGTTCATCCGTCGTGGTGACGGGGTCGGTGAGGCGGGAGACCACCTTGATGAGGAGTTCGTCGCCGAGGGGGATCTGCTCCGGCCAATCGGCGATGTTCGGCCCGTAGACGAGTTCGACGTCCTTTTGCGGCTTGCCTGCGCCGCGGTAGACGCGGCTACGGTACACCGTGCCGTCGAATTTGTACTTTTTGAGGCGCTTTGCCTCGCACCCGAGGGCGGAGGTGAGCACGCCGCCGTTTGCCGCCGTCGCCGCGATGGAGCGGGCGTCCATGAGGGCGACTGCCGCGAGTTGCCCCTCGCTCGGCTTGCTCCCCTCGCGATTTTCGAAGTTGCGCGTGGTGTGGCGGATGGAGAGGCCGCCGTTCGCGGGCACGTCGCCCGCGCCGAAACACGGCCCGCAGAACGCCGTCTTGACGACTGCGCCCGCATCGGTGAGAGCGGTAAGATACCCGTTCTCCATGAGGCCGCGGTAGATGGGCTGGGAGGCGGGATAGACGGAGAGCGAGAACGCGCCGTCGCCCGTGGACTTGCCGCGGAGAATCTCCGCCGCCTCCGCGAGGTTTTCATAACTGCCGCCCGCGCAGCCCGCGATGATGGCCTGCGAGACGTACACCTTGCCCTCCTTCACCCTGTCCGTAAGCGTGAAAGCGGGGTCGAGTTTTCTCCCCTCCTCCTGCACTTTTTCGAGATATGGGGTGGGGTTTTCGAGAAATTCGCAGAGCGTCACCGCATTGGACGGGTGGAACGGGAGCGCGATCATCGGCTCGACGCGGGTGAGGTCGACGGTGACTGCCGCATCGTAATAGGCGGGGCGGACGGGATGCAATTCCTTGAAGTCCTCCTCCCTGCCGTGCTCTTTGTAGTAGGCGCGCGTCTTGTCGTCCGTCTCCCATATGGAGGAGAGGCAGGCGGTCTCCGTCGTCATGACGTCGACGCCGTTGCGGAAGTCCATGGAAAGATGGGCAACGCCCGGGCCGATAAATTCCAAAATTTTATTCTTGACAAAGCCCTTTGGGAAGGTCGCCTTGATGAGGGCGAGGGCGACATCCTGCGGCCCGACGCCGCGGCGCGGCTTGCCTTTGAGATAGACGGCGACGACCTCGGGGTTTTTGATATCGTAGGTCTGCCCGAGGAGTTGCTTTACGATCTCCGGCCCGCCTTCCCCCACGGCGAGCGTGCCCAAAGCCCCGTAGCGGGTGTGGGAATCCGAGCCTAAAATCATCGCGCCGCCCTTTGCGCCGCACTCGCGCATGTACTGGTGGATGACGGCAAGGTGGGCGGGAACGTAGTCGCCGCCGTACTTCTTTGCCGCAGAGAGGCCGAACACATGGTCGTCCTCGTTGATCGTGCCGCCAACGGCGCACAGAGAGTTGTGACAGTTGGTGAGCGTGTAGGGAATGGGGAAGGCGTCAAGGCCGCTCGCCTTCGCCGTCTGGATGACGCCGACGTAGGTGATGTCGTGCGAGACGGCGGCATCGAATTTGAGGCGGAGCGTTTCCCCCTCGCGCGTACCGTGCGCCTGCAAAATGCGGTACGCCATCGTGCCCTTGACGGCCTTCGCCTTCTTATCCGAGGTCATGAACGCCTGCGATTCCTTGACGAGACGCCCCTCCTCCGTGTAATATGCCCCCTGCCTTATGAGTTTTACCATATCCTCCTCCGTGATCGCGCCGTGCGGCGGAAGTGTTTTTTGTTTCATTATAACGTTTTTCGCCGATTATTTCAAGCGTTCCCGCCGCATGGGCAGAAAAAAAGCGCAAAATTTTCTTCTCGGAAAAAAAGATTTGCTTTTTGCGGCGGAATGGGCTATACTTGAAGCATGGCAGATCAGACCCAAATTGAAAATTTTACGCCCGAGACCTTCAAGTTTCGCTTTTCGCCCATCATGCTCGCCCTCTTCGCCCTCCTCTTCGTGCTGTGCGGGGCGGGCATCGGGCTGACGACGTGGCAATTCATTGGCTTTCTCGGCGGGGATCTCTCCTCCCCCTACGAGTGGATGAAGTTTATTTTGCTATATATTGTGAGTATTTTGCTTGCCGTGCTGCTCATCGCCATGCTCGTGCGCTCGCGCTATGTGGTGACGGACAAGGAACTTATCCTGCAATTCGGCTTCATCAAATCCAAGTATAAACTCTCCAAAATTTACTCGGTGCGGCTCTTTAAGGGTTCGCGCAAACTGACCGTCTACTTTGACGACTTCAAGACGGAATACACCGTCATCGTCGTCAAGGAGGAGTGGTACGACGCCTTTGTGAAGGCGCTCATGAAGCGCAACCCGCGCATCTCCTACGACTTTACGACAGCCGAGGAGGAGGAAAATTGGAAAAACGACAGGAAAAAGAAATAATGGGCGCGGCGGACAGGCAGAAAGATATGGGCACGCAAGAAACGACGGGCGCGGATGGCGCGACGAACATGGAAAACGCGGGCGCGGAAGGCGCGGGCGCGAGGTTCACCCTCATTACGGGGGCGTGCGGAGGGCTTGGCGGGGCGTTCGTGGAACTCCTCGCAGAGCGTGGCGCGCCCCTCTTTTTGACGGGGCGAAGCCGCGAACGGCTTGAACTTCTCGCCCAAAAATTGCACGAAAAATACCCCGAACTGCCCGTAAAAACCTGCGCGTGCGACCTCACCGACAGGGAGAGCCGCGCCGCGCTGTTTTCGTATGCCGACGGGGAGAAAATTGCGCTCCGCCGCCTCGTTTACGTCGCGGGCGTGGACACGCAGATGGCCTTTGAAAGATACGACGAGGAGAGGCTCGTCTTTCAGACGAGGGTCAATTTGGAGGGGGCGGTCTCGCTTATCAATGGATTTTTGCGGCGCGCGCCCCTCGACGGCGACACCGAAATTTTGTGCGTGGGGAGCATGTCCGCCATCACCCCTATGCCCTATTTCGCCCTGTACAGCGCCACAAAAAAGGGCTTGGAGCAGTTCTGCGGCGGGCTGAGGAGCGAACTGAAGGGGCGGGCGAAGGTCACCTGCGTGATGCCCGGCGGCATCCCCACCCGCGACGACATCAAAGAAAATATCAAGGCTCACGGGTTTTGGGGACGGGTCTCCGCCAAGAGCCCGCGCGCGGTCGCAGAGGCGTCTCTCAAAGCGGTGCGCCGCAATAAACGCAGGAAAATCGTGGGATTTTGGAATAAAGTCATCCACTTTTTCTCGTCCCTCGCTCCCATGCCGCTACGGCTGAAAGTGATCGCCAAAATGTGGAAAGGCACGGAAAAGGACCACTTTTCGGAGAAATGAAAGGGCGGGAGCTATTGCCCCCCGCTTTTTCGATTGCAATTTCGATTAAAAGAGAAATAAGAAATTTTGGCTATTAGGGTAAAAGTTCTTTTTTCTTCGCTTCAAATTCCTCTTGTGCAATGATGCCGTCATCAAGTAATTTCTTATATTCGCGAAGTTTTTCGATACTATTGGGCAATTCGGTTTGACTATCGGTAGCGCTTCTTACACGGGTAATCAGTACAGAGTATTCCTCCGAGCCTTCCGCGGCGGTGATGATATTAGTCGTTCCATCATTGTAGTCGATTTTGAATTTATAGACACGCGTTTGTATGATTTCTCGGTAATTTAATACCGCATGAAGTTTATCGGAATATTCGGTATAGGAATCAATAATCGTGACTGACTTTATTTTATCAACCGACAACCGATAATAGACATTCTTTTGTAAGTCTGCTTTTAACTTTGCCTCTGTTTGTTTAGCAAGTTGTTCTTTTTGCTTTTCCAACCGTTCGATATGCATTTTTATTTTAATTTCATCGTTAGCCCTTAAAGCAACCGCGCTTGACCTAATGACCCAAATAACCAACGCGCCACCCAACAGCAATATAATCACTGCGAAAATTAGAAGCGAATATTCTTTACCAATAATACACGCAATCGTACTTCCGACGACAGCCGCAAGTACTAAAACAGCTAAAACTATTCCAAAAATAAGAAAGGTTTTGTTAAATTTATCCTGCTGTCTTTTATATTTTTCTTTTTCGTCGGCAGATAAAAAACAATAAATCTTTTCCACGTTTGAGTCAAATTGATGTGTTTTCATTTTTTCTCCCTAATTAATAATAACTGATAGCATTATAGCACAAAGTATGGTTGTTTGCAACCATATAGAAGAAAAAATATTTGCTAACTTATTGTCATACATAACCATATCGAGGTATGACAATGATTACCAACGTAAACCATGCGCTGTCGCTGCGGATACAAGAATTGCTGAAACAAAAAAATATGACCCGATATCGCCTTGCAATGAACAGTGGAGTAAATCATTCGACGTTAAAAAATATTATCCATGAAACCGTAAAGGATAATTTGCTCTCTACCACAATATTGATCGCCCGCGGCTTTGATATGACCGTGAGTGAATTTTTAGATAGTCCCCTCTTTTCAGAGGAAAATTTGAATATATAAGCCGCTTCTATATTTACATTTTTAATAATTGTGTTATAATTATGTATAAGTTATTAATTATTGGAGGAAAATTAAATGACTTTGAAACAAATAGAGCAAACTAGAGCGTTTTTGATATGCGTTGATTCGTTAAAGGGCTTATCCGACACTCAAAAACTTGTTGATGAGATGCGCGCATATTATGGAAAAGAGTTTATTGTAGAACTAAAAATTAGAATAAATAATACATTAGATTCTTATTCTTCCAATTACTGTGATAGAGATAAACGTGCCTTAAAGGGATTTTTAGAGGGATATCTCGCAAAACAAAAGAATATAGATATCATTTGTTCTATCTTAAATCAGATTGAAGAAAGCAAATCTCTGAAAGATGAAACAGCAAGATATAATTATTTAATAAAAATATATCATTCATATCACGGTAAAATATATTTTGATAAAATTATAGACTTTATTGCATCTGCACCAAAAGAAGCGATAAAAATACAAGGATATCAAATAACTGAAGAAATGATATTCGGGTTGATTACTAAATTGCGGTTATATGCAAATGAATTATGCGTAGAAGAACTCAAACCAGATTTTATCGGGACGAAACAAGAAATCAACTTTCAACCGCATATAAACGTTGAAGCAACAAATGAGACAACCCTTAATATGTCTATCCTCTTTGATGATGCCCGTCAACAAATGGAAGATTTAGGATTGCCTGACGAACAGTATAACGTCGTTATGGAAAAAATTTCAGAATTGGAAACATCAATAAAGAATAAAGAAAGCAAAGGCAAACGTTGGCAAAAAGTGAAGGATTGCATGAAGTGGCTTGTAGAACAAGGTATACAAGTTGCAGGAGTTTTGCTCCCTGTTCTTATTCAAGTAATTCAATAAAAAAACCACTCGCGTTTACAAAAAACGATTTTTGTTTTTTACATACTGTTTGAGTTGTTTTAGATTAATAAATACAGTGAGGAATTGATTTTGAACCCTTTGTTAAATGAGTACCAAAGACATTATATTGAAGCGCAGAAAAGCGCCCATGAAGCGATCAAACAACTAAATGCATTTGGAGAACATTTTTCCCATCTAACCGATAATGATAAGAGACAGCTATTTAATCAAATTATAGATGAACACGTGCGCACATCTTTATTACGTTCGGCCATGCATTATCTATGTTTTCAAAATCTTGGTTAGTGCTTTGTATCGATAAATAAAATCGGTTCAATATAGCCGCCCGCGACGTGGTGATGTTGCACGTCGTGGGCGGCTTCCATATGGCGGGCGGGGTGAATTACGCGGGCAGGTCGATTTCCGTGATGCCGTCGTCGATGAGATAGCACATTTCCTCGTGCTCGTCGATGCCCGCTTCGATTTGCTGCGGCGTGAGTTTGATGTATTTGATGGTCGCGTTGGCGAGCACCGCGCGGCTTTCATCCATGATGCAACACTCCGCGGTGAGAAAGTTGCCCGTCTCGCGCACGACCTTCCCCCTCCCCACGAGCGGCACGCCGTACGGCACGGGTTTTCTGTACTTTGTCTCCAAGGAGAGCGTCACGCCGTAGGTGAACTCGCCGCCCTCCTTCGCCCACAGGGCGCGCAGACCCATTTCGTCGAGCATCGCCGTGATGAGCCCGCCGTGCACCCTTCCCGGGTAGCTTTGGTGTTCTTCCCGATAGGAAAAGAGCGTGGCGACGCTGCCATCTTCCATGGAATAAAAGGGCGCGCGGACGCCGTAGACGTTATCCAGCCCGCAGATGGCGCACATCTTGCTGTTGCGCTGTTTTAAGATGACTTTCATGGGAAACCTCGTTTGTGGGTTTTTTCATATTATAGCAGAATTTTTGCGCCGCGCAAAGAAAATTGCAAAAGATTGCAAAATCAATGCAAAAAAACTTGCCTTTTTGCAAAAAAAATTGTACAATAAAGCGGCTTGCAGAGATGGCAGAGTGGTCGATTGCGCACGGCTCGAAATCGTGTGATGCAGGAATGTATCCGGGGGTTCGAATCCCTCTCTCTGCGCCAAGTGAAACCTAAATTGAACTAATACGTTCGGTTTAGGTTTTTTCTTTTGTCCTCGAAGTGCAGGAAGGGCGGCGGTTTATGCCGCGAAAGGCTCTTGACATGAGAAAGACGTGCGGTAGGCTGTTTGCCAAAGGCAAGAAAAAGCCCCGCAGGGGCGGGATACTTGGCGCATTGCCATAAATACCGCACGTCTGCGAGGCTCGTGTCAAGAGCACCGTGGAATAAATAGCCGCCCGTTAAAGGCGCAATTCTATCCGTATCGGACGGAGTACGGGTTCTTTGCGGTTGTGTATCATGCACGGCATAATTCCCGTTTCAGAGGCAAAAGAAAAGCCCTGACTGTCGTCAGGACTTACTCTCAAAGGGCTGTTAAAGTAGATTTCGATTTTATCGTCAAAGAGGACGATTTGCTTTATCAGAAAGTTGATGAGCATTTGCGGTTCGAGGCGCAACGCCTGTTCGTAGTATTCGCGGATCTCCCGCTCCGAAAGCAATATCCGCGTCTTGCTCCGCTCGGTGACGATTTTCCGTTCCAATTCTTCAAGTTTAAGTTCAAGTTCTTTCAATCGCTTTGTCGTGGTATTCGTCACAACGCCTTGCTCTATCGCGGACATGATATTGTCAATCACTCTCTGCGTATGCCGCTTTTCTTTCAAAAGCGCGTTCTCGCAGGATTTGTCTTTTACCATAGTTTCCTGCGCTTCCGATAAGCCGCGCACCATGCGTTTGATGACGTCGGGCTTGGAAAGTTCTTTGACGATGCAGTCCATGACGAAGTTTTCAAGCGTTTCCTTGCGTATCATGGACTTCTTGCAATCGCTCCCGCGTTTCCGTCCGAGGCACTTATAATAGCGCACCACTTGACCGTTCGACCCCGTTCCCGTTTCCGCGCTGATAGGAGAGCCGCAATAGCCGCAGATGAGTTTGTGCCGCAATAGATATTTGACCTCGGTACTTCGCTTGCCGTATTTGTTTTTGGCGACCATAGCCCGCACGCGCTCAAAGGTTTCCGTCGGAACGATTTGCGGGTACATATTCTCGAAGGTTTCCCCGCCGTGATGATAGATACCCGAATACTTTTCGTTTTTGAGAATGTTGTAGACGGTATTCCTCGCAAACGGTTTCCCGTTGTTGTAGATACCTTTCTCCGTCAATGCCGCGATGATGTCCTTGACGTACACGCCCATGGCGAATTGGGCATAGATAAATCTCACGGCTTCGGCGGCTTCTTCGTCGATGACGATTTTGCGGTCAACGGTCTTATATCCATAGAGCAGATGACCGCCTGTAAAGTTGCCTTTCCTGCGCGTTTCTACCATTCCGCGGCGCACCTTTTGGGAAAGTTCTGCCGAGTAGTATTCCGCATAGCCTTCAAGCATACTTTCGAGGATAATCGCTTCGGGCGTATCGGGGATATTCTCCATAGCGGAGAGAAGTTTTACCCCATTGTCACGCAAGGTTTTCTTATGGATAGCCGTTTCATACTTGTTACGGGAAAACCTGTCCAAACGGTAGACGAGGACAAAGTTCCATTCATGGCGGCTACTGTCCTTAATCATGCGTTGGAAGTCGGGGCGGTTGTCGTTCGTTCCCGTCATGGCGCGGTCTATGTAGGTATCGAGTATGAGAATGTCGTGCGCTTTGGCGTA
>CANQMX010000020.1 GCA_947625095.1 uncultured Clostridia bacterium | reverse complement strand
GCAGGGGAGGGAGGGAGCGGACTGCGTTTTTCGGGATTCTTCACCCCCGATGGGGGTTCAGAATGACGCGGAAAAGGATAGGGGGCGAAATGAGGGGAAGATACACTCGTTGCCGCCCGCCGCGCAAAGCGCGGCGGGCGGCAACTCGGTATGAGGAGGAGGGGCGGGGCAGGGGAGGGAGGGAGCGGACTGCGTTTTTCGGGATTCTTCACCCCCGATGGGGGTTCAGAATGACGCGGAAAAGGGTAGGGGGCGAAATGAGGGGAAGATACACTCGTTGTTTTGTGCTTGACGCACAAAATACCTACTTCGTCGCTACGCTCCTACTGCGCGGCTACGCCGCTTGTGCCGCCCTTGGTCGAAAATGGTGCGGGCGGGGCGTGCCGCGCTTAGTAGACAATAGTGCGCGCGGGACGGTATGAGGAGGAGGGGCGGGGCAGGGGAGGGGAATAATGTATAAAATGTTGCGCGGTTTCCCAAAGTATTGCCATGAGCAAATTCAAAAACCGCATCCCCGTCGCCTCCAAAGACGAACGCGAGGCCTGCTTCCCGCCCTCCGCTGCGCACCCCCGCGAACAGTGCTTTCCCTCAACTACCCACCCCGATCTCGACGTGGAGGACAATCCGTGACAGGCCGCTCCAAAGAAAATTTTAACCGCAACTACATCAACTACGTCAATTCCTTCGACCCACCGACCCAGCACTTCAAAACGTGCGGAAGAGCCTTCCTCGTCGGCGGCTTCATCTGCTGCATCGGCCAATTTTTCCGCTTTATGCTCGAACTCGCCGGCCTCTCGGGCGACGTGCTCGCCGGGACTGTCTCCGCCATCCTCATCTTCCTCGGCACGTTTTTGACCGGGCTGGGCGTTTACGACCGCATCGGCAAAAATGCCGGCGCGGGCAGCATCGTTCCCATCACCGGCTTCGCCAACTCCGTCGCTTCCCCCGCCATCGAGTTTAAGACCGAGGGGTTCGTCTATGGCATGGCCGCAAAAATGTTTGTCGTCGCCGGCCCGATCATTGTGTTCGGCGTGAGCGCAGGCGCTGCCGTCGGGCTTATCTATTGGCTGATCGGGCTTTGAGTGGGCGGTTTTCGGGCAAATCGGCGCAAATTTCCGCAAATTTTTGCAAATTGACGCAAATTGTTGCAAATGGTTGCATACGGCGGAATTTTGTGCTACAATAGAAAAAAATCAAAGGAGTACCAATTATGGCTAAAATTACGGCGGACACCCTCATCGCGGAGTGCCTTGAACTGAACCCCAATGCGGCGGAAATTTTGCTCTCCGCCGGGATGCACTGCTTCGGCTGCGCCCTCGCACATGGCGAAACGATCGCCGAGGCCGTCGCCGTCCACGGAAAGGACCTCGACGAACTCTTGGAGAAACTCAACGAGGGCGTGGAGTAATTTTTTCGCACACGACGCTTGATTGAATTGTGACGCATGGTTCGATTGGTTGGGCGCGCCGCGGCTTTGCCGCGGCGCGCCGATTTTGGTTGAGAAAGGGTTAGGAGGCGGGAGTGGAGAAAGGGCGGGTGTTCGCGAAATGTGCGTGTAAAATGTTTGGGCAAGTCGCTTGCTCCTCGCGCGCTCCCGCTTGCGGCCCTCCGCATCTCACGCGATTTCGCGAAATCGCGCTCGCCGCGGAGGCTCTTCCCGCTCCTCGGGTGGGGTGCGGCAAAATGCGATGATGATAGAATTACACTGTCAGTAGAGAAAAATCGGGGTGCGTGGAAAAAAGATAAGAAAAAAAGAAAGCCCCGCGTTGCCAGAACGTGGAGGGGGATAAGATACACTCGCTTCGCTCGGTATGAGGGATAGAGGCGGTAGCGGAAGTGAGATAAAAGGCGGAAACAAAATGGTTAAGAGGGGCGGCGGGGGCGAGATAAAAAGGCGGAGGCAAAAAGATTATGATGGAGAGGAGAAAAGAGGCGGAAGAGGGATAAAAGGCGGAGACAAAATGATTATGATGAGAGGAGAGGGGCGGGATAAGAAGGCGGAGGCAAAAGATTATGATGGAAAGGAGTGGTGGTGGCGGAATTCGACGGGGGAGAGACCCGTCGATTTTTTGAAGAAGCGGGAAAAATTGTGCGGGCTTTCGAAGTTCAGATAGGACGCCACCTGCGCGACGGTATAGTCCGTTTCGAGCAGCAGACGCTGCGCCTCGGCGACGCGGCGCGAGGTGATGTAGCCCTTCAATGTGACTCCCTCTGCCTCGTGAAAGACGGCGGAGAGGTATTTTTCGTGATAGCCGAGTTCGCGCGCGATGTCGCGCACGCGGATCTCCGAAAAGCGATGAAAGGACACGAAGGTTTTGACCCGCTCGCACAGCAGTTTTTTGGGCGGCGCGTTCTCCTGCGCCGCCGCGTTGTTGCCGCGCGCGAGTTCGATGAGGATCTGCGTGGCGAGGTATTCCGAGCGCACCGAGCGGGGGGCTTCCTTCTCCGAAGAGAGCAGCAGATCCGACAGCGTTTTGAGGGTTTCTTCATCCTGATACCTCCCCTGCGGCGGGAGCGAGACGCTTGCGGGCAGGGCGGGGCAGTGGAAGTGCATCCAATAAAAGCGGCAGCGGCACTCCCGCGTGCCGTGCTGGAAACGGGTGGGCGACATGATGAGATATTCCCCCGCGGGTACGACGTATTCCTCATCCTCGTTGCCGATGCAGAGCGTGCCCTCGGTGACGATCATCATCTCGTACTCGTACAGGCGGCGGGTGAGATGCTTCCAACCGCGCTCGGGCGAGATGAATTCGCCGAACCACAGCATATCGATGGGCGCTTGTAAATTGAAGTGCAACATCTTACTTTTTGATACCCTTGTGTGAAGTTATGAGATTGCTTTTATTGCGCGCGATTTCTATAATGATTATACCATAATTTTCGGGAAAAACAAGTCTTGAAAGAAATAAACCGAAAAAAAGGAGAATTTGGTAAAAATGAAACATTCCGTGAAGAGAAAAATTGTGCTCTCGGCGGCATCGGCCTTACTTTGCGTACCCCTCGCCCTCGGCACGCTGGCGGGCTGCGGGGGAGGCGGCGGCGACGGCCTTACCGACGCCGCGGATTCCGAGCCGATCTCCTATTCCGATATGGCGAGCGTAGTCAATGAGGACGCGTATGTGGAAAATGCGCTCGACAAGGAGATCGCATACCTTCTTTCGCTCGACGAGGACAATCTTTTGTACAACTTCCGCGACAATGCGGGGCTTCCGACGGAGGGCGCGCAGAAGTATAACGCGGCCAGCTCGTGGGAGAATTCCCTCATTGCGGGGCACACGATGGGGCACTACCTGACGGCGCTCGCGCAGGCGTATGCCAACGGCGGGACAGAGGAGGCAAAAAAGAAGCAACTTAAAGCCAAACTCGACTACATTGTGAACGCGCTGGATGAGTGCCAGGCCGAGAGCGGCGTGGAAGGCAACAGCCGCAACGCGCAGGCGGGCTTTCTGTGGGGCGCGAATAAGAATTACCCGACGAACGTGGAGTTCCAATTCGACAATGTGGAGCTGGGGCGGACGGACATCGGAACCCAGGCGTGGGTGCCGTGGTACACCATGCACAAAATTTTGGCGGGGCTCATCGACGTATACAAACTTACGGGGAGCGAAAAGGCGCTCACGGTTGCAAAAGGGCTGGGCGACTGGACGTACGACCGCGTGACGGAGTGGACCGAGGCGACGAGAAGGGTGGTGCTCTCCACCGAATACGGCGGCATGAACGATTGCCTCTATAACCTCTACGCCGTGACGGGCGATGAGAGGTACGCCGTTGCCGCGCACCAATTCGACGAGGATATCCCGACGCAGGGGAGTTTTTCGCAGAAGTCGATGGTGCAGCTCATGTACGACAACGATACGAACAATTACCTCCTGGGACAACACGCCAACACGACCATCCCCAAGGTGATCGGCCTTCTGAACGGCTACATTCAGACACAGGGGAAGGACATCGCGGGCGTGACCGACTACACCAAACGCGATTATAAGACCTCCGAGTATCTTACGGTTGCCGAACACTTCTGGGCGCGCGTTGTGGAGCATTTGAGCTATGTGACGGGCGGGAACTCCGAGGATGAGCACTTCCGCGGCGACGATACGCAGAACAGATACCGCGACTACGACAACTGCGAGACGTGCAATACCTACAATATGTTGAAACTTTCGCGGATGTTGTTCTCCATCACCAAGGACAAAAAATATCTCGACTACTACGAGAACACCTATATCAACGCCATCCTCTCGTCGCAGAACCCCGAGACGGGCATGACGATGTACTTCCAGCCCATGGCTTCGGGCTACTACAAGACGTATTCCACGCCCGAGAGCAGTTTTTGGTGCTGCACGGGCAGCGGCATGGAGAGTATGTCCAAACTCAATGACAGCCTCTACTACAACGCGGGCAACGCCGTGTATGTTGCGATGTACATGAAATCGACTTACACCTCGGACGACGTATCCTTTACAGTGAACGCCGACCTTGAAAACTCCGATAAGGTGACATTTGACGTGACGAACGGCGCGACAATTCTCCGCCTGCGCCGCCCCGATTGGACGACCAAATTCGAGCTCACGCTCAACGGCGAGGCGCTGGATGTTCCCGAGAGCGGGGATTTTGTCTCCGTGCACGTCTCCAAGGGAGCAAAGCTGGAACTTACCCTCGGCAAGCAAATTACGATGCACAACCTGCCCGACGCGCAGAATGTGTATGCCTTCAAGTACGGCCCCTATGTGCTCTCCGCCGAACTCGGCACGGAGAACATGAAGAGCGGCACGCACGGGTGGAATCACTCCATCGAAGTGCCCAATAGCCTTGCGGGATTGCAGGAGAGTTACAACATCTCCAACAACTCCATGACCGACTTCAAGGCCAATATCAATACCTACATGACGAGGGGCGAGAACGGCAAGTTCACCCTGACGGGCATCGAGGGCGGGCCGCTCACCTATTCCATCCACTACAAACAGTACACGCAGCGGTATTCGCTCTACTTCCGCTTTAACGGGCAGGACGCCGCGCCCGATACGGACAGCGGCTACGAGGAAACGACGATCGAGTCCGTTCAGCCGGGGCGCGGACAGTATGAGACGACGCAGCGCATGATAGACGCGACGAACAGCACGGGCGCGGATTCCGAGACCAGCCGTTATGCCAACGCGGGCGGGTCGTTCTCCTACTACATGGGCGTGGATAAGAGCAAGGCGGACGCCAACTATATCCTGACCAGCTTCATGAAGGCGGACAACGGAAAGACCATTAAGATGAGTGTGGGAAGCACCGTGATCTATTCGGCGACCTTGAATTACACGGGCGCGGATACGATGTACGAAGTGTATATCCATATCCCCAAGTCGGTCGTGGAGACGGCGACGAGCAACACCGTGGACGGAAACGCGAAGGATCGCATCCTCATCAAGATCGAGAGCAACGCGGCGGGGCAGGCCTCCGCGAGGGTCGTGAGCGCGTTCAATACGCTCACCCGCACGCTGAAAAAGGGCGGGGTCGCCTACTTTGTGGACTGCGGCGACTATGACGTGCATACGGTCTCCGAGGGGGATGACTTCGGATTGTACAATTCCGTCACGGAGCAGGTGTACGGCGTGGACGCCGTGACGGGCAGGAGTTGGGGCATTGTGGACAATTCCACTACAACGACCGCGCCTGCTCCCGCGGCGGGGAAGGGGATCGGCACAAAGACGACGTGGGCGTTTGAAGCCAATGCGGGCGACGGCGTGGATAAGACGGCCTCCAACCGCTACACCAAAAATCAGTTTGAAAGCAGTTTCACGACGCTGAAGATCTCCTACCAATTTGAACTGCCCGACGGGAATTACACCGTGAAGATGTACTTTGTAGACCCGTGGGGGTGCTCCAAAAATGCCGACGTTGCGGCGAACGGAACGACAAAACTCACCAACGCCGCCTGCGAACAAGAAGTGACCTTTACCGTGACCGTCACGGGAGGCACGCTGACGCTGGATATCACCAACCCCGTGAATGCGACGGCGGGCGATAAGTGCATCAATGTTGCGTATATCATCATCGCGCTTGCGTGATGAGAGTTGGGGGGAAGAGGGCGCCGCGGCTTAGGCCGCGGCGCCTTTTCCGTGGACGGCCAAACTTGCAGATGGAACAGCACGATGACTGTTTGTTGGGATTTATTGGAGGCTCGGTCGCCGCTTGGTATATGGTTTGTATATGGGGGGAGATACGCTCACGCGCGCCCCGCGGCTCTGCCGCGGGGCGCGCGTTCGGTATGAGGAGGAGGTGAGGGAGGCGCGCGCGAGGGGCGGGCGCGTGAGGAGGGCGGGAGCATATGAGGGATCCCTATCCCCCGCTACGCGGGTACTTCCCCCAAGAGGGGGAAGCAAGATGGGAGTGGAAGATGATGCACAAAAAAAGAACGGCCTTGTGACCGTTCTTTTTTTTGTTGAGTAGGGGAGCGCGGGGCGCCCAGAGGCGGGGTTACTCTCTGCCCGCCATCTTCTTGTAGCCTGCAAGACGCTCCTTGGAACTCTCTTCCGTCTTCTTGAAGAGTTCCTCGGCCACTGCGGGCTGCGTCTTTTTGAGGGAAGCGTAGCGCGTTTCGCCCAAGATGAACGCCTGATAGTCGCCCGTCGGATCTTTGCTATCCAGCGTGAAGGGGTTTTGTCCCTGCTCGGCGAGGGTGGGATTGTAACGGTAGAGTTGCCAATAGCCACATTCCACCGCGTTCTTCTCTTCTGCCTGCGACTTCGTCATGTTGATGCCGTGGTTGATGCAGGGCGCGTAGGCGATGATGAGGGACGGACCCTTGTAGGCCTCCGCTTCCTTCAAGGCCTTGACAAGCTGACCCTTATCGGCGCCCATGGCGACCTGCGCGACGTACACATAGCCGTAACTTGCCGCGATCATGCCGAGGTCCTTCTTCTTGACGCGCTTTCCGCTCGAAGCGAACTTCGCGACCGCGCCGATGGGGGTGGACTTGGAAGCCTGACCGCCCGTGTTGGAGTACACCTCGGTATCGAGGACGAGGACGTTGACGTCTTCGCCGCTCGCGAGGACGTGGTCGAGACCGCCGTAGCCGATGTCGTACGCCCAGCCGTCGCCGCCGATGATCCAGAACGAGGGTTTGATGAGGCAATCTTTCTCGGCGAGGATCTCATCGACGAGGGCGAGCTCTTCGCCTTCGCACTCCTTGCGGCATTCCTCAAGCTCCTTGATGAGGGCGGCGGCTGCCGTCTTGCTCGCCTCCGCTTCGTTCATCGCCTCCACCCAATCGGTGAGGGGCTTGACGCACTCGGGATATTCCTTCCACATCTCGGCGAGTTTTGTGACCTTCTCGGCGAGGGTGGTGCGGCGCGCCTTGTAGGCGAGGTGCATCCCGTAGCCGAATTCGGCGTTGTCCTCAAAGAGGGAATTCGCCCACGCGGGGCCTTTGCCCTGCTTGTTGGTGGTGTAGGGGCAGGTGGGGGAGGAGCCGCCGTAGATGGAGGAGCAACCCGTGGCGTTGGCGACGATCATTCTGTCGCCGAAGAGCTGAGTGACGACCTTCACATAGGGCGTTTCGCCGCAGCCTGCGCACGCGCCCGAGAACTCGAAGAGCGACGGGGTGAACTGCGACTTTTTGACATCCGCCATCTTGACCTGCGAGAGGTCGGCTTCGGGGAGATCGACGGCGTAGTTCCAATTCTTCGCCTCCACCTCTTCAAGCTCCGCAAACGGCGTCATGACGAGCGCCTTGTTGCCCTTCATGCCGGGGCAGACCTCGGCGCACACGCCGCAACCCATGCAGTCGAGCGGGGAGACCTGCATACGGAATTCGTAGCCGGGGATGCCCGTTGCGGGTTTGGTATCGAATGCTTCGGGCTTCTCGCTTCCCGCCGCGACGAGGGCGGGACGGATGCAGGCGTGCGGGCAGACGAAGGAGCACTGGTTGCACTGCACGCAGTTTTCCTTGATCCACTTGGGCACCATGACCGCAACGCCGCGTTTTTCGTACTTGGTCGTACCCGTGGGCACGGAACCATCGGCATTGAACGCGGAGGAGGGGAGTTTATCGCCCTCGAGCGCGAGGATGGGCGCGATGACGCCCTTGAAGTAATCGTTGTCGGCGAGTTTGACCATCTCCGCGCCCTCCGTCGTCGTCTTCCACGAGGCGGGGATGCGGATCTGTTTCAAATTGGCCTTCGCGCTGTCGATGGCGTTGTAGTTCATCTGCACGATGGCGTCGCCCTTGCGCGCGAAGGACTTATATGCCATCTTTTTCATGTACTCCACCGCGTCGGTGTAGGGCATGATCTGCTCGTTGATGAGGAAGAACGCCGATTGCAGAATGGTGTTCGTTCTGCCGCCGAGGCCGAGCTTACGCGCGATCTTGATGGCGTCGATGACATACAATTTCGCCTTCTTCTGCGCGAGGGCGTTCTTCATCTTGGCGGGCAGGTTCTTATCGAGCTCGGCGACCGTCTTCCACGGGCAGTTCAAAAGGAACGCGCCGCCCTTTTTGAGATCGCTCGTCATGTCGTAACGGATGACGTAGGAGGGGTTGTGGCAGGCGATGAAGTCGGCCGCGTCGATGAGGTATTCGCTCTGGATGGGCGTCTTGCCGAAGCGGAGGTGGGAGACGGTGATGCCGCCCGACTTCTTACTGTCGTAGAAGAAGTATGCCTGCGCGTACATATCGGTGTGGTCGCCGATGATCTTGATGCTGTTCTTGTTTGCGCCGACAGTGCCGTCCGAGCCGAGACCGTAGAACTTCGCGGAGGTAGAACCCGCGGGCGCGGCGTCGAACTTTTCGGAGAAATCGAGGGAGCTGTTCGTCACATCCTCGTAGATACCCACGGTAAAGTGGTTCTTCGGCTCTTTCTGTTCGAGGTTCTTGTACACGGAGAGCACCATGGAGGGGTTGAACTCCTTAGAGCCGAGCCCGTATCTGCCGCCATAGACCTGAATATTTTTGACGCCCTTTTCGAGGAGCGCGGTGCAGACGTCGAGGTAGAGCGGTTCGCCGAGAGATCCGGGTTCTTTGGTTCTATCCAAGACGGCGATGCGCTTGCAGGTCTTGGGAATGGCCGCGACGAAGGCATCGGCGACGAAGGGGCGATAGAGACGGACTTTGATGAGACCGTACTTCTTGCCCTTTGCGTTGAGTTTGTTGATGGACTCTTCCACGGTCTCCGCGCCCGAGCCCATGATGACGATGACTTGCTTTGCATCGGGTGCGCCCACATAGTCGAAGAGGTGATAACTTCTGCCCGTGAGAGCGGAAACTTCATCCATCATCTCCTGCACGATGGCGGGGGTGGCCGCATAGTAGCCGTTCGCCGTCTCCCTGTTCTGGAAGTAGGTGTCGCCGTTCTGCGCCGTGCCGCGCTGTACGGGGTGCTCGGGGTTCAAAGCGCGCGCCTTAAATTCGGCAACGTCCTTGGCAAGACCCTTCTTATCGAAGAGCGCCTTCATCTCCGCATAGTCGATGGCGTCGATCTTGGAGACCTCGTGCGAGGTGCGGAAGCCATCGAAGAAGGAGAGGAAGGGCACGCGGGCGCGCAGCGTTGCAAGGTGCGCGACGGTGGCGAGATCCATGACCTCCTGCACGGAGCAGGACGCGAGCATCGCAAAGCCCGTCTGACGGCACGCCATGACGTCGGAATGGTCGCCGAAGATGTTGAGGGAGTGCGCCGCGAGGGCACGCGCCGATACGTGCATGACCATGGGGAGAAGTTCGCCCGAGATCTTGTACATATTGGGGATCATGAGGAGAAGCCCCTGCGAGGCGGTGTACGTCGTCGTAAGCGCGCCCGCGGAGAGGGAGCCGTGCACAGCGCCCGCAGCGCCGCCTTCCGACTGCATCTCGGTGATGCGGAGTTTCTGTCCCCACATATTCACTCTGCCCTGCGTCGCCCATTCATCCGCCGATTCTGCCATCGGCGAGGAGGGGGTGATGGGGTAGATCGCCGCCACTTCACTGAATGCGTAAGCGACGTGCGAGGCGGCGGTATTGCCGTCAATCGTCATTTTTGTCATCCAAAAACCTCCAAAAATTGTTTTTACGTAGAAAGCACGGCAAAAAACGGGTGGTTTTTCGCCGCCGAAATCATTATATTGCATTTTAGGGGGGAAGTCAAGGGCGCGCGTGAAAATATTTCGCATTTTTTAATGTTCGCGCCGCGCGCGTGCGCGTAGGGGAGAAAATGCCGCCGCCCCGCGTTTTGCGCGGGGCGGCGGATGATATGGAATATGGATATGGTTTCAGTCAATGATATTCTCGTAGTGGAAGAGAGGAGAAGCGAAAAATTCAGTCAAAGAAATATCAAGCCCCATGACAATTTCGTAGAGCACCGTCACACTCGGATTTTCATGCAGAGAACGCAAGACCGCGCTGATCGTCGACTGCGACACTCCCGCTTTCACGGAGAGAGCGTACTGCGTCAGTTTGCGCGCCTTCATTATCTCTCTTAGCCGTTTTGCAATAGCTTCACAAAGTTTCATGCTCTCGCCCTTTGCCCATCGTTTAGGCAGAGAAAAGCGTTTCCATGGGAACGCCGAGCGCCTTTGCTATGGCGTATACTTCGGCATCTGTTGCAATGCGTTGTTGCCCTTCGAGTTTGGAATAACTCGTGGGGTTGATATCGAGTCCGCTTGACTGTAACCGCGCAATAAAATCCTTTTGGCTGATGCCGCGCGCGAGACGGAGTTTTGCCGTATTTTTTCCGATACGGTTGCTTGTTCCGTAATTCTTTCTTGGTTTCATGGCTTTTTACTTCTCAATTGGAAGTATAACACAGTGTTTCATTGGTGTAATGCCAAATTGGAATGATGATAGAGAAAAATTCAATAAAGGAACGTAAAAAAGTTCGCAATGGCGAACTTTTTTTGCAAAAATGGCGTTCAAACAGTTGACAGAGTGAAAGAATCCTGCTAAAATAATCCCGAAGTTCGCAATGGCGAACTGTTTTTAAGGAGATTGAGTTCGCAATGGCGAACCGCAAAGGAGACGTATGCCGTTATTGCTCGCGCCCATCGGACAGGAAGTGACCATCGTGAAGATCGTTGCCGATGACAAGACCAAAAAGCACCTCTCCAATTTGGGAGTTTTGGTGCAGGGGACGATCACCGTGCTCTCCGCAAGCGGGGGGAGTGCTGTGTGCCGCGTGAAGGAGGGCAGGCTCGCCCTCGACAGGAATATCGCTTCGCATATCTACGTTGGATAAAATGTTTCGCAAAAAATCTTTTTCCCGTGCGCCTTGTCGCCTTTGGCGGCGGCGCGTGTGAAAAATATTTTTTGCGAGGAATGTAACGCGTAAGGGATATTAGCCCTATCTCCATATTCGCTTATCACGACATTAAGCCTACGGTAGTGTGGCAAATGGGGGCGTGCAGCGGCGGGAGACCCGCCTTGCACCGAGTTTCGCCGTGCGGTAGCTCGGCGAAACGATAGCACCCCTCCCCCTGTATCCCCCTCCCAAGGAGGGGGCGAGAGAAGGAGGGCTTCCCGAGCGAGACAGGGGCAAACCAAAAATCATTGATGGGCAGACGTGCCGATGAGCCGTTCTGCCATGGAGGAAAAAATTTTTTATGGCAACCAAGACACTCAACGAATTTTCCATCGGCGAAAGGGGAGTCATCAAGACCGTTTCGGGCGAGGGAAGGATACGGCGCCGCCTCTTCGATATGGGCGTGACGCCGGGCGCGGAAGTCATGCTCCGCAAGCGCGCCCCCCTCGGCGACCCCATCGAAGTGACCATTCGCGGGTATGAACTCACCCTCCGCAAGTCGGAGGCCGGGCTTGTGACGATGGAGGTGAAGGCATGAAAAACTTTGCTTTGGCGGGCAACCCCAACTGCGGCAAGACGACGCTCTTCAACCTCCTCACCGGCTCTACGGCGTATGTGGGCAACTGGCCGGGCGTCACCGTGGATAAGCGCGAGGGCACTTACAAAAAGGGGGAAGAACCCGTCAAGATCGTCGACCTTCCCGGCATCTACTCGCTCTCACCGTACACGCCCGAGGAGGTCATCTCGCGCAACTTCATTCTCGATGAAAAGCCCGACTGCGTCATCGACGTCGTCGACGCGACCAACCTCGAGCGGAATTTGTACCTCACGACCCAACTCATGGAGATCGATGTTCCCATCATCATCGCGCTCAACATGATGGACGCGGTGGAAAAACAGGGCGACCAGATCGACGCGAAGGAACTCGAACGCAAGATAGGACTGCCCGTCGTCGCCATCTCCGCCCTGCACGGAACGGGCATCAAGGAACTCATGGACAGGGCGATCGCCGTCTCCAAAGAGGGGAGAGAGGGCACGACCGTGCTGCATGACAGCCCGCTCGCCCACCTCGTGCGCGACGTCACCATCGCCCTGAAGGGAGCAAAAGTGGGCGCGCCGCTCTTCCACGCCGTCAAACTCGCCGAGATGGACGAGATCGAGGCGGGGATGCACCCAGAACTCGTCACCATGGTGGACGAATTCAAGGCGACCTTCAAGGACGATACCTTTGGGGACGATTTGGAGGCCGTCGTTGCCGACGCGCGGTACAAGTACATCTCCGCCAACTATTCCACCGCCTACCGCAGAAAGGAGCGCAGAGAGCAACTTTCGCGGAGCGATAAAGCGGATAAAATTCTGACGCACAAAGTTTGGGGTATTCCCATCTTCATCGTCATTCTCTTCTGCATCTTCCACGTGACGTTCGCCGAGGACTTCTTCTACATAAGCGGCTGGGCGTCGCTTGCGGGCACGCCGCTTCCCGCGCTCGCCGACCTCGGCTACGACACGGAAAACATCGGCGTGCAACTGCTTGCCTGCTTCTATGACGGGACGCTGTTCTCCCCCGGGGTGATGTTGCAAAACCTTATGGGGTGGCTGACGGGGCTTGTCGGCATGGGCTTTGAAGAGGCGTGCGCCACCGCGCCCGAGTGGGTCTCGGGGCTCATCGTGAACGGCGTCTGGGAAGGGCTTTCCGCGGTTTTAAGTTTCATTCCGCAGATCCTTGTTTTGTTCCTGTTCTTCTCCATCTTGGAGGATTCGGGCTACATGGCGCGCATTGCCTTCATCATGGATAGAATTTTCCGCCGCTTCGGGCTATCGGGCAGGGCGTTTATGCCCATGATCATGGGCTTCGGCTGCTCCATTCCCGCCATGATCAACACGCGGACGCTCGCCGACGACAACGAACGGACGAGTACGGTGCGCGTCATCCCGTTCTTCTCCTGCGGTGCAAAGTTGCCCATCCTCACCGCCATCGCAGGCGGCATTTTGGGGGCGGCGGATGCGCCCATGGTCGACCTCATCGTGCTCTCGATGTACGTTTTGGGTATCCTCGTCGCCGTGACGACGGTCATTCTGATGCGCGCCACGACGATGCGCGGGGAAGTGCCGCCCTTCATCATGGAACTCCCGCCCTATCATAAGCCGCTCTTCAAGGGGCTGATGATCCACCTGTGGGATAAACTCAAACACTTCGTCAAAAAGGCGTTCACCATCATCCTCGCCTCCACCATCGTGGTGTGGTTCCTTTCGCACTTCTCGTGGGATTGGCGGTATCTTGCCGATGAGGAGATGGGCTCGAGCATCCTCGCGAGCATCGGTATGTTCATCCAGCCGCTCTTCACGCCGCTCGGCTTCGGTTCGCAGCTCGGCAGAGCCGCGGGCTGGGTGTTCGCCGTCGCCGCCATCACGGGGCTTATCGCAAAGGAGAACGTCATCGCTACCTTCTCCACGCTTGCCGCCTCCCTTGTGGCGGGCTTCGAGGCGACCGAAGAGGGCGTGAGCGAAGTCATCACCCTCATGGGGCAGACGGGCATCGGGATCCCCGCGCTCATCGCCTTTATCGCCTTCAATATGCTCACCATTCCCTGCTTTGCGGCGTGCGCCACGGCAAGGGCGGAACTGCCCAAGGGCAAGTTCAAGTGGACGCTCCTCTTCTGGGTGTGCACTTCCTACTTCGTCGCCACGGCGATCTACCTCATCGGCAGTTGGTGGTGGACGGTGTTCCCCATTCTTGCGGTTGTGGCCTCTGCCGTCGCGGGCATCTGGTTCTGGAACAAGAAGCACCCCGTGAAGCAAAACGAGGTACCCATGTCCGAGGGTGAGGCTTCCGAAGAGGCCGCCGAAGTCGCGGCGGCGGACGACGGACAGGGGGAGGCCAAACAATGAGTTGGTGGGAAATTTTGCTCATCATCGCGGCGGCGGGCTTTGTGGTGACGGTGTTCGTCGTTTCCGTTATCCGCCGAAAGCAGGGCAAGAGTTCCTGCGACTGCGGCGGGAATTGCTCCGCCTGCATGGGACGCCATTGCGCGGCGTGCGACGCCAAAGAGCCGCCGAAAAAAACAGACCATACTCCATCTCCTTAAATCTTTGTAAGAGCCATTCCCTCTGCGGAGTGGCTCTTACAGTATGGCGGCACGGACGGCCTTCTGCGGAAAGGGTTGCAAACAGAAGCGGAATATGATATAATATAAATACCTAAAGAAGGAGGTGCGGCATGGAGAGGCGGAAACGCAGGGTTTTTCTCTTTATTTTAATTGTGTTTTGCCTGTTTTCGCTTGCGGCAGGCGTCATTTTGTGTGTGCCGTACGAGGAAGCCTCTGCACAGACCTTTTTTGGCTTAAAGGATGTGAAGGATCTCCGAAAGGCCGATCCCGCCGACATTGCTGCCCTGCCGAAGTATAGTAGCCGCGATTACTGCATCGTCACCACGCTCGAAAACCAGGGGGCGTACAATCTCTGCTGGGCGTTTGCGACGATTGCCGCCTCCGAGACCTCCATTCTGCGTGAGGGCGTGGGCGGAGCGGTGCAGTCACCGTTTTTCGACCTTGAAGAGCGCACGCTCGCTTACCGCGCGCACAACCCCATGGGAGACCCGTTCCACCTCATCGACGATGATGTGGAGAAAGGCGACGGAACGTGGAATAAGGGCGGCTATGTGGAGGTTGCGGGCAAGGCCATGCTCCAATGGATGGGCCCGACCTCCGGGCTCGACTACAAGGGCAACGACGAAACTGCCGTCAGGGCGGAGTATCCGCTCGCCTACAAGCTCGAGGGAATGTCCACCGTGAAGTATTCGGTGGAGAACGTGAAGAGGCTGGTGGCGGAGTACGGCGCGGCGGCGTTCTCCTTCCCCATTCACAACTATGCGAACGGTGGGTATGACATCGATACATACTTCAACAATGTAAACCAATCGGGGAAAAATCCGCACGCCTGCGCCATTATCGGCTGGGATGATACCATACCCGCCAGCCGTTTTACGCCTGATCATTCTTCGGGGAACGGCGGGTGGATCGTAAAGAACAGCTGGGGCAGCGGCCGCGCCGACGAGGGGTATTTTTATCTCTCCTACGACTCCACGATCTACGATATTTGGGCGTTCGATTACACAACGGCAGACGCGTTCGACAACCAATATTACTATGACGGCACATTGCGGCGCGGAAACGTGTACGTTTCGGGCGACGGCGCGCCAGCAAAGGCAGCGGCGATCTACCGCGCGCAGGGCGGGACAAGCGAATGCGCGGAGCAACTCAACGCCGTCAATATCGGCGTGGCGGGGGAGAACGTTACGGTGGATATTTCCGTATATAAGGGGCTTGAACCCAATTTCGGCTATCCCTCCTCGCAGGACAACGATCCGGAAGGGGGAAAACTCGTTGCGAGAATCTCAAAAACGGCGCCGCGCGACGGCTTTTATACTTTCTATCTCGACGATCCCGTTCCCCTCGAAAACGGGGATGCCTTCTCCGTCGTTGTGGAGGCTCAAAACGCAGCGGGAAACGCCCGTATCTTTGCATCAGTGGAGTACAACAGTGCCAACGACATGACGTTTGAATGCAAAAATGGCGTGTGGAGCAATCTCATGGAGCGTTCCCGCTATTGCGCGCACATCCGCGCCTACACCAAGAATGTCGTGCGCGAAATACCGCTGGACGGAAACGATTTGCAGTTCGCCGAAATGGCTCTTGAAAAACATGATTTTGTGTACACCGGGGCGGAATTTATGCCGCAGGTGACGGTGACGTTGGGCGGAAAGACGCTTGCGGAGGGGCGTGATTACCGCCTCGCCTACGAAAATAATCTTAATGCGCTTTCGAATGCGTGCGCGATCGCCGTGGGACAAGGGGAATACTGTGGGACGTGCCGCGCTTATTTTCGCATCGCGCGCGCGAAAAAACCCCCGAATATGCCCGTTAAAGATCGCGAGCAGCCCATAGTAGTGGGATATGAAATTACAGAACTCAACGAGATCCCGCTTCCCGACGGGTGGGAATGGTATTACAACGTCGACCTCACAAAGCACGCGTGCGACGAGCCGCTCGAATGGACGATAAAATATCCCGTGACAGATGGCAATTACGAGACCAACGGCTACGATGCCGATACGGGGGAACGGTACGTGCAGGCGGGTGTATATGTGTTGCGCGAGAGCGTGCGGCATGACCTTGTTCCGCTTGCGGAAGCGGAGGTGGTTGTGCAGGGCATATATTCTTATACGGGGAAAATCATAACGCCGAACGTCGCCGTGAACGTGCAAGGCAAGACGCTTGCGGCGGGCATAGATTACGTCGTAAAATCTTCCGCCGTTTATGCGGGTTCGGCGGAGGCCACCATCGAGGGGCTCTCGAGATATACGGGGAGCAAGCGGTTCACCTTTACAATAGAGCGAGCGCAGGAGCCGCCGAATCTTGCGCCTTTCGGCAGGATAGAGATTACGGAGGAAATGCAAACGCTCGCCGACGTGGAACTTCCGAATGGCTGGCGGTGGGTAGACCCCGGGGCGGCAGTTTCGCCCGGTAAAATGACAGCGCAGTGTGAATACGTCGGCGCGGACGCGGAAAATTATGCGGTGCGCACGCGGGCGGCAGAACTTGAATTTATCGAAAAACAGACTGCAACCGACGAAAGCGGCAGCGCGGGGGAAACGAGCAATACAGAGGGCGCGGGCGATGGATCGGGCGGCGATACAGTCGACGCAGGCAGTGATAGCGATACGGGTGAAGTTACCGACGGCGATACGACAGACATGGGCGACAATTCAAACGATGAAGTGAACAAAGAGGACGTCGAGCGTGGCGGGCTCTCTCCCGCAACTATAGCGGGGATCTCCATCGGCGGCGCGGCGGGTGTCGGTCTTGTTGCGCTTGCAGTCATCCTGTTGCGCAGGCGGCTTCTATAATAGATAAAATATACGTTTATTTGCATAAAACACAAAAATTCGTATTATTATAAAATATTTTTGCAGAATAGAAGGGCGGTCTCGCTTGACAAAGGCGCAATGGCTTGGTACAATAATAGAACTAATATAGAAAGGAGACCGCATTTTGATCGTCTTTAACGATAAATCCAATTTGCTTGAGGACAGCGTCTATCACTATGAATTGCAGGATGTAAAAGAGCCGAAACTCTACCGCGAACTCTTCAACTACGAGGAGATCCCCAAGGTCGCGTTCAACAACCGCCATGTCCCCATGAATATGCCAGAGGAGATCTGGATGACGGATACCACCTTCCGCGACGGGCAGCAATCCACGTCGCCCTTCACCGTCAAGCAGATCGTGGATCTCTACAAACTTATGGCGCGTCTCGGCGGGGAGAAGGGGCTCGTGCGGCAATCGGAGTTCTTTATCTATTCCAAGAAGGATAGGGAAGCTCTCGACGCCTGCCGCGCGACGGGGCTGAAATACCCCGAGATCACAACGTGGATCCGTGCTAGCGAGAAGGACTTTGCCCTCGTCAAGGAGGTCGGCGTGGAGGAGACGGGGATCCTTGTTTCCTGTTCGGACTATCACATCTTCAAAAAGATGAATCTGACGCGCAGGCAGGCGCTCGATAAGTACCTCGGCATTGTGAAGAGCGCGCTCTCCTACGGCATCCGCCCGCGCTGCCACTTCGAGGACATCACGCGCGCCGATTTCTATGGCTTTGTCGTGCCCTTCGCAAGCGAACTCATGCGCCTTACCGAGGAGAGCGGAATTCCCATCAAAATTCGTATGTGCGATACGATGGGCTTCGGCGTGACCTTCCCCGGCGTGACTCTCCCTCGCAGCGTGCAGGGCATCGTGTACGGACTTCACCACTATGCGGGCGTGCCGCACGATATGCTCGAATGGCACGGGCACAACGATTTCTATAAGGCCGTCATCAACGCCTCCACGGCGTGGCTGTACGGCGCATCCGCGGCAAATTGCTCCCTGCTTGGCATCGGCGAGCGCACAGGCAACTGCCCGCTCGAAGCGATGGCGGTGGAGTATGCATCTCTCCGCGGCACGATGGACGGCATGGATTTTACCGCTATCACCGAGATCGCGCGGTACTTCGAGAAGGAGATCAACTACGCCGTTCCCCCCAAGACGCCCTTTGTGGGGCGGGCGTTCAATTCCACCCGCGCGGGTATTCACGCCGACGGTATGCTCAAGGACGAGGAGATCTACAACATTTTCGATACTGCCAAAATTTTGGGACGCCCCGCCCGTGTAACGGTGAACAAGACGAGCGGACTTGCGGGCATCGCCTTTTGGATCAACGACTATTTCAAACTCCCCGAAGAGCACAGGGTGGAGAAGAGCGACCCGCTTGTGTGCATGATGAAGGCGGCGGTGGATGCGGAGTACGAAGAGGGGCGCAATTCCTCCTTCGGCGACGATGAACTTCTCAACCTCATCTACGCCATCGATTCGCGCCGCGTGCGGGAATTCAACTACTACGGTCTGCAGTAAGTTGCGGGCGGAAAAGGAGATATTATGACTGCCAAAGAATTTTTCAAACGGTTTCGCTGGGGGGTGTATGTTCCCGCCGTGCTGTACTTTGTCATCGGCGTGGTGACGGCGGCGATATATCCCACCACGGGCGGAAAAACGTGGTCTGTCTATGAGTTCACGGTAGCGGCGCTTGCCTTGATCGCGGGGGCGATCGCCGTCGCCTATTATTTCCTCGGACACGACGATGTGCTCGCGCTCCTTGCGGGCGTGGGGGCGATCGCCGTCGCCATCTATCTCTTCGTGCCCCCGCTGGCAAAGCGCAGCGTTGTACCCATAGCGCTGGGGATCTCCCTCATCCTCCATGCCGCCGCGATGTTCTACGGCGGACTGCGCGTGCGCAAGGAGAAGTTGGCCGAGTTTGTGGCGCGCATCGTGTTCGGCACTGCGTTTGCGGTGCTCGGCGTGCTGTCGTGCGTGGGGCTGTTCGGCGCGGCGGATAATTGGCTGTTCGCGGGCGTGTGCTACCTCGTATGCGCGGGATTCATGTTTCTGTTCGCGCTGGCGGACGGGCTGTTCGAAGAGGAGGAAGTGTTGAAGTTCCGCCCCGTGAAAAAATCCGACGAAGTGGAAAAAGAGGGGAACGAGGGCGAGGCGGAGGAGGCCGAAGCAACTGCGCAAGAGCCAAAGGCGGCAGCTCCGAGGAGGGGCGCGTACCGCAGATAAGAGAAATGCAGAAGGGAGCGCCCCATCGGGGCGTTTCTTTTTGTAAAAAAAATCCAAAATATGTTGATTTTTTGAATATGCAGTGGTAGAATGGGAGCGGCGCGAGGGGGCGCCGCGGAAACATCATGCAGGAAGAGAGAGAAAACATCGCGCCCGAAGAGGACGGCGCGCAGGCAAGCGGGGCGGCGCAGGAAAATGCCGCGCAGGAAAATGTTGCGCAGGCGGCCGATGCGGCGCAGCAGCCGCAAGAGGGGGCGCGCCGCGATACGTTTTGGCAAAAGTTCGGCAAAATTTTGCTCTATTTAGTGCTTCCCGTGCTCTCCTCGGGCATTGTGCGGGCGATTGGGCTGTATATCTTCGTCTCGCCCAACCACTTCGCGCCCGGCGGCATCAACGGGCTTGCCGTCATGCTCGAATATGCCACCGATCGGGCGGGCGTCAAGATCAATTCGGGCTACTTCCTTATCGCGTTCAACGTACCGCTCTTTTTCCTCGCGTTTTTCTGCCTCGGCAAGAAGGACGCCATTCTTTCCACCGCCTCCATGGCGCTCACCTCCGTTCTCCTCATCGTATTCGATTATATCCCCGGATTTGCGCAGGCACTCACCTTTGACGGGCTGAAAACAGCCGAACCCATCGCCTACGGCATTTACGGGGCGGTCGCGGGCGGTATCTTCCTCGGCGTGGCGCTCGCCATCATGCTCCGCACGTGCGGTACGGCGGGCGGCACTGCGGTGCTTGCCTCCGTCGTGCACAAAAAATGGCGGTTTTTGAGCGTGAGCTGGATGACTTCCGCCTTCGACGCCGTCGTCGTGTTCGCCTCGTTCTTTGTGTATTACAGAGGGGATGTAGGGTTTGCCGTAAACCTCGTGCCCGTGCTCGCCGCGCTCGTCTCCCTCTTTGTGACGAGCAAGACGTGCGACCTCATCTTGCATGGCTTCAAGACGGCGTATAAGTTCGAGATCGTGACGACGCACCCCGAGGAACTCTCCCGCGAGATCATGGAGCGCACCCACCACGGTGTGACGCTCGTGCACGCGACGGGGATGTACACGCACGGAGACAAGAGTATGCTCGTCTGCATCATCCGCAAGCGGCAGATCGCCGAACTGCAACGCATCATCAAAAAATATCCCGATACGTTCGCGTTCTTCTCGCCCACCTCCGAGGTGTACGGAAAATTCGCAAAGTAGGGGTTGGACGGCGCAAAAAAGGCGCAAACTTTGCATATGGAAAAGATGTACGATATCGCCGTCGTGGGCGGCGGGATCGCGGGCTACGCTGCCGCGCTGACCGCAAAAAATTTAGGGCTTGACTATCTTTGGCTCGCCCCCGAAGCGTTCGGGGAAAAGACGCGCGCCGCCGAATATGTGCGCAACTATCCCGCCTTTTCGGGGGACGGGGCGGCGTTTTGCTCGGCGCTCGAAACCCAGCGCACCCGCGAAGGGGTGGCGCTTACGCGCGCACGGGCGGACGGCGTGTTCGCGCAGGGCGGCGGATATTTCATCTCGGCGGGGCAGAGCGTGTTCTCCGCGCGCACCGTTGTGCTGGCAACGGGCGTCGACCTCAAGGGCGACGTAAAGGGAGAGCGCGAATTTTTCGGCAGAGGGGTGAGTTATTGCGCCGCGTGCGACGGCGCGCTCTATCGTGGCAAGACGATCGCCGCCGTCGTCTCCTCGCCGCGCTACGAGGAGGAGGCGGAGTATCTCGCCTCGATTGCGGCGCGCGTGCACTGCTTCTGTCCCTATAAAGAACCGCATTTCAAGGCGGAAAACATCGTCGTGCACGCGGGCGTTCCCGAGGCCGTCGAGGGCGGGGCGCGCGTGGAGCAAATCGTCAAAAACCATAAAACGCTGTTGGTTTCGGGCGTATTTTTCCTCAAAGATTGCACGCCCGCGCGGGCGCTCTGCGGCGGCCTTGAAACGGACGGGGCGCACATTGTGACGAATAAGGACGGCTCTACCAACCTTCCCGGGCTGTTCGCCGCGGGCGACGTCACAGGCACGCCATACCAATACGCGAAGGCGGCGGGGGAGGGGCTTGTTGCCGCTTACTCCGCAAGGAAGTATCTCTCCGCGCGCAAAAACCGATAAAATTCTGAAAAATCCGCGCAAAAGTCCTTGTATTTTGGGCGGTTTTTTTGTATAATAATGATAGCGACGCGCCTTTCGGGGCGCGGAGCGCAAATTCGGGCAGCATTGCCACGGAAATTCGGAGGTTTTATTTTTTATGGACGGCAGCGACATAGGTCTGCTCATCGCCCTCATCGTGCTCATTGTGCTATCCTCTTTTTTTAGCGCAACAGAGACGGCTTACACAAGTTTCAGTACGGTTCGCATGCGTCGCATGGCGCAAAAAAAGCGTTCGGCGCGCGTTGTTTTACGGCTCGGAGAGGACTATAACAAAGTCCTGACGACCCTACTCATCGGCAACAACATTGTGAATATTGCGGCGGCGACGATCTCCACCATTCTGTTCGGAAGGTGGATCTCCGATCCCGAGCTTGCACCCACGCTCTCCACCATCGCGCTGACGGTGGTCATTCTTATTTTCGGCGAGATCACGCCCAAGACGCTCGCGCGGGAGGCGGCGGAGCAGTTCGCGTGCTTTGCGGCGTACCCTCTCCTCGTGCTTACATGGCTCTGCTGGCCGCTCAACTTTGTGTTCGGCTATTGGAAAAAGTTTTTGTTCCTCGTCTTCGGGCTTAACAAGAAGCGCAAAAAATACACCGAAGCGGAATTCAAGATGCTCGTCTCGGACGTGCGCGAAGAGGGCGTTCTGAACGAGACGGAGCACGAACTCATCAACCGCACGCTCCGCTACGACGAACTGCACGTCGGCTCGTGCATGATCCCCTTGGAGCGCGTCATTCTCGCCGAAGTGCGCGATAATTCCGGCCTCGTCTATAAAATTTTCCGCGAGACCAACTTCTCGCGCATCCCCGTGTACAAAGGGACAAAACAGAACATCATCGGCGTACTGTACCGCGCCGACTTCTACGAAAATCTGCTTGCGGGACGGCGGGATTTTCAGAATATCATACGCCCCGTCTCCTACACGACGACGGACGAGAAGGTCTCCGACCTCATGAAGCGGATGCAGTCGATGCGCGAGCAGATGGCCATCGTAGGGGCGGAAGGGAACGCCCTCGGGCTGATCACGCGCGAGGATATGCTCGAAGAGCTCTTGGGCGGCGATATCGACGATAAGTACGACCTAACGCCCGTCACCTCGCCCCTGCAACCGTTTATTCCCGAGCCGGAGACGCCCGAAACTGTGGATGAGACGGAGGAATAAGTTTCGCGCGATTTCTTTTGCTACGCAAAACAAATACGCGCGAGGGGTTAAGTTGCGCATCTCTCTTTTGTTCGCCCACGGATGAGACGTTCTCAAAGACATTAAGCCGCAAGAGTGCGGCAAATTGAGTCGCCCACGGCGGAAGTGAATTCCGCCTAAGGCACATAATTTACAGCAAAGACGGCAAAGTGGCTATCAGCCGCCGCCGCGCAGTAGCTCGGCGGCGCACAGCGGCCCCCAGCCCCTCCAAGGGGGTCTTGAAGAGACGGGTGGGGGGGGGAAGGAACACATACGATGAAATTGCTTATTCCCGTGACGGCGGGGTGCGAGGCCTCCGTCAAACGGCAATTGAAGGCGCTTGGCTACGGCGACTGTCCCGCCGAGGCCGGGCGCATTTCGCTTGCGGGCGATTTTTCCGACGTCGCCCGTCTCAACGTGTTCCTGCGTTCGGGCGAGCGCGTGCTCATCGAACTCGGTCGCTTCCCAGCCGCCACCTTCGATGAACTCTTCGATGGCGTTTTTTCCCTACCGTGGGAGGAGTTTTTGTCTCCCCATTCCGCAATTTTCATGGACGGGAAGAGCTATAAGAGCAAACTCGTCGCGGTGAAGGCGGCGGGCGGCGTCGCAAAAAAGGCCGTCCTGCGGCGGCTCGCCGAAAGGTTGGGCGCAACCGCGTTCGACGAGAAGGGGGAGCGCGCCGTGGTGGGGATCTCCCTCCTCAACGACGTTGCGAGCGTCACGCTCGATACCTCGGGCGACGGCCTCCATAAGCGCGGCTACCGCGTAAAGACATACGACGCGACCCTCCGCGAGACGGTGGCGGCGGCAATGATAGAGAGCAGTTACTTCCGCCGCGGCAAGCCGTTTGCCGACCTCTTCTGCGGGAGCGGGACGCTTCCCATCGAGGCCGCCATGTACGCCCGCAACATCGCCCCCGGTGCGGGGCGAGCGTTCGATTTTGCGCGGTGGAAATGCACGCCAAAGGATGCGCTCGCCGAGGCGCGGCAGGAGGCGGCGGACGTAATGTTTCGCGGCGAAATTCCGCCCGTGTTTGCGGGGGACATCTCCGCGCGGGCGATCGACATCGCCAAATTCCACGCCGAGCGGGCGGGCGTTGCCAAGGATATCCGCTTCCGATGCGCCGATATGCGCGCCTTTACCGCCTCCGAACCCTACGGCGTGCTCCTTTCCAACCCGCCCTACGGCGAGCGGCTGGGGCGGGACGACGACCTCTTTTCGCTCTACCGCGACTTTGCAAAGACCTTCCGCAGTCTGCCCGATTGGAGCTGTTATTTTCTCTCCGCCTACCCCGAAGCGGAGCGCGCGTTCGGCAGGTGCGGCAAGAAAAAATTGCTGTACAACGCCCGCATCGCGTGTACGTTTTACGCCTATCCCGGAAGGCCGCCCAAGCAATCGCCGTGAGGGCGGTTTTTTTATGCAAAAAGGGGAGGAAATTCCGCAAAAAATTTGTAAATTTTATGAATTTTATACTTTAGTTCCGTTGACATTTTCCATGGCGAATGTGTATAATAAATATGATTGTTCAGTACGATACAATCATAGACAGAGGAAGAAATGGAAATCAACGAACATCTCATCAAATTCATTCAAATCACCAAGGAAATGGAGAACCTCGATCTCTTTGCAGACGCGGCGAAACTTTCCCGCACGGAGTTCCGCATGATCCGCGAGATCCTCATGGAACGGGAGAGGGGGAAGGATATCATCTCCTCCGAACTTGCGCGCCGCCTCGGCGTCACGCGGTCGGCGGTCTCGCAGGTGGTGAGCAAACTCGAAAAGCGGAACATCGTAATGCGCGCCGCCGCGCCCGACGATAAAAAGATCGCCTATGTGCGGCTCACGAAACATTCGCTTGCCGTATTCAACGAGCAGTGCGCGCAGGCAAACGCCATTATGGAGCGCGTGTGCGAGACGATGGGCGAGGAGCAGATGAACGAACTTGTGACGCTTTACGGAAAATTCTGTGAAGCGCTGGGCGAAGCCAAAAAGAGCATTTCCGCAAAAAAGGCCAAATGAGGAGATCCCATGCTGAAACTGACTGACATCAAGAAGGATTATAAGGTTGCCTCTGGCGCAGTGCACGCGCTGAAAGGAGTGAGCCTCGAATTCCGCAGAAGCGAATTCGTGTGTATTCTCGGCCCATCGGGCTGCGGCAAGACTACCCTCCTCAACATCATCGGCGGGCTTGACCACTACACGTCGGGCGACCTTGTCATACAGGGTAAGTCAACCAAAGATTTCAAGGATCGCGATTGGGATGTCTACCGCAACCACCGCATCGGATTCGTGTTCCAGACCTATAACCTCATCCCGCACCAAACGGTGCTCTCCAACGTGGAGCTTGCGCTCACCATTGCGGGCGTGGGCGGGGAGGAGCGCAAAAAGCGCGCCGCCGAGGTCTTGGAGCGCGTGGGACTTGGAAAGGAGTTGGATAAAAAGCCCAACCAGCTTTCGGGCGGGCAGATGCAACGCGTCGCCATCGCCCGCGCCCTCGTCAACGATCCCGATATCCTCCTCGCCGATGAACCCACGGGCGCGCTCGACAGCAAGACGAGCGTGCAGATCATGGACCTCATGCAGGAGATCGCCGCAGAGCGCCTTGTCATCATGGTGACGCACAACCCCGAGCTTGCGGAACAGTACGCAACGCGCATCGTGCGCCTGCACGACGGGCTTGTGGAGGCCGATTCCAATCCCTACGACAGCGAAAGGGAGCCGGAAGGGGAACTTGCCGTACAGGCGGCAGAACCCGCGGAGACGGCGGAAGGGCATACCATGTCCGAGGTCGGGGCGCAGCCTGCGGCAGAACCCGCAGAGGGGGAGACGGCGGAAGAGCCTACCATGTCCGAGTCAAAGGCGCAGCCCGCCTCGGCAGAACCGACTGCGGAAAAGGGGAGAAAAAAGAAGAAAAAAGAAAAGAAGCCGCGCGCGAAGATGGGCTTTTTCACCTCGCTCGCGCTCTCCGCGATGAACCTTCTCACCAAAAAGGGTCGCACCGCCGTGACGTCGATCGCGGGCAGTATCGGCATCATCAGCGTCTGCCTCGTGCTGGCGCTCTCCAACGGCTTCGGCAACTACATTCGCAGGACGGAGGAGGAGATGCTCTCCGCCTATCCCATCGAGATCAGCGAGAGCACATTCGATTTGTCATCGGTGATGAACGCCGTCATGTCCCCCAAGGATATGCCCGACCTCAATAAACTCGGCGATAAGGTTTACATCAACTCCTTCCTCACGGGGCTTGCGCAAGGCATGGCCATTCAAAATAATGTCACGCCCGAATATCTCGATTATATCGACGACGGTATGGAGAAGAACCCCGAGGATTACGCCGCCGTGCAATACGGCTACGGGTTCAAGCTCGCCGATGCGCTCTTCACGCCGATGGAGACGACCAACAAGGGAAAATTCTATTTTACGAACAACGGCGAATATGACGAGAACAATTCGCTCGAACTCAAATACGCGAACGACAAGCAATCGACCGACCCGACAGTAACGAGCGGAACGTGGACGATGTCCCTCAAAAATTCCGCCGCCCCCGCGGCAGAAGCCACCGTGACGACGGGCGAGTACGTCTCTAATTCAAATGCGAATACGATCGAACTCTACACGGTCTCGGGGGAAGAAAAGACCCTCTATGCTTCGGGAACGCGCGCGAAGGGCGACGCCGTCGAAGAAATCTCCGTCAAGACCACCAATGGGGCGCAGACCTTTAATTTCAGCAGGGATATATTCGTGAGGCGTTATTTCTCCGTCAACGCCCTCAAACAATATCTCATCGATGAGCTGATGGCGGAGGCCGACCAATATTCCAACCTCTTGCAGTTCGTGCACTACTTCACCGACGTCGTCAACAAGATGCCGGGCACTTCGGACTTCAATGATCCGAACTATGCGAAATACGTCCAATCGCAGTACGACATCGTGAACGAAGGTGGGCATCTTCCCCAAAACGAGCACGAGGCCGTCATGGTCATCGGCCCCAATAACGACGTCATCGACCTAACGCTCGTTCAGTTGGGTTTCCTCGACGAGGAGCAGTTCCTCGATCTCTTCCGCGACGCGCAGGCCGCCGAAGAGACGGAGACGATCGCCAAGACGAGCGCGACCACCGTCACAGAAGGCGGTGAGACGCTCACTCCCGCGGAGGCAAAAAAACGTCTTGCCTTTGACCGTATCCTCGAACAGAACTATGTCCTCTACTACAGCGACGCGCTCTATAATAAAGTTGATAACTTCCAATTCGCGTCTGTTTTGAGCGGCGGGCGTCCCTTTGAATATGTGCGCGGCAATTACAGCGATCACCGCGAAGGCGAGCTCGGCGAGGAGGACTACAAAACGGCATTGGAGGATACGACGGATGCGGAGGGGATCGACTTCAAGATCACGGCCATCCTGCGCCTCAAAGACGGGCTTTCTTACGGCTGTCTTCAAGAGGGACTCAACCTGCCCGAGGCGACGGTGACTTCCTACATCCAAAACAACATCGATCATGCCGAGACCAACCCCGACGGCATCATGGCATGGCTCATGAACGGAAAGGGGAATGCCGATAAGTATATTTCTCTCTTATCTCCCGAACTTGCCGGGATGGGACTGCATTTTTATATTTCTCCCGCGAAATATCTCGACGAATACTACACTTTCCAAGGGCAGCCCATTTCCTTTGACGAAAGCACGGTGCTGCACGCACTCGGCGGAAGCGAGGAGGTCTCCGAACTCTCCATCTATCCGACGGGATTTGAAGCAAAACAGCACATCAAGGACTATCTCGACGAGTGGAACGATACCGTTGATTCCCGCAACAAGGAGGTCAAGGCTTGGAACGAAGCGCATCCCGACGATCAAAAACCGCTCTACGAGAACATCACCTATACCGATCAAATGGGGATGCTCATGGGCATGATCCAGACGATCTTTAACCTCATCTCCTATGTCCTTGTGGCGTTCACGGCAATTTCGCTCATCGTCTCCTCCGTCATGATTGGCATCATCACCTATGTATCCGTCATCGAACGCGTCAAGGAGATCGGCATTTTGCGAAGTCTCGGCGCAAGCAAGTTGGATATCAAAAACCTGTTCAACGCGGAGACCTTCATCATCGGGCTTGCCTCGGGGATCTTCGGCGTAATCGTGGCGTATATTTTCAGCGGGATCATAAGCCTGATCCTCCAAAGCGTCACGGGCATCGCGGGGATCGCCGCGCTTGCTCCGCTCACGGCGTTCGTCATGATCTGCGTGAGCGTGGTGCTCACCCTCATCTCGGGGCTTATTCCCGCGTCGGCGGCGGCAAAGAAAGACCCCGTCATCGCGCTGAGAACGGAATAATTCCCGCCGCATTGGGAATACTAACGCTATCCGAATTTGCGAGGTGTTCCCATGGCGAAGAAAAGCAAGGTAAAGTCTATTACGGAAGAGGAGTACGAAGAGTACCTCAAAAATCTGTTGAAAAAGTGAAAACGCTCCCGCGCGGAGCAGGAAAAGGGCGACCGAAACGGCCGCTCTTTTTCATATTGTTCGGGCGGCGCAATCGGGCGGCAATCGGCGACGGGCGGCGGCGCAATCGGCCGAATGTGTGCCCGAAGTGTTCAACTTTTTGGGAGGTTTCATATAATTCTATTGAGGGGATCTTCGCTACGAAGGTTCGCGAACACGATGGGAAAAACAAAAGATGGGCGCAAAATTGCCAAAAAATTTATCGCTATCGATATTGTCCTCATACTTCTGCTCGGCGTCGTCGCCTTGATTTTGGCGATACAAAGTTTTGCCGGCGGCGGGCTGTTTGGGTACGGCGGGCGGATCGTCATGTCCACTTCAATGGAAAAAAATCCCGAAACCGACGTGGAGGCGTACGACATCGGGGATATTCCCGTGCGGAGTTTTGTTCTTATCAAACTTGTCCCGACCGAGAAAACGGCGCGGGAAAGGTTCTACGCGGGGCTTCGGGAAGGGGACGTTTTGACCTTTGTCTACAAGGTGATAGGCGGAAACGTCACCATTACGCACAGAGTGCATAAAATCGAACGGACAGGCGGGGGATATATAATCACCCTGCGCGGCGACAACGGGGTCTCGATTGGCACGCAGGTGATCGATACTGCCGATGTGCAGAGCGAAAACCGCGTCATCGGCAAGGTGATCTATTGCAGCCCCGCGCTCGGCGTTTTCGTCTGCATCGTGCGCGAGCCGCTGTTTTTGCTCTCCGTCTGCATCGCCGTTTTATCGGTGGTGCTCGTCAAAGAACTTCTCGGCGAACGCAACCTTCCGAACAAAGAGCCCCTCCCAAGGGAGGGAAATATGAAAGATAGGGCAGCCGTTATTCTCCTTGCCATCGCGCTTGCCGTATGCTGTTTCGCCCTTGCGATGGGCACGACGTACGGGCTGTATCACGAGACGGTGTCCACCCAGACCCACCTTGTGGCGGGCACGTTGAAGGCGACCCTGATGCGGCACAAACTCACCACCGTCAACATCGGCGAGGACGGAAATTTTGTCCGCAGCGTCGATGACGCGGATAAGGATTTTTCCGCAAGCACGCAGGAAAACATCTTCGGCATCACACAGGGCACTTTGGTTGCGCCGAGTAGCAGTTTTAACGTGGAGATGAGCATCGGCAACAGTGGGAACGTGGCGTTTTTCTACTATGTGGAAGTAGTTTGCAATTCCATGATCAGCGATACTACGTTCGCTTCCATGCTCAAAATTTCGGTGGAGACCGAGCATGGCGAGCGGCGGGAAACGCTCATCAGCGAGGGGTTGAGTTTGGGCGACGACAGCAACGGGCTTGGCACGGTGGAAGCGGGCGGTTCGGAAAATTTTACCGCAACGCTTGAATTTCTCGACGACGAAAACAACAACAGCGTGGAGAGCAAGTTCGTCATGTTCGATCTGCGCATCCACGCCGTGCAAAAAGTGGGCGCATAAAAGCGCGATGCGTTTTTGCGGCGCGTCGGGGCGTTTGTCCCGACGCGCTTTTCGCATCGAGTGAATATGCCAAAATTTATTTTTTCTTTTTTCCTTCATAATCCGACACACGTTTCCGCAATGCGCCCGCCGCAACGTGTTATGATTTGCAAAAACGCGCGAGGGAACGGCATGGCGAGGAAGATCGTGATAACTTCGGGGAAGGGCGGCGTCGGCAAGACGACCGTCTGCTGTAATCTTGCCGTGCAACTTGCCAAGCGGGGCTTCCGCGTCGCCGTGTGCGACCTCGATTTCGGGCTGAACAATGTGGACGTCGTGCTCGGCGTGGAGCACCTCGCGCTGTACGACGTCGTGGATGCGGTGGAGGGCAGATGCCGCCCCAAGCAGGCGCTCGTGAAGCATCCGCGCTACCCCACGCTCTACTGCCTTGCGAGCAACCGCGTCTCCGAACGCTACGTCTCCCCGCAGGCGGTGCGACTCGTGCTGGATGCCGTCGCCCCGCAGTTCGATTTCATCCTCATCGATTCGCCCGCGGGCATCGAGGAGGGCTTCCACCGCGCCGCGTCATGCGCCGATGAGGCGCTCCTCGTCACCGCGCCGCACATTTCCGCCATGCGCGACGCCGACAGGGTGGCTGGTATTCTCAAATGCTACCGTTTTGGCAGCGTGGGGCTGGCCGTCAATCTTGTGCGGAAAGACCTCGTAAGGAAGGGCGAAATTTTACAGCCGAAGGAGATCGCGACGGCGCTGGGGATCCCGCTCGTCGCCGTTATCCTTGAGGAGGACAAACTGTTTTTAGATAACGTGATGGGGCGTTCGCGCGCCTTCCGCGGCCTCGCCGACCACTACGCCTACGGGAAGCCGACGGAGGAGGAAAAGAGCGGATTTTGGGGCGCTCTCAGGCACAAGCGGAGAGGGGAGGGAAAGGCATGAAGGAACGCGTTTCGGAGGAGAGAAAGCGCATTGCGCGGCTTCTCGACCACGACAAAGAGGACATGAACGATGAGAGCAGGGCGGCGGCAGCGCGCGATTTCGGGCGTGTTGCAAGGGAATATTTTGACGTGGAGGGAGAAGTCGTGCTCACTGTCGGGCGCGACCGCGACGGCTTTGGCGTCTCCGTCACCTTCCGCGCCACCCGCGTCAAAAATTTCACCACGCTGAAATAACCCCGCGCAGTTTCTTTCTATTTATTCCACGGAAAAGGGCATCCAACAGGATGCCCTTTTCCGTGATGATGAGCTTGGAAACCAAATCGAATATTTTAGAAATCTTTTACCTGCGCAAAGAAATCCTTTTCTTTAATGATAAGAATGGGGCACCCCAGCGCGATAAGTTCCAATGCCTTTTTTGTTTTTGTACCGTATGTTCCGTGAGCGTAGGCTTCACATTCCATATCGCCAATTAAAAGGATATTTAACTTTTTTGAAACACTACCTAGTCTTATTTAAATCAGTAATTATTTTTTCATATTGTTTTTTTGATATTTCATAAGTTTTAATATAAAAATCAATTTCATTAATAGACAAGACAGAGATTTCCTCATGTAAACATAAATATATGTAATTTTTCTTTCCAAGTATATTCAAGTAAGAAACTTTAATTATCACCTTAGGAGTTTGTCTTATACATTCTTCTTTATTAGATAAAAATAAATCTTCATAAATATGGCAAAATGTTTCAATGTATCCATATAAAGTGCTGCCTATCTCTATATTTTCCTTTGGCTCACAATATGTAAAATCTATATTGTGATGTAAAATAATTAATTTTTGTTTGTCAATTGAACATGAGTTTTGGGTTATTTGAAGAGTTTTGCTAAGTAGAGCATTAGGAATATTATAGGAATATAATTCAATATTTATATTTTTCGCCAAATTACTTCCTATATTGCATAGATTTATGATTGGTTTTTCCTTTAACCTTTTATTCTTACAATCAAAATGATATACCTCGTCAATTGGTCTAACTGTCATATACGGTTTTAATGTATCTGTTCGCTGATGTTTGATTTGAAGTATAGTAACGAAAGTCAATAAAATAGCTAAAACAGATATTATGTCTGTTATAGAAATAGTTAAATCAAATATCATATTTAAATTATAACATGAATTTAGTGAAAAAACAACAAAATTACTAATAAAAAACCTAAACCAAACTTTTGAGGGTTCGATTTAGGTTTTGATTGGCGG
>CANQMX010000019.1 GCA_947625095.1 uncultured Clostridia bacterium | reverse complement strand
CGGCTTCTGCGAAGCCTCGGTATGAGGGAGGGTTATTCTGCTTCGTCGGGCTGGGCGGCGGGGCAGAATGACGCGGGTCAGCCGATTTGGTTTAAGATTGTGAGATAGTTTTCAAGTTCCGCTTTCGCGGCGGGGAGGTCGTGGTCGAGGTAGTTCCCACATTCCTTTCTCGTCGCGCCCGGGATCTCGTCGAGGGCGAGGGCGGCGAGAATGCCCTGTTTGATGAGTTCTTTCACTTCATTGTAGGTTTTTCGCATGGTCAGAAGATAGAAGCCCGTGCGGCAGCCCATCGGCCCGAAGTAGACGATGTCGTCGCCGCCCAAGTTGCGCAGGGTGGTGGCGAGAAGGTGCTCGATGGTGTGCAGCGCGGCGGGGGAGATGTAGTCGCCCGCGTTGGGCTTTTTGAAGCGGAGATCGAAGGTGGTGATTTGATTGGCGTCCGTGCGCGCGTGCAGGCCGGGTTGCAGGGCGTCGTGGTCCTTTTCAAACGAGGGGATCTTTTTCATGGCAAGCTCCTTTTGGGGGTGATGATGTGGTGAGGGAGTTTTTGTCTTGCCCCTCCCCCTGTGTCCCCCTCCCCGCGCTTTGCGCGGGGAGGGGGATAAGATACACTCCCTGCGGTCGGTATGAGGGGGGGATAAGATACACTCTCTGCGGTCGGTATGAGGGGAGGATAAGATACACTCTCTGCGGTCGGTATGAGGGGGGGATAAGATCACTCCTTGCGGTCGGTATGAGGGGGGAATAAGGTAGAGATGTCTCGACTACGCCTTCGGCTTCGCTCGACATGACAATTTGCAGTGTCAATTCACCCGCCGCGCAGTGGCGCACGATGTACCGTAGCAAGTGGGGCGGAGAAAACTTACCCGAGGCTCGCCAAGATTTCGGGGAGGCGGGATTTGAGTTCGAGAAGGGCGCGGGCGCAGTTCTTGCGGAATTGCTCGGTGGTCGAGCCAGAACCGTACACGTCGGAGATGGCCTTCACCGAGACAAACGGCACGCCTGCATATCTGCACACCTGCGCAATCGCGGCGCCTTCCATCTCGCGGATATCGCATCCGAGCGAGCGGAGCAGGGCGTGGTCGGCGGGGGAATCGTCGAACCTGTCGCCCGTGCCCAGCGCGCGGCGGGGATAGGGGAGGGGCGGGCAGAAGAGAGGAAGAAAGTTTTCCGTCTCGCCGTCGAGCGTGCCCACGGGGACGTTGTTGATCTCGTGCAGGTCGAAGTCATACTGCACGGCCTTTTCGATGAGGTACACTTCGCCTATTTCGGTATTTTCGGGCGTGAGGCCGCCCGCCGCGCCGAAGTTCAAGACGACGTCCGCGCCCACGGCAATGGCGGCGCAAGCCCCCGCGGCGGCGTTCACCTTCCCCACGCCGCAGGAGACGACGGCGACGTCCTTCCCGAACGCCCTTCCGATGTGCACCGTCTTCCCGAACAGCGTTTTTGTGTCCTGTATTTCCATTTGGTCGAGGAGGAGGTCTGCCTCCCTCTCCATTGCGATCACGCAACCAATCATCTTCTTTCTCCTTTTCGGATATTATAACAAGATTTTCGCAAAAACGCAAACATACGCATACTTTTTTCGGGGAACGGCAAAACTTTTCGCACAAGGAGGGATGAATGAATCCGTTTGAATGTAAGCCGCAAAAGGCAGACAAGATTTTTACAAGCTGGAATAAGGTGCTCGTCAAGCCCTACAACAAGAACGAGGTAGACCCCTACACCCGCACGCGCGTCATTTTGATGTCGGGCACGGAGTTTGAGAGCGTGCGCCTCTCCAACGAGATCACCCGCCACTGCGCCAACAACGACGTGCGCCGCCGCCTTGCCGTGATGAGGCGGGGAGAGCAGATCCAGCAGAAGCGCGTGGCTTCCTTAAAGCCCGCCGACGAGAGCATCTTGGAGCACACGATCGGCTACGAGCAACTCGCCGTAGACCTCACCGCCAACCTCGCCATCACCGAGAAAAATTCCTACGTGAGAAAGCAACTCGACTTCGCGCTTTTGGAGGATTTCGACCATCTGTACCGCTATTCCGACCTCATGGAACTCGAAAGGGGGGGCGACCCCAAGCGGCTGGTGGGCGACTACACCGAGGTCATGCCCGGGCGGCCGACCGTCTCGGAGTACCGCCACCCGCACGACGACGTCAACTTTTATATCAACGGGTATTTGAACGACATTAAGACCAAGCTCAACATCAACATTATCACGGGTGCGGAGCAGCAGACGATGAACTATTATATGAACGTCGCCAACCTGTACGCCTCGCCCCTCGGCAGAAAGTTGTATAACGAGATCGCCATGATCGAGGAACAGCACGTCACGGGGTACGGGTGCCTCAAAGACCCCTGCATGACGCCGTGGGAGTGCCTGCTCATGAACGAGTACACCGAGTGCTACCTCTACTACTCGTGCTATATGGACGAGAAGGACGAGCGCATCAAGAAGATCTGGGAGCAGCACTTCGAGGAGGAGGTTACGCACCTGCATGAGGCGGCCGACCTTTTGAAAACGTACGAGGGCAAGGTGTGGCAGCAGGTGTTGCCCGAGGGCGGGGAGTTTCCCGAACTGTTGAAACTTCGCCCGCAGAAGGAATATATCCGCAAGGTCTTGGAGAGCGTGCGCCTCACGGGCGTCGAGGAGGGCTGGGAGGAACTCAACAAAGTGCCCGACGGCTTCCGCTACTTCGGCTACAACGCGAAGATCAACGGCGACCCCGCGAGCGTGGGGACGCACATCGTCATCGATAAGACGGTGGCGGCGTACAAGTATGACTACCGCATCCAGGGCAAGGAGCACCCCATAAAGGCGCTTGCGGACAGGAAAAAGGACAACATCGACGTTGCCCGCGTCAAGGGAAAATAAAATTTGGAGAAGGGTCGCCGAAGGGCGGCTCTTTTTCTTGACAGGCGAGGTCGTTTGGGCTATAATTTTGCGCTGTGAGGTGGGCTCGCCATGATCAAAAACGCGCTCAAAAATTTCTTCAAAAATTTCGTCTATGTGTTCGTTCCCATGGGGGTCGTGTACCTCTTCGTGCTCCTCGCCGTCTTTTTGACGATCGGCTCGCTCGTGCAGATCACGGGGGGTATGCTCTCCAAGATCTTCAACCTCATTCAATATTCGGTAGGGGAATCTTCCGCCTCCGTCAATGACTTTCTCTCCTATGCCTTCGGACAGCTGGATCTGAACGGAAGTTTTATCAATATGATCGTGCGCGCCTTTGAGACGCGGTGGCTCAGCAACACCGTTGTGGGCTTTTTGCAGACGCTCAACGCCTCCACCGAGGGGTTCAGCGAACAGATCGCCACCATCATGAACGACTTTGTTGCCAATTTGCGCGTCATCGTCTCCTTCGCGATCACGCTGTGCGTCATCGGGATCATCGCCGCCAACTTCCTCACCCGCTACATGGTGCGCAGGCGCACGGCGAAGAGGGGGCTTAAAAAGTTCATCATCGCGCGCACCGTCGTGCCCGTGGTGGAGTCGATTTTCGTCGCAGGCTCGGTCGCCATTCTCGCCGCCCTTCGCTACTATGGGCTTCTCGTGGTGGCGGCTCTCATCATCCTCTCGGGGGCGTTTTCGCTCACCTCGTCGTGGATCGTGCACAAGAAGGGCGATATCAGGATAAGGGACGTCGTCACGTTGAAAAATATTGTGCGGCACGCCGCCTCGGCGGGCGTCATTCTGCTCATCGACGTCGTCATCGCCGTCGCGCTCTTCTTCGTAAGCCCGCTCCTCGCGGTGCTCATTACGGTGCCCGTCGTGCTGTATTCGCTGGGCATTATCGGCGTCAACACCGATAGTTTTGTCTGCGAGATGATCGCGGCGCGCGAAAAACAGCGTGCGGCCGACGGCGAGGGTATGGGAGAGGCCGCTGCGGAGACGGCGATCGCGGGGGCAGAGACGGCGATAGTGGGGGCGGAGACGGGCGCAGCGCCCACGGAAACGCCCGCCGCCGTGAAGGCAGAGAGCGCCGAGGGCGGGATACCCACTCCGCTTGCCGCGCCCGCTCCGAAATCTTCCCCCCAACCGCGCAAAAAGCGGAAATAGGGGCAGCGCTAATTTCATCCAACCAACACAGCCGCACGGACAAAAATCCGTGCGGCTGTGCCATGACTTATTCAAAGATATAGTTCAAAGTTAATTCTTGATTCTTGAAAGCGGCTTCTCTGAATCATGAACAATTATCGAATTTCGCTTAAATATTTTGTTTTCAAAGAATTGATAAGCGTATCATTATGTCTCAACATATTGAGGACTTCTTTATCATAAGAAACGTTCGGCTCAAAATCCAATTCACGAGTATATTTCGATAAAATGCTCTTTTGGTCGAAATAGCGCAAAAAATAATTATAGTCGTTACGCTTTACGATCTCGTCGAATAGCGTATCGTATTTGGAAAATAACTCATCCATATCGATGGAATTCTTATAAGCTTCAAATTGTTCGCGCAACTCATTGCGCGTGTTTAACCGATTGATCTGTCCGGAAAAACCTTGCTCTTGGAGTCTGAATCCGACATTTCTAATTACGAATCGGTCTTTTTGAGCTATAAAATCGGCTTTGACCGCATTTTTAACATTATGCAAAGCAGTTTCCTTATTGCGGCTGAATTGATTTATCATTTCTGTGAGGATCTCTTCGCAAAACAGGAAATTTTCGATTTCAAAAAATGGAAGGTGATAGATTTGTTTGTTTTTCTGACCTTCCAAATATTCGTCGTCGCGATAATCACAGTCAATAATCCCGTAAGCGTTTTGGGGCAGTCCTACTTCTTTGTACGATTTGACTTTGGCAAGCACTTTCTTGCAGCCACCCGATGAAATTACTTTGAATGTGGGGAACATCAGCTTAAAAACAATCGAATCATATTTTTCTTCATCATGAGATTCGCAGAATAAAACGGTTTGTTTATTGCCCACAAGGCTTACCATAAGTTCTTGCGGTAGATTATCATTCTCGGGTAGGGGATGATACCGCCAGCTTGAACCGTCGTATTTTTCTATCCAATATATTTTGGCGTTTACGCGTGTTGAAACAAATTCGGAATCGTGCGTCAGATATACAAAGATGGAATCCCGTCTACAATTCTCTATAATATTCCAAAGACGCGCAACGATAGCGGGATTAAGATTGTTTTCCGGTTCATCAATGAAATAATATTTTTTTATCGGTTGCAGAAGAATGCTGGCAAGAAAGTACAGTATGCTTTTTTCACCGCTACTGAGATATTTGATTTTATACTCCTTTCCGTCAAGGGTTTTGACTTTAAGTGAGCCATCGCGGAAGAATAAGGTTCTGTCGCCGATTAAATTATTCCATTCTCTCAAAATCAGGGAGGTGACGCAAGCTGATTGCTCCAGAGTTCCTTCGAGGACACGCTCTGTTTCATTGGAACGGCATCTTTCCAACAAAGCGACGGCGAAAGTAAATTGTTTGGAGATATAATTACTTTGTAAAGAATAATTTACATCGGTCGCATATCTTGTGGTTTCTTTTATGCTTTTGGAAAATGCGTCGCTGTCGCGTTCAATACTTTCAGATTCGCTGATCACCAATAACCGATCTGCTTGGTAATATGCGATATCATTTTCACCTGTCAAATATAACAAGTGCCGAAGCAAAGTAGTTTTTCCGCATCCGTTTGGACCGACAAGAACCACATTGCGGCTTTCTTCACTCAGAAAAGATAAATATTTCAGTTCGTCAAGGCGGGATAAATAATCCCGAATGCTTTTGATGATTTCCTCGGGTTTTTCTTCGGTATAGGTCCCCAAGGTTCCTCCGTATGTTTTATGGACCATGCGCTTAATTTGAAGGCTGTTCATGATGCCCTCCATGGTCTTTTTATAGTTTTCCGTATACTTTCTCAATCGGCTATTATAATCGGCATAGTAATTTTCTATACGCGCTATTGGCTCTTTTAATTCATCCAACGATAACCGATCGATTTGCGTTTTTAAAAACTCCAATTCTTCATTTTTGTACATCGTAATCATACTCCTTCTTTCATTGCTGTTCTTCCATAAGGTGGATCAACATTTCTTTGAGTTTTGCGTTTGCTTCGGTTTTCGGATCGAAGCACATTTCGATGAAGTCCCGCATCTGCTTGTTGTCCTTCCATACTTTGGCTTGGCAGTCGTATAACTTCCCCTGCGGGCTGTCCGTTCTCCCGAAGATATAGTCAAGAGATACGTCAAAAAAATCGACGTATTTCATAAGGACTTGATAGGGAGGGAAGGACTGCCCGACTTCGTAACGGTAAATTGCCGTCTGCTGCATACCGAGCATGGAAGCGAGTTTGCCCTGCGAGAGTTTTACGCCTTCCCGAAGCACTTTCATCCTCGTGGCAACGATTGTTGGCTTTACTTTCATAAACATCTTCGAATTCCAATCGATAACCGTATTAAGTTATATAACACAATTATAGATTATAGTCAAGCGGTCTATGACACAACTTTTGCGGGGAGTTATAGTTTTTGAGATGTTAAGTTGTAGTTATAAATCTTATGAGTTTATGGTATTGTTTTTTATAATATAGGTTTGTTAAACATATGAGACGGGGTGAGGGAAAAAATCAGTGCAGTAGGCCGTCGTTGAGATGGTATAAGATGTATTCTTTTGGGGAGTGCCAATTCAGGGGACGCATGGGGAAGTTGTTGTGTCGGTTGTGGACGGCAAGTTGCTGTTTGAAGTCCTCAAGGGAATGAAACCGGTGCGTCGCATAAAAATAATCATTATCCTTCCGATGAGAGCGCACCACTTTTCTGTTGTGCCTCGGCGTGTAAGGAAGGATGAGCTTATGCCTTATTCCCAACTCTTTGAGGCGCGCCTCAAAGAGCGACTGCTTTCCCTTCTTGTGTTCATCATAGGATTTGATGAACTTCATGCCGTTGTCCGTCTGAATACACTCTATCTTGAAGCGAAACGCCTTTATGAGCATATCGAGGAACTGTACCGAAGAGTATGCGCGCTGTTTCTTAAAAGCGGCGACATAGCGGAAGCGGGAATACTCATCAATGGCGGTGTATTGGAAGAAATGCTCTTCCATGATCTTCGCATTGCCCGTGATACAGCCAGAAGGAACGACTTTTACGTCCATCTGCACCCTTTCTCTCGGTTAATGCATCGGTTCATAGGGTTTCGGGACATATTTGGGATTGGGCGGCTTTACGGGTTGAAGCTTCTGTCTTCTCAAAACTCTCCATAGAGAAGCAACTGAGCGTCGCTCGCTATCTTTTTCTATCCACGCTGTCTCACATCTATTGTAATCATACACGCTTTCCTTGAAAATTTCCGTCAAAGTCTTGCGCGCGCGCGGAAAATATGTTACAATGAAAAAAACGTAACGTTAAGGGGGAAACTATGAAAAAATTTGTTGCAATGGCGCTTGCTTGCGTCATGTCCTTGTCCGCGGTGGCGTGCCTTGCGGCGTGCGGCGGCGAGAAGGAGACCGCCGATCGCGATGCGCCCGCCTATGCCGATGGGGATTGGGGGGCAAAAATCGACCTCACGAGCCTGCCCAAGGGTGAAATCAACGAGATCTCGCCCGACCTCTTCGGGCTCTTCCTTGAAGATATCAACTATGCCTCGTATGCGCTCGACGATAACCTCATCGTCAATGGCTCGTTCGAGACGCTCTCCAACGCTACGCGGGATGGAAAAAAATACGGCTGGACGGAGAGCGGCGCTACCATCACCGTGAATAACGGCACGGGCGCACTCCACGCCAACAACCAGAACTACGCGCAGGTCACCGTCTCCGCTGCGGGCGACGCGATCTCCAACAGCGGGCACCCCGCAGTTCCAATCGCCGTCGAAAAGGGCGTGGATTGCAAGTTCTCCATGTTCATCAAGGACTACGAGGGTTCTGTCACCGTCGCCGTCAAGGACAAGCAGAACGCTACGTATGCGGAGGGCACGTTCACTGTTGCGGAGAGCAGCGAGTGGACAAAATATATTAAGACCATCACGCCGACGACCACCGAGCGATCCGATCTTCGGGTCGAGATCACTTTCGGCGCGGCGGGCACTTTCTATATCGACAGCGTCGCGCTCGAGACGACGGATGCGACCGCCTTCGGCATGAAAAATTATATGTACGAGGCCATCGCAAACCTCGGGCCAAAGTTCTTCCGTTTCCCGGGCGGGTGCGTCATCGAGGGGGCAAACATCGATGAGGCTTACGATTGGAAAAAGAGCATCGGCGCGACGACAACGGGCCAGAATGTCGGTGACGATACCGTGGCGGCGTTCACCTATCCCGTCAATGATAACGGCGCGACGTCGACTGTCACCACCTACGGCGAACAGGCAACGAGGCAGCAGAACACCAATATCTGGCAGGGGAACAAGGCGTCGAATGACTATTACGCCAACGAGTACGGGATCGGCTTCTACGAATATTTCTGCCTGTGCGAAGCGCTGGGCGCAAAGGCCGTTCCCATCGTCAACTGCGGCGCATCCTGCATGACCCAGACGGCCGGTTTCGGCAATTACGTTGCGCTTCCCGGCCGCCACAATCAGAAGGTGGACGACTACATTCAGGACGCCATCGACCTCTTGGAGTTCGCCAAGGGCGACACCTCCACCAAGTGGGGCAAGATCCGCGAGCAGATGGGGCATCCCAAGCCCTTTGAGATGGACTATATCGGCGTCGGCAACGAGCAGTGGGGCACATATTATGCGCAGTACTACGAAAAATTCCTGACGGATGCCGATTTTAAGGCCGCGCTTGAAAAGTATGAAGTTCGCACCATCGTGGGCAACTGTGTGGGGCTTGCCGATTGCGAAAAAACCGACCTTAACAGAAAGGGCATGGCGCAGAATGCAGCCGAGGCGGCGCTCAAGAAAGACTCCGCCAACTTCCCCGACGTGGCGAGCTACGGCGTGGTGGACCAGCACTACTATGTCAACTACACCGACCTTTTCGCTAACACCAAGATGTACGATACCTATCTGCGCAAAGCCGACGACCCGACCCACTATTATGATGTCTTCGTGGGCGAGTATGCCGCGAATACGGATGTGGCGGTAGAAACGGGCGGATCGTACGACTACACTCATAATGATTGGATTTCCGCCCTCTCGGAGGCCGCCATGATGACGGGCTTCGAGCGCAACGGCGACATCGTGAAGATGGCGGCCTACGCGCCCATGTTCGCCGTGGCGGATACGAGCAAAACGGCAACCCATGCCGGCAATAACAGCGTCAATCAATGGTTTGCCGCAAACATGATGTACTTCACGAATAAAGAAGTGGTGCTCACGCCCAGCTACTTTGTGCAGCAACTCTTCATGCACAACGCGGGCACGCAGAAAGTGATCTCCAAGCTCACCTTCGCGGATGAGCAAATGCCCACGACGACCATCAACAGGAAGACGGGGGGCGGCACGTTCACCTACGATAACTTCTACTATGTCACAAGTTACAACGCGGAGACGAACAACATCATCGTCAAGATCGTCAACGCGGGCGATAAGGCGGTGAAGTTCAATGTCAATGTGGATCTCGGAAAGGATCTCACGGGCATCGCGCAGGTCAATGAAATTGCGAACAATGAACCGCACGCCGTCAGCACATACTCCGACGGAAACGCCATCACGCCCTTCGCGGAAAAGATAGGCTTTACGGACGGCTCTTTCGGCTACAAGGTAAAGCCGTACAGCGTCGTCGCCTTCCAGATCCGCGCCAAGTAAACATAACAGGAAATCAACAGACATTTGCCGCCGCCCGCGCAATTTGCGCGGGCGGCCTATTTGCAACAAATTTCCGCGCGGCTGTTGCATATGCCGAAATTTTATGATATAATAGGGCAAACCAAAAGGGGGAAACAGATATGAAAAAGAAATTGCTCTCCTGCGTTGCAGCGCTCACCGCGGCCTCGTGCCTGCTGTGCGCCTGCGGCGGCGGAGAGACCGTAACACCCGATCGGCAGGCGGAGGCGTTCTCCGATCCCGCCGCCACATTCACGCTCGACGGCACCGTCAACGAGAACGCGCGCAATATCATCTCGGATACGCTCTTCGGCGTGTTCCTCGAAGATATCAATTACGCGGGCTATCTTCTCGATGACAACCTTGTCTACAACGGCTCGTTCGAGACATTTAACCCCAGCAAGACGATCGGCTGGACAAAGACGAACGCCGATCTCGCCGTTGTGGAGGACTCTACGGACGGCGTGCTCGCGGGCAAACAGTACTACGGCACGCAGGACGTCAATAAGAACTACGCCAAGGTCACGGTGACGGGGGCAAACGGCGGCATCTCCAACGGCGGGCACACCTACCTGCCCATGGCGGTGGAGAGCGGCGTAAAGTACATCTTCTCCGCCTTTGTCAAAACCTCCGTCTCGGGCGCGACCATGAAGGTCGCCGTCACGGACGGCACGACCACCTACTGCGACGCCTCCATCTCGCTCAAAACGAGCGGCTGGGTGAAGTATGAACAGACGCTCACTTCAAACGCTTCGGCGAACGAAAACGTCAAGTTGGAGGTCACCTTCGATAAGGCGGGCGACTATTCTGTCGACGTCGTCGCCTTGGAGACGCAGAACTCCACGGGTGGCATCAAGCAGTACGCGTTCGACGCCATCAAGGAACTCGGGCCAAAGTTTGTGCGCTTCCCCGGCGGCTGCATCATCGAGGGCGACGCGGATCCCGCCGCGGGCGGCGAGAAAACGGAGGAGGTGTACGATTGGAAGAACTCCGTCGGCGCGGTGCAGACGGGCACGAACGCAGGCGACGACGATATCCCCGCCTTCGAGTACACCCTCGTAAAGGACGGCACGGAGTCCGCCGCCACGACGTACGGCGAGTGGGCTACCCGCAGGCAGAACGCCGACCTTTGGGGATATGATATGGAATATGGGATCGGCTTCTATGAGTATTTCATTCTTTGCGAAAACCTCGGCGCGAGCGCAGTTCCCGTTCTCAACTGCGGGCTGTCCTGCCAGGGTGGCGGCGCGTTGGTGGGCTATCGCGGTACGCTACTCAAAGGCCGCCACGAAAAGGGCGTGAACGACTACATTCAGGATGCCATCGACCTCATCGAATTCGCCAAGGGCGATACTTCCACCAAGTGGGGCGGTCTTCGCGCCAAACTCGGCCATCCTGCGCCCTTCGAGATGAGTTATCTCGGCATCGGCAACGAGCAGTCGGGCGATAAATACTATAAACAGTGTTACGAACAGTTCCTGCAAAACGCTGATTTTAAGGCGGCGTGCAGTCAATACGGAATAAAGACCATCGTCGGTAACGCAACACAATTCGTCGACTGCCAAAACGGCAACGACCAAGGCGGCGTGGCGCGCGCGGCCGCAAAGGATGCCGTTAACCGCGGCGTCATCACCAAAGTGGATGACTTCGGCGTGCACGACCAGCACTACTACGTCAACTATTCCGTGCTCTTCTCGAACGCTGAAATGTATGATGTCTACTCCCGCCCCGACTATGATGATGACTATTATGAGATATTTGTGGGCGAGTATTCCGCCAACAGCGGCAACGGTCCGAATGGGGGAACGCTCTATCCCAACGCCCTTATTGCCGCGCTCTCGGAGGCGGCCATGATGACGGCCTACGAGAACAACGGCGACATCATCAAACTCGCGGCGTACGCGCCCATGTTCGGCGTCGCCAATACGGCGAGCAATCCCACGACGGGCGGCTCGAACAACCAATGGCCGGTCGACATGATGTATTACACCAACACGAAGATCGTGAAGAGCGCCAACTACTATGTCCAGCAACTCTTCATGCAGAATCAGGGCAAGAATCTTCTTTATCGCTCCAAACTCGCCTATTCGTCGGGCGTCGACAGTACCTGCGCGCTGACCATGGAGAACAACTCGACGAGTGAGATCAACAAACTCTACACCGTCGCGAGCAAGGCGGCAAACGGCGATCTCATTCTCAAAGTCGTCAATGCGAGCGGCGAGGATATCAAACTCAACGTCGAGGTAAAGAACGCGAACGCAAAGGGCATCGCGTACTACACCGAAGTGAGCAACGCAGATAGCGATTGGAAGGCGATCAACACCATCAACGAGGAGAAGGTCACCTCCAAGCAGGAGATCCTCGGCTTCTCGGGCGGTAAACTCGGGCAGGAGATCAAGGCGTACAGCGCCGTGTGCTTCCGCGTCACCGTCAAGTAACAAAATGCGATCGACCCGCGCCCCACGGCGCGGGTTTTTGCGTAATTTCGTCGTTGCTTTCCCTCATACCGAGCGGGCGGGCGCGCCCCAAAGAGCGCGCCCGCCCGTGCGTGCATCTTTTCCTCGATATTTCTCCGAATTGTTTGACGGCGCGCCCGTTTCGGGGTATAATATCCGCGTAAAGGAGTAGCCATGGATTACAGAAAGCAATCTCTCATCGAGCACGCCGCATGGCGCGGCAAAATCGAGGTCGTGCCCCGTGTGGAGGTGGATACCCGCGAAAAACTTTCGCTCGCCTACACGCCCGGCGTCGCCGAACCCTGCCTCGCCATTCAAAGAGACCCCGAAAAGAGTTTCGAACTCACCCGCCGCTGGAACACCGTTCCCGTCATCACCGACGGCACGGCGGTTTTGGGGCTCGGCGACATCGGCCCGGAGGCGGGTATGCCCGTCATGGAGGGCAAGTGCGCCCTGTTTAAGGCGTTCGGCGGGGTCGATGCCTTCCCGCTCTGCATCCGCTCCAAAGACCCCGATGAGATCGTCAAAACCATCGAACTCTTGGCGGGTTCTTTCGGCGGCGTCAATCTGGAAGATATCGCCGCGCCCCGCTGCTTTGAAATCGAACAGCGCCTGAAAGCAGACCTCGATATCCCCGTCTTTCATGACGACCAGCACGGGACAGCCGTCGTCATGGCGGCTGCGCTCGTCAACGCCTTAAAACTCGTCGGCAAGAAAAGGGAAAATGTGCGCGTCGTCATCAACGGCGCGGGCGCGGCGGGCACGGCGATCACCAAGTACCTGCTGCGCTTCGGCGTGGGGGAGGTCACCGCCTGCGATAAGAGCGGTATTCTCTGCGAGGGGGACGAAACGCTCTCTCCCGCCCACAGGGAACTTGCCGCCCTCACCAACCGCGCCCACCTCAAAGGCGCTCTCGCCGATGCCATGCGCGGCGCGGACGTCTTTATCGGCGTCTCCGTCGCCCATTGCGTGACGGGGGAGATGGTGCGCTCCATGGCACGATCTCCCATCGTATTTTCCTGCGCCAACCCCGTTCCCGAAATTTCGCGGGAGGCAGCCCTCGCTTCGAGGGCTGCCATCGTGGGCACGGGTTCATCGGAAAATCCCAATCAAATCAACAATGTATTGGTATTTCCGGGTCTCTTCCGCGGAGCACTCGATGTCCGCGCCCGCACGATCAACGACGAAATGATGTTCGCGGCGAGCGAGGCCATCGCGTCCTCGGTGCGGGGCGAACTCTCGCCCGACTACATTCTGCCCTACGCCTACGATCTTTCGGCGCACGAAGCGGTCGCAAAGGCGGTGGCGGCGGCGGCGAGAGCGAGCGGCGTCGCCCGCAAGTGAAAATTTCGGGAAACGCCCGTCAAACGATTGACGAAAGCGGGCGTTTCGGCTACAATAGAACTGCGCGAAAACACTGCGAGGGAAAAATATGATCACGCACGGAAATGAGATCAAGCTGTTTGCGGGCAATTCCAACCTATCGTTGGCAAGGGCGGTCGCTGCGAAGCTCAACACGAGCCTCGGCGAAGTGGAAGTGGGCAAGTTTTCCGATGGCGAGACCGCCGTTCACATTGCCGAAACGGTCAGAGGGCGGGACCTTTTCATCATTCAATCGACTTCCGCCCCCGTCAACGACAATTTGATGGAACTTCTCATCATGATCGACGCGGCAAAGCGTGCTTCCGCGGGGCGCGTCACCGCCGTCGTGCCGTACTTCGGCTACGCGCGGCAGGATAGAAAGGCGCGCTCGCGCGACCCCATCACGGCAAAACTCGTGGCCGACCTCATCACCTCGGCGGGGGCGGACAGGGTGCTCACCATGGACTTGCACGCCGCGCAGATACAGGGTTTTTTCAACATTCCCGTGGATAATCTCTTGGGCGGGCCGCTGCTTTACAGTTATTTTGCAGGGCAGCTCGGCGAAGATTTCATCGTCGTCTCGCCCGATATCGGCTCGGTCAACCGTTCGAGGAAGGTGGCGGAACGCCTCGGCTGTCCCCTTGCCATCATCGATAAGCGCCGTCCGCGCGCCAACGTCATGGAGGTCATGAACATCATCGGCGAGGTGGAGGGCAAGCGGTGTCTCCTGGTGGACGACATCATCGATACGGGCGGCACCATTGTGCAGGGCGCGGAGGCGCTCGTTGCGGCTGGGGCAAAGGAGATCAAGGCGTGTTGCACGCACGCCGTGCTCTCGGGGCCGGCCATCGAGCGGCTGAAAGGCTCGCCCATCGACGAACTCGTCATGCTCGATACCATCGAACTCCCGCCCGAAAAGAAACTTCCCATCATGAAGATCCTCTCCACGGCGGACATCTTCGCCGCCGCCATCGAGAACGTCTACCTCGATAAACCCATGAGCAAGATCTACGACTGAATTTCGTTCAATTTCTTTTTTCGTCTCCGCCCTTTGCGGGCGTATGCTCAAAAACAAATTGAACGAGGAATGTAACTTGTATGGGAGATGGAGTTGCGGCTCGAAAACGCTTGCCCCGACATTAAGCCTACGGTAGTGTGGCAAATGGGGTGGAGCGGTGCACCATGCTCAACAGCCCTGTGGGCTGTGAGCGCACCGCGACATGAGCGCTGGCAAGCGCGATGGGCTTTGCGGCGGAACCTGCCGCCCAAAGTGCAGCGGCGGGAAACCCGCCTCGCACCAAGTTTCACCGTGCAGTAGCTCGGAGAAACGACAGCGCCCGACCCTCATACCGAGCCGCCATTGGCGGCGAGTGTATCTTGCCCCTTCCACGGGAGCAGGGGTATGGGGGTCTCCTCATACCGACGCCCCGCAGGGGCGGAGTGTATCTTACCCCCTCCGTAGTAGGGGTGGGGGTACGCCATAAACGCAGTCCATCCAAGCCGCCGCTTCTGCGCGGCGGCTTTTCACCCCCAAGCGCACATCACCCCCCAAGCGCACATCACCCAAAAACGCATAAAAAACACGGAAAAGCAATATGTTTCTCATCGTCGGCCTCGGCAATCCCGAGGAAAAATACGCAAAGACCTTTCACAACATGGGCTTCCTCGCGGCAGGGGACGTCGCGGCGATGCTCGGCGCAAAATTCAAGAAAAAGGAGTGTGAGGCGAGCGTCGCGGAGGGGTACATCGACGGCGAAAAGATCGTCGTCGCCCGTCCCATGACGTACATGAACGCCTCGGGTCGCGCCGTCAAGCAACTCATGGGCAAGTACAAACTGACGGAGAAGGACCTCGTCGTCATCTACGATGATTACGATCTTCCCAAGGGCCATGTCCGCGTTCGCCCCTCGGGGAGCGCGGGCACGCACAACGGGATGCGGTCGGTGATCGCCGAAACGGGGCTTACGGCGTTTGCCCGTGTCCGGGTGGGCATCCGCGACGAGGAAGTCAACATTCCGCTCATCAACTACGTCCTCTCCGAGGTGAAGAAGGAGGATTACGACCTCTTCACGTCGGCGTGTCACCGTGCGGCGGAGGCGGCCATCGCCATTGCGCGCGGGGAGAACATCGATATCGTCATGACCAAATACAACGCATGAAGGGCTTTTTTTCCTTTGAAACGGTGGGGGGCGAGTTCGCTCTCGTCGGGGCGGCTGCGGAAACGGGCGTGCCTGCGGCGGTGTTCGGCGTCTCCGACCCCGTTAAATACTTCATCGCCGCGCTCGTAGGGGGGCGTGCCGTCTATGTCACGGCGGATGCGCTCACGGCAAAGCGCGCGGCGGAATCCATCGGCGCACTTTCGGGCAAGAAGTGCGCCCTTTTGTGTGCCAAGGATGAGGTGCTCCTCTACCGCAGGGCGGCGTCCAAGGACGCCCTCTACCGCCGCCTCAACGCCCTCTACGAATGGGAGCGCGGCGCCGATGTGCTCGTCGCCGATGTGGAGGCGCTCGCCCAACTTGTCCCCAAACGCCTGCCCGTCTTTCATCTCGAAGCGGGCAAAGAGGTGGATATGCGCGCCCTCGTCGAGGAGCTCTCCCGCGCGGGCTATTCCCGTGAGTACGATGTGGAAGCCCCCGGCGCGTTTGCGGTGCGCGGCGATATCCTCGATATCTTTCCCATCAATTCCGAGCACCCCGTGCGCGTCGACTTTTTCGGCGACGAGGTGGAGGCCATCAAGCCGTACGACGAGGCGACGGGCGAACGCTATCCCCAGCTTCCCGCCATCGATATCCTCGCTGCTTCCGACGCCTGTCCCGCGGCGGGCGAAGCGCAGCACATCGCCGAATATTTGAAGCGCGAAATTGCCGCCGCCCCCGCCGCCGCCCGCGAGCGTGTCCGCGCCCTCGCCGAAAGTCTGGAAGAGGAGGGCTACCGTTCGGATTTTCTCCTGCCCCTCCTTGCAAACGCCGCCGAGCCGCGCGACCTCTTCGGCGACGCCCTCGTCATCTTCGATGAACCCAAACTCATCGCGGATAAGTTGGAAGGGCTTTACGGCGAGCACGGCGAACGCTTCCGCGCCCTCTACGCGGCGGGGGAGGTCATGCGCTTTTCCGAGGCGCAGTACGTTCCCAAGCCGCATATTGCAAATTTTTCCGCCTGCCGCACGCTTGCGCTCGCCTCGTTTTCGGGTGCGGTGGGCTTTTTCGAGCCGCTCAAAATGTTCCACATCTCCGCGCCTCCCGCGCGGCGCTATCTCAATTCCCTCCCCGACCTCGCCACCGACATCGCCGCGTGGAAAAAGACGGGCTACCGCGTCATGCTGTGGTGCGGTTCGAAGGAGCGCGCCGAGCGCGTCGGGGAGGAACTTGCGGAACTCAGCGTCTCCCTCACGTCGCTGCCCGCCTCGCTCGCGGGATTCACGGGGGCTGCGGCCGCGCCCGAAACGCTCGAACACGGCTTCCTTCTCCACGAATGTAAACTCGCCGTCATCGGCACGGGCGACTTATTCACCAAAGCGCCTAAGGAGCGCCGCATCAAAAAGCGCCGCGGCGACTTTTTCGTCGCGCCCGAGGTGGGGGATTACGCCGTGCACGAGATGTACGGCGTCGGGCGCATCACGGGCACGAAGAAGATCGAGACTACCGACGGCACCAAGGAATACATCGCCCTCGAATACCGCGACGGCGACACCCTCTACGTCCCCGTCGAGCAGATGGACGCCCTCTCCAAGTACATGGGGGGCGATAACCCCGCCCTCTCCAAGATAGGCGGCGGCGAGTTCGAGCGCGTCAAGGCGCGCGTCCGCGCCTCTTTGCGGAAGATGGCGTTCGACCTCAAAAACCTGTATGCCGAGCGGCAGGAGCGCCGCGGCTTCGTCTTTCCCGACTACCGCGAGGAGATGGAGGAGTTCGAGGCGGCGTTTCCCTACGAGGAGACCCCCGACCAGCGCACCTCCTTCGATGAAATTCGCGAGGATATGTGCTCGGATAAGGTCATGGATCGCCTGCTCGTGGGCGACGTCGGCTTCGGCAAAACGGAGGTCGCCCTGCGCGCCGCCTATCTCTGTATTCTGGCGGGTCGGCAAGTGGCGCTCATGTGCCCCTCCACGGTGCTCTCCGAACAGCACTTCCAGACGGCCTCGGAGCGCATGAAGGACTTTGGCGTGCGCGTCGCCTGTCTCAACCGCTTCCGCACCGAAAAGGAGATCAACGCGGCCGTCTCCGCCGCCGCAAGGGGCGAGGTGGATCTTCTCGTCGGCACGCACAGGCTTCTCTCCGCCGACGTCAAATTCCGCGACCTCGGGCTTCTCATTCTCGATGAAGAACAGCGCTTCGGCGTCGAGCACAAGGAGAAGATCAAGAACGTCAAGCGCAATGTGGACTGCCTCACCATGACGGCGACCCCCATTCCGCGCACCCTGCACCTGTCCCTCTCGGGCATCCGCGATATCTCCACCATCCGCACGCCCCCGCAGGCGCGCCTGCCCGTGCAGACCTACGTCACGGAGGAGACGGAGACCCTCATCCGCGACGCCTGCCTTCGCGAGATCGCCCGCCGCGGGCAAATCTTCCTGCTCTACAACCGCGTGGAGACCATCGAAAGTTACGCCCGCCGCGTCCGCGAAATTCTCCCCGAGGCGCGCGTCGCCGTCGCCCACGGCAGAATGGAGAAGTCCACGCTCGAAAAAAACGTGTTCGGCTTCTACCGCGGCGAGTCCGATATCCTCGTCACCACGACCATCATCGAAAACGGCGTCGATCTTCCCAACGCCAACACCCTCATCGTCATCGATGCGGATAGGCTGGGCATCTCCCAGCTCTACCAGCTCCGCGGCAGGGTGGGTAGGGGGCAGCGCCTCGCGCACGCCTATTTCACCTACAAGGCGGAAAAGGTCATGACGGAAAACGCCGCCGAGCGCCTCAAAGCCATCATGCAGTTCACGGAACTCGGCGCGGGCTTCAAGATCGCCATGCGCGATTTGGAGATCCGCGGCGCGGGCAACGTCCTTGGTGCGGAGCAGCACGGCCACATGGATAAGGTGGGCTACGAGTTGTACGCCAAACTCTTGAAGGAGGAACTCACGGGCGAGCGGCAAGACCCCGTCGACCTCGACGTCAAAGCGACGGCGTTCATCTCGGAAAAATACGTCGAATCCCCCGCGGGTCGCATGGATTGCTACAAGCAGATCGCCGAGATCCGCAACGCGTCGGACTACAAGCGCGTCTGCACGTCGATGGAGGAGACCTACGGGCCGCTCCCGCCCGAGACTTTGAACCTCCTCGTCATCGCGGTGATGAAGAGTTACGCTGCCCGCCTCAAAGTCAAAAAGATCTCGGTGAACGGCAAGGGGGGCGCCTTGGAATTCACCTCGCTTGCGGCGCTTTCGGACGAGCGGATGCAGGCCGCCATGGAAAAATACCGCGGCTACTACGCCCTTGATATGACGACCGCGCCCGTTCTCCGCTTCCGTCCCGCGTCGGACAGCGGCAAAACGATGGTACAGATGACGAAATTTCTCAAATTTGCGGCAACTTTTGCGTGATTTTCCTAAAAAAGAATTGCACAATTCGCAGAAATAGGTTATAATAGGGAATGTATGAAAATGCGGGGCGTATGTCCCGCACCCAAAACAAGAAGTTCGGAGCGAAAAAGATATGAAGATGAAAAAGAGAGCGGTAGCGGCTGTCGCACTTTCGGCGGTCATGGCGTGCGGGGTACTCGCGGGGTGCGATGGCCTCACCACGCAGGATACCCGCAAGGACTATGAGCAGGTCGTCGCCGAAGTCAACATCACTTCCGCGGCAGATTTTCAGGAGGGCGGCGCCTACGCCGGCAAGGACTATCAAAAGGTCATCACCACGTCGGAGATCACCAAGCGCGATCTCGTCTCCCTCTTTGTCTCGCAGGGCAGTTCGCTTGTCAACAACAGCGGCTACTCCTACGGGCAGGCGTTCGATACCATCTGCGATACCCTTATCAACCGTCAGGTCTACATTCAATATGCCAAAGTGTACTTCCTCCAAAACGGCGATACCGAGGGGAAAGAATACACCGTAGCGGGCTACGAGGCGGCTGTCTCCGCAGCAAGCGAGGCCAACAAGAACGCCTCCGCGGAAAAGAAGGCGCTCGAAGAGGAGATCGCAGGTCTCGGCTACTTCCTCACGGACAAGGAAGAAAAGAAGGCGATCTACGACCTTCGCGTCTCCGTCAACTCCGCGCTCGACTCGCAGGAAGAGACCATCATCGCCGCCACCGAGGAAGCGGAGGACGACAGTGAGGAGGCGCGTACCCTCCCCACGGGCGTCAACACCGAGGATGAGGACTACTTCGAGGAAAATTACTACATCTACACGGGCACGGGCGCTCGCTCCGCTGCGAACTGCGGCACATACGAGACGGTCGATGGCTCCACCGCCACCACCCGCCGCAAGGCCTACACCCAATTTTTGAGCAATCTCCGCTCCTACGCCCTGCTCTATTCGGGCGAGGATACGAGCGAGATCGAAAATCTCGTCTACTACTCCATGGAAGTCAAGAGCGCGTATGAGAGCGCCGTCCTCCAAAAACTCAACGACTGTTTCGAAAAAGAGGCGGAGGACAAGATCTCCGAAAATATCAACAACGCCAATTGGGTAGAGGGGAAATTCACCTCCAAACTCGAGGAGCAGAAGGCGACCTATAAGGATAACGCCTCTGGCTATGAAACGGCGCTCGACGGGATGTCCGATACGTCGTTCGTGCTCACCGCGCCCGAGAAAAACTACGGCTTTGTCATCAACATTCTGCTTCCCTTCTCCACGGCGCAGTCGCAGACGCTCGAAGATGCGCCCATCGATAGCGGCGATGTCAAGGGAAACAAGTTCGCACAGCGCGCCGCCATTCTAAAAAACGTCAAGGCGACCGACCAGCGCGGAACGTGGTTCACGGGCGAGGAGGACTACTCCTTCAAGATCACTTCGGCGACCGATGGCTACGGCTACGAGGAGGGCAAACGCGAATATCTCTTCTTTGAGGACTGCCTCAATGCGGAGGGCAACAACAAGTACGAGGCGCTCAAAAACTACTACGGCAAGTACACCTACAACGGCAGGGTGACGGAAAAGAAGGATGGGGATAAGACCACCTACACCCTCACCCCCAACAAGATCGACATCGACGGCTTCCTCACAGAAGTCAAGGGTTACTTGACGTCGGCAGACCTCAACGTCGAAGGCACCGAACAGGGCGCCACCTACTTCGCCCAATCCGCAAGCGCATATTATAAAACGAATGGCGATGTGGACTACGATAAGTTCGTCTACGCGTCGGGCAAAGTGACGGGCGATACCCCGTTCGATGCGAACAAGATGTTTGTCCGTGGCTCGTGGGAAAATACGGCGTTCTCCGTCATCAACGAGTTGTCCTTTGCATACAATACCGATACGGCGGGGCTGAATCCCTACCTCGGCTACGCGGTGACGCCCGCCAAGACCAACTTCGTCTCCGAATTCGAGTATGCGGCGCAAAAGGCGTGCGAGTTGGGCGCGGGGAATTACATCGTCGTTCCCTCCGAGTACGGCTGGCACTTCATCTACTGCACGTTCTCCTTCACGGCGGCGAACACCTCGCCCTTCACCTACATCGACGCGGAAAAGGGCGAAGAGGGCACGTTCTCCTATCTCTTCTTCGAGAATTTGAAGACGCAGAGCATCTCGCAGTACACGTCGGATAAGCAGACGCAGATCATCAACAAATACGTCGGCGATTGCTCCACAAAATACGAAAAGCGCTATGCCGATCTCGCCAACATGGGCTGATAAGCGGTTGGACTATGAACTATTTTGAAGCGATCTGGAAATCTATCGTATTGGGTACGGTGCAGGGACTCACGGAGTTCCTGCCCGTTTCATCGAGCGGGCATTTGTCGCTGTTGCAGCGCGTGTTGGGCTTCAACATGGCTGGCGGCAGCATGATGTTCATCAACGTCATGTTGCACCTCGGCACGCTCGCGGCCGTCATATTCGTCTTTTGGCGGGATATTTTGGGGCTGTTCAAAAAGCCGTTCAAAACGCTCTTGATGCTCATCGTGGCAACAGTTCCCGCCGCCGTTGTCGGCGTTCTCGCGGGCGATAAGATAGACGAAATTTTCGCGGGCGCGCAGGGACTGCTGTATCTTGCCATCTGCTTTGCGTGCACGGCGGTCATGCTCCTCGTGTGCGAGATGGTCGCAAAGCGGTGGAAAGCGCCCAAGCCTCTGAATTGGCAAAACGCCGTTCCCATGGGTCTCATGCAGGCGGTCGCGCTCTTCCCTGGCATCTCGCGCAGCGGCTCTACCATCGTCGCGGGCACTGTCTCGGGCGCAAAGAGGGAGGACGTCGCAAAATTCTCCTTTATGATGAGTATTCCCATCATTTTGGGGAGCGTCGTCATGGAAGTCAAGGACTTGGTTTTCCCGGGCGATAGCGGTCTCACCCTCTCAATGGGCGGGCCGGAGGTAGTATTTATGGTGGTGGGGGTCTTATGCGCCGCCGCCTTTGGTCTCTTCTCGGTCAAGGTGATGCTCAAGATCATCGGCAAGGCCAACTACAAGTGGTTTGCGTTTTATTTGGTTCTCCTCTCCCTCACCTGCTTCTGGCTCGACGCCCTCGCCATCTTATAATTTCGCCTCTCACAAAGCCCCTCCACGGGGCTTATTTTTATTCCATATTGTCACTTTTTGCTATTTCCTCATACCGAACCCGCGTTGCGGGTGAGTGTATCTTGCCCACCCCTTGCCCCGCCCGCACTATTGCCGACCAAGGGCGGCACGAGCCGTAGGCGAAGTAGGGGTGGGTGTCTCGCCGCGTGCGGCGAGACGGAAGGGGTGTATCTTACCCCTTCCCCTTTGGGGAGGGGCAACTCTTACCCGCCTCCCGCCCAACGCAGTCCTCATACCGAACGCGCGCCCCGCGGCTATGCCGCGGGGCGCGCGTCTCTTGCCCACCCCTTGCCCCGCCCGCACTATTGCCGACCAAGGGCGGCACGAGCCGTAGGCGAAGTAGGGGTGGGTGTCTGCCGTTTTGCGGCAGACGGAAGGGGTGTCATGATTTCCACACATTTTCCCCATGCCCGCCGACGAAGTCGGCGGGCAAAAAAATTTTCAAAAATTTTTCAAAAAAACCTGTCACATATGCCGCCCGTCGTTTCAAATGTATGGTACGATAGAATTGCGATGGAAAACATTTTTTCAAAAACAAAAAATTCCAAAGAGGGGAGCGCATCCTGCGGCGGCGCAAAAAAAATTCCCGTTCTCCCGCCCGCGCGCCATTCCCCCTACGGGGGAATGGCGCGCGGGCGGGAGAACGGGAAAAGGAAAAAAATCAATTATTCCGATTTGCAAACGCGCTCGATCTCCTCGAGTTCCTCGTCGGTGAAAGCGGGGTTCACCTTCAGGTTCTCGCGGATCTGCGCGGAGGAGGAAGCGCCCACGATTACGCTCGTCACAACGTTATCTTTCAGCGCCCACGAGAGGGCGAGTTCGGCAAGCGTCTGGCCGCGCCGCTCGGCGATCGCCTTCAAGGCAAAAAGTTTTTTGAGAAGGACGGGGGTGAGCCGTTCCTCCTTCAACGTAAAACTCTTGCGCATACGGCTGTCCGCGGGGATTCCGCAAAGATAGCGGTCGGAAAGCAGCCCCTGCGCGAGCGGCGAGTAGGCGATAATTCCGAAGCCCGCCTCGGCGGCGTAGTCCTTCAGCCCGCTCTCCTCGATGCGACGGTCGAGGAGGTTGTAGCAAAATTGGTTGAGCACAAACGGCGTCTTGAGTTCGCGGAAAATTTTTACGGCTGCCTCGCTCTGTTCGCGGTTGTAGTTGGAGATCCCGATGTACAGCGCCTTGCCCGCCGCCACAATTCCGTGAAGGGCGTAGCAGGTCTCCTCGATGGGGGTGTTGGGGTCGGGGCGGTGGTGGTAGAAGATGTCCACATAGTCAAGGCCGAGGCGGGAAAGGCTCTGGTCGAGCGAGGCGACGAGGTATTTTTTGCTCCCGCCGTCGCCGTAGGGTCCTTTCCACATTCCGAAGCCCGCCTTGGTGGAGATGCACATCTCATCGCGGTAGCCGCGGAAATTTTCCCGCAGTAGTTTGCCGAAATTTTCCTCCGCCGCGCCGTTCCTCGGGCCGTAATTGTTGGCGAGGTCAAAGTGGCAGACGCCGCTGTCGAAGGCGGTAAACACCATGTCGCGCATATTCTCGAAGCTATCGAAACTGCCGAAGTTGTGCCAAAGCCCCAGCGAAATTTCGGGCAATTTGAGGCCGCTCTTACCCGCGCGGCGGTAGTTCACGAGGCCCTTCTTGTAGCGCATGGGGTCGGGGATGCGCTCCTTGTTGCGCATCATATTTCCGAGGGTAAAATCATCCATATCTGTTCCCCTTTTGAAAAAATGATAGCACATCTCGCGGGGAAAGGCAAGCGTTGCGCGGCAAATTTTTGCGCCCGTCACCCATTTTGCAAGCGGCGCATACGATGAGAGGAAAGGGGGGAAGAAAAATGTGCGAGGGTTACGATTTGAACGCGGTGGGGGAGGATCTGCGGGCGCTTCGCATCGTCTCGCCCGCCTACGCGGGGCGGGACGGCGAACTCACCGCCGTGTTACAGTACGTCTACCAATCCGTTCTCTTGGGCGGCTGCGGGCAGACGGAACTTGCAGCGCTTGTCGCCTCGATCGCGAAGGAGGAGATGCACCACCTGCAAATTTTGGGGACGCTCATCGTAAAACTCGGCGCGCCGCCCGTGTTTACCGCCTGCCCGCCCTACCCCGTCTCGTACTATTCCGCCTCGTGCGTGAATTACGCCAAGTCCCCGCGCGCCATTCTCGCCGCCGATATCGCCGCCGAGCGCGCCGCCATTGCGGAGTACGACAGGATGCTCGGCTGCCTCGACGACGCGCCCGTAGCGGCCGTCATCGCGCACATTCGCGCCGATGAAGCGGAGCACCTGCGCCGCCTCCGCGCCGCCGCCAAATTTTTGCCGCACGAATAGGACGTCCTCAAAGTCATTCAGCCGCAAGCGTAATGCCCCTCCCCCCCTACCCCCCTCCCCGCGGCAAAGCCGCGGGGAGGGGGGGGAGGGGGGAGGGGCGGGTTTTTGCCGTAAATTTCAAAAATTCGGCAAAAGCATTGCAAAATTTCCGCCTGCGTGATATACTAAAACTGCGTCACAATTCAATACTATAACCGCAAGATACAACGGCATCGGTGTATCCTTTTTCCTTGTGGTTATAGGGAATTGTGACGCAGACAATACGGGATACTCAGTGCGGGCGCCCGATATTGTCGGGCGTCCTTATTTTTTGCCCGCGAAAAAGGTGGTATCATGAAAAAAAGTTGGGCAATTCTTCTTGCGCTTGTGCTCGGCATGAGTTTGTGTTTTTCCGCCTGCGGCGAAAAAACGCCGCAACCTCCCGCGGGCAGTACGGAGACGGAAGGGGGGAACGGGAGCGAGCCTTCCGAAACGCCCGACGGCAATCAAGATGACAATCAAGACGACGACAAGCAGGACGACCCCGACACGCCGCCGCAACCGCCCGCAAGGACAAAGGCGGAGGCAGTCGCCGACTTTGACGCCGCGGTGCAAAAAACCAACGCGGACAAAAATTTTACCTATACGGAAATCGGCGCGGAGTACATCGCCGCGTTTGAGGGCGCGAAACTCAAAGTGACGGAAAACGGCGCTTCGGTGTTCTACGCCACAGAGGGCGACAAGCACTATTCCTACACCTTGCGCGGGGAGGTTTGGCACAAAGATTATTCCGAGACGACGGCGGCGGGAATTTTTTCCGCATTGACGGCGGTTTTAAGCAACGTAATTTGGAGCGATTTCGAGGCGGAGGACAACCTGCTTTCGGGGACTGCCTCTGGCGAAACGATAGAGGCGACCGTCACCGAAACCGCGCTTACGATAGAGACGGCGCAGAAAAGGTTTACACTCACCAAACTCGGCACGACCGCCGTATCTCTTCCCGCCGACGCGGTGGACGATACCGACGCCTCCAATTTTATCTTTACGACCGATGAAAACGGCGAAACAGTTTGGAACGTGCGCGCCATCAAGGAGGTTTTAGAGGCTTGGGCGAAAAACGAAATGACCGACGAAAAGGGCAATCATGTTGACAATCAGTTTGGACAAGATGTTTTTGCTTATAGACGATTTAATCCAGAATATAAGTCCAGAGAAGTGATATATGTGATTATGGCTGATAGATTAACTTTTGGAATGATATTTGACGTAGAAGAAAAAATACGATTTGGAGAAATTTATATTGATAGCAATGTTTTACGAACAAAAATTGATAATCAAGAGGTTAAAACAAAGAGCGATTTAGCTACATTTCTTAAAACGATTAAAGTCAAGGAAATTCAAAACAATGGTCCGGATTTTGATGTGGAATACACCACGCATGACGAAGATTACGAAACGGCGCACAAGCAAGAGTTCGTTCCAATGACCTTGAATATAATAGAGAAAGGCAAAGAAGATTCTGAATTTGGGGAATTTTTTGAAAATTTGTCTGTTCTTTTTGGCTACCGCACTCCCCTCGGAGACATGGGTCTCATTTATTGTCCATGGGGATGGGGTTGCGTCGCTCAAAATACAAAAACATTAAAAATGTATTACGTTTACGCGACGATAAGTGGAGCAGGACGGAATAAAGAGGATGCATTGAGCCGCGTTGTAAACGGCGACATGAAGAATTTTTCCGTATGGGATATTCGCATCGTGCAAATAGATGTGGGAAATGTAGTATTATATGATTAAAAAAGTAAAATGTAGATTTTTATGTGGGTCTGCTATTTACAATGGGGCGCATTGGGTTGGGGGGGGGACTTCGTTTTTCGGGATTCTTCGACACGCCGCCCGCGCTCTGCCCCCGTATAAGCGGGGGCAGAGCGCGGGCGGCGGCTCAGAATGACGCGGGGCGCGTTGTAAATGGGGGGGGCTTCGTTTTTCGGAATTCTTCACCCCCGCAAAGGGGGTTACTTCGTCGCTACGCTCCTACTGCGCGGCGTTGCCGCTTGTGCCGCCCTTGGCCGAAAATGGTGCGGGCGGGGCGACTACGGTACTTCGTGCGCCGCTACGCGTCGGGCGAAATGACATAATTTTAAGCGCCCCGCGGAGAAGCCGCGGGGCGCTCATCATGGGGCGAACTGCTTTCGGGTGGCTCCTCCCCCTGTGTCCCCCCCTCGAAGAGGAAGGGGATAAAATCAGGCGGGAGCACAAGGGCGGAGAGGTCAACAGGGGGACGAGGGGGAGAGCTGTTTTTCGGGCATGAATTTCCAATAGCGGACGGGCATATAGCCGCGCATCTGCTTTAAGCGCTCGCGCGAGGGAATGTTCACGCTCGCGTAATAATTTTTCCAGAGCGACTGCCACGCCTTTTCATCGGCAGCAAGGGCTACCTCGGCGCGGGCGAGGGGGGCAACAAAGGTGTGCGCGCCGTCGTAGACCGCCGCCTTCTTGCGCTTGACATCGTGAATGACGAAGGGACACTGCGGCAGGCGCGCCCGAAAGTGGGGGACAAGCAGGTCGCTGATATCGTGGTTGGGCGAGATGGGGGCGTACAGCGCGCCGCTTGCGCACTCCAAAAAACGCACGAAGCCGTGGAAGCGGTGCACCTCGTAACTCACCCGCCGCATACACTCGGTGGCGGCGATGACGGCCTCCTCGGAGAGCATATCCCTGACAGGCCGCTTCTTTTCCGCCAAAAATTTGAAGTAGCGCAGAGCCGCCGCATCGCGCCAGGCATCGCCGCTGCGCAAAAGAAGGTCGAGGTCGTGCATACAATTTTTATCGAAGCCGAGCAAACGCTGTTCGATCTGCGCCGCGCGCGCCCCGTCCGCCGCCACAAAAATCGACTGCTGACCCATGGAAAGTTGGGCGTTTGTGGAGGTGAGGATCGCCTCGTCGTCGCAGAACGCCCGCGCAAGGGCGCACAGAAACGCCTCCTTGGAACCATCGAAAAAGTAGATCATAATTCTCCGTACAGCGCGCTCTGCGCCGCCTCCGTCATACCTGTAAATATGCTCAATTGCACAGCGGTTGCGGGTTTTTCCGCCGCGACGAGCAGCCCGCGCACCGCCTCCTGCCGATTTTCTCCGTAAAATTTTCCGCCCGCCGTGAGAAAGTGCCGCGCCCGCTTCAAGACGACGCGCATCTTTTTGAGATCCTCGAAGGTCAGGTTTGTGTACCTGCGCGCCTGCATGATCTTATAGGCGCTCCTCGCGCCTATCCCCGGCACGCGGAGGAGCACTTCGAGAGGGGCGCGGTTGACCTCCACGGGGAAGAGGTGCATATTTTTGAGCGCCCACGCGCACTTGGGGTCGAGCTCGAGGGACAAATTTTCGCCCTCATCCGCGATCTCCTCCGCCGAAAAGCCGTAAAAACGCAGCAGCCAATCGGCCTGATACAGCCTGTGCTCGCGGATCGCCGCGGCGGGGACGGAGGGGAGGAGGCTATCCTGCACGACGGGCGTGTACGAGGAAAAGTACACCCGCTTTAAGCCATTGGCGCGGTAGAGCGACTGCGAAAGGCGCAGAATTTGCCCGTCGGGTTCGGGCGACGCACCCACGATCATCTGCGTGGTCTGCCCCGCAGGCAGAAAATAGCCTTTGCGCTTTTCCTCCTTGAAAATTTGCTTCTCCTTTGCAAGGGCGCGCATGGGGACGAGGAGGCTTTCGCGGCTCTTCTGCGGGGCGAGAAGTTTGAGGCTCTTCTCCGAGGGAAGTTCGATGTTGTAACTCATCCTGTCGGCATACTTTGCCGCCTCGAATGCGTACATGGGATCGGCTTTCGGGATGCCCTTGACATGGATGTAGCCGTGGAAATTGTACTCCGTGCGCAGTTTTTTTACGGTGAGGAGGAGTTGCTCCATGGTGTGGTTGGGCGAGACGTGCACCGCCGAGGAGAGAAATAGACCCTCGATATAGTTGCGCTTGTAAAAATCGACGACAAGCTCGCAAATTTCATCGGGCGTGGCGGTTGCGCGGGGCACATCGGAGGCGCGGCGGCTCATGCAGTACTTGCAGTCGAACACGCAGTCGTTGGAGAGCAGAATTTTGAGGAGGGATATGCACCTGCCGTCGGGCGTGAAGGAGTGGCAACAGCCCGCAATGTAGCCGTTGCCCATGCCGCCCGCGTTCTTGCGCGCGCTGCCCGAGGACGAGCACGAGACATCGTATTTGGCGCACTCGGTGAGAATGTGCAGTTTCTCTTCCGAAATCATGCCACCATTATACACCCCGAACACTTGTTTGTCAAACATTTGTTTGAAAGTTTTTGAAAATTTTTTCGGGAAGATGGAACGGGGCGCTTTTGCGGGAAGGGCGGCGCTTTTGTATGAAAACGCTTGCAATTTTGGGGGCGGCGTGGTATAATACCCTTGCCTGAACGGGAAGAGCAGTCTGACCGCAAAGGAGGGAAACTCGAATTTTGCGCTTTCTTGCGCGTTTTTTCCTCCTGTCGTTCGGGCGGGAGGTTTTTTTATGGAGGAAAAAAGGCTTTCGGTGCTCTCCGTCGTGGCGCAGTCACGCGCGCAGGCGGAAAAACTCAATGCCTATCTCTCGGAGTACGGGGAATACGTCGTGGGCAGAATGGGGATACCTTACAGGGAGAAGGGCGTGTTCGTCATCTGCGTCGTTTTGGACGCGCCGCCCTCCGCCGTCAACGCCCTGACGGGAAAGATCGGGCAACTCGAGGGCGTTGCGGCAAAGACGCTCGTCGGGAAATTCTGACAAAAAATTTATATATGGGGTAGAAAAATCCCCCACAATACAGGAGGCTCATATGAAAAAATTTTTGGCGGCGATTTTGTGCGCGGCGATATGCGGCGCGATGGCGTTTTCCGCGGCGGCGTGCGGCGGGACATCGGATAAGGTGACGATCTATGCGCCCGACGGCGCGCCCGCCCTCGCCCTTGCGAATCTGCTCGCGGGCGAGGAGGGGAAGGAGAGCGAGTTTGACGTGCATATCGTCGACGCAAACAACATTCAGACCTACGTCACGGGGGGAAGCCCCAAGGCCGATTTCTGCATTTTGCCCTCCAACGCGGCCGCGAAACTCCTCGGCACGGGGGAGAAATATCAAATGATCGGCACGGTGACGAACGGCAATCTGTACTTCCTCAAGACGGCATCCAAGGAACTGCCCGACCTCACCGCGGACAACATTGCGGAGGTTTTGCCCGGCAAGACGCTGGGCGTCATCCAATACGAAAATGTGCCCGGCCTCACCCTGCGCGCAGTGCTGAAAAACTACAATATAGACTATTTTTCGGCGGTGGACGGCGGCGAAAACGCGGCGGATAAGGTGAACATCTACCCCTGCACGCCCCAGCAGGTCGCGCCCGCGACGGGGTACGATTACTACCTCTGCCCCGAGCCTGCGGCGACCTCCAAAGTGGGCGGCTCGCAGGGACAATTGGCGATGGCGGGATCTCTCCAGACGCTGTATTCGGAGGGAGGATATCCGCAGGCCGTATTGGTGGCGAAAACCTCGATCATCGACAATAAGTTGCAAATTTTGCAGGACGTTGTCACCTACATGGAGGGCGCGGAAAACTACCTGAAAACGGCGGAGGCGGCAAAACTCGACGCCCTGCTGGCCGCCAAGCGCGACGAGGGCATGGCGGCCGCGTTTGTGGAAGCCCAACTCAACCAAAAGGTGCTGACGAACTGCTCGGTGCGCTTCACCAAGGCCGCCGATTGCAAGGAGGCGGTGAAGACCTTTTTGACCCGTCTCATTGCCGTGCAGGAGAACGCGACCGCCATCCCCGCGGACGCATTTTTCTACGCGGGATGACGCGAAAACTCGCAATAAATGACAAAAAAAGATAGATTACTCAACCTGTTTTTCTCCGTGCTCGCCATCGTTGCGGTGTGGGTGGCGTGGACGGTCGCCTACTACGCGGAGGACAACCCCTATGTTGTGCCCTCGGCGGCGGAGACCTTCGCGGAGATGGGGCGGCTCTTTGCGGAAGCCGACTTTTGGCGCGCCTTCGGAGGGACGTTGCTGCGCACCTTGGAGGCGTTTGCGCTCTCCTTCGCCCTCGGGCTGGTATTGGCGCTTTTGGCGCTGCTCTTGCCGCGGCTTCGCGCCTTCTTCGCGCCCATCGTATCCGCCCTCCGCACCGCGCCGACGATGGCGCTCGTGCTGTTGTTGCTTCTCTGGACTTCCCATTCCGCCGCGCCCGTGCTCATCGCCGTGCTCGTGCTCTTCCCCGCCTTCTACGCCGCCATGCTGGCGAGCCTCGACGAGGTGAGGGCGGAGTACGGCGAGACGGCGCGCGCCTTCCGCGTTCCCCCCGCGCGGCAGGCCTTCAAGATGTATTTCCCCCTCGCCGCACCCCCCGTTTTGGGACAGATGGGGGCGAATTTTTCGCTGGGGCTGAAGATCACCATCTCGGGCGAGGTGCTCGCCCTCACCGCGAAGAGCCTCGGCGGCATGATGCAACTTGCGCAGGGGTTTTTGCAGATCCCCCGCCTCATGGCGCTCACCGTGCTCGCCATCTTTTTGGGGTTCGCCTTCGAGGCGGCGTTTTGGCTGCTCGAAAGGGCGATCGTGAGGTGGCGGAGATGAAATTCAACAATATTTTGAAAAAATACGGCGAGAAGGTCGCCCTCGACATCGGCGAACTCGAGGTGGAAAAGGGGAGGCTGGTCGCCGTGCTCGGCGAGAGCGGCGCGGGCAAGACGATGCTGTTGAGCGTGGCGGCGGGCGCCATCCCCTTTGCGGGCAAGGTGACGGGCGCGGGGCGCGTTTCCTACCTCTTCCAAGAGCCAAAACTTTTGCCGCACCTCTCCGCCGCGGGAAATTTGAAGTTCGTCCTGCCCAAAATGAGGTGGGGAGACATTGCACCAATGCTGGAAAGGGTGGGGCTGAAGGGCAAAGAAAACGCCCGCCCCGGCGAACTTTCGGGCGGGGAGAGACAGCGCGTTGCCATCGCCCGCGCCTTCCTCTTCCCCCACGATACCCTCCTGATGGACGAACCGTTTGCTTCCCTCGACCTCTCGTTGAAGCGCGACCTCATCGCGCTTACTGCGGAACTGTGGAGGGAGAGCGGCTCGACCGTGCTCTTTGTGACGCACGACGTGCACGAGGCCGCCCTGCTCTCCGAGCGCGCACTCGTGCTGCGCGCAGGGAAAATCGTCGCCGAATTTGAGAATCCCGCCCCCTTCCCGCGCGAATTTTTGGCTTCTCCCCCCCTCGAAGGGGAACTCATCCGCGCTCTCATGCACGATTGACCGCCGAAATTCTCCGATTTTCGTCCTTCCCCTACTTTGTAGGGGAATTTTTTTGGTTTTTTTTCGGTCGTTTTGTGAAAAAATCAAAAAATGTCATAAATTCTATTGACAAACATAAATTTGTCGTGTACAATCGTGTCATAGAAAAAAATTACATCGAGGCGCGGCTGTCATTTTTCGGGGTGACCGCGGCGCGGGAGGTGTTGATATGGGAAGATCCAATCGGAAAAATAAGAGGGAAAAGGCCATAAAGTCGCCCGAGACGGCGGCCGCGGAAGGCGCGACAAAACCCTTTGAGACCGCTTCGGAGGAAGGGGCTTTGATAGAGACTGCACAAAATACCGGGATGACCGCGGAGACGGCGGAAGCCGTTACGGAAACTGCGGAAGCCGTAGAGACGAGGGAAGCCGTGGAGAACGTGGAAGCGACGGAAACGGTTGAGACGGCGGAAGCGGCGGAGAGCGTTGAGACGACGGAAGCGGCGGAAGGCGTTACGGAGGCGGTCGAGACGACGGAAGCCGTAGAGAGCGTTGAAGGCGCGGAAGCGGCGGAAACGGTTGAGAGCGTTGAGGCGGTCGAAAATACGGAAACTGCGGAAGGCGCGGAGGCGGTGGAAAATACGGAAGTCGCCGAAAACGTCGACGAAGATACGGAAATCGCCCAACCCGCGGAGGCGGCGGACACGGCGGAAGCCGTCGAGGAAACTCCCGGCGCGGGCGGCAAGCGGAGCAAGAAGAGCCGCAGGGCGCAGGACAAGGCCGCCAAGAAGGGGCAAAAGGGCAAGCGCAGAAAACTCAAAATGATCATCGCCATCTGCGTTGCGCTCGCCATGTGCGGTTCGGGACTTGGCATCGGGCTTATGTTCATCCCCAAGGGCGGCCTCGTCGTCAACACCGACTACGCCTCCGTCTCCTACGAAGTGAAGGAAGGGGAGGTGTACGACGCCAATACCCAATACGACGACAAGGGGCTGGATATCTTCGGACGGCTCAACTGGACCTTCCAGCATCAGCCCGAATGGTACTCCTCCTACCAGGGCTACGTCTTTACGACGGTCAACCAGGACGTCAAGACGTACAAACAATTCAAAGACGGTATTTTAATCTCGGCCGATATCTCGACGAGCAGCCTCGTCAATGTCGGGCGGGAATTTTGCTATATTCCCTCCGCCGACCGCGTCATCTGGCGCGAGGCTTCGAGCGGACCTTCGAGTTATAACGGCTTCGCGACGCCGTGGGATGAGGGCGAACCCAAGGGCAACATGACGATAAGCGGGGCAGACGGCTTTAAGGCCAAGAACGGCCTCCCCGCCTACGAGATGACCGGCTACGTCTTCCGCGAAGAGACGGTGGACTATGCCGAGCCCGTCGTGGACAACGACGGCGGCACCCATACCATCACCTACCACATGAAGCCAGAAGTGTGGACTGCCGAGGACGGCTCCACAGAGGGCGCGGCGGCATACTACTGCAACCAGATGAAATTTACGGGCGGGCTTACCGACGTGCCCACCTTCAAGACGATCGCCCTCTCCCTCACCTTCAACGACAAATGGGAGATCCTCAAAACCGAGGCCATAGAGGAATATACGGCGACGATGGGCTTCACCGTCGGCTGTAAGGCGACGGGCGAGACGAAATTTTCCTACGATACGCCCTATTTGGATTTCTGCAACGACTACGAGGATTACTTCAAACAGTACGCGCAGGCAGCGCCGCAGACCGCGCCCTCCAATGCGGAACTCACCGCCATGAACGCGCTCACCGAGGCCTTTGCGCCCGTTCTGAACGGCCCGTGCACCCTCTCCCTCGATCTGACCGTGGGCAAAAACCCCGTGAAGGGCATCATCTATGTCGATTTGGGCACAAACGGCGGCGTGCCGAGTTTCGACACGGCGGAGGACATCCGAAAGTTCATCAACGCCCTCGAAGTGCGCGCCAAGATAGGGAACGTCTCCCTCTATGTGAACGGCGGCACGGCCTATTTGCAGGCGGGCGAGTTAAAAGCGAAATTGACCGTCTCCGAACTCTTCGACCTCATTGCGGGGCTTGTAGGCGGGGGCGAGACCGCGGAGAATACCGCGGCGACGGAGGGCGAAGGGGAAAGCAACATCCTCAACGACCTTCTGAACGGCGCGTTTACCTGCGATAAGGACGCGGGGAGGGCAAATATGCACTCCGCGCTCAACCTCGGCGGCGTGGAGATCGCCCTCGACTTCAATTACTTTGTCTCGGAGAGCGATTCGGGTGCTTTGCACGCCTCCCTCGACAGCGTGAAGGCCGATATCCTCATCCCGAACGGCAAGGACGAGGCGGCAAAGGGCGGCCTCAACATTGCGGCGGCGCTCGGCTATGCCGAGGGCGGCGAACCTCAGCCCCTCTCCGACGCGGAAAAGGCGACGTTCCCCGAACTTGCCACGCATATCAACAACATCATCGCGATGCTCTCGGGCGGAAAACTCAACGCACAGCTCCACTACGAGGGGTACGGCCTCACCGTGGCGGGCGGCGTGGATGTGACGATCGCCAAAGAGGACGCGCAGGGCGAAGCAAAGACCTCGGTGAAAGTGAAAGCCGACCTCGACATCGCCTACGGCCAAACCAGCAAGAAGATCGTGCTCTACTATATGAGCAGCGAAAACGTCGTCTATCTCGAACTCGACGGCGTGAAACTTTCCGCCGATATCGGCAGGGCGTGGCCGCTCATCCAGAGCTTCCTCTCCGACGACAAGAGCGGGGATAATACGGGCAGCACGGATGCGGGCGGCGGAAACGGCGCAGGCGGGTTCGATTTGGAGGCGCTCATCGACAACCTGCTCTTTACGACGGCGCTCACCGACAATATCTCCATTCAGGGGGACGCGAGCGCGCTGACGGTGCTCATCAAGGTGAATAACCTCATCAAGGCGTTCGATTTCGACCTCGGGAATTTCGACCTCAACGACCTGCAACTCACCGTTTCGGACAAGGAGATCGGCATATCTTCCGCCAACCTCGGCGCGAGCATCACGATCGCCGCGGGCGACGGTGCGGACTTTACGATCGACCCCGACGAGTACACCGAAATTGTTGACTTTTTGGACGCTATTGTGGGGATGGTGCAGGATGAGAACAAGACGCTGCAAGTGGCGGTGGAGTACAATGACAAGGGGTTGGAGGTAGA
>CANQMX010000018.1 GCA_947625095.1 uncultured Clostridia bacterium | reverse complement strand
GTCTGTCTGTCTGTCTGTCTGTCTGTCTGTCTGTCTGTCTGTCTGTCTGTCTGTCTGTTAGGATTGTAATCGGACCCTATGGTATAGGTCAAGTCTTTTTCGTCATTTCCTTTGCGAAATTTTACGATTTCAAATTGTTCGGGGTTGTGTTTATCGAGGAAAGTAATAGGCACACCCAAGTCCTCGAAATAATCGCACGGGATATCCGCGATTTTATTCACGTTGATCGCGTCGTAATTGTCATATTTCGGATATTCTTCCTCATGACCGTAATATTTTTTTATAAGCGGAAGTTCTTCATGTCGCTTTGGAATATCAAGGTTCGTCACCCACAGGACATTCCGAAATTTTACAAGTCCCGTTTTGCTGTCATATACACCGCTTGCATATTCATGCTTGGGGTCTGTCGCAAAATACGCATTCCCGCCCATAAACCCATAACCGCACCAAATTTTATTTTCTTTGAAAAGAGGAAACACCTCTTTATATGTGACACAGTTGAGCGGAGCAATAATTACAAACTTCTTCCCGTACTCCATGAGTTGCGCAAGGTATTCGCGGAACAGGGAAAATGGCGGATTGGTGACGACGATATCCGACTCCTTCAAAATCTCGATGCACTCCTCGCTGCGGAAATCGCCGTTTTGCTTTAACGGCGTCTGTACATAGTCGGGGATGCCGAGTTGCTCCCCTCTCTCTTTCCGCACGATCTCCATTTTATAACTCGGTGCATTGGCGTCGTAATGGGTTGAGATCAACTTTTTCAGCCCAAGTTGATAAAATTTCAGTTGAAAATATCGCCAAAAATTGCTGTACGCGGGATCGTCGCAGTTGCAAAAAACGATTTTGTCGCGGAAATGCTCCTCATAGTGCACGAGTTCCCGCTCGATATCCGAAATTTGAGTATAGAATTCATCCTGCTTTGCCACGCTCGCTTTATGCAGGCTTTCATTTCCCGCCATGTTTTTCTCCCGTTTTGATAGCAAACTGCTATCATTTTTTATAATTATATAGCAAATGGCTATAATCGTCAATAAAATGATGCAAATTTTTTGTGAACGCCTAAAGGAAATGCGGCATATATGCCAACTGACACAGCGGCAAATGGCGGAAAAAATCGGCATTTCCCAGCCGTCTTATATCCGCTACGAAAACGGGAAGAGCGAGCCGACGTTGGAAAATCTCACCAAAATTGCTACGATTTTTGATGTGTCTACCGATTATCTCCTCGGAAGATCGGAATATTGAAAAGCGCCCGCCGATTTTTTTATCGGCGGGCGCCTGATTTTTCATAATGCAAGATTTTTCGTAATCTTTTATAACTCCTTATGCGGCAAACTCTGTTCTCCCATGCGGGTGCGGCAAAAGACCGCGCCCGCGGTGAGGCAGATCATCATCCAATACAGCCAAATGAGAAAGACGACAACAAGCGTGAGCGCGCCGTAGAGTTGCTCCTTGTTGCCGAAATTGAGATAGAGCGCGAACGCGCCCGAAGCGATGAGCCAGGCGATGGCCGTGAGGAAACTTCCGAGCGCGGTATCGGAGGGCTTGCACTTGTACGGGCAAAGGTAGGTGTTCAAGATCCACGCGGCGAAAAAGCCCAATAAAAGCGCGAGAAGATACCAAACGGGATAGGAGATGAAGGGCGGCAAAAAGCGCGAGGCGACGCCCGCGACGAACAAAATTGCGCCCGCGGCGGCAAAAAAGAGCAGCACGCCGAATGTGTAGAGGAGCGCGGCAAGGCGCACCTTCCAGCCGTGTTTTGTGCGCTCGTAGCCGTAAATAATTTCGCCGCTCCTGCGAAGATGATAAAAAAATCCCGTGCTCGACCACAAAGTCGTCGCGAGAAAAATGACGCTTGCGCCCGCCGCATTTTCCGCCGCGTTCTCTTTGAGAAAAATTAGGAGGTCTTCCGCCCAATCGAAAAGTCCCAAGCCCGAGAGCGTGGCCGCATCGAGCGCGGAACTGCCGAAGAGCAGCGTGAGCCAAAACAAAAACGGCACGAGCGAGAGAATGAGAAAAAAGACAAGCGTGCCCGCAACCGTCGTGTACCTGTGCTCGGCGAGAATTCGGTACGCGCTCCGCACGCGCCCGACCGCCAAAATCGCCTTCATACAAAAAAGTATGCCCGCTTTTTTGCTTTTGCTTTGCCCCAGAAATTGGAAAAATTTTTCCTAAAAATATTGAAATTTTTACCTGAAACCCTCCTGCCGTAGCTAAGCGGAGGTCGCCGCACGGCGACTTCCGCTTTGCAACGGCAGGAGGGTTTTTTTCTTTCGCGCGCGTTCGCAGGGTGCTGCTCACGCTCTTCTCATAATGTAGCTTACCACCTTTTTCGGCGTTTTGGGCGATGTATGCCAACTTTTTTGAAATTTTTTTGGGAAAATAAAAATTGCAAATCGGACTTCGTTTTTCGGGATTCCCCCCCCCTTTCCGCGCCCCGCCCCACAGGGGCGGGCGCGGAAAGGGGGTTCAGAATGACGCGGTGGAACAGTCGAGGGGCGGAATGACGCGAGAGAAAAGCGAGGGCGGACTTCGCTCGGGGAAGATACGCTCGCCAACCGCCCGTCCGCAGAAGCGGACGGGCGGTTGGCTACTTCGGCGCGTTGCGCCTCGTGCCGCGCTTAGTAGAAGAATAGTGCGCGCGGGGCGGTATGAGGAGGGGAAATATGAGAAAGATACGCTCATTGCCGCCCGCGGCAATTCGGTATGAGGAAAGAAAAAAGAGTACGCGAAATAACGTACTCTTTTTGTGTTTTTCAATTGCTCAAGACCTTGCTTGTGCTTATTTGAGGATCTTCGACACAGCGCCCGAGCCAACCGTTCTGCCGCCTTCGCGGATAGCGAAGCGGAGGCCTTCCTCGATGGCGACGGGCTTGATGAGCTCGACCGTCATGGTGACGTGGTCGCCGGGCATGACCATTTCAACGCCCGCGGGAAGCTCGATAGAACCCGTGACATCCGTCGTTCTGATGAAGAACTGAGGACGGTAGTGGTTGAAGAACGCGGTGTGACGGCCGCCCTCATCCTTGGTGAGGACGTAAACCTGAGCTTCGAACTTCGTGGCAGTGGGGACGGTGTTGGGCTTGGCGATGACCTGACCCTTTTCCACATCCGTGCGGTTGATGCCGCGGAGAAGCGCGCCGACGTTGTCGCCCGCCATGGCTTCATCCAACTGCTTGTGGAACATTTCGAGACCGGTGATGACCGTGGTGCGGGGTTTTTCGATGAGGCCGACGATCTCGGCGGGGTCGCCGACGTGGGCAACGCCCCTCTCCACACGACCGGTAGCAACCGTGCCGCGGCCGGAGATGGTGAATACATCCTCGACGGGAAGAAGGAAGGGCTTTTGATCGTCGCGCTGAGGGGTGGGGATATAGCTATCCACCGCATCCATGAGCTCGAGAATGCACTTGCATTCGGGAGCGGCGAGAATTTCCGCATCCGAAGCGCCGCTGGTCGCCTTTTCGAGCGCCTTCAAAGCAGAACCCTTGATGATCGGGATATCGTCGCCCGGGAAGTCGTACGAGGAAAGAAGATCGCGGATCTCCATCTCGACGAGGTCCAAAAGTTCGGGATCGTCCATCTGGTCGATCTTGTTGAGGAACACGATGATGTAGGGAACGCCGACCTGACGGGCGAGCAGGATGTGCTCACGGGTCTGGGGCATAGGACCATCGGTCGCAGCGACGACGAGGATAGCGCCATCCATCTGCGCCGCACCCGTGATCATGTTCTTGACATAGTCCGCGTGCCCGGGGCAGTCGACGTGCGCGTAGTGACGCTTGTCCGTCTCATACTCTACGTGTGCGGTGTTGATGGTGATACCGCGCGCCTTTTCTTCGGGCGCTTTATCGATCTCATCGTAGCGCATCTTCTGTGCCTGACCTTTGCAAGCCATAACCATGGTGATAGCTGCGGTCAAAGTGGTCTTGCCGTGGTCAACGTGGCCAATCGTACCGATGTTGACATGGGGCTTGCTTCTGTCGAATTTTGCCTTTGCCATTTTGAATTTCTCCTTGAATTTTTTTATTTTTTGATAACTTTTTTCAGCTTTTTACGGCTGAAAGCGCAGCTATCTATCAAACATTGATATGAAGCTGACTTCGCTTACTCTTCCATTATAACCCATACGGAAAAATTTTGCAATCACTTTGACGAAAGTTTTTTGCAAAATTGCGCGATTTACGGTTATTTCTTCGCTCTGCCCGTGACGATCTTCTCCGAAACCGACTTGGGAACTTCTGCATAGTGGTCGAACTGCATGGTGAACTGCCCTCTTCCCTGCGTGCGGGAGCGGAGGTCGGTGGCATAGCCGAACATCTCCGACAGAGGAACCATGGCGTCAATGACCTTTGCGCCGCTCCTGTCGTCCGTGCCGAGGATAGAACCGCGGCGCCCCGAGATGTTGCCCATGAGGTCGCCGAAGTAGTCGTCGGGCGTGACGATCTCCACCTTCATGATGGGTTCGAGGAGGACGACGTTCGCCCGCTCCAACCCGTCTTTGAGCGCCATTGAACCCGCGATCTTGAACGCCATTTCCGACGAGTCGACTTCGTGGAAGCTGCCGTCGTACACTTCGACGCGGAAGTCCACAAGCTCGTAGCCCGCGAGATACCCGTTCTTGGCGGCCTCCTGGATCCCCTTATCGATGGCGGGAATGTACTCCTTGGGAATCGACCCGCCGACGGTGAGATCTTCAAAGGCGTAGCCCTTGCCCGGCTCTTGCGGATAGAGATGGATCTTGCAGTGGCCGTACTGACCCTTGCCGCCCGACTGCCGCTTGTACATCCCCTCGGCGTCCACGGCCCTCTTGATGGTCTCGCGATAGGCGACCTGCGGCGCGCCGACGTTGGCTTCGACGTGGAATTCCCTCAGCAACCTATCCACAATGATATCGAGGTGCAATTCGCCCATGCCCGCGATGATGGTCTGCCCCGTCTCGCTGTCGGTATACGTCTTGAACGTGGGGTCTTCCTCGGCGAGCTTGACGAGCGCCATCGTCATCTTCTCCTGCCCTGCCTTGGTCTTGGGTTCAAGCGAAAGCTGGATGACGGGTTCGGGGAACTCCATCTTTTCAAGCACGATGGGATGCTTTTCATCGCAGAGCGTATCGCCCGTCGTCGTGTTTTTGAGGCCGACGATGGCGCAGATGTCCCCCGAGTAGATCTCGGAGATATCCTTGCGCTCGTTGGCGTGCATCTGCACGAGGCGGCCGACGCGTTCCTTTTTATCCTTGGTGGAATTGTAGACATACGAACCCGCCGACAGCACGCCCGAATAGCAACGGAAGTAGGCGAGAGACCCCACGAAGGGATCGGTCGCGATCTTGAATGCGAGACCCGCGAAGGGTTCTTCATCCGACGTCTTTCTCTCCTCCTCTTCGCCCGTTTCGGGGTTGGTGCCCTTGACGTGGTCGACATCGATGGGGCTGGGAAGGAAGTGGATGACGGCATCGAGAAGGAATTGCACGCCCTTGTTCTTATAGGAAGAGCCGCAGAGCATGGGCACGAGTTCGAGTTTGAGGCAGCGCGCGCGAAGCCCCGCGATGATGTCATCGACGGAGAGGTCGCCGTCCTCGAAGTACTTTTCCATGAGCTCGTCCGAAGCGGAGGCCGCCTCCTCGACGAGTTTGGAGTGGTACTCCTCGGCGAGCGACTGCATATCCGCGGGAATGGCCTCCTTGCGGAAGTCCTTTCCGAGGTCGTCGTAGTAGATCTCCGCCTCCATGCGGATGAGGTCGATGATGCCGCGGAAGTTCGTCTCCTTGCCGATGGGAAGTTCCACGGGCACGGGGTTTGCGCCCAAGCGCTCGCGGATCATCTTCTCCACGCGGAAAAAGTCCGCACCGTTGATATCCATCTTGTTGACGTAGGCGACGCGGGGAACTTTGTAGGTATCCGCCTGACGCCAGACCGTCTCCGACTGCGGCTCGACGCCGCCCTTGGCGCAGAAAGTGGCGACAGCGCCGTCGAGTACGCGAAGCGAACGTTCAACTTCTACCGTGAAGTCGACGTGGCCTGGCGTATCGATGATGTTGAAGCGGTGCCCTTTCCAAAAACAGGTGGTTGCCGCGGAAGTGATCGTGATGCCGCGTTCCTGCTCCTGCACCATCCAGTCCATCGTCGCAGCGCCCTCGTGCACTTCGCCGAGTTTGTGCGTCTTGCCCGTGTAGAACAGGATGCGCTCCGTCGTCGTGGTCTTGCCCGCGTCGATATGCGCCATGATGCCGAAGTTTCTTGTGTGTTTTAAGTCGTATTCTCTTGCCATTGCAACTACCTTTCAGTTCAGAAACGGAAGTGCGCGAACGCCTTGTTCGCTTCCGCCATTCTATGCGTATCCTCTTTCTTCTTCACGGAACCGCCCGTGTTGTTGTAAGCATCCATGAGTTCCGCCGCGAGCTTTTTGCTCATCTGGCGCTCGGAACGCTTGCGCGTGTTGAGCACGAGCCAGCGGATGGCGAGCGTTTGACGGCGCTCGGGGCGAATTTCCACGGGTACTTGATAGTTTGCACCGCCGACACGGCGCGCCTTGACCTCGACGGTGGGCGTGATGTTGGCAAGCGCTTGATTGAAAATTTCCATGGGGTCTTTGTTGAGCTTTTCCCCCATCTCCTTGAACGCATCGTAGACGATGGTCTGCGCGACGCTCTTTTCCCCGTCCAGCATGATCTGGTTGATGAGCTTGGTGACGACCTTGCTCCCGTACATGGGATCGGGAAGAACGTCTCTCTTCGGGATTTTCCCTCTTCTGGGCATTGTTTGATCCTCCTTTTTTGAATCGTTGTGCGGCACGCTGCCGCAGGGCTATTTTATAGCCGCCCTTCTGTAAAGCTATCGCTTGTCCCATAGGGATAGCGAACCTTCTCCCCCTTGCGGGGAATACTGCCTACCTACGTCGGGTTTGAATATTCCGAAATAAGTAAGGGGTGTTCACAAAATTTGTCGTACCGACAAATTTTCGTGAGCGAACTGACACTATTGCCTTAATTGGCCTTGCTCCGAATGTTCGCCCTGTTCAACAGTAAGCCGCAAGTGTGCGGCAAATTGGGTCGCGCACGGCGGAAGTCAATTCCGCCTAACGCACATTATTTATAGCAAGGACACAGGTCAAAATGCCAATTCTCAAATCGCGCAAGTTTTATTTAGGTCTCTTTGCGCCGTACTTGCTGCGCGCTTGCTTGCGCTTGGCGACACCTGCCGTATCGAGCGCGCCACGGATGATGTGGTAGCGCACGCCGGGCAGATCCTTGACCCTGCCGCCGCGGATGAGCACCGAGCTGTGCTCCTGCAAGTTGTGACCCTCGCCCGGAATGTACACCGTACCTTCCTGCTTGTTGGTCAGCCGCACCCTTGCGATCTTGCGGAGCGCCGAGTTGGGCTTCTTGGGCGAAGTCGTCGTCACCGAAAGGCACACGCCGCGCTTTTGCGGGCACTGGTCGAGAATGGGGCACTTGGATTTGAAGGCCTCCCTCTCCCTGCCTTTCTTGATGAGCTGGTTGATCGTGGGCATCGTTTACCTCCTTTTTGCTTATTTTCGGAATATTCTCGGGATCAGACGATCCGAAGAAGCGGTTTATTCTGCGTTTTCGGCGCGCAGAAAGACGCGCCAAATTACAGGCAACGCTTATTTTAGCAAATATGCCATACTTTGTCAAACAAAATTCACGATTTTTTCCGAAAAAAGCGGGAATTTTCGGCCTTTCTTTTTCTTTCAAAGTATTGACAAATTTTGGGAAAAGAATTATCATAATATGGGAAAAATCTTGTGTAAGGAGTACCTTTTTATGAACAAAATGACCGTAAAAGATGTAAAAGACTGGAAAGGCAAACACGTTCTCGTCCGCTGCGACTTCAACGTGCCCATGAAAGACGGCGTCATCACCGACGAGAACCGCATCATCGGGGCGCTGCCCACCATCAAATACCTCATGGAACATGGCGCGAAAATTACGCTCTGCTCGCACATGGGCAAGCCCCATTCCATCTTCTCCGACGAGGTGAAACTCAATAAGAAGGACAAGGCCAAGGTGGAAAAGGGCGAGACGACAGCGGAGGCCATCATCGAAAAGGCCAAGAAGGATGAGCCGAAGAAACTCACCCTCGCGCCCGTTGCAAAGCGCCTCAACGAACTGTTGGGCGGGAAAGTGACCTTTGCGGCCGACGTCGTCGGCCCTGACGCGCAGGCCAAGGTCGCCGCGTGCAAGGAGGGCGAGTGCGTGCTCCTCGAAAACCTCCGCTTCCACTGGGAGGAGGAGAAGAAGGACCTTGAATTCTGTAAGAAACTTGCAAAGTATGCGGACATCTATGTGAACGACGCGTTCGGCACGGCGCACCGCTCGCACGCTTCGACCGCCGCCATCGTCGAATACGGCTTGGTGAAGACCGCGGTGTGCGGCTTCCTCATCGAAAAGGAGCTCACCGTGATGGCGGACAGCCTCGACCACCCCGTGCACCCCTTCGTCGCCATCCTGGGCGGCGCGAAGGTCGCCGACAAGCTGGGCGTTATCTCCAACCTTTTGGAGAAGTGCGACACCCTCATCATCGGCGGCGGCATGGCGTATACCTTCCTCAAAGCGCAGGGGTATGAGATCGGCACGTCGCTTGTCGACGACGAGAAACTCGACTACTGCAAGGAGATGATCGAAAAGGCAAAGGCGGCGGGCAAGGAACTGCTGCTGCCCGTGGATACCGTGGTCGCCAAGGCCTTCCCCGACCCCATCGACGCACCCATCGAGGTGGAGACGGTGTGCTCCCACAACATCCCCGCGGACAAGATGGGGCTCGATATCGGCGAAAAGACGCGCGCCCTCTACGCGGAGAAGGTGAAAACGGCAAAGACGGTCATCTGGAACGGCCCGATGGGCGTGTTCGAGAACCCCACTTTGGCGGCGGGCACAAACGCCGTTGCGGCTGCCCTCGCCGAGGCAAAGGGCGCGACGACCATCGTCGGCGGCGGAGATTCGGCCGCGGCCTGCGCGCAACTCGGCTATGCCGATAAGATCACGCACATCTCCACGGGCGGCGGGGCTTCGCTGGAACTCTTTGAGGGCAAAGTGCTGCCCGGCATTGCGTGCCTCAACGAGAAGGAATAAGGCCATGTTTCGACACGCCGCACAAGCGGCGGCTCAACATGACGTGATGATGGCAAATCCCCACCACCGCCTACGGCGGAGCCTCCCCTTTGGAAAAGGGTAGGCCTTGCGAGGATAGCCCCTCCCCCTGTGTCCCCCTCCCCTAAGGGGAAGGGGATAGAATAAGGTGGGCGGCGTCCTCCATACAAAGGGGGAAAATAAGGGAAGATACACTCACCCGCTAAGCGGGTTCGGTATGAGGAGCGCCCCTATCCCCCCGCTACGCTCGGTATGAGGAGCACCCCTCCCCATTTGTTCCCCATTGCGGAGAAAGGCTCTACATATCATACGGTCGCCTTTCCCGAAAGCCACAAGGGAAGATACACTCACCCGCTACGCGGGTTCGGTATGAGGAATAGGGCGAGCGAACGCCTTTATGCGGAAACAGGGCGAGCGAATGCCTTTCATACAAATATTATAAGGAGTAAATACAAATGGCAAGAAGACCCATTATTGCAGGAAACTGGAAGATGAACAACACCGCCGCAGAGGGCGTGGAACTCGTGAAGGCGCTGAAACCCCTCGTGAAGGACGCAAAATGCGACGTGGTGGTGTGCGTGCCCGCCATCGACATCCCCGCCGTAAAAAAGGCGATCTACGGCTCTAAAATTCGTCTCGGCGCGCAGAACGTGCACTTTGCGGAAAAAGGCGCGTACACGGGCGAAATTTCCGCCGCCATGCTCAAAGAATACGGCGTGCAGTACGTCATCATCGGCCACAGCGAACGCCGCGCCTACTTCGGCGAGACGGATGAGACCGTGAACAAGCGCACGCTCGCCGCCCTTGCCGCGGGGCTTACCCCCATCGTGTGCATCGGCGAGAGTCTCGAGGAGCGCGAGGACGGGCTTACCGAAAAGGTGCTCGATAAACAAATTGCCGCGGATTTTGCGGGCATTGAGGACTTCTCCAAGATCGTCATCGCCTACGAACCCATCTGGGCCATCGGCACGGGCAGAACCGCCACCGACGAGCAGGCCAACGAGACCATCGGCTACATCCGCAAGCGCATGAAGAAGGTTTACGCGGGCAAGAACGTGGGCAGGATGCGCATCCAATACGGCGGCTCGATGAACGCCAAAAACTGTAAGGGCCTCATGGCACAGCCCGAGATAGACGGCGGGCTCATCGGCGGCGCTTCCTTAAAGGCCGCGGACTTTGCGACGATTGTCAATTTCGACAAATAATTACGCCGAGGCAAGCGTTTTGCCTCGGGAACGGATAAGTGGGAAAATTATGGATAAATATATGAACGAAGCGATCGAGGAGGCCAGATGCGGCATCCTCGCGGGGGAAGGCGGCCCTTTCGGCAGCGTTGTTGTAAAGGACGGAGAGATCGTAGGACGCGGACACAACCAAGTGGTCAAACTCAACGACCCCACCTGCCACGGCGAGATGCAGGCGATCCGCGACGCCTGTAAAACTTTGGGGACATTCGACCTTGCGGGGTGCGAACTCTACACCACGGGCGAACCTTGCCATATGTGCCTGACGGCCTGTATGTGGGCAAACCTCGACAGGGTATATTACGGCTGTACGATCAAGGACAATGAAGAGGTCGGCTTTCGAGACAATGAGATGGACAAGATCTTCGGCGGACGGGACAAGTTGGGAGATTTCTTACAAGAAACCGAGCGCGGCGAGTGTCTGAAACTCTTTAACGTGTACAAAAATTTGAAGAATAAAACGAACTATTGAGAATGAATGGATTGGAAAATGCGCCCCGAGCCGAACGGCTCGGGGCGCATGGCTTTTTTGGGGGAGGCGGAATGACACCCCTTTCGTCACCTGCGGTGCCCCCCCTTCCAAGGGGTGGGCAAGAAATGAAGTAGAGATGCCTCGACTTCGCTATGCTCCGCTCGGCATGACATTGTGGTGGGGCGACTGCGCTACGCTCTGCTATCTCGTGCGCCGACGAGCGGGCGGGGCGGAATGACGCGGTATAAAGCGCGAGACAGAATGACGCGGGGAATGGAGGAAAGATACACTCACGCAAAGATACACTCACGCGCCGCCGCGCTCCTATGGAGCGCGGCGGCGCGTTCGGTATGAGGAATAAGGGCGTATCCCCACCCCTCCCCTTTACGCAAGGGGCGGGCAAGCGAAAGGAATACCGCGGCGCGTGTGTGTATGAGGGACGCCTCCCCACCACCGCCTACGGCGGAGCCTCCCCTCCCGGGAGGGTAGGCCTTGCAGGGGGGATATAAGGAGACGGGGATTTAGGTTCGGAATTCGACGGAATACTCGCCGTCGTAATCCTTGTAACTTGCGCGGAGGTTCTCGACACAGGACTCCGCCGCGGACATCAGACGGTCGCAGAGGGAATCGAAGGCGCTCTGCACTTCGCCCTTCAGAACGTCCACCTTCGCCTGGTCGGTGACGCCGCTCCCCGGCTCGACGTCGGAGGAGATCTTGAATACGATCGTCCTTCCGATCAGCGAACTCGACACGCGGAAGTTCACCTTGCTGTAATAGGAAAGGCTGTGCCCGCCCGACTCGCGGCTCGCGATGCGGCTGAGTTGGTAGGAAAGTTCGTTGCCGCCGTTCTTGCGCGTATCTCCGCCCGAATACGACGACGAACCCGAATACGACGACGAGGAATGGGACGACGAAGGGGAGGACGACGAGCGCGAAGAGTGCGATTTGTGAGACGACACGCCCGAATCGAGGCTCTTGCAGATGAAGAAGTTGGCGGAGCAGAGCACGAGGACGACGGGAAGGCCGGCATACCACATATACCCTATCAGCCACTGCAAGAAGGGCGTGGCGACGAGGGCGACGCCGAGCGAGGTGAACATTACTATGGGGTTGTTATACTTCACAAAGGAGGCGATGAGTGCGGCGGCGATGACGACCGCAAGGCAAGGTGCGAACACGAGGGTATCGGTCGGCCGCGCGTAGGACAGCCCCTGCGCCTGCGCGCCGAATACGATGGAGACGATGAGGATGGCAAGCACGGCCGCAGCGCCGATTATCTTACTGACGATGAAATCGGACATCAGCACGAATGCAAAACTGCAAATGAACACCGCGCCCCACACCATGGCGGCGACCTTTACGGGGAGGAGGGTCAAGAGCATCGCGATCGGGTAGGAGACGAACGGCGCGGCAAACGCGGCGAAATAACAGATGTTGGCGCAGATGTTGCCATCCTCCACGGAATCCTCCTCGAGCAGGCTGAATTTGCTGTCCTCGCCCGTTATGCCCGAGCGGAGATTGAAGAGCGCCATCGAGAGCGACGTGGAGAGCAGGCTGGAAAGGCAGAGCGTGGGATAGGTGCGCCGCGCATCGGCGGGAGCAAACGCGCAGAGAAGCACGAATACCGTCAACCCCCACAGGAGCACCTGCGCAAGGACACCCGTTATGATCTTCCCCGCCTTCCCCTCAAAACAGTCGGCGTGAAGGTACAATAGATAGGGCACAGCCAAAATGGCGATGCATACCACGACGTGCATGAGGTTGACGCTGTTCGCCTTATCCATATCCACGCAGCCCACGATAAACAGCACGATAGCTGCCACCGCAAACAGCCCGTAGAACACCGAACACGCGATGAGACGGAATTTTTTGTTGCCAAACAACATGGTTTACTCCTTTTTTCGGGGAAAGAGCCTCTATATTTGCTCTTTGCAGGGCGGCTTCCCTGTTTTTTGGGGCAACTCCCCTCTTTTTGCGGGGCTATCCCCTGTTTCCTATGATTATAAAAGGCGAAGAGCTAAAAAAGCGCTAAAATTGCGCGGGTGTGAAAAAATTTTTTCCGAAAAAATTGCGCTGCGCGGGACAGGGTGACGTATTTATGGGGGCAATCCCCACCACCGCCTACGGCGGAGTCTCCCCTTTGAAAAAGGGGAGGCCTTGGACGCGAAAACGGTGGGCGAAAGGAAAATCAATCCCCACCACCGCCTACGGCGGAGCCTCCCCTTTGAAAAAGGGGAGGCCTTGGGCAGGCGGGGCGATATGAGGGGTAGGACAACATGACATGAATTGCGCCCCGAGCCGAACGGCTCGGGGCGCTGTTTCCATTCCGTATTTTAATAATCGGTTCTGCCGACGAGGTAATCGAGAGAGACGTGCAGGTACTGCGCGAGTTTGCACGCCGTGTAGAGCATGGGCATCCCGCCGTGCACCCACTTTGTAAAGAACACGTCCGCAACGACGTTTTTGGCGATTTGATAGCGCGTAACGCCCTGCTCATCCATCACCTTGCGCAGATTTTCGTAAAACGGCGGAAGCGGGCGCGCCGTCACTTTGCGATCCACATCGGAAATTCCCGCAAGATAATCCAGCGAGCACTCGAAAAAGTCCGCCACCTTTATGGCATTTGCAAGGGTGATATCTCGTTTTCCGTTCATCCACGAGCGCACCGTCGGGCCGGATACTTTTAATTGCTTTGCGAGTGCCTCCGACTTTATCTGCCCGCAGTCAAACATCAGTTCTTTGAGACGCTCCGACAGTTTCGACACAACTTCCATAAACTTCCCCTTTTTCGACAAAATATTATCCCACCAACACGCATATTCCGCTTGCCAATATAAGCGGTGGTGGGTTATACTATTTGTGTCGGTGGGTTATAATATTGTCGATTGGGAGAAAACTTATGAAGAACGAAAGCGAAAATTTTGAGGAAATACGGGAAGAGAAAGGCTATGCGCAAAAAACGGATGACGCCGCGCGGGAGGCGGAAATCGGCGCGCGGGAACTCGCGCAGGAAATTTTGCCACTGCTCAAAGAAAATTTTGTGGCGAAGTGCCGCCTCACCGAGGAAGGCATCTCCATGCGCTTCCCAAACGGGCAACACGCCACCGTGGCGGTGTGGTTTTCAAAGTAAAAATTCGCCGAAGGTCGGCGGATTTGGCGTGAAGGATATTGGGGGAAGATTCACTCGCCAAGCGCCCGCGGCTTTCGCCGCGGGCGCTTGGCTCGGAATGAGGGACGGGCGGCGGAGTAACACCCCTTCCGTCACCTGCGGTGACACCCACCCCTCCCCGAGGGGGTGGGCAAGGAATGAAGTAGAGATGCCTCGACTTCGCTACGCCCCGCTCGGCATGACATTGGGGTGGGCAAGGGTTGCCCCTCCCCATTTCGCGGGGAAGGGGATAAGATACACTCGGCTTCTGCGAAGCCTCGGTATGAGGGGAAAGAGAATCCCCACCACCGCCTACGGCGGAGCCGCCCCCTTCAAAAGGGGCAGCTATGGGCGAACGGGGCAGAATGAGGAAGTCGGGATTACATGACATGAAATGCGCCCCGAACCGAACGGCTCGGGGCGCTGCTGCATTTCCTGTTATTTTTCGATGAGGCTTCTACCCGTCATTTCGGGCGGGATGGGTAGCCCCATAACTTCCAAAAGCGTGGGCGCAAGGTCTGCCAAAATGCCGTCCTTGCGAAGGGTCGCGTTCTTATATTTTTCCGAGATGAGCACGACGGGCACGGGGTTGGTGGTGTGCGCCGTGAAGGGAGAACCGTCGCTATCCAGCATCTTATCCGCGTTGCCGTGGTCGGCCGTGAGAAGCGCCGCGCCCCCCATCGACAGAATTTTATCGACGACCTTTTTTACACATTCATCGACGGTGTGCACCGCCTTGACGGCGGCGGGAATGACGCCCGTGTGCCCCACCATGTCGCAGTTGGCGAAGTTCAGGATCATCGCGTCGTACTCGCCCGTCGAAAGTTCGGAAAGGACGCGCTCGGTGACTTCGGGAGCGGACATTTCGGGCTGCAAGTCGTAGGTCGCCACCTTGGGAGAGTTGATGAGCACCCGCACCTCGTTTGCGTTGGGCGCTTCCACGCCGCCGTTGAAGAAAAACGTGACGTGGGCGTACTTTTCCGTCTCGGCGATGCGAAGTTGCTTTTTGCCCATCTTGGCGAGGTATTCGCCCAAAGTATTTTCGAGGCTCTGCTTGGGGAAGGCGATCTCGACGCCCTCGAACTGCGCGTCGTACACCGTAAAGCAGACGTAGACGGGGGCGAGGAAGCCCGTCTTTCTTTCAAATGCCGTGCCCTTGGGAACGACGAACTCCCTTTGGGAGAAGGCGCGGGTGATCTCGCGCGCCCTATCGGGGCGGAAGTTGAAGAAGATGATACTATCCCCCTTCTGAACGAGGGCAACGGGCTTGCCGCCCTCGCAGATGTTGGTGGGAAGGACAAATTCATCGGTCACGCCGTTTGCATACGATTTTTCCAGCGCGGCGACGGGGTCTTCCTCGTGAATTCCCGTGCCGAGCGTGAGCATATCGTAACTCTTTTCCTCCCTATCCCAATTGTTGTCGCGATCCATCGAGTAATATCTGCCCGAGAGGGAGGCGATCTTGCCGTAGCCGAGTTCCTTCATCTTGGCGAGAAGTTCCTTGACATACTCGACGCCCGAGGTCGGGGAGACGTCGCGCCCATCCATGAAGCCGTGAACGTAGGTTTGGGGCACGCCGCGCTTTTTTGCCATTTCGAGAAGGGCAAAGAGATGGGTGATGTGGCTGTGCACGCCGCCATCGGACAACAGCCCCCAAAGGTGAAGTTGTTTGTGATTGTCGCGCGCGCTGTCCATGGCTTTGATGAGAGCGGGATTTTCGAAGAAGTCGCCGTCCTCGATGGCCTTGGTGATCTTGGTGAGGTCTTGATAGACGATGCGCCCCGCGCCCATGTTGAGGTGGCCGACTTCGGAATTGCCCATCTGGCCTGCGGGAAGCCCCACGGAAAGGCCGCTCGCGCCGAGCGTTGCCGAGGGATAATTTTTGCGGTAGGCGGTGACGTTTTTGCTGCCGTCCATGTAGATGGCGTTCCCCACCGTCTCGGGGTTCAGGCCGTAGCCATCCATGATGATGATCGCATAGGGAATTTTCATGTTGAATGCCTCTCTTTCGCCCTCCATTATACACTATCGCCGCCTTTTTATCAAGCGTAGGGAGAAAGATTTTATGAAATTCTTGCGTTTTCGCCTTTTGAGGCACGGAAATGTGGATGCGCCGCCGAGGGTTGCCTCGGCGGCGCAGTGATTTTACCTCCCCACCACCGCCTACGGCGGAGCCTCCCCTCCCTAAGAGGGTAGGCCTTCGGCGAGATGAAAAAATTATCGCCCGCGGAGGGAGGGCGGGCGAAGTTTTACATGACGCGGTAGCCGAGCGCATCCAACCGAGCCTTTGCCCTTTGGGCAAGTTCCCAATAGTCGACGTTCGGGTATTTCCCCTTGCGGTAGCGGAGCGAAACGGCCGTGCCCTGCTCCCCGGGATAGCCGATTTCCACGCCCTCCCAATAACTGTCGCGCAGGATCTCGCGCACGACGCGCTCGCGGCACTGCGGACAGTGCGGAATGAGAATAAACAGCACGATCTCCGCTTCCTCTTCGTGATCGATCAATCTGCTTTTCATAATTTATTGAAAACTCCTCCCCCCCAAACAGCGCGGGCACATTTTCCCCGGCAGTTTGTCTGAAAGAATTTTCATGACATCCGCGCCGCCGCGTTTAACGCCATTGTATACGAGAATATCTCGTATGTCAAGTATTTTACGAAATTTCTTCGTAAAATATGGCTGTGGAATTTTCCTTGGGACAGCGCATCCGTGAGATACGCGCGGAGGCGAAACTGACGCAGGCGGAGTTCGGCGAAAAGATCGCCGTCTCGCAGGACACCGTGTCGCTTTGGGAGAACGACAAGAGCGCGCCGTCCGCCGAATACCTTACGGCGATTTGCCGCGCATTTCACGTTTCGGCCGACTATCTTCTCGGGCTGAAAGAATTTTAACAGAGAATTTTACAAAGTCTGCGCCGCCGAGGCTTGCCTCGGCGGCGCAGTGATTTTTATTCCGCTTACATATTCTGTGTGCCGCGCTTGCCCTTGGAGAGTTTCTTCACCGACGTGCGGTGCTCCTCGCCCGCGAGAAGGCGCAGCAGATTTTTTCTGTGCGCGAACCACGTTAAAAAATTCAGCCCGAGCAACAGAAGGTAGATCCCTATCACCCAGCCCTGCGCGATATCCGCAGAGTAGCGGAGGAAGAGCAGGATCCCCTGCCACACCGATAGACCCGTGACGCCGAGGAGAGACCCCATAGACCCCCACTCCGTGGAGATGATGTAGACGAGCACGATGAGAAGGGCGCCGACCGCGGCGAAGATGTACCACGGGTTTTCGCACCCCAGCCCGAAGGAGAGAAGCCCCAATGTGGAGGCGATGCCCTTTCCGCCGCGGAACTTCATGGTGACGGGCCAGATGTGCCCGAGCACGACGAACAGCCCGCAAAAATACCGCGTGAAATCGGAGACGACGACCTCCGTTCCCGCAAAATAGTAGCCGCGGAAGATGAAAAAACTCACAAGCGCGGGCACGCCGCCCTTGCAAAAATCGACAATAAAGTTGCAAAAACCCACTTTTAGCCCGAATTCGCGGGTCATGTTCATAGACCCCGGGTTGCCGCTGCCCATCTTGTGCACGTCGCGCTTGTGCGCACGCGAATAGATGGCGGCAAAGTTGACGCAGCCCACAAAATAACACACGACCGCCATGAGGAGAAACCAATACCAAAGTTCGGAAAATGCGAGTTCCTTCATTCCTTCTCCTTCCTTCCGTTTACCTTGATCTTGATGGGCGTACCCGAAAAATCGTACGCGCCGCGGATGACGTTTTCGAGATACCGCTCGTAGGAAAAGTGCATGAGCGTTTCATCGTTCACCTGCAACACGAAGAGAGGTGGGCGCACCGCGACCTGCGAGGAAAAATACACCTTCATGCGCCTGCCGTTGTAACTCGGCGGCTCGGATACACGCACGGCGTCCGTTATAAGATCGTTGAGTTCCCCCGTCGGCACGCGGAAACTTGCGTGAGCGTACACTTCCTCCGCGAGCGGCAAAATTTTATCCACGCGCTGCCCCGTCTTTGCCGAGACGTACACCGACTTGTAGTAGTCCATGAATTTGAGATCCTCTTTGAGTTTCTTCTCAAATTCCTGCACGGTGTGGGTGTCCTTTTCGATGATATCCCACTTGTTCATGACGATGAGGGAGGGCTTGCCCTCTTCATGCGCCATGCCCGCGATCCTGACGTCCTGTTCGGTTAGCCCCTCCTTGCTATCCACGACGAGGAGCACAACGTCGGCGCGCCCGACGGCCGCAATGGCGCGGAGCACCGAATAATATTCCACATCGTCCTCCACCGAGCGCTTGCGGCGGATGCCCGCCGTATCGATGATGGTGTACGACTTGCCGCCCCGCGTGAAGCGCGTATCGACGGCGTCGCGCGTCGTGCCCGCGATGGGCGTGACGATGGCGCGCTCTTCGCCCAGAAGCCGATTGACGAGCGAACTTTTGCCCGCGTTGGGCTTGCCCACGACGGCGATTTTCAGGCTGTCCTCCTCCGCGCTCTCCCCCTTGGGAAAGCGGGCGACGGCCTCATCCAGCACATCGCCAATGCCGCGGGAGTGCTCCGCGGAGACCGCGAACGGCTCGCCGAGGCCGAGGGAGTAAAATTCAAACACCTTTTCGGGCGAGTAGTCATCCACCTTGTTGACGATGAGCACGACGGGCTTTTTGCTGCGGCGGAGGCGCTCCGCGACCTCGTAATCGTTGGCGGTCAGCCCCTCGCGCGCATCGGTGAAGAACAAAATGACGTCGGCGGAGTCGATGGCGAGCGACGCCTGCACGGCGATCTCCTTCCACATCGTATCCTCGCTGCCCGCCTCCAGCCCGCCCGTATCGATGAGCGTAAACGGCCTGCCCCGCCACTCACATTCCACGGTGATGCGGTCGCGCGTGACGCCCGGCCTGTTCTCGGTGATGGAAATTTTGCGCCCCGCCACCCTGTTGAAAAAGGTGCTCTTTCCCACATTGGGGCGGCCGACGATGGCGACGATGGGTCTTGCCATAAGTTCTCCTTGCTATCCTTTTGCTAACTTTTTGCCATCCCTGCCCGCTGGCTTTACAGGGTAAGTCCCAAAATATTGCCCACGATGAACGCGACGAGCGCGAGCACGTAGATTATCTTCCACGCGATGTTCTTGCGGTAGACGAAGTACCACGCGGGAATGGCGATGGCGGCGAGCAGGCAGTACTGCGCGACGGTGCTGACCGTCTTCATCGCCTCGATGCCGCCCGTCTGTTCGAGAATGAGTTTGAGTACAGGCCCGAGGAGCATCAGAAGCGCCGCCAAAAGGAGCACGGTGAAGGCGAAAAAGTCGCAAAAACGCGCGCTCTTCCTGCGCTGCTCCGAGCGGTGCAGCTGCAATTCGAGGTCGCGGATGCGCTCCTCCTTGCGCTGCTCCTCCTTTTCCTGCTTTTTGCGGGCGCGGCGGGAGAGCTTGGGCGCGGGCTGTTCCGCTCCGCTCGGCGCGGCGGCTTCCGCCGCCGCGGGGGCGGGCTGCGCGACTGCGGGCGCGGGCGCGGACTGCGCGACTACGAGCGCGGGCGTTTCCGCCGGCTTTTCCTCTGCCGCGGGCTTCTTCTTTCTGCCGAAAAGCCCCCGCTTTTCCCGCAAGGCCTCCGCTTCGGCGCGCGCTTCCCGCGCGGCCTGCTCCGCTTCCTCCGCCCGCTTGATCGCCTCTTCCGCCTGCTGCTGTTTTTTCTTCTTTCCGAACATTCCTCTTCCTCCGTCACGCCCTGCCTGATTGGCCGCGCAGAATTTGCAGAACGCGCTCAAAATAATCGGGGAGCGGCGCCTCGAACACCATGCGCTCGCCCGTTGTGGGGTGGGTAAGCGTGAGGCGGAAGGCGTGCAAAAGTTGCCCCGAGAGCGCAAAACGCTGTTTTTTGTAGCCGTAGAGCTTGTCCCCCACGACGGGGTGTCCCATGTGTTTTGCGTGCACGCGGATCTGGTGCGTTCTGCCCGTTTTCAGTTCAAACCGCACGAGAGCGTTTTCGCGGAACGCCTCTTCCACAAAGTACTCCGTTTCGGCGCGCCGCCCCTTGCCCGCAGGCAGTACCGCCATTTTGAGGCGGTCATTGGGGTCTCTGCCGATCTGGGTGACGATGTGCCCGTGCCCCTCGGCGGGAACACCCTCCACGAGGGCGAGATATTCCCGCTTTGCCGTCTTTTCGGCGATCTGGCGGGAGAGGGACAGGTGCGCCCTATCGTTTTTGGCGACGACGAGAAGCCCCGACGTATCCTTATCGAGGCGGTGCACGATGCCCGGCCGCATCGCCCCGCCAACGCCGCTCAAATTTTTGAGGCGGTACAAAAGCGCGTTGACGAGCGTACCCGTGCGGTTGCCCGCGCCCGCGTGCACCGTCATGCCCTGCGCCTTGTTGACGACGGCGAAATCGTCGTCCTCGTATATGATCTCGATGGGGATATCCTCGGGCACGGCGGCGGTGGGAACGGGGTCGGGGATCTCCACTTCCGCCACGTCGCCCGCGCGGAGCATACACCCCGCCTTTGCGGGCGCGCCGTTGACATAGAGACGCCCCTCGTCCGCCAATTTTTTGACGGCGGAACGCGTGAGACCCGTCTTTCCGCTCAAAAATACGTCGGCGCGCACGGCGGCCTCGGCGACGCAGGACGCCCTATCCATCGTCCCTGTCGTCCGTCTTTTTCACGTCCTCTTCGGAGGGTTCTTCCCCCTCCTCCCGACGGGAGCGATCGAACACTACGACCTCCTCGAACGAACCCTCCTCCGCCTGCGACGGGCGAATCGGCTCTTTTGTGACTTCGCCCGTAAAGCCGTTCTTCTTCGCTTCGGCCTCCTCATCCAGCCGCTTGCCCTCTTCGCGCCACTTTTTAGTGAGCGGGAACACGGCGCGAGGCCCGATAAAGAGAATACAGAAGGCGAGCGCGACGGCGCCGAACGTGATGCAGAAATCGGCGATGTTGCACACGCCGAAGCCGAGGGGTGAGACATCGATGAAGTCGCGCACGGCCGCGCCGAAGTAGAGTTTGCCTGGTGAACTCGGAACATTCGTCGCACCGAAGATGGAAAAGTACAGGCGGTCAAACAAATTCCCCACCGCCCCCGCCAAGATGACGGCGAGGCATACCCGTACGGGGAAATTGTGCTTGAACACCGTAAAATACAGGGCTATCATGCCACCGATGAGAAAGAAGGTGAGAATGGTGACGGCGATCATCGCGATGGGGTTGTCCGCCGCGATGCCGAACGCGATACCTGTGTTGAACATGAAGTTGATGCGCACGATGCCGAGAAAATACTCGCCCTGATGCACCCCCGTCATGAGAAGTTTGGTGAATAGGTCGATAAAGAGGAAAATGAGTACGATGAGCGCGCACCCGAGCGATTGCATGGTGCGCTGTTTGAAGGTATATTCCTCTTTCATTCGTCATCCTCCATGAGCCCCAGATCTTTGCAGAGTTTTTCGAGGTCAAGGGGCTGTTTGGGCGAGAGCACCTCCTCCATATCGAATACGTAGTCCTCTGCGCCGCCGCCGAGGCGGGTTTCAAGTTCATCGGTGAACGCTTGGAACGCCGCGACATCCTCCTCGTCGGGGTACTTTTTTTGCAGGCGGTCGAGCATGAGGCGGCACTTTTCGGCGAGGAGCGCAAGTTCTTTCCGCTCGTTTTCCGCCTCCCGCGCGCTCTCCTCACGGATGCGCACGCCCGCCTTTTGGGCGGAGATGATGGCTTCCCCCACGCTGCCGCGCTCCCCTTCGAGTTCAAGAACGCGGGCGCGGAGTTGCCTGTTTTCCTCTTTCAACTCCTCCGCCGCCGCACGCTGGCGCGCGAGCACGCCGTCGTACTCCTCTTTCAGGCGCAAGACCAACTTTTTTACATCCTTTTCGTTGAACAGCCGAAACACGTCTTACGCTCCTTTTCCGCTTTCCTGCACCATGGCGCGCTTCAATTCGTAGAGCTCTTCCGAGAGATCCACCTTATAGATATGCGGCATATCCTGCCGTGTGTACTCCTCCCAAAACCTTGCGTACTCCTCCGCGCGGTAGGCGGAGATCTCTTTGAGGGAATAGACGGGCGCAACGCGCTTGCCCCCCACGATGAGCGGCTCGCGCAGATTCCGCACGCGGAAATTTTCCACCGTCATGTGCTTCCAGCGCTCCACGGGATGATAGAGTTCGAGCGGCTTTGTCTCGTCCACCCTCTCCCCCGCGCGGGTGATATAGTCGGCGATCGCCTTATCCGTCTTGCGGTCGTAGATGCGCCAGACCTCCTTGAAGGAGGGATTGGTGATCTTCTCCGTCGTATCCGAAAGTTTTATCTTGGGGATCTCCACGCCGTTCTCGTACACCGCAGCGAGTTTATACACCCCGCCGAGCGCGGGAAGATCGGCGCTCGTGATGAGTTTCGTCCCCACGCCCCAGCTGTCGATCTTCGCGCCCTGCTCTTTGAGCGAGCGGATGGAATATTCGTCGAGATCGCCCGAGGCGCAGATGATGGCGTCGGGGAAGCCCGCCCCGTCGAGCATCTTTCTCGCCTCTTTGGAAAGATAGGCGAGGTCGCCCGAATCGAGGCGGATACCCTTTGGCTCGTGCCCCGCCGCGCGGAGTTCCTTGAATACCTCGATGGCGTGCGGCACGCCGCTTTTGAGCGTGTTGTAGGTATCGACGAGGAGGAGGCAGGCATCGGGGAAACTGCGCGCATAGGCGCGGAACGCTTCGAGTTCGGAGGGGAAATTCATCACCCAACTGTGCGCCATCGTGCCCGAGACGGGGATATCGAAGAGTTTACCCGCGTACACGTTGGAGGTGGAGACGCACCCGCCGATGACGGCGGCACGCGCCCCGTAGACGCCCGCATCCGCGCCCTGCGCGCGGCGAAGCCCGAACTCCATGACGCCGCCGCCCGCCGCCGCGCAAATTTTGGACGACTTGGAGGCGATGAGCGTCTGATGGTTGACAAAGGTCAAAAGCGCCGTCTCCACGAGCTGCGCTTGCACCATGGGCGCCTTTACGGTGAGGATCGGCTCGTAGGGAAAGACGATCTCCCCCTCGCGCACGGCGTAAACGTCGCCCGTGAAGCGCAAATTTTTGAGATAGGCGAGGAACTTCTCGTCAAAGAGGCGGAGGCTGCGAAGATAGGCGATGTCCTCCTCCGAAAAGTGCAAATTTTCAAGATATTGCGCCGCCTGCTCCATGCCCGCGGCGACCGAGTAGGTGATGAGTTTGTTGGGGCGGAAAAAGATATCGAACACCGCGATCTCTTCGTGCTTTCCCTCGCGGAAATATCCCTGCCCCATCGTGATTTCATAGAGGTCGGTGAGAAGGGTCAGATTTCTCATTTCTTTTCCTGCCTTTGCCGTTTCTCCTCGGCGCGCTTTTTCTTTTCTTCCTCCTCCATGCGCTTCCTTTCTTCCTTGGAGGGCTTGGGCGGATAGTTCGCGCCCATCATGTTGATCTTGGAATAGTACGGCTGCTCATCCTTGTACGGCGTGAGATACTGCGTGATGCCGCAGGGGTCGCCCTTTGCGCTGCCGATGAACTTTCCCTCGCGGAGGAAGTTGACGATCATGAGCACGAGACACCCGATGATGCCGAAGCCTATCATGAGAATGGCGAAGAGTTCGCTCCACATGACGCCGCCGCCCCCGAGGATATCCGCCTGATAGCGGAAGGGTTCCATGACGGCGCGCACCATGCCGTACCACACAAAGTATAGGAACATGGAGATGCCGTTGGGCTTGCTCTTCCTGAACCACGTGAAGGTGAAGAGCAGGGCAAAGCCGATGAGGTTCAGCCCCATTTCCCAAAAGCAGAACGCCTGATACCAGCCCTCGGGAGCGCCCGGGCCGTTGCCGCGCTCGATGTAGACGGCATACGGCGCCCATTGCAGGGCGGAATCGGTGACGGGCTGGCCGAACACTTCCTGGTTGAAAAAGTTTCCCCACCGCCCCATCGCTTGCGCGATGAGGATGGTGATGACAACGCAATCCGCCGCGCGCAGAAAGTTGACCTTCTTCACGAGGCACACCACAAGCCCCGCGCCCACGCCGCCGATGACGCCGCCGATGATAGACATACCGCCCTCGTGGATCTTATACCAATCCTCGATGGGCAGAGGCTTTGTCCAACAATAGTAGAGCCGCGCCAAGACGATCGCCGACGGGATGCACACGATGAACAGCGTAAAGATGAAGTCGGGCGCGATGTTCCGCCTCTTCATGAGGAGGGCGGAAAGACACGCCGCCACGATCATGCCCGATACGATACACAGCGCGTAGTAGCGGATATCGAGCGTAAAAATATACAACCCTTTTCCGTTCGGATTGACGCCGAACACGGGATTGAGTAAGAGCGACTGCATAGACCTCTCCTGATACAAACTTATATCTATTATAGCACCGCGCGAAAACAAAAGTCAACCGCAAGCGGTTGACGGAATTGGTATTTTTGGCGATTTTATGAAATTTCCCCGTCCGTGGGGCGCGGATCTTCGCCGCCGCCCGAAAAATGCTCGCCCTTTTTCTTCCCCCCCGTGCGCATGAGGCGCTCCGCAAGGGGCAGGAGCGCGAGAAAGAGCGCGGCGTTGCCCACGAATACCGCCGTCTGAATGGCGAGCCGCGGCGGGAGATAGCCGACGAGATACACCCAGAGCGACTTGTTCACCGCGCCGCCCCAAAGGAACACCAAGGCGTAGGTGTAGTTGACGACGGTGTTCAGACACACCGTAAAGAGCGCATAGCACACGACAAAGGCGATCGCCGCCTTGATGAGCGGCGCGCGCTTGCCCTTTATGGGGAGGCAGTGGAAGACGACGCCCGCCGTAAAGCCCAATAGCCCCAGCGTGAGACCGTAGAACCAATAGTTGCCGTCTGGCAAAATGAGGTAGCCGAGGCCGTCGCCCGCAAAACCCAAAAAGAGGGCGGGAAGCGCGCCGAGCATATACGCCGAGAGGAACATGATAAGATAGGTGAACGTGATCTTGTTCTGCGGGGTGATATCGAGATCCAAAACGGTGTTCGCGACGACGGAGAGCGCGAGAAAAAGTCCGATATATGCCACTTTTTTGGCAGCATTGAGGGATGTAAAATACTTTGAGAACATAAAAAAACCTCCCTGGGGGAAGGCCCGTGATTTCGTCGTCTGAATACAGGGGGGCAAAGCCCCACCGCAATTCCTCGCAAAAAAGATTTCACGGAAAGATTTTTTGCGAAGAGGAGGCGGCGCCCCCTAACAGAACTTTTCGCAAGAAAAATGTAAAACGGGGGCGCGCGACGACGAGAGCGGACGCGCCGCGGCACCGCAGGTCTCGGGATCTCCCCTTCCCTTTCGTTTGCGAACAACGTCCCGTTTCGCAACACTTAACGCGCCTTGGCTACTCTTCGGGTGTCATTATAACACGCCCGCCACCGCGGGCGCAAGAAATTTCAACATAATTTTTGCGGAAATCAAAATACTTCTACTATGACCCTCGTCATTCTCCGCACGGCGATCATCTATGTCACCCTGCTCATCATCATGCGCCTCATGGGAAAGAGGCAGATCGGCGAGATGCAGCCATTTGAACTCGTCATCACCCTGCTCATCGCCGAACTCGCCTGCATCCCCATGGCCGACGCCTCCATCCCCCTGCTCTACGGCATCATCGCCGTCGTCACCATCTATGTGCTGCACGAGATCGTGACGCTTTTGGATCTGAAAGTGAAGCCGTTGAAGTCGCTCATCAGCGGCAAGCCGTCGCTCGTCGTCAACAAAAACGGCATCGACGACTACCAGCTCAAAAAGAACAACCTCGACGTCTCCGACCTCATCGAGAGCCTGCGCGCGGCGGGGTATTTCTCCCTCGACAGCATCGACTACGCCCTCTACGAATCCAACGGCAAGTTCTCCGCCCTGCCCAAGGAGAACTACGAGGAGACGCAGACCTCCCTCCCCCTCGTCATCATCGACAACGGCAAGTACGACAGGAAAAATTTGCAAATCGCGGGGCTGGGGCAGGAATTTTTTGATGAACTCCTCAAAAAAGAGGGCGTGAAACGGGTGAAAAAGGTGCTGGTGCTCACCGCCGACGGCAGGGGAAAAATTTATTTGCAGGTGAAGGGTGAAAGGTTCAGAACGCTGCAAACCGAATACCCGGGAGGCAGAACATGGTAAAAAGTTTGACGGCCATCGGCATTGCGACCGCCCTACTTTTGGGGCTTGCCCTGTTTGAGTGGTTTTACGTCGCCGACCAATTCGAAGGCTTCGGCGAAGAGGTGCAGACGTTGTATGACAAGGCGGAAACGGGCACGGCGAACGCCGACGACGCCCGCGCCGTGCAGACCTCGTGGGAGAGACGCAAGAGCCGCCTGCACGTCTGGATCCCCCACAACGACGTGAACAGGATAGACGACTACATGGCGGAGGCGGTGCGGCTCATCGGCGAAAAGGAGTACCCCCTCGCCCTCGCCAAGTTGGAAATTTTGTTGCACCTTTCCGAGTGCATCCCCGGCACTTACCGCCCCGAGGTGGAAAATATCTTCTGAAAACAGGTTTTGAAAGCCGCCCTCGGGCGGTTTTTTTGTGCGGACAAGGAGTGAGAAGTTTTTTAAGATACACTCGTTTGCGCCCCGCGGCTTTGCCGCGGGGCGCAAACTCGGTATGAGGAGGGAGCGGTTTTTTTGTAAAAATCATTTCATTTCTTGACATATCCCCCCGCCCGTGCTATACTGAATATGCCAAACAAACTTTATATTTCCCTATCGGAGGTGTACGGGTTTTTTCATGTAATTTTGAACTTTTAAGGGAAGAGTATGCTCTTTCCATAGTAACGTCAATATTTGAATTTGGCAAAATTGCAAATTCCAATATATTGGCGTTATAAATCCGTGCCATATATAAAGTTTGTTTGGCGACAATCGGAGTTTGCGTTTTGCAGTGCGCTGACTTCGGTTGGCGCACTTTTTATTTTTACAAAAAAATTTTATTACAAGGAGAAAAACTTATGAAAAAATGGCTCAAAGTTGCGGTTTCGGTTTTGTTTGTGGCCTGCCTGTGCTTTACGCTTGCGGCGTGCGACCTCTTCGGCGGCGGGTCGAACAATAACAACTCTTCCTCAAACAACAGCAGTTCAAACTCAAACGACGGAAACAATCAACAGCAGGTGGATAGCGACGGTACATTTATTTACAGCGGCTCTTCGGTGAAGGCGGCGAGCACCTCCATTTCGGGGGATATCGTCATCCCCACTGAACGAAACGGCTCCCCCATCGATACCATTCCCGCCAACGCTTTCAAGGGATGCAATGCGATTACTTCAATTACGGTGCCCAAGGAAATTACGTCGATCGGCTCTGGTGCTTTTAATGGTTGCTCTTCGCTCCGAAGCATCACCCTACCTTTTATTGGCAGTCAAAAGGGTAATACAGGTACAAAAGAGGCGCTTTTTGGCCACATTTTCAGAGGGGGCTCATATCAAGGCGGAACGAAAATAACCCAAAGTTTTACAGATTATCATTGGGATACGTCAGAAACTTATATTCCCTCCTCTCTTCGATCCGTAACCATTACTAACGAAACTATAATAAACTATGGCGCATTTGAAGATTGCTCTATGTTGACAAAAATCGACTTGAATGATGAAATTACTCAGGTCGGGGCAACCGCATTTATAAATTGCTCCAAAATCACGGAAATCAATTTGCCGAGTATTTCAATAATCCCCTACGCTTTATTCTCCGGCTGCATTTCCTTGGTCGAATTTACAATCAATGATTCTGTAGATACCATCGGCTCTTATGCATTTTCTAGTTGCAATGCGCTGTCAAAAGTAAATTCCGAAATTGCAGGAACATTCATCGTCCCCAATAGCGTAACCTCAATAGGTGCGGGTGCATTTAATGGGTGCGCTCAAATGCAAAGTATTACGCTCCCCTTTATCGGCAAGCAAAAGGGAAATAGCGAAACGGAAGCAGCACTCTTCGGCTATATTTTCAAAGGTGACGAGTATCAAGGTGGAACGGAAATTAGTCAACAATATACAGATTCTCATTGGGATTGGGCAGACGTCTATATCCCGTCTTCCCTTCGATCCGTCACCATAACAAATGAAACCGTAATCGCACGTGGTGCATTTCAAAACTGCTCTATGCTACAATCCATCACCATCAATTCAAGCGCAAACCAAAATGTCGGAGTAAATGCGTTTTCCGGCACAGTAAAGCCGACGTGGAATTGACCGCTCCGCTCGTATCGGCACAAAATCCCCGTACTGCGTGAGCGGTGCGGGGGTTTTCTCCCCCGTGAAAAGTTGCAAAAAAATCGTCTGAGCGGCGCGGGTTATTGACAGATCGAAAAACCTTTCATATAATAGCGGTATGCAAGCGTTACGCTCAAAAAATAAGGGCGCGGTCATCTGCGCCGTCGGTGTCGCGTGCAACCTCCTCCTTTGCGCGGGGAAAATTGCCGTCGGCCTCATCTTCGGCTCTGTCTCCGTGACGGCAGACGGCTTCAACAATCTGAGCGACTGCGGGAGCGGCCTCGTTGCCCTCATCGCCTTCTTTATCGCCGCGAAGCCCGCCGACAAGGAGCACCCCTACGGCCACCACCGTGCCGAATACGTCGCCGCGATGATCACGGGATTTTTTGTGCTCCTGCTCGCCGTCGGCCTCCTGCGGGAGGCCATCGAGACCCTCGTGCAACACAAGACGCCCGCCCTTTCGTGGCTCGTCTTTCTCGTGCTCGGCATCTCCATTGCCGTAAAATTTTGTATGTGCGCGCTCTACCGCGTCTATGCGAGGCGGCTGGATTCTTCCACCTTGAAAGCTGCGGCGACGGACAGTTTCTGCGACGGTTTTGCAACGCTTGCCGTCATCATCGGCGCGCTCGTCTGCCCCTATCTCCCCTCCGCCGACGGCTGGGCGGGAATTCTCGTCTCCCTCTTCATCGTGTGGCAGGGTGTCAAGATCATCACAGAGGCGAGTTCGCGCCTTTTGGGGCAGGCGCCCGAACCCGCCCTTGCCGAGCGCATCCGCGACATGAGCCTTGCAACGGACGGCGTGCTCGGCGTGCACGACCTGCAAATTTACACCTACGGGAAGGGCGTTTCCTTTGCCACCATTCACACCGAGATGGACGCAAGCCTCTCCATGCTCGACGCGCACACGGCGATCGACGCGTTGGAGGCGCGCGTCAAAAAGGAGACGGGCGTCGTGCTCACCGTGCACATCGACCCCGTAGACCTTACGAACCGCGAGGAATCCGCCCTCAAACTCAAAGTGTGGGAGGAGGCGCGCGAACTTGCCGAGGGGCTGGAACTGCACGATTTCCGCCTTATCCCCAATACCAACCGCGTGGAATTCGATGTGGGCGTGCCCTACAACTGCAAGCGGACGGACGAGGAGATCTACGATGAACTCGTCGCCATTGTAAAGCAGCTGGGCGACTACGAACCCGCCGTCAACATCGAGCGCGAATAGCCCACTATAACAAAAATCCCCGTACCATGTCCGAGGTACGGGGTTATTTTTTGCGTTTATTCTTGCTTTTCGCGCGCCTGCGCGAGCATGAGTTTTATCCTGTTTTCTTGATTGACGCGCGTTGCCGAGGGGTCGTAATCGACGGGCACGATGTTGGCCTCAGGGTACAGTTTTTTCACCGTGCGCACCGCCCCCTTGCCCGCGATGTGGTTGGGCAGACACCCGAACGGCTGGGTGCAAACGATGTTCTCCGTGCCCGTTTCGCAGAGCGCCGCCATCTCGGCAGGGATAAGCCACCCCTCCCCCATCTTGACGCCTTGGTTCAACACCTTATCTGCACACTTGCGCAGGTGTTCTATCTCGTGCATCGGCTCGAACCGCCCCTGCTTTTTCATGAGGGCGATGAGTTTTTTCTGCCGCCTGCGAAGATACGCGTACACGATACGCAGGAAGAGCGCGCGGGTGCGATGCCGCCCGTAGAGTTTGGCGTCGTTCAGATTGTTGACGATGCAATACAGCATGAAGTCCATGAGCGCGGGCACGACCGGCTCGCACCCCTCGGAGAGCAAAAACTTTTCGAGGTCGGAATTGCCGAGCGGCGAATACTTGACGTAGATCTCGCCCACGATGCCGACCTTTATCTTTTTTTCGCCCGTCGTGGACACGGCGGCAAACGTTTGCAGGATAAACTGCGCGTTGCGCTTCCATTTGTGGAATTTTTTGCGGTCGATGGTCGCCTTCAACGCCGCCATGCACCTATCCCGTGCTGCTACGCTGTCGCCCGTGTGCGCTTCGTAGGGCGCAGTCTGGTTGAAGCACGTCATGATGAGGTCGCCGTAAAAGATGCCGTAGGCGATATCAAGGAGGAGGGAGAGATCGAGTTTTATCCCGTTGCCCCTTTCAAGCCCCGCCAAATTCAGCGAGAGCACGGGCACTTGCGGGAACTCCGCCTTTAACGCCTTGCGGATGAGGGGCACATAGTTGCTGGCGCGGCAGCCGCCGCCCGACTGCGTGATGAGCACCGCCGTTTTATCGGGATCGTACTTGCCGCTCTTCAAGGCGTCGAGGTACTGCCCGATGATGCACAGCGCGGGGAAGCAGGTATCGTTGTGGACGTGCTTTAAGCCCTCGTCGATGACCTGCCGCCCGTGGTTTTGCAGCATCTCCATGTGATAGCCCCGCCGCCCCACGGCATAGATGAGCAATTCGAAGTGCCACGGGAGCATATCGGGCACGAGAATGGTGTACTCGCCCCGCCTTTCATCGGGAAATTTTGCGTATTGTTCGGTGAGATCCACCGTCTTTTTTTGCGTCGCCGTACTCATCGCCTTGACTGCTCCTCGATGGCGGCAAGCATGGAGCGAAGCCGTATCTTCACAACGCCCAGATTGTTGATCTCGTCTATCTTGATCTGCGTGTACAGTTTGCCGCAGCCTTCCAGAATGGCGCGCACCTCGTCCGTCGTGATGGCGTCGATGCCGCACCCGAAGGAGACGAGTTGCACGAGGTTGATATTTTTATGGCGCGTCGCATACTCCGCAGCGCGGTAGAGGCGGGCATGGTACGTCCATTGGTTGAGAACGTTGACCTTTACAAGGTTGCCCTCCTCGAACACGGCGTCCTCCGAGAGCACGGCAAGCCCCAGGGAAGTGAGCAGTTTATTGACGCCGTGGTTGATCTCGGGGTCGACATGGTACGGCCTTCCCGCGAGAATGACGACCTGTTTTCCCTCCCGCTCCGCCTCGGCGACGACGCGCTTTCCCTCCTCCACGACCGCGACATGGTATGCCTCCATGCGGCGCATACCCTCGCGGAACGCCCTCTTCACGAGGGAGGCGGAAAGCCTGTACCGTTTGAGGGCGCGGCAGAGCGCCTTCACCGTCGTCTTTTCGCTGTTGGGGTCGATGTACGGCATCACGAGATTATCATCCGTGAGGCGCTCGTTGTTCGCCTTCAACAGTTCGGGGTAGTACGCCACGACGGGACAGTTGAAGTGGTTTACGCTGTCATGCTCATCCAAGTTGTAACTCTCGCAGGGGTAGAAGATGAAGTCCACCCCCTTATCGAGGAGGCTCTCGATGTGCCCGTGCATGAGTTTTGCGGGGTAGCAGGCGGTATCGCTCGCCACGGTGTGCTGCCCGCGGAAGTAGAGTTCGCGCGAACTCCTGTCCGAGAGCACCACTTCAAACCCGCACGTCTCGAAAAAGCCCGTCCACAGCGGGAGTTGTTCATACATCAAAAGTTGCAGCGGAAGCCCCACCCGCGCGCGGGGCGCGTTCATGGGGCGCGGCAGCGAGAGGAGCGCCTCGTACTTGTAGCGATAGAGATCGAGCGGGTTTGCAGCGGGCTTCATCCCCGCGCCGCGCTCGCACTTGTTGCCCGAGATGAACCGCCGCCCGTCGGCGAACGTCAGAATATTCACGCTGCATTTGGAGGTGCAGCCGCCGCAGGTGACCGACTTCGAGGTATAGCGGAAGTTTTGCAGTTCCGCCTCGGTGACCATGGCGGAGATCAACTTGTCCGCCGCCGTATTCTCCTTTGCATAGAGCGCCGCGCCGAACGCGCCCATCAGCCCTGCAATGGCGGGGCGAATGACCTCCCGCCCCATTTCAAGTTCAAAAGAGCGGAGCACCGCGTCGTTCAAAAATGTGCCGCCCTGCACCACAATGTGCTTGCCGAGTTCATCGGACGTGCGCGCGCGGATGACTTTGTAGATGGCGTTCTTCACGATGGAGGCGGATAGCCCCGCGGAGATATCCTCGATGGTCGCCCCCTCCTTCTGCGCCTGCTTTACAGAACTGTTCATGAACACCGTGCACCGCGAACCTAGTTCCACGGGGTGCTTTGCGAACAGCCCGAGACGGGAGAAGGGTTCTATCTCCATGCCCATGGCCTTGGCGAACGTCTGAATGAACGAGCCGCACCCCGAGGAGCACGCCTCGTTGAGCATGATGCTGTCGATGGCGCGGTTCTTCACCTTGAAACACTTGATGTCCTGCCCGCCTATGTCGATGATGAAGTCCACATCGGGGTTGAAGTGGAGCGCCGCCTTGAAGTGCGCCATCGTCTCCACAATGCCGAAGTCGAGCTTTAACGCCGCCTTCATCATGTCCTCGCCGTAGCCCGTCACGCACGCGCCGCGGATGATCACGCGATTGCCCGCAAGGTAGTAAATTTCGCGCAATTTGTTCGTCACGATGTCGAGCGGCTGGCCGTTGTTGGTCTGGTAGCTCGAATACAGAATTTTATTGTCGGGCGTGATGAGCATGAGCTTGGTCGTCGTCGAGCCGGAATCGATGCCGAGGTATGCGTCGCCCTCGTATTTTAAGATGTTTTCAAATTGCAGATCGCTCCGCATATGGCGGCCGATGAAATCGCTGTATTCCTGCTGGGAGGAGAAGAGCGGCTTCCCCACGGCGATGTTCTCCCCCGCCGAAGCCGAGGAAATACGCGCGGCGATGGCGTCGAGTTCCTCCTCCTTCTCGGTGGCCGCATGGAGCGCCGCGCCCACAGACATGAAGCAAGGGCCGTTTTCGGGGAATATGGCGTGCTCGTCGTCGAGACCGAGCGTCTTTTGGAATGCCCGTCTCAGCCCCTTCAAAAAGTGGAGCGGCCCGCCCAAAAAGAGCACTTTCCCCTTGATGCGCCGCCCCTGCGCAAGCCCCGAGACGGTCTGGTCGACGACGGCCTGAAAGATGGAGGCGGCGATATCCGACTTTTTCGCCCCTTGGTTGAGGAGGGGCTGGATATCCGACTTCGCAAACACGCCGCAACGGGAAGCGATGGGATAGATCTTTTCCGCTTGCAGGGAGAGTTCGTCCATCTCGTCCACGGTGAGGTTGAGGAGAGTCGCCATCTGGTCGATGAACGCCCCCGTGCCGCCCGCGCAGCTGCCGTTCATGCGCTGTTCCGCGCCGCCCGTCACGAAGATGATCTTGGCGTCCTCGCCGCCGAGTTCCACCGCCGCGTCGGCATCGGGATAGAGTTTTTTGATCGCGCCGTAGGCGGCCTGCACCTCCTGCACAAAGGGCAGATCCCCCCTCTGCGCAAGTCCCAGCCCGGCAGAACCCGTCACGCAGACCTGAAAGCGAGCGGAAAGAGGGCGGATCTTTTCAAGTTCCGCCAGCACGCACTCCTTTACGCGTGAAAAATGGCGCACATAGGAGGAGTAGAGAATTTCACCCCGCTCATCCATGACGCACGCTTTCACCGTAGTAGAGCCAACGTCGATACCAAGTAACTTTGCCATAGCCTATCCCGCGCGAGATTTTTTCCATTATAGCACAATCGACAAAAAATGACAAGGCACGCGTCGGGGAAATCTTGAGGAAATTTTTTACCGTTTATTTTTTACAAAGTGTACCGCCCGCCTGCATGGATACAGACGGGCGGTTTCTTCAATTTTTCTTGCCGCGCAACTCGTATTTTCGCCGCGTCGCGTCGCCGCCGCGCAGGTGCCTCTCGCTCAAATTGAATTCAAGCACCTTCTGTACGCGCGCATACAGTTCGGGGTCGATATTCCGCAGCCGCTCCGTCACATCCTTATGCACGGTCGATTTGCTCCCGCCGAGTGTCTTTGCGCAGGCGCGCACCGTGCAGCCCGTCTTCACGATATATTCCCCGTTGCGCTTTGCGCGCTCTTCGATCTCCCGCCACACAAAATTACCCTCCGTTCGACAAAAGATACTTTAATCTATGTCGAAAGAGGGCGAATTAGTACGATATCGCCGAGATCTCCCCACAGCCTATCGCGTAATATTCAATAGGAAATCAAATGTCTTTCCCGTCCTCCAAATCTTTAAGGGTTTTCCCTTTTTGCGTTCTCCATTCCGTCCTGCCGTTTGCATTTCTTCCCATTATGATGGCCGCCGCAAGTGATGGGCTCGTAAATATGTAATCCTTTACGAAAGTGTGCGCAGCATCGATTGTCTTATCTTCAATCAATTTTTCGCGCAACTTGACTAAGCTTGGAGATATGCTTGCCGAAACGGGATCCGCGATCACTGACCCTTTCAAGACAGCGAAGCCATCCGAAACACTTACTCCTGTCCCACAGGCGCCTCTCGCTGCTTTTATGTAAAAGTACCTTTCATCGGGATGTTTGGTTTTCAAATGCTCGTCAACGCCGTCAAAAACTTTATATCCCAGCGAGTTGACCAACAGCTTTGATGTCTCAATAAACTCTTCCAGCATAGCAAGATCAAACTCCGCCACCGACGATCTCGTCGGGACGGAAGCATTCATTACTTTTGCGCGTCCCGCTTTTACGATGATTTCATAGAATTGGTTTTCGAGATATTTTACATGTGCTTTGTTCAATAAATTATCTTTGCTGATGACTACGATACAATCGTTCCAATAATTTTCGTCCTGCAAATGTTGTTTCAAACGAGTAAAAATTTTCTCTGCTTCACCAATATAAATTGTATCATTGTTTTCCGCATCTTTGCCAAATAGAAAATATATACCTGTGTTTTCAGCATCATCGCGATCGGAGAATTTCGTGAGTTCACTTCTGGAAATCTTGTAAACTCTACCATTCCAATTGGACATCTCACACATAATGCGCCCATTGGGATTCCCTTCAAAAATTAACATTTGAATGGTTTTATTAAAGTTTTTCATATGTGCTCCTACTAGAAATTATTATAGCACGAATATGAATTTATCTCAAGTTTTTTTTGCGATTTTCATAATGGGAATCCGATTAATGCGTTCGTATACACTTCATCCGCGAGGTAATTGTATTGAAACTTGTCTTTTTTCGACACAGGTCGTTCCGTTGTGCCATTATAACCTTGTATACAATTTGCTCTTTCCATCGCGTTTCCTCCTTGTCGTCGCGGCAAAGTCTTTGCACCCGCCGCTCATTTTCATTTCGCGGCTGTTATTTTCGACTTGCCGCTCCTCTTCCCACAAAAATACTTCGTCTTTTTGCGGGAGCCATGTTTTTGTTACTCGGATTTATTTTTCTCCGACTCAAATCCGAAAAAGTCGTCGTACTTGTCCATGATTTTACCGAGCGAAAGATTACGTTCGCCTGCATCGTCCAACAAGGCTTTGTAGCCTGCTTCTATCAGTTGGACTTTGGTATAGCCGTACTTTTCGAGAAAGGCGTTGATTTGCTCCGCTTTCTCACGGGGGATGCTCGTTCCCCAAGTGGCATTTTTCGCTTTGCGCTCCGCTTTGTGCTTCTCCTCATAACGCTTGTCCTTGATTGCTCTCGGTTTCTTTTCCATAGTGACCTCCGTAAAATATATCAATCGTATTCATACGACATATATATTTTACACTATCTCATCCGAAGAGTCAAGGGTTTGCGCAAAAAAATTTTCTTTCTGGGGACAAGAGAAGGCGGGCTTCCCGCTTCTCTGCGCACGTTTTGTGCGCAACTCGAAAGTGGGGATTTGCCCACTTTCCTTATCCTCGTAAGATGTGCTGAGGGACACAAGTGGCAGACGGCGGTTAAGCCGCCTGCCGTGTGTTC
>CANQMX010000017.1 GCA_947625095.1 uncultured Clostridia bacterium | reverse complement strand
AAAATTTGTTATTGTTGTGAAACAGTACAATTATGCTAATCGACATCAAATTTCTCTCCCAATAATCAATAGTTATTTCTTCCATATTTTACCATATTTCGCTATAATTTTCAATAGCAAAACAAGGAGAAATACAAAAAAATGGAAGAAATTTTTAGTCAAGTAGCCGGATTTTTGAACTTTTGCAAGTTCAGCAAGAACCTCGGAGAAAAAACTCTCACTGCATATCGATCCGATTTGGAATTGTATGCCAAATATGCGGCAGCCCATTCGGAGAGTAGCATCATGGATTACATCTCCGCTTTATCGGCGAATCACAAAACCTTAACGATCAAGCGGCATCTGGCGAGCATCAAACAGTTCTTCAAGTATGTGTACCGAAACAACAGATTGGAAAATCCGCTGCTTCAATTTGAGTTTAAGTTGAAAACGGAGAAAACGCTGCCGCGCACAATTCCCGTTCATAGTGTCAAAAAGCTCTTGGATGCGGCAGAGAAGAAACGCGACGATCCCCTCTCCCCCTTTCAAACTTTTCAAACGCTTCGGAACATCGCCCTATTGGATCTCCTTTGCTCCACGGGCATACGGATTGGCGAAGCCGCGGCAATCCGTCTCATGGACATCGACCTGCGCACGCGGATCATATTGATTCATGGAAAGGGCAAAAAAGAGCGGTTGATCTATCTCTCCTGCACGGAAACCGTTGACAACCTAAAAGCGTGGATCAACTTCCGAAAAACTCTCGACATCGACCATGATTATCTTTTTGTCAACCGAAACAAGTCCCCAATCTCGATCCACGCCATCGAAGACATTTTCTACAAATATCGCAACCTTGCAAAAATCAATCCGAACGCCACGCCCCACTATCTGCGCCACACCTTTGCTACAAATCTTTTGGCAAACGGTGCCGATCTCAGAGCAGTGCAGGAGATCCTAGGGCACTCCAATATTTCCATCACAGAGCGCTATACGGAAGTGACTACAACACGGAAGATAAAGGTCCTCAAGAAGTTCAATTACAGAAATACCTTATAATTCTGCTTGCAAACAAGGCAACAAGTATAAAAAGGGACGGTGGTTTCCTTGTCAAATATTATCCTGCCCAGTTGAATCGGGATAGGTCTTTTTGAAATTGGAGACGTATTTCCAATAGTAATCGCCGTATTCGTTGAGCATGACGTGCCACGGCTTTTCAAAAGTGAAGTTACTAAAATGTGACGTCCCAATCTCGATAATGAAATCCCGAATGTCGTAAAAGTAATTTTTCGGGCGACCAACATGCCTGAATGAGAGAAAAAAGATTTCGTTCCAAAAGAGGATGGACGTTTGTTAAATTGATGAAAATCATCTTCGCACTTGATGATGATGGGATTTTTTTCCAGAATCCGAAAAAAAAATATGAGATATGGTTTGTTCGTAATAGGGCGATGGCTATTCGTACATGGCATTTCTGCTTAGGTTGCGCGTGTAAAGCCGTTCGGCGCATCGGCAGACAAAACATTACAAATAAAAACACCGCTCATCATAGTCAGATTATAAATGAAATACCCGAAGCAAATGCCTTATGTGTTTTTTATTGCACTTGTCAGATTCACACGCACAAAGCCGTGATTACTATACCTCACCGGTCTCATCGATAGCGAATGACGTCGAAAAATAAAGTTGCCGTTATGTATCTCTTAGGCCTAAGGACACAACGGGGGGATTGGGGGATAATCGTTTTTAACAAGGGGGTAACGATAAAAAATCCTGCATTTTTGTGCTGTTTTTGCCATAAAAACGGCATTTTTTGAAGGTTTCGCGAAGCAGCCGATGTCCTCTGACTCCGTCATTCGGGTGTTCAAATCACTTCGCCCCAGCCAAAGCCCAAAAAGCCCCCTCGTCAATAGACGAGGGGGCTTTTTGGATGTCATTGTGATTTATCGAACAAAATCTGCGCGTCTATCGCTGCGTTAGCGGACTTCTATCCGTCCCTGCGGGAGAGCGTACTCGTCGCCCACCGTTCCGTTGAGGTCATCGGCAAGATACGTCATAATGATTTCATAGTCCAACATTCCCTCGTCGATCGTCAGCGCGTTATCCGTAAACATATTCAGCCCGTCGCCGCCTTCCTTGATGAGGTAGTTGTGAGACGCCACCGTATAGACCCCATCGGGCAAGAGCGGGGTATAGTTGCCGTCCGCCCCGAGAACCATGACCTCCTTTACCCTGCGGGCATCCCCACAGGAGAGGAAATTCCCCTGCTCATCCGTCTCCACCGTGGAATCCACGGAGGTGTCGATGACATATTTCAGCCCCGATACCTGCAAAAAGCCTCCGCATTCCCCCACCGCGTTTTCCCCGTCGTTCGGGCTTGAAAGGCAGAAGCGGCTTGCCATCTCCAACGCATCCAAGATCTCCTGCCCCGTGGCCTTTACCACGCACAGGGAATTTCCGTAGGGATGCACGCCCAAAATATCCCCGTAGGTGATCTCGCCCGCGGGAAGATCCGCGCGGATGCCGCCGCCGTTCACAAGCGCGATATCCGCCCCCGACACGGCACGGTACGCATCCGCACAGAAATCGCCCAAGTTGGTCTCCCTGCTGCGGACGAGGCGGATACCTGCATCGGATACGGTCGTAAGCGCTACCTCGGATACGCCGACGCGCCGAGCGAGTTCGGCTTCAAATTGTTCCTCCATGCTCGCGATATAGCCCGCCATCTCGCTGTCCTGTTCGGGATAGGTCTCGACAAGCCCCGCGCGGATATTTCCGCTTGCGGTGATGGTGAGGTGGCCGATATTGCAAAGCCCCGTGCCCGTGGAGGAGAGGAGCACGTTCTCCCCATCCGCATTTTTTATGACGTCGCAGGAAATTTCGCTGTGGGAATGACCGTCCAGCACGGCGTCGATCCCCCTTGTGTTTGCGATGAGTTCGCGGGATGTAAAGGGCGAGGAGGCATCGTCCGTCCCGAGATGGGCAAGCACCACGACATGATCCGCGCCCTCCCGCAGGCAGGCGTCCACGTTCTCCTGCACGCGCCTGTACAGTTCCTCTCCGCTTCCGCCGTAGAAATCGTACACATAGTTTCCGTCCTCATCGCAAAAGTACGCGGGAACGGATTTTACGATGCTCTCGGGCGTAGACACCCCGACAAAGGCGACCTTCACCTCGCCGTAGGAGACGACCTTATACGGCAAGAGGCGGGAGAGAAACGCCGCGCTGCCCGTGCCCGTATAGCGGATGTTGCAGCCGAGATACTGCGCGCCGCACACCTCCATGAGCCGATCGAGCCGCTCCATTCCGTAGCCAAACTCGTGGTTTCCGAGCACGGCGAAGTCATACCCCGCGCGCTTCATGAGTTCCGCGGGATATTCCCCCTTGGAGACCGTGCCGATGACATCCCCCTGCAGGGCATCCCCGCAGTCCACCAGCGTGACATAGGGGGTGCTTTTCTCGCACCACCGCCTGTATGCCACAAGCCCGGCGTAGCCGATATCCTCATCGATGGCGCAGTGCACATCGTTGGTATACAGAATGACGATGTCATCCGCCTTTGCCGCATCCTTTGCGCCGCACCCGCCGAAGAGTAACACCGCCGCAAAGATGACGGCCAAAAGGCACGACAGTTTTTTCTTGTTTGTCCCGACTCCCATTCTTTTTCTCCTCAAAGAAAGACTTAAAATACGATGGTCACCGTGTTGACGCCGTCGGCATAGGCGTGGGCGCTGCTCTTGGTTCGGCTGACGGCGAGCGAGGCGCTCAACACATCGCCCTGCGTCAGCGGGTCGAATTCTTCCCCGTTCCAACGGATGACGACTTCACATTCGCTTCCGTCCTCGCTGCAAAGGGCGTCGAAGCTCAGGGAGCACCCTTCATCCGGCAGGGTCGGCAGGATGTTTGTCACGCACAGTTCTTCAAAGATCTGCTGGTACTTGACAAGTTGCCGCGCACTGAGCAGTTGCTTGTGGGCGAAGCGGTCGATCTCCTCCACCGCGCCGATAAAATCGAACTTCTTGGTGGCGATATCGATGTGGAGGGTCTTCAAACGGTGGACAAATGCGCGGCAACGCTCGGTCTTGGGGGAATCGAATACCTCCTTCGGCGTGCCCTCCTCGTAGATGACGCCTTCATCCATGTAGAATACCCGCGTGGAGACGTCGCGTGCGAACTTCATCTCGTGCGTCACGACGAGCATGGTCAGCCCCTGTTCGGCAAGGCTGCGGATGACTGCCAAAACCTCCCCCACCATGGTGGGATCGAGCGCGCTGGTCGGCTCATCGAAGAGCACGATCTCGGGCATCATGCCCAAAGTACGCGCAATGGCAACGCGCTGTTTTTGACCGCCGGATAGCTCATCGGGATAGTTGAGTTCCTTTTCCGCAAGCCCCACGCCCGCCAGCAAGCGCATACCCCGTTCATATGCCTGCTGCCGCGTGCAGCCGAGCAATTCCACCTGCCCGAGCATGATATTTTCGATGACCGTGAGATGATTGAAGAGGTTAAAACTCTGGAAAACCATACCCATGCGGCGGCGCACGGCGCCGAGTTGCGACGACTTCACGCCCGTCACAGGCTGGCCGAGCACCTCTATCTGCCCCTCCGTGGGCGTTTCCAGACGGTTGATACAGCGCAGGAAGGTGCTCTTGCCCGTACCCGAAGGCCCGATGATGGAGATGACATCCCCTCTGTTTATGACTGCGTTGACGTCCTTCAACGGCGTTGCGTTGGGAAATACCTTCTTCAAATGGGAGATGGTGATGACGGGCGCGCTGTCCTGCGCGGGCTTTGCCTCTTCCGCGGTCTCCGCAAGGGAGATGTTCCTATCAACGCCCCGCGGCTCTCTGCGGCGGCGGTGCGGGTCTATCTTCATCTCTATAAGCCCCATGAGAAGGGTCAGCCCCCATGCCAGCAGGAAATAAAGTACCGCGGTCAGGATCAGCGGGAAGAACGCCTCAAAGGTGCGGCTGCGGATGAGGTCGGTGGCCTTTGTAAGATCCTGCACCGCGATATACCCCACCACGGAGGTCATTTTTACCATGGAGATAAATTCGCCCTTATATACGGGCAGAATGTGCCGCGCCGCCTGCGGGGCGATGATCTTTGTGAAGGTCTTGACCCGCCCGAAGCCCATGGCAGAAGCGGCCTCCCACTGGCCTGTATCCACCGCATTGAGACCGGTGCGGATCATTTCCGAGACATACACGCCGAAGTTGATGGAGAAACCGAAGATGGCAACGATGATGCCATCCAGCCGCGCGCCCGCAAATACGACATAGAAGAGCACCATCAAGAGCACCAAAACGGGGACGCCCTGAATAATTCTGATAAATGCCGCCGCGATTTTTGAGACGACTTTGTTGCGGCTGCGGCGCACCATGCAAAGGCAGAAGCCCAGCACCGTGCCCAAGACCGCCGAACAGATGGAGATGAGGAAGGTGACGCCGAGACCCGAAAGGATCATTTCCCAGCGGTTTTCCTGAACGAAATTCTTATAAAAACTGTTCCCGAGCCTCGTCCAAAAGCCCACATCTTCGGTCTCTGAGGAGGCCGTGCCCATGCCCATATCTTCGCCGCGGACAACGAGCGTCGAACCACCCACATAATGGGAGATGGGGAAATCGATGCTCTCCTTCCGCTCGTCGGTGATGCTGATCGCGCCCGAAACGATATCCGCCTTATTGCTGGTCAGCATATTGATGAGCACATTGAAGCGGGTCTGCGTGATCTCCAACTTCATCCCCAACTCTTTGGCGATGAGGGAGACGAGCTCCACCTCATAGCCGAGGGACTGCCCGTTTCCGCCCACATAACTCATGGGTTCCAGCGTGGAATCGTGGGCATACCGCAGGGTGCCGTTCGTCGCTTCATACTCCCCCACATCGATGGTCTTTTTGCTGTCGTCGGCGCCCAACCATTTTTCCCGCAGGGCGTCAAGCGTGCCGTCCTCCCGGTATTCCCGAATGATATCGCTGATATCATCCGTCAGCGGACTGTTCTTTTTCAAACCAAAACCATAGGTATCGGGCGCAAGCGTTCCGGGGAAAATCGCAAGATCGGGCTGGCGCGCGACCGAAAGTTGGGCGACGGGCATATCATGCACCATGGCGTCTATCGTGCCCGTCTGTAACGCAAGAAGCATCGTGGATGCATCATCGAAATACTTAAATTCGCAGCCGCTGACGACGGAGCTCATAATCGTATCGTGAATGCTGCCCGACATGACACCCACGGTCGTACCCGCAAAATCCTGCAACGTTTTGAAGCGCGCCTCAAACTGCCCGTGATTGGCAACGACCGCCACCACGCCGCCCGTGTAATTCGGCTCGGCGAAATTCACGCTCTGCTTCCGCTCCTCCGTCACGGTCAGGCCGGTGGCCGATACATCGTACCTCCCGTTGCCGAGACCCATGAAAATGGATGAGACTTCGGTGCTTGTTACCTCCAGCCCGTAGCCGTTTGCCTTGCAGAAGCGCGCCATGATATCGATATCGTATCCGACGATCTTGTTGTCCTTGATATAGCAGAAGGGCGCAAGGTCGGTCTTTACCGCCAATCGGATCACGTCTTTATCGGTCGGGAAAGCCGTCCAATCCTCCACCACCTGTTTGCTCTCGTCCGTGCCGATCCATATACTGTCGATCTCCTCCAGCGTGCCGTCCGCCTTGATCTGCGCCAAAAATTCGTTGTACTCATCCCGCAATTTCGCGCCGCGGTCGGTCTTGGAGAAGGCGGCCGCGTAGCTCTCCTCCACCAAAACTTTGGGGAGGTAGGTCACCTTCGTATTTTCCATGCATAAGAGGCGGGCGATGGGTTCATCCATCAAAAAGGCGGCGATCTTCCCTTGCTCCACGGCAAGAGCGAGATCGGGGACCCGGTCGTAATACTTTTTATCGGCGTCCTTGATGAGATTGTCGGTATGTACATCGAAGCTGGAACCCGTCATCACGCCGATGGCCTGCCCATCCAGCTGGCGGATATCGGTGATCGCCTCATCCTTTCCCCCGCCACAGCTTGCAAGGAGCATACAGACCCCCATGAGGCAAATAAGCGCCGATAAGAACAGGGCAATGAGAAGCCTCCTCTTTCGCCCGCTCTTCGTCATGACAAACCCGCTCGAGGCCTCCCTCTTTCGTCCTCTTATCATTCTGATCCGACCTCCGCAAATACGACAGATTTTCCGAACACTCTTCCATTGTTATTGTAACACATTTTCGTCCTCATGGGAAGCGGGAAATCCCGCATCAAAAATAATCTTAACAATTCTTTACAAGAATGAGGGGCGGCAAAAGCCGTAGACAAAGTACCGCATGGGGTCTTGCCTACGACGACCGCCCCTCTTCTCGAAAATTACAGAAGTCCCTTGTCCCTTGCGAGGTTTTCGATGCTCCTGTCGTAGGTCGCCTCCGCCTCCTTGGAAAAGAAGCACCCCGGAACGCCCTCGTCGTGGTCGCGGTGGTGCGCCACGCAGGCGCAGCACTTTCCGTGGCGCGGGCAGTCGTAGGTGCACGGGCAGGGTCTCTTGTTATCGCAAACGTTCATATGTGTTTCCTCCTGATTTTTTTATCCTACGGTATGAAATTTTTTTAATTATAGCATATATTTCAAATAATTGCAAGAATATGCGCGCAGCCCGAGGATGGGGCGACGCCAGCCCGAAGGCAAAAAATGATCCCCGCACGGAACGCGGGGATTTGTTGAATAAGGTCATCGCTCTGTTTTCTTGGGGATGGCGTCGAGTTCGGGGAGATAGACGATGCTCCAATCGTAGTTCTTCAAAAATTCGCCGCGATATGCGCCCTCGCCGAGGCGGAGATAGTCCCAATAATCGCAGCGGACGTGCGTCTTATCCAGCGTAAGAACGGCGCGGCCGAACCCCACGCAGTCGACGCCCACCTCGTTCAGCGTCTTGCGCAGGCGGAACACGGCGTTGCGGTAGAGCACCTTTGCCTTATCCACATTGGCGTTCTGCCAGAGATGGGCGATGGCATCCGCCATGGTGAGGGAATTTCCGTTGTATGCGATGAGGAGCGCGAAGAGTTCCTTCGCCTTCGCCGACGAGAACATGAGAAGTTTTCCATCGACAAAGCAATCGAAGGAATCGAAGGTGCGCACATACAGCGTGGGCGTGCGCTGGGCGATGAGGTTGAGAAGTTCCGCGAGTTTATCGGCGTTGTACGGCTTATACAAAAACCCCAGCGTGTTGCGGCGGAGCGCTTCGGGAAGGTCGGCGGAAGTGACGGTCATCCCCGTGATGAATACGACGGGCATCTCGGTGAAGAGCGCGACGACCTCTTCGGCGAGTTTTACCCCGTCGACGTTCGGCATACCGATATCGGTGAAGAGCGCATCCACCTTGTTCTGGCGAAGATAGTTGAGGATGGAGGCTTCGTCGTCGCGGAAAAATTTACACTCCACGTCCCGCCCGACGATCTCGCTCAAAAAGGATTGCAACGCATACATTTCATCGTCTACAACAACGACTTTCATTCGTCTACCCCCCCCCGCCTTGCGATATCTATCACGATCTTGACGGTCGTTCCCTTGCCGGGTTCGCTCTTGATCTCCGGCCTTGCATCGAGGGCGAGGGCGAACCTTTCGCACGCGTTGCGGATGCCGTGGGAGCGTTCGGAGATGGCGCTTGGATCAAAGCCCTTGCCGTTATCCGAGACGCCCACGATGACGCGGTTTTCCTCCCTGTAAGAGGAGATGACGACCCTGCCGCCCGTCTTTTCCACGCCGCTGTACTTAAAGGCGTTCTCCACAAAGGGCTGGATGGAGAAGGGCGGCACTACGAAATCGGTATAGTCGATATCGAAGATGACTTCTATCCCCTCGTCCCTTTTGAGATTTTCAAATTCGGTGTAGTTGTAGATGTTATCGATCTCCGTCTCGAAGGGAATGAGGTCGCTGTCGAACGAGCCGATGCTTCCGCGGAGAAAGTCCGAAAGGCGGGATAGCCCCTCGTCCCCGAGGGCGAGATCTTTGTGGTAGAGAGCACGGAGGGCTTCGAGCGAGTTGAAGATGAAGTGCGGCTTGATCTGCAACGTGAGGGCGCGGGTCTCAAACGTGGCCGCCTGCTGCTTATACGCATCCGAACGCACGGCGCGCACATCGGTGCGGATGGAGAAGGCGAGATAGACGAAGATGAACATGGCGAACGTGAGAATGGCAAAGCCCAGCGTAAGCCCCGGAATGGCCTCGGCAGGCCCGCTGTACAGGAGCGCGTTGGCGCTCTGCGCCCCCATCGCCAGCGCGTAAATTGCGATGACGCCGTATGAGGAAGGCCCGAAATTGCCCCGCTTTTCCGCAAGCACAATGACCTGACAGAACGCCGTGGACAGAATGAGGGCGAGGATAAAGTGCGCGATGTAGGCGTAATTGTAGATGAACGCGGTGGCATACCCCAGCACCGCCACGACGACGGGCACGGCGACCGCGGAGGCCGTGCGGCTATCGACGCGGATCTTGTAGAGATAGCACATATACCAGACGCAACTGAGTTCGGAGAACACGAACGCGAGTTCGCTTGTCACGCCGAGCACGGCATCGGGGATGCGCAGCCCGTAACAGAAGAAAAAGATGTACGTATCCGCCGAACACGCGTACATCGCGAAGAGACACCCCGCAAGCAGCGCGGTGTGGAAGGTGGAATCATCGATCTTGAACACCGAGACGATCTCGACGATGAGGATGAGAAAGAGAAGGCCGATCGTCGTCATATACGCGGCGCCCACCGTGGCGTTGGGCGTAAACTCCCCCGCCACGCCCGAAAGCGCGAGGGGCAGCACCGTTCCGATCGCTATGGCGGCCGCGAGGCACGCGATCGTAAAAATCAACGCCTTTCTCTTCATCTTCATGCGCCCATTTTACAATATTTTATGATTTTTTTCAAGTTTTTTTTGCACGCCGTCTCTATTTTAACGCTTTTTTAACGCTTTATGTAATAAAATGTAGGAAAGAAGCCGAAAAAGCCGCGGGGCGGCGCGCTTTTGCCTATCCGAAAAACACCTCTTTCGGCAAAAAGGGAGAAATCATTATGAAAACAAATTATGTCACAGAGCCTGTCAATCAGCTCAATGAGCACCCCATCCTTGTCGCGACCAAGACGCAGGCCTATCCCAAAAAGTCGATCGTGAAAGTCGGCCCTCATTGTACCCTCATCGTGTATCAGAACGGGCGTTATACAGGCCATGCGCTCGCGCACAAAAGGGGCTTCAGGAAGCCTTTGAAGAAAAAGCAGTTCTCCGGGCTGAAGAAAAAACTGTTCGGGAAGGAATACCTCGACGTCACCCTGTATTGGCTGCACGAATGTACCAACGTGGCGCATATCACCGGCCGCGTGACCACCGCAAGGGGATATGCGGGCACATATGACTACTACATCGAGTACCATTGCCACGGGTTCAAAGCCTCCGATTTCATCGATTTCTTCAGAAAAACCAAGGTCGCGACCGACGTGAATAAACTGATCGTCTCGGAGGAACTTGTGCAGGAACTCGTGAAAGAGCGCACAAACGACTACATGAAAACGCTCCTTGACGATCTTCCCAATCATCACTATGACGGTTCCAAGTCGCTGGGGCTTTCGACCTATCTCGACGATTGCGTCTCCTCGATCGGGTTCAAGTTCACGAACAAAATCAGAAGTATGCCTTAACAGGGCATGAAATATAAGGAGGAAAAAATATGACCATTACAGCAAGCGTTGATAAGTATTCGCTCGTGGCGGGAAGCAAGGCGCAGGATTGCCCCCGTGATACGACGGTAGCCCTGGCCGCCAACCAGGAAGTCTGCATCATGCAGGGCTATTCGGTGGCGGGGACATATTCCACAAAGTCCGCCACCTCGGTAAAACTCGATAAAAAACATTTCCCCAAATTGAAGCGGGGGGTACTTTCCTCGACGGCAAAAAATGTTACGGGGTATTTCCTCGACTGCTGCACGGTAAAACTGCGGTTCAATGACACCATCACTACCAAAAAGGGGAAAAGAGCGACCTACGATTTCACCCTCAAGATAAACTGCCTGGGCTTTGACACCAAGAAGTTTGCCGCCGTGCTCAAAGGCATCAAATACAAGCCCACCGCGGAAAAGCCCGTCGTTTCGGTCGCGGTCGTTTCCAACATCCTCGGCGACGCCATCAAGGACGCCATGAAAACCATCCTCGACCAAGCCCCTCACGCCTATTATATCCCCACCGGCAGCGGCCGTTCGTTCGACGAAGTTTTGAGCCACATGGAAACACTGCAGGCGAGCCAGGAGGCACGCGCCAAGACAGACCCCATCCTGTTTGCGTTCCTGCAGGATAAAATGCTCAAGCTTGGGATCAGAACCAAGATCGAAATTTAAGCGCCCCCTTCCGAGCGGAACAAAGACAATGTAGCCGCGCTTTCAAGCGAGAAAAAGCCGAGCAATATATGCCCGGTTTTTTTATGTGCCCGCGGGTGTGCCTGCGCGTGTGCCCGCGCGGTTTTACAAAAAAAGACTCCGCCGAAGCGGAGCCGCAGATCGCCCGTTCAGTGAACGAAGATCTTGATGACGCAGGTGAAGAGCAGAAGCCCCAGCCACATGAGGAAGAGCACGATGGGCAGGAAGATGCAGCCGAGCACCGTCCATACCGCCGCCCAAAGAACGAGCGCGACGGGCGAGACGAGTTCCAGCCAGCGGTACAGCGATTTCAACGGGCGGGAAAGACCGTCGTTGAAGTTGTCGCGGGCGCGATCCAGCGTGTTGCGCCAAAATTCCGAGAGCATCCGCCCCAGCGACGTGAACGCCGTTCCGAGGCAAAAGCCGACATCGTGGAAGGTGACATATTTCGTGAACGTGTAGCCCGAAAAATCCAATTCGCTGCGGCAAGCGCCGAAGAAATATGCCGTTGCATAGCCCAAGCCGTAGAAGAGAGAGGCGGCGAAGTAGAGGAAGCAGATGGCGACAATGACGCCGACAAGCGCCGCAACAAGCCCGAGAAAGAGGGCGAATTGCAAAATGATGATCGCGGCGATCAGCACGACGCCGAGCACGACCATGGAGAGCGCAGCGACATACCACATCCACTTGCGGAAGGAGAGGAAACGGTACGCCTGCCCCCGCGCGAGCGCACCGCTCGCATTGTAGAGATTGGTGTTGAACGCCTCGACGGCGGTCATTGCGTTGAGCGCAAAGAGTTTTTCAATGACGCACATCACCGCGCCCGTGCTGCGCGGAGCATACCCCCCGAGGTTGCCCACGGAGTGAATGAAGGCGCGGATATACACGAAGAGCGCATATACAAGCCCGATGAGTACGCCGACGCCGAGAAAGGCAACGAGGATCCACCAACTTATCCACGCGGCGACCCCGATGACGAGCGCCCCCACGATGAGAACGACGAGGATCGTGCCGAACACTTCCCCCGCGCTCGGCCGCTGGTAGATGACAACTTTTCTGCTGCCGAACATACGACCTCCTTTTATGTTCCGGCGGTCTCTATTTCACCGCCGCGTGTGTAGTCCTTTACAAATTCAGAACAGAACTTGCAAAAATTTGCGGTAGACGCCATCGTCCACCTCGATGAGCGAGCGTTCGCCGCTTGCAAATTCCACCGAGAGGAGCACGGCGCGCTTGCCCGCCGCCGATGACGTTGCGGCGAACAGCCCCGCAGGCCCGAGAACGGCATTGCCCACATAGCCGCGCAGAAAACTCCCCCAAAAGGAATTGCCGCTGCGCGCATCCACCGCCTCATAGTGCGTGACCGTCGTTCTATCCAATACGACCCTCTTGAGCCTGTGCATGAAGTGCAGTTTGCCGTGCCCCGCAACGACATCCCAGCCGCTGTAATCGCCGGCGATCACCTTGTTTTTTGCCGCACCCATATCATACCTCGAACTGTAATTCTATCGTCCACACGTTGCCCGTGTAGGAGTAGTGGAACGTCCCGCCGACGTTGTGCGCCGTATAATAACTGCGGATCGCCTCCTCGACGAGTTTTGCCTGTTTTTCCGATGTTGCCTCCGTCGCATAGTAGAACGTCGTCTTGAACGACCCCGAAGGCTGCGCGGGGAAGAGTTGCTTGATCTCGTATTGCGAACTCACCGACTTCATGCCCGCGGGCGCGCCTTGCCGAGCGGGCGCGGTCTGCTGCTGTTGTTGCGGCCTGCCGTAATTCTGCTGCTGCGGCTGTTGTTGCTGCTGTTTTGCCCCGCCCATGCGCGAGAACGGCCAGCGAAAGCCGAACCGCGACTGCGGCTGCGCAGGCTGTTGGGGCTGCTGCGCGGGCTGTTGCGGTTGATATGCGGGCTGTTGCGCGGGCTGTGCGGGGGCGGAGGAGAAGCCGTCCGCCTCGTCATAGCGCGTATCGGTGCAGGGCGGGAGTTGCTTGTTCCAGCGGTGCGTCGACGAGATCTTGGCGTCGCTGTAACTCAAATAGAGATAGGTGTACGGCTTCTTGGCGGGAGCGCCGCCCGCGCCGCCGTTTGCGCCGAGCATGGAGGTGACGTCGAAGTGGTAGTAATTTCCGCCGATCCGCACGATGTTCCAACAATGCGGCCCGCCCCTGCCGCCCGACGAGACCTCGCCGTTGACGGCGATACACCACACGCCGAGGGAATCCAAAAGCAACTTTGCGGCAAGGGAAATGCCCGTGCACTGCGCCTTGTAGAAGCACAGCGCCGCCGCCGCGTTTTGGTTCATGCGCACGTCTATCTGATAGGTGACGTTTTCGAGGAGATACCCCGCGACGACGCGGCAGAGCTCGCGCTCATCGGAAATGCCCTGCGCGCGGCTCTTCACCGTATCCCTGGCGACATCTATCTTGATATCCAGCTTGTTGGTTTCAAAGGCGGAATAGATGCGCTGGAACTGCGCCACCATCCCGCCCCTTCCGCGCGAGACGCCGCACTGACTTCCCACCCAATAGAATTCGGGGTGGTCGAAGGTGACGGCTTCGAAACAGCCCATAAAATCGCGCACGCCGCCGGGCAGAGGGACATCCGTCTGCCCGCATTGAAGCGCCGCCTTCATTTCGTCATAGGCCTGTTGTTCCGCCGCGCCCAGCCTGCCGCGCCAATATTCTTCTGCCATCACTGCGCCCAACGCTTCTTGAAGTCGATGGTGGGGCTCTTCTTATCGATGACCCACAGGATGGGATCGGCGACGCCCGAAGGCTGGAACGCCGTGCCATCCACGTTGTGCCCGAGCGCGCTGCTCGTGAAGAACTGCACGTTGGTGAACTTGGAGCGGACTGCGTTGACAAAGTCTGCCTCGTCGTAGTCGATGAGGAACTGCTCGCAGATCTTGTTCCTCGCCTGCATACGCGTGATCTTCTTATCCGCCGAATTGGCGATGTATTCATCCACCGCCTTATCCCCTATCTTCTCGTCGAGGCCGGGGATATCGCACTTGGAGAACACGATGGCGAGGTTCTCTTCCACCTTCTTGCGCGCGTCGTAGTTGCGCATATTCTCGATGGTCTTGATGAGCACCGAGAGCACTTCGTCGATGGGCGTAACGCTCCCCGTGTAGCCGCTTGTGGAGATCTTTTGTTCCACTTCCTTGCGGTATGCCGCGATGGAGAGCGGGTCGATGACCATGAGATATCCGTTTGCGAGGCTGTAACCGATCTGCTCGGAGAGGAGCGAACTATCCATATAGACTTCGCCGCCGACGTCGCAGAGGGAGATCTCGTTTTTGACCTTTTTCTTCTTGGGCGTGAAATAGAATTCGTAGTACACGAGGCGCATTTCGCTCGTCTTCTGCGGAAGCTGTCCCTGGCTCAGAAGTTGGAGGTTTTCGGGCAGACTGTCGCTGCCTGCTATGTATTCGTACTCATAGCCGAGTTCGGGCTCGGCGATGCGTTCGAGTTCGCCGATGGCCTGGTTGATGAAGCACGTCTTGCCCGAGCTGGGTCCGCCGATGACGGGCACGCTGATGTTGACGTGGAAGCCGCCGTTGGTGAGCGAATAGCCGCAATAGGGGCAGATGGCTTCAAGCCGCTGACGCCCGTTGAAGAAGGTGGTGGGAAGGCGGGTACCGCAGGTACATTCGCGCTTCAGAATACCGTACTTGGAGGGGCGGAGTTTGGTGTGGATCTTGCCGCAGGTGGGGCAACGGTAGTGCGGCAGAGCGAACTTTCTCTGATCGTTCGGACAGGAGGACACGATCTTGTGTATGTGCCGCATGAGGGAGTCCAGAAGGAACAGGAAGGTGAACCACAGGTAGATGAACGCCATGACGAGCACCGTAAACAGGACGTGAATGATGGAGAATACGACGCAGAATATGGTGGAGATGATGGAGGAGCAGATGAGAAGGCCGATGAAAAAGCCGATCTGAATGATGCCGAGCGGCTTTGAATACCCCCCATCCGACCAGACGTCCGCGATGTGTTCGGCGCAATTGACGATGGAATCACCGAGGTTGGCAAACGTCGTCCTGATGGTGTTTCCGAGGTCTCTGTAACATTGGCCGAAAAAGTAATTTACCTTTGCGGGTTGTTTTTCCATGGTTATCCTCCGATTTCTTCATGCAGCGCACTGAAATAGTGCTTGAAACTCAGGAAGATGCTCACGAAGGCGCCGCCTACGAGCCCGAGCGCGAGGGATATGGCCATCAACACCATATAAAGCGTGAAGTTGGTCACACACCAAAGGAACCAGAGTAGTTTTCGAATCATATAAGAATTCTCCTTTTATCCCTTGTGAGTTGACTCACAATTATTTTTTCTTTCCGAAGAGGCGGGAGAACAGCCCTCCCGTCGTTTGGGCGGCGATATAGGCGTCGAGATAGCGCGTCACCGCGTCCCCGCCCTGTCCGCTGAATTTTTTGGCATAATCAAACAGTTTCTTTCTGTCGCCCTTGCCGAGCGCATCGAAATATCCTTTGAGCGCCGCGTCGTAAACCTGCTTGTTGGGGTCTTTCTGCGTCGCGACATAGTATATTATATATGCAACCGTACCCTGCAATTCCTCCTGCTTTTTGAGGGAGAGAAGCCCCTCCGCAAAGAATTTTGCATAGTTTACCGCGTTGACGAGCGGATATAAGATCTTGCCGAAGATCTCCTCGGGCACCATCTTTTCATCGGCTGCGGCGCGCCTGTCTGCCGCCTTTTTCTCGGCAAATGCCGCGAGGGCGGCGACGCGCTTGAAATATGCCGCGCTGAAACAATCCACCAGCCGCTGCGTATCCTTGCCGCCGAACAGCGACGCATACAGTTCGCCGCGCTTGGCCTCCTGCACGAGTTTGGGGAAGTTCTGTTCCGCGAACTGTGCGCCGAGACGCGCCACGGTGAAGTTTACCGTATCATAATTTGCCGCCGCCATGGCCTCGGCAAGTTTTACATAGTCCGCGCCGATCGCCCGATCCGCGAGCAGTTCCTCCGTGCGGCCGAGTTTCACATTCGCGAAGGCATAGCGGTAAATGCGGCCGAGCACGTCGCCCTGCGGCGTCTGCGCGCGCGCGAGCGCCTTGTAGAGCGAGATGGCTGCGGCGGGGCGATCCGCCTCGGGGGTGCGCCCGAAGTACTTGTCCATCTGCGTGAGCATTGTGCCGTTCTTATCCTGCCCGCCGAGATAGAAATCCACATAGAACTTGGCAAGTTCGGGGATGCCCATATCCTTGCTGGTGAGGCGGAGTTTATCGAGATCCACGAAGAAGTCGGTGATCGTGGGATCGCGGCGGAGCGCCGCGTCCGCGGCAAAGAGAGCGCCCGCGGCGAGACGGTCGTATTTGCGGATGAGACCGTCCCGATTGGGATAGTTCTGAATGAGGAATTTGAGGTTCTTTTCGACGGTGGCGGGGTTTGCGGTCTGCATCACGACGAGTTCGAAGTACCAATCGAGGTCGATGCTCCCCTGCGCGGCGACTTCCACCGCCTCCTGCACGAGCGCGATGTAGTTGGAGAACGACGTCGCCCGCGTGAGCAGCGTTCTGACCTTGTCGTTTTCGCCGTGCACGGCGTAGTACTCCACGAGCTTTGCAAAGTACTTCTTTACGGTGTCCTTCCCATAGACGCGCTCGAGGTCGGCCTCCGCTTTGACGGCGGCGTCGATGAGCAGGTTTGCCTTGGCGAAGTCGGCGCTGTAATTGCGGAAGTACGCCATGCCCTCCTCCTGCGCGTAGTGGTACAGGGCGAAATCGCGCCACGGGAAGGGCGCGCTCTGCGTGATGCCTGCAAGGTAGCTCGCGACATCCCGCGCGGGCTGGGCGAGATATTTTTGGGAGACCTCCGCGACGACGCGGTTGCGGCTCGCCTCGGATAAAATGGGATAGAACGACTTTAAGAGGGCGTTTGCCGCGGGCGCGAAGCAATCCCCGATGAGGCGGGGAAGCGCGGCCTCGGCGAACTTCTCCTTGCGGAAGGTGGGATCGCGGAGGGCGAGATCGTACGCCTTTGCGAGCGCATCGATGGTCGGGAAGGCGTCAAAGTCGAACGACTCCGCCGCGAGGACATCGAAGGCGGTATCGAGGTCTGTCCCCGTAGCCGTCGCGATGCGCTCCATCTCCGCAACGACGCCCGCGGTGCGGCTTGCGTCGCGCGTGAGCGCCACCGCGATGTTCTCGGCATATCTCTTGGGCGTGATGGGCGAGAAGGTCTGCGTCTTGAAGTCAAAGACGATCGCGCCCGCCGTCATCTTCTGCTGCCAATTCACGGGCGTGAAACCGCCCGCCGAGAGGTTGACGACGGTGAGGCGGCAATCCACGGGCACATTGAAGTTGGCGTTGATATCCTCGAAAGAGAATGTATTAAAGGTGAATTTCGCGTTGTAGCGCTTGGGCAGGCACAGCCCGAGGGCGGCATACCACAGTTTCATATTGTCGTGCACATCGTTGACGAAGATGGTCTTGTCCCCTCCGTCCAGAACGGCCTGCACGAGCTTTGCCAAGAGCTCTTCCTTGCCCTTGATGAAGGCGGAGACGTCGGCCGCCGCCTTTCCCCGCGCGGGAAGTTCCACGACGGGCAGGGGCGCGGGATTGGTCGCCCGCCACTCGTCGATCGTGAGATCGCTGCGGAAGATGGGATCGCCGATGAACGTTGTGGGATAGAATTCGGCGGGTTCATCGAAGATATAGGCGTGCGTGAGGTAGTTCCCCATTCTGCCCGCCTCCTCGAAGCCCTTGTACTCGTGCCCGACATAGGCAGACTGCGCGATGCAATATCTGCCCGTGGGAAGGCGGAAGTACGCGGTATTGCGGGGGAAGAGCGTGGCGATCTGCTCCTCCGTCGGCTGATAGGGAAGATCGGAGGGCGCACGGTACTTCATGACGCGCGCGATGTGCATACTCTCTTCCCGCGTGATATCGGGACTTGTCGAATAGATGCTGAACCCGTGGTTGGGCGCATTTTTCCATGACGTATAGAGATATTGGCTTGCCTTCATTCTTTTCTCCTTGATTTCCTTGTATTCGAACCCTTTTGGGGGGTGGGACAAATTTCCGCGCGGCGGTTGCGCGGCGTTATTTCACTCTCTTGATGTAGTTGTTTTCGGCAAGAAGCCACAGCAGGGGATCGAGAACGCGGCGGGGTTTTACCCGATCGGAGGTCAGTTTTACACCGCCCGACGGAACTTCGCCGAGCGAGGAAACGCCGAAGAACGCGCTCTTTTCAAAGTTTTTCATGAGCTGGATGAGCTCTGCGTCGAGGAAGTTTTCGAGGAGGGCGCGCATCTCGTTGTCGCACGCCTCGAAATCGGAATTGACGAATACGCCGCGCTTGACGTGCTCCGATTCCTCCCTCAGGCAACTCTCCTGCGGCAGAATATCGAACTGTTCGAGCGCATCGAGTTTGGTGAACGCGATGGCGAGCGGGATCTTGATCTGCCCCTTCACGTTCTTGACGCGGCGGATATTATCCACAACGCGGGAGAGCACTTCGTTTACGTCGGTATTCTTGTTGGGAAGGGTCATCTTGCCCGTGAGCTGTTTGCGGATGGAATCCACTTGCAGGGGGTCGAGAAGCAGGATGATGCCGCGCGAGTTGGGAACATAGCGGTTGTAGACGAGCATTTCCTCCGTGCTGTCGAAATTCTCGCCCGCGGTATCGTAAAAGGTGAGCGTGGCCATGTTCTTGATGCGGTTCTTATTATCCAAAAAGCGCACGGGGAAGATGAGCGGCGGGATCTCGCCGGCGTCGGTCGCCGTGACCACGTTGCTCTCCTCGAAGATGGGGCGATAGTAATAATTCTGGTAATAGGAACGCGATTCCTCGCTGCAGCTGATGGAAAGCGTGCAGTTGAAGCGGATGGACATCTTGTGGCGGATCTCGTTGATGAGCACGCCGATGTAGTTGGACTTGCCCGAGGCCTTTGCGCCGATGAGCGCGATGGGCAGGCTCTGCCCGTCGAGGAATTCCCGCGGGATCTCCTTATGTAATTCGGGGCAGAACACGAGCTTGCTCGCGTCCTTGCACGCCATGCAGGAACTCTTCTTGTTGTTGGGGATAAGCCCATCGGGGCTTTTCGGCACGCCGCGCTTGCACGTTGCCGCCGTGCCCGGAATGTTGTAGGAGCACTTGACCTCGCAGTCGAGAAGCGTGTGATCGCCGTAGCAATAAGGACAGGTAAATTTTCCCATAAATGACCCTCTTTGGTTGTATTTTTATTTGGTTTGAGTTAGGGGTTACAGTTTGTTGACTTCGCGCAGTTGCACGTAGCTGCCCTCCGTGGCGGGGAACAGCACGAACTTGACGGCATTGGACATACCCTTTGCGGTGATCGTCGTCTTGTATGTATAACTCTTGGAGAACATCCCCTTTTTGAGCGTAAAGCGCGGGATCTTTTCCACGAGTTCGCCCTTGGTCTTATCGAGCGGGCGGGGATAGCCGCGCATGAGCAGAAGGTCGGGCACTTCCGCCTCGCTCTCGGCGCTGAATTCTATCGTCACCTTGAAGTCCTTGGTGGGCGACGCCGTATACTTGAAGCAGTACAGAAGGGGCACTCTGTCGCGCTGGCAGATGGCCTCGTCGAGGGAGACGGCGCTCGTCATCAGTTTCTTGCCGCCGAGTTCCGCCTCGCCGAATACGGTGATGTAGTACTCCACATTGCGCTTTAAGTTCAAAGACATCCCGCCCTTGGAGCGGAACTCTTCCGCGGAGAGGCGCATGGTATCGGCCGGCTCATCGAAGCTCTTTACAAAGCCGCGCTCGGAGATCTTGGCGATGACGGCGGTGAGCGACGGGTGCAACGTGCCCGTGAGCATCCCCGCGTTGCCGCGCTCCGCATAGCGGAGATCCCGGACGGGACAGACGGTGTTGACGAGCGTGGGCGGGGACACGATGAAGAGCTGGTCGTTGTAGAACACGGGATAGACGTACCCCACCGCGTCCACGGGCAGGGCGAAACTCATCTCCTCCCCCGCGTAGTTGATGCGCAGTTCCCTTGCCCCCTTCACCGCCTCGGTGTAGAGAGCCGCCTCCTGCACGACGTCGGTGCGGCAGGCGAGTTTTTCGTTCGCAAACAGCAGGCGGGGCTTGCCCGAAGCCTTCGCCTTGAAGGAGAATTCGGTGTTGGTGAGCTGCGCGATCTCCACCTGTTCGGGCTTTTTCAGAATTTCGTAGCGCTTGAAGGTGCGCTGGATGCCCTTGGAGGAGTACAGCGTTCCGCCCGCGTCGTAGCGGCAGATGATGAGGTAACTGATCTCCCCCGCGTCGGTATCGGTAAACCCGTTGAGGTCGGCCTGAACGCGCTGTCCCTCGCCCGCCTGCTGGGGGGCAACGACGCCGCGCTTCTTCCAGACTTCGATGGTCTTTACGTTGTTGGGCGCGTCCCACTTGACGCTTATCTTATCCTCGACGAGTTCCTGACGGATGTTGGAGACATCGGTAAAGAACTGCACAGGTGTGGGGCAGACGGTGAGGTTGGACTTCACCCCGCCGCGCTCGGAGTACACGCCGTAGAAGTAGCGCGTGGCGGCGGCGACCGACTTATCCTCATAGAAGTCGATGGAAAGTCCGCGGGCGATCGCCGTACCGTCCTCGGTGTTCGAGGGGGCGGAGCCGACCTTGCGGATGACGTAATATGTGGTGTTCGCGCGGGAGGCGGGCATCTGCCATTCGAGTTTGGCGTTCTGCCCCGCCACGGTCACGCGCAGGGCGGCGGGCGCCTTGGGCGGATATTTTGCAATGAACTGCCGCGCCTCGTTGTAGTCGGCTACGATATCGAGGGCGCGCATGACGGCGGAGACTGCGCCGTCCTCGTTGCCCTGCGTGATGAGCTGGCGGGCGGTCGCAAGTTCGCGCTGCGCCTTCTGGATGACGGCGTCGAGTTCCGCGATCGTCTTGTTGGTCTCGGCGAGGTTGTAGTCGGGGTATTTCCTGCGCACCTGTTCGGCGGCGCTCTTTGCTTGCAGGTAGTTCTTGCCGCCGACGAGGGCGTTCACCGCCTTCATCTCCTCGCGGTACGCCTCCCCCTTGGTGCGCTCGATCTGCGCGCGGCGTTCGAGTTCCTTTTCGTACTCCGCCACCTTGCGCGCAATGACGCCCGAGGCCGCCTTGCGGTAGTCGGGCACGAGATTTTTGAGCGCCATGAGCGACTGCTGCACCCGCGTCAGATCGGGCACGGGCAGGGCGAGGAGCTTATCCAGCTCGCCCGTCGCCACCGTGAATTTATCCTTGTTCTGATAGCTCGCGCCGCAGGTGGGGCAGGTCTTGGACTTCATGGTGAAGGGCATACGGGAATTGCAGTTCCAGCACAGCACTTCGAGCGCCTTTCCGCAGTGCGGGCAGACCTTTGCCCCCGCTTCGTAGATCTTTCCGCAGTCGGGGTAGGGGCAGATCTCAAGCTCCTTTGCGCCCGTGCCCTCCTTGTCGCCGCCCGCCACGGTAAGTCCGTACGTTTTCAGCCCCGCGCCGAGCATGGTCTGCACCTCGTCAAGCCCCAGCTTCAAGGTATCCATGACGATCTGCGCGAAGGAATAGAACTCATTGAGAGAGATGGACTTTGCGCCGAACTGTCTGCGCAGGGCAAACTGCTTCCACACCTTGTCGCGCAGTTTTACATAGTAGTCGTATTGCTTTCTCGCGTCCTTCACGAGGAGGATGGTCTCCACGTCGCCGCACAGCGTCTTGCCGAGGGTACGGAAACTGCGGTCGCCCTTTGCCATGTAGTCGTTGTACGCCTTCTGCTTGGCGGAGGAGATCTCCTGCTCGCTCGCCGTGGGCGAGACGCCGAGGAATTCGTACAGCGTGGTCATTTTGAGGGAGGAGGTGAGCGATTCGGAGATGCGGTCGAAATCCTTAAAGGGAATTTTGATGCCCGTGATATCGTCGACGTACTTCACCGCGCCCGAGGCGTTGAACGCCAAAAACTCCTTTTCGAGTTCGGGGAAGGAATAGTAGTTCGCCTCTTTGTTGGCATTGTTGCGCAGAGCCTGCAATTCGCTCTTGAAGATCATGCCGTTGTTGAGGCAGATGTTCTTGACAAGCTCCATCATCTCCGCGAGTTTGAACTTGACCGCCGCGTCCGATTCGCGCTTGCGCGCGCCCGAATTGGGCACATAGCCGTTTCTCGAGGGGTCGAAGACCGCGTCGTTGATGAGCACTTCCGTCATATCGGCCGTCAGTTTTTTGAGCCGTTCGCCGTATGCGTCGTCGTCGGTGAGCGATTTGATCTCCGCGATCGCCTTTTCGATCACCTTGGTATTCGTCTCCTTCGCGCCGAGTTTTAACGCGATGAAGTAGTTAAAACTTGCCGAGGAGAGTTCTTGTTGCGTCCTTACTTCTGCCATACCGTTATCCTATTCTTGATTTTTTCTTTCCTGTGCGGCTATCAGCCGAGGGTGGAGTAACTGCCTGCGGCGGAGGCCTCGGTCGCGATGGTATCCGCGATCTCCTTGAAGGTCTCGACGAGCTGGCGGATATCTATCTTCTTTGCGCCGCCCGGGGAGGCGATGCGTTCGAGGAATTTGTAGTCCGCTTCGCCCACGCCTACGGCGTAGATGGTGACGCCGTTCCCCTTCAACACATCCGAACTGCGGATGGCGTCGTCCTTTCTGAACCATTCGCCGTCGGTGAGAACGATGAGGACGCGCCCGTCGCCGCTGCCTTTGGCCTGCCCGTAGTATTGCAGCGGGTCGGCGTTTGTGCCGCCGTCTGCGTCAAGTTTATTCACGGCCCGCTCGATCGCCCGCGGCGCGTCGTCGCGGCAGAGCCATGTGCTGCTGTTTGCAAAGCCGATGAGGGAGACCTTGTCTGCCGCGTCGCCGAGCTGGGAGACGAATTCAATGACGGAGCGCTTCGCCTCTCTGATGGGCGTACCGGACATACTGCCCGAGGTATCGATGGCGAACGTAATATCCACCTTCGCGCGCTTTTTCGCCTCTTCCTTCTCGCGGAGGAGGCGGTCGATGACTTCGGAGACGCTCTCGCTCACCGTGGATTTGCTGACGTTGAGGGGCGTACCCGAGGCGAGCTGCCCCGTCACCTGCACGACGCCGTTCTGGTCGTACAGGAAGTCGATCGTAAACTCGTTCTTCACGCCCTTCTTCATGCCCGAAATGACATATTTATAGAGCAGGGTGCAGTCGTAGGGCGAAGTGGATTCCCCCTGCAACACGTAGGCCTCCAGCTGCTCGCCCGCAAAGGTGTAGCGCTTGCTGTAAGGCTTGCCGACCATGCTGTTCTTCTTGATGATGATACTGTTGATGATGCTCGCGCCGTCGCCCGCGAAGGCAAGCATCCCGAGGCTGTGCGAGGTGACGTCGCGGATGCTGTCGCTGTTGATGGTGAGCGTTGCCATTCCGCCCGATGCTGCGCCGCCGAACTGCGCCGCCTTCATTCCGCCGCCCGTGGGCGCCAGCGTGATGCTGCCCGCCACGCACAGGTGCGCCTGCATTGCCGCGCCCGCCGCGACGATGGTATCCACCTTCCCGCCGATGGTCTTGGGCGCTTTGCCGAACTTCCTTTGGATGGTGTCGAACACCTGCGGCATACGGGTAGAACCGCCGACGAGCACGATCTCATCGATGGAATTCCAGCCGAAGCCCCCGCCGAGTTCTTCAAAGCACTTCTCCGTGAGCATGATGGTCTCCGCCATCAGCCGCTTTGTCTTATCCTCGAACTCCTCGCGGGTGATCGTATATTTGCCCGTATAGCCCTCGCTGCGCACGGTGATATCGGTCGCGGCGACGCTCGTGAGCTGCTTTTTCGCCTTTTCGCAGCGCACGACGAGTTCGGTATAGTCCTCCTTATTCGCGGAGATATCCACCCCGAACTCCTGCTCGAAGCGGTCGACGATCTCATCCACGAGCACCTTATCCCAGTTTCTGCCGCCGAGCTGGTGGTCGCCGTTCGTCGCGATGACGTCCACCTGCGCGCCGTCGATCTTTGCGATGGTGACGTCGAACGTGCCGCCGCCGAGGTCGTAGACCATGGCGGTCTTCTTGCCGCCGCCCGTGAGGCCGTAGGCGATGATGGCGGCCGTCGGCTCGTTGATGATCTTCAACACCTTGAAGCCCGCCTTTTCGCCCGCGTGGATGGTGGCCTGCCGCTGCGCCTCGTTGAAGTAGGCGGGAACGGTGATGACCGCGCCCGTGATGGAGACGCCGTTCTGCTTTTCCACGGCCGCCTTGAGTTTATTCAAAAACACGCACGAAAGCCCCTCTGCGTCAAAGGGCTTGCCGTCGAGATAGCGGACAAAGTTCTCGTCCCCCATCATGCTCTTGTAAAAGGCGCAGGTGTTCACGTTGCCCGCCGCCTGCTGGTCCTTTGCCTCCTGCCCGATGAGCGTCTCGCCGTCCTCCATGTAGACGACGGAGGGCGTGATCTCCTCGCCGATGTCGTTTTTGAGGATGTTCACCTTGCCTGTTGCCGCGTCGAACACGGCGACCGCCGAATAAGTCGTCCCCAAATCGATGCCAACGTTGATATTCTTCATAAGTTCTCCTCCGCATTGACGGTTATATTTTTCGGCGGCGCAGGCCGCCCGCTTTTATTCTATGATGATTTTTTGCTCCGATGCCGCATTTGCGCCATTCGGAAGTGTTCACGTTTCCCTTTCTTACGGCGTGCGTAGCGTGGCGTTTGCCCGTCTTGACCTCGATGAGGGTGATGATAAGTTGCTCCGCGCCGTCCAATTCGACTTCGAAGTCGATGCGCGTTTCCCCCGGAATGGGGTCGTCAAAGGGGATGCCCTACTCCGCAAAGATCTCCTCACATTCTTCGAAGGGTACGATCTGCCCGGCCGAGCAATTCGCAAGGAAGGTAACGGCGAGGCGATCCGCCGTCTGTTTGGGGAAACCCGCATACAGATAATTGTCGCTTCCCCCCACCATTTTCTTCATTTGTTCGGCATAGTTCGTCAATTGTGCCATGCCTTTCTATACCTTATATATATTATATTTGTCTCCGCGCGCCCCTTATCTCTCCGCGCGCCCCGCCGCGAGCGGCCGCGCTCCTTGAACGTTCGGCTCAGCCGAGCTTGAAGTTTGCGACCTCTTCCATTCCCTTGCTCGCCGCGTTGCCGCCCTTTCTCACGGGGTACATGGGGTGGCGTTTTCCCGTTTCGGTCTCAATGAGGGTGAGCGTCAGCAACCCCGAGACGTCCAGCGCAAGCTCGATGTCAATAAATGTATCGACAGGAAACGGCTCCTCGAATTCAATTTCCGCATCTTCATAGAGTTCCTCACATTCTTCGTACGGTATGAGTTTCTCCCCGCGGGAATCGTTTTCAAGGATGGTGGTCCACACGCTATTATGCCCCGCTTCAATTATAACACGTGACTCCTGCCCGATCCTCTTGAAGTAATCCGACAAAAGCCCCTTTGCGGGGAGTGCGTCATCTTTGAAAATGAGGTTGGCACACCCAAAAATATTGCAATAATTCCCGTTGGAATCCTTCTTGCTATCACAGCATTTTAATCCATAGGACTTGGTGGCGCGGACGGTCTGCGCAGCGAGGACGACGGCTCCCGCCGCTTCCCCTTCTCCGCGCGCGAGCGTGGCCTCCGCGTACTTCTGCGCAAGGATCGCCGCGCCGTTTGCGACCGCCTTATCGGGGTCGAACACGATGCACGCCTTTCCGTATGCGCCCAACTGATCCTGCGCCAATTGCATCCGCGCGCCGCCGCCCGTGAGCACGACCTCGTCGACGTCATTCGCTTTGAGTTTGCTTTCCTTCAACATTGCGTCGATGCAATCGCGCACGCGCATGAAGAGGTCGGAGGTACATTCCTCAAACTGCGCCGCCGTCATCTCGATGCGCGCCCTCTTTCCGCCGAAGGTGAACAGTTTTGTCGCCGTAGCGTTGGTGGCGAGGAACTTTTTGAGGGCTTCGCTCCCCCTGCGGAACTCTTCAAATTCGGGCGCGGCGCGAAGTTCCTCCTCGTTCGTCTCCGTCACGCGGCAGAACTCCGTGCAAACATGGCCGAGGACTTTTTCATCCCACGCCGTTCCGCCGAGTTCGGGGTCGGTCGCCGAAGTGAGGACGTCGCACTTCTCCCCCAGCAACTTAACGACGCTGCAACGGAATGACCCGCCGCCGAGATCCAGGAGCAGAATGGTCTTATTGATATCGCCGTGCGCAGACGCGGCATAGGCGTTTGCCGCCGCCACATCCTCGCCGATGAGCTGCAAGACCTTTAACTTCTTGCCGTCCGAAAGTGTGACCGCCTCTCCCGCCTCTTTGAGCGCGGCGCGGGCGGCGTCTCCGAAATTTGCGGGGCACGCGATGACCGCGCCCGCTATGGTATCGCCGAGCTGAAGTTCGGCGTCATTTACAAGTTTTTTGAGTACGAGTGCAGTGAGGGCGCTTGCCGAAAGCTCCTTGCCCTCCGCCTCCGCAGTGTATTCGGGGTCGCCCAAATACCGCTTGAAACGGGAAAAGTACGATCCCGATGAGGCGTACTCATCGGCTACCGTTCCCGCAAAAACGCCGTCCGCCGTAAAGCACAGCGTTGAGGGCGTCAATTTTTCGCCCTCCGTATTCTCCACCCCTATGATCCTCCCCCCGTCCTTAAACTCACGGAGGAATAGGCCGAGCCGAAATCGATTCCGATATATTTTCCCATAACCTATTAAATGGCAGATCCCGCCCGCCCCAAACGGGGCGGGTGGGCGCATACTACCATATATATTGCCGTATAATCAGCCGAGCGTGAAGCCGGAGACCTGGTCGAGACCCTTGCTCGCCGCGTCGCCGCCCTTTCTTATGGGGTGAACTTCGTGGCGGACGCCCGTCTTGAGTTCGACGAGGGTCAGAACAAGCTGGCCGTTGATATCCACGTCGAGGGTGACTTCCACAGGCTCGTCGCCGAGTACGGGCGGTTCGAAGGGAATGGGCATCTCTTCGTAGAGCGCTTCGCACTTATCTTCGGGGACTTCATCGGTGAGTTCCTCGTTTTCGAGAATATAGAGACCTACGGAGTTGTACATCTGCCCGCTCTCGCCGAGTTGGAGATGGTCGCGCAGGATCGAAACATCCTGCGTAGAGCCGTGCGCAGGCTTAGGCGTATCCTTCTTGATGAGGTTGGCGAATTTCATCCCGCTGGTGGGGTCGTTATATCTGAGGCAGTAGGACTTGGTGCAGAGCTCGATGATCTCGTTGCTCGTGCCGCCCGCGCCTTCGAAGCTGGTCGTCTGCGCGCCGAGGGTCAGTGTTGCGCCGCCCGCGGAGGAAGCAGCGCCTGCGCCTTCCGCCGCGCCTTCGCCGCCGAAGTTATCGGCAACGTTCATGCCGCTCGCAACGAGCGCCGCGCCGTTGGAGACCGCCTTATCGGGGTCGAAGGAGACGAGGGGCTTGTTGTAAGCGTCGGTGAGGCCCTCTTCGACCTGCTTCATTCTGGTAGAGCCGCCGACGAGGATGATCTCGTCGATCTCCGCCATCGTCATGCCCTTCTTTTCGAGCATCTGGTCGATGAGCATGGTGGTCTGCCCGAAGAGGCTGCGGGTAAGTTCGTTGAACTTGTCGCGGGTCACTTCGATACGCGCCTTCTGCCCGTCGTAGTTGGGGGTCATCGTGGCGACGTCCTTCTGGGTGAGCATCTTCTTGGTCTTTTCGGATGCCTCGCTGAACCACACGATCATCTCGGGGTCGGCCTTGATGGCGTCCTCGTCGCAGCCCGTCTGGTTGCAGAACTCGGAGCGCACATAGTCGGTGAGCGCCTTATCCCAATCCTTGCCGCCGAGCTTGTGGTCGCCGCCCGTCGTGATGACTTTGTACTGTCGGTCCTGTCCTTCGAAGTCGAGGCGCATGATGGTGCAGTCGAACGTTCCGCCGCCGAGGTCGTAGATGAGCACCGTCTTGTGCATATCCTCGGGGTGGGAGTTGCCGTAAGCGATGGCGGCAGCCGTAGGCTCATCCATGATCTTGAGCACTTTCAGGGGCTGCCCGTTGGAGAGGGTCACGGCCTCGCCCGCCTTTCTCGTCGCCTCGCGTGCGGCGTCGCCGAAGTAAGCGGGGCAGGTGATGACGGCGCCCTCGATCTCCTCGCCGCCGAGCCACTTTTCCGCGTCGGAGACAAGTTTTTTGAGGATGATGGAAGAGATCGCGCTGGCGGAGAATTCCTGTCCGTTGATCTCCTTCATGTAGTTGGGGTCGCCCATGTAGTTCTTGACGCGCTCGATGATCTTATCGGGATCGAGTGCGCCCGCCTCGCGGGCAGCCGAGCCGACGACAACGTCCGTGCCGTTGGGGTCGAAGTACACGATGGAGGGCGTCGTCTTTTCGCCTTCCGAGCTTTCCACGTTGGTGATCACGCCCGTATCGTCGACATAGCTGACCACCGAGTAGGTCGTACCAAGGTCAATACCGATTTTTTTTGCCATTTTTTTCTATCTCCTTCATAAAATTTTAATTTTTCGGCGTGTATCTGTACACGTCAACTTTACAGGGATAAAGCACCTTGCCATCGTAGAGATAGCAGTCGGTGTAGCGGAAGGCGACCTTCTTATCCTTCGCGGGGTCGTCCGTGGGGATGGCCTTCACAAGGCGGTTGGTCGCAAGGTCGTAATTGTCGGAGGGATCTGTCACGATGGTAACGCCCGCCTGCGTGAGGATGCCGTCGATGCCGTCGAGCGCGATCTGCAGCGCGCCCGCATACTTCTCCGCCTTGTTCTCCTCCGTGATCTGTTCGCCCAGCGCGTCGGTATATTCGCGGACTGCGATCTGCACGGTTGCGAGGGCGCGGTAGAGCGGCAGGAGGAATGCGTCGGCGTAGTTATCGTCGATGGCGGCGGCATAGTTCACATAGCCGAGGAGGTTGGCGTCCGCCTGTTCGTTTGCGGTGAGCAGGGCGACGAGGCGCGCATTGCCCGCCTCCACGCGCGCAAGCACGGCGGAAAGCGTCGGCTCGCCTTGGGTCGTCTCCTCCGCCTCCGCAACGGGGGCTGCCTCCACGGGGGCAAAGGCGGCGGTCTGCTTGCGGCACTCCTTCTCCCAGATGGATACGCCGCCGATGCAGTACACGTCGTTCTCGATCGTCACGCCGCAGTTGGCGAGCTGGTCTTCGAGGTCGGAGACGATGTACCCGCAGTACTTTTTGACGTCCGCGGCGGACTTCGCATAGGTATCCACATCGCGCATCGTCTTGCGGTAATCTTCGCGGAGCGCAATGAGTTCGGTCGCAAGCGGCTTTGCGAGTTTCATCGCAAATCCCTCGCGGTACGACTGCACTTCCTTGCTGAGCTTCGCGATCGTCTCATCCTTCGCCTTGGTGATGCGGATAAGGCGGCTCAGATCGTCGTAATACTTGCCGAGCGCGGCGGCGATCTCGGGATAGGTGGGTTCGGCGGGCGTCGCTTCCGCGGGGACTTCCGCCGCTTCTGCCGTCTCGGCGGCTTCCGCTTCGGCCGCTTCTTCGGGCTGTTTTTGCAATTCGGGGTCAAGTTCCTGTTCCATGGATCCTCCATCGCACACATCCGTGACGTGTGCATATTTTTTCATTTTACTTCGCATCGCTGTGCGCAATGCGGGGCATATTCCCCCCTTCTCCCGTATTCTATCACGCGAAGCGTTAAAAAAGCGTTAAAATTTTCGGTAGCGCCGAAAAATTTTTCGAAAAACAGGAGAAATAGGCGAATAAATGCATCATTTTGTCGGGCGTGTATATCGTATATGGTTAGGGGTCTCGATTGAATTCAGTATACAACCCACCCCCCCCCGTGTCAAGTCGATTTTTCAAATTTTATGAAAATATTTTGCAAGAAGAAGGGGGCGGCTATCGTATTTCCGTCCCCTTTTTGTGATGCAATTTCCATCCGCCGTTTGATTTTTTCATTCCCCGGTATAGGGGCGGCGCGCCCGTCCCGCCGCCGCGAAAATGCAAAAACGCAACTTCACTCCCGCGGGGCTTTGCCCTGCGCTTCGAGCGCCCTGCGGAAGGCCTGTTCAAGCCCCTCCTTGATCTCGGAAAGGCGCGCCTCGGCGGGGGCTTCGTAGAGTTTTTCCCACCCGCAAAACGCGCTCGGCAGGTTGGTGTAGGCGCAGTTCGCCTCGTAGTGGTCGGCGTACCCGTGCGCGACCCACTCGAAATCCACCTTCTTGAACGCCTTGTTCTCCCGCAGCAGTTCCTTCACAGCCCTGCGGGCAAACTCGGAGGCGAGGTCGGCCCCGTGGAAGATGCGCATCTTCCTGTCGTGGAGCGCCCTCTGCCTGTCGCGCTCCTCCTGTTCCCGCTGCGCCCTCTCCCTCTCTTCGCGCACCAGCCTCTCCTCTTCCTCGGGCGTCAGCCAATCCTCGGTCTCCTCCCGCGGAACGTGCGTGTGCACGGGTCGGCCTGAGGAGTTCCAATTGTGAAAACTCTCCACCTCCCGCTCGATGATCGTCGTCGTAAACGAGCCTGCCGAGCGGTGGAAGTTAAAGGCGTCGTCCTCCGGCGTCACGGTCTCATACTGCACGATCTCCTTGCGCAAACCGCACACCCAGCCCTCCTGCGGCGCGTCCTCGCAGTAGATCTCAACATTTTCGCACCCCTTGAAGGCGTCCCGCTCGATGACGGCCACCGACTTGGGGAGGTATACCCTACGGAGGCGCGTGCTGTCCATGAACGCCTCCTTTCCGATCCGCGTCACGCCGTCGGGCACAACGTAGTCCCGATACCGCGTCTGGCGCGCCATTTGCCGCGCCCCTATCTCCGTCGTGATCCTATCCATTTCTTCCCTCTCTTCCATCTCCTCACCTCCGCGCTCCGCGGCGGGCAGCCCCGTCCCTCCGCCATTGCCGGTTTATTCCTCGTTTTTCGCAAGTTCGAGGTATTCCTTCAACTTCTTTTGAAGCAAATTTCTGTCAATAAGTTTCAATTTATATTCCGAAACCATGGTCGGCGAAAGCGAGCGGCTCAAAGCATACTCAACCACCTCATCGTCCTTTTGGGCGCACAGGATCACGCCGACGCTCGGGTTCTCGTTGGGCTTTTTTACATCGCGGTCGAGCGCTTCCAGATACAGGTTCATTTTCCCGACATATTCGGGCTTGAATTCGTCGATTTTGAGTTCAAAAGCCACAAGGCAGGAAAGCCCACGGTGATAGAACAAAAGGTCGATATAGTAGTCGTGTCCCCCCACTTGCAGGCGGTATTCCTCACCGATAAACGAAAAGTCCTTGCCTATCTCCAAAATAAAGTTCTTCAAGTTTTGGACGATCGACTTCTGCAAGTCCTTCTCGCCGACCGTTGCGGGAACGTCGAGAAATTCCAGCGTGTATGTGTCAAGAAACACATTGGCCGTGCTTTGCCTTGCCTCGGCAATGGCGGGGGTCGTCGGCCTTTGCGAGAGCATATAGCGCTCATAGTAGGCGCTGTCTATCTGGCGGGCAAGTTCGCGCTTCGAATATCTTTCTTTCGCGCAAAGCGCCATATAGAAATATCGCTCTTCGGCTGTTTTACAAGCCGACATTATGATGAGGTGGTTCGTCCAGCTCAATTGTGTCACCAGCGGTGACACTTTTTCATCCTCGCCGTAGAGTTCGTAAAATTGGCGCATACGGTACAGTCCGCGGCGGGTAAATCCCTTCAATTCGGGATAATTTTTTGCAAAGAAGTCCGCAAGTCCCTCCACATAGGCATCGCCGTACGCCGCGTCACGAGAATTTTCCGATACATATTTGCCAACCTGCAAATACATTCCGATGAGTTCCTCGTTTACCCTGTAAAACGCGCGCTCCCGCGCCGACTGAATGATCTTTACGATTTCGGAATAACTCTTATCGGGCATCATATTTGCTCACTCCTCGGTTTTCGCGATTTCCATGATATCGGAGATATCGCACTTCAAACCCTTACATATCTTCAACAGGATCTCGGGATCGACGGATTCATTCTTTCTGGGTTTTGCCATCGCAGTCGTTGTCATACCCGTGGCAAGCCGCAGATCCTTCTTCCTATCCCTGTCGATTGTTCGACCGTCGTCGGCAGTATTATAGCATAGCGTCGGCGTAAAAGCAATCATAAATCGATAATTCAAACTTTCATCGGATAAAACGAGGGAGCGGAGATACGCCTCTCCACCCCCTGCAAAAAAGCAAAAAAGCGACCGCTTACGGCCGCTTTTCTCACAGCGTTTTGCCTGTTTTGAAATTTTACGCCCCTATCGCGCAACCGCGGCGGCTACCTTTCAATGCCGAACAGAAGGTTGGGCTCTACGCCGAACTTTTCGTACAGTTCCATGATGCTGTCGTAACTCGGCTTCTTTTTTCCGTGCAGCCACTGCCCGATCGTTGTCTCATGAACACCGATCGCATTGGCAAGCTGTTTCCTGCTCAAACCGTTCAACTGCATCAATTCTCTGATGATATCTTGAAAGGGATACATACCAATATTATGTTACTATCTGCCGAAGTTGAAGTGCCGAAAAGCGACCGCTTACGGCCGCTTTTCTCACAGCGTTTTGCCTGTTTTGAAATTTTACGCCTTATTTGCAGAGCCGAGAACGTCGATGATCTTGTGCTTGACCATCTCCTTCATGTTGGCGCGGGCGTCGCCGAGGTACTGCCTCGGGTCGAAGTGCGAGGGGTTCTCGGCGAGGTGCTTTCTCACGGCCGCGGTGAAGGCGACGCGCAGGTCGCTGTCGATGTTGATCTTGCAGACGGCAAGCTTCGCGGCCTTTCTCAGTTCGGTCTCGGGGATGCCGATGGCGTTGGGCATAGAGCCGCCGAACTCGTTGACGATGGCGACCTGCTCCTGCGGCACGCTCGAAGCCCCGTGCAGCACGATGGGGAAGCCGGGAAGCCTGCGGCCGATCTCCTCCAAGATGTCGATGCGCAGTTTGGGATCCTGCCCCGGTTTGAATTTATACGCGCCATGGGAAGTTCCGATGGCGATGGCGAGGGAATCGATGCCCGTGCGCGAGGTAAACTCCTGCACTTCGTCGGGCGAGGTGAACATGGCGTCGTCGGCGGCGACGTGCACGTCGTCCTCGATGCCCGCAAGTTTGCCGAGTTCCGCCTCCACCACAACGCCGTGCGCGTGGGCGTATTCCACAACTTTCTTTGTGACGGCGATGTTCTCCTCCCACGGTTTGGAGGAGGCGTCTATCATGACGGAGGTAAAGCCCACGTCGATGCAATCCTTGCAAATTTCAAAGTCCGCGCCGTGGTCGAGGTGCATGGCGATGGGGATATCCGTCGTCTCTGCGGCGGCGGCGACGAGGTGACGCAGATACACGGGGTTGGCGTACTTTCTCGCGCCCGCGGAGACCTGCAAAATGACGGGGGAGCGGCACTCGTTGGCTGCTTCCACGATGGCTTGGATCATCTCCATATTGTTGACGTTGAAAGCGCCGACGGCATAGCCGCCCTTATACGCCTTTTCAAACATTTCCTTGGTTGTGACTAACGGCATAATAATTCCTCCGATTGGTTTTTCTCGATTATACCGCTTTCGCAGCCAAAATGCAAGAGGATTGCAAAAAATTCGCCAAAAATAAAATGCGCCGCCGCGGAACTTTCTTAAAACCGCGTCCTTGTCAAAAATTGCCCAATGTTTTCGTGCAAAGTGTACGGAAAAGGAAAATTTCGGAAAAATCGTTGACGGCGCATGGAAAGCGTGGTATAATGAGAGCCGAAAAAGGGCGCAGAGCGCCAAAATGAAATGGAGGAAAATTCCAATGGCAAACGTCAGAGTTGCAATCAACGGCTTCGGCCGTATCGGCCGTCTCGCTTTCCGTCAGATGTTCGGGGCGAAGGGCTATGAGATCGTCGCGATCAACGATCTTACCAGCCCCACCATGCTTGCGCATTTGTTGAAGTACGACAGCGCGCAGGGCAGATACGCCTATGCGGATACCGTCTCCGCGAACGAGGAGGAGAGCACCATCACCGTCAAGGGTACGACCATCAAAATTTACGCGATCAAGGATGCGAAGGATCTTCCTTGGGGCGAACTCGGCGTAGACGTCGTGCTCGAGTGCACGGGCTTCTACACCAAGAAGGACAAGGCGCAGGCGCACATCGATGCGGGCGCAAAGAAAGTCGTCATCTCCGCTCCCGCGGGCAACGACCTTCCCACCATCGTGTTCGGCGTCAATGAAAAGACGTTGAAGCCCGAAGATACCATCATCTCCGCGGCGTCCTGCACGACCAACTGCCTTGCCCCCATGGCGAACACCCTCAACAAGGCATATCCCATCGTCTCGGGCATCATGACCACCGTCCACGCCTACACGGGCGACCAGATGGTGCTCGACGGGCCTCACCGCAAGGGCGATTTGAGAAGGGCGCGTGCGGCGGCAGTCAACATCGTTCCCAATTCGACGGGCGCGGCGAAGGCCATCGGCCTTGTCATTCCCGCTCTGAACGGAAAGCTCATCGGCTCTGCCCAGCGTGTTCCCGTTCCCACCGGCTCCACGACCATTCTCGTCGCCGTCGTCAAGGGGAAGGATGTCACCAAGGAGAGCATCAACGCGGCGATGAAGGCGGCGGCTTCCAAGTCCTTCGGCTACACCGAAGAACCCCTCGTCTCCTCCGATGTCATCGGCATCACCTACGGTTCGCTGTTCGATGCAACGCAGACGATGGTCACGAAGATCGACGACGATACCTATCAGGTGCAGGTCGTGTCGTGGTACGATAACGAGAACAGCTACACCTCGCAGATGGTTCGCACCATCAAATATTTCGCGACGCTGTAATCCCGTTCACGAACCTGAAATTGCAACCCAAAGAGGCCTTCGGTTTTCCGAGGGCTTTTTTGTACGCGAAATATGCCCCTCTCCCCGCGTTCTTTTGCTCTCCCCACGCGCCTTTTTTCACTCTACCGACGGCAAAATTCTATCATCAACGTCCATTTTGCTGCGCTCTCCGCCCGCGGAGCGGAATAGCCTCCGTGTTGCGTGAGGTTTCGCCCTTTGAAGCCTCACGCAATACGGAGGGCCGCAAGCGGGAGCGCGCGAGGAGCAAGCGACCCGCCGAGCGTCGCACCAACTCCGTCTACATCAAGCCCAGGCGCATGAACCGCCCGCCGCTATAAAATAATTATCCCTCCTCATACCGAGCCGCGCATTTTATTCCTCATACCGTCCCGCGCGCACTATTCGTCTACTAAGCGCGGCACAAGGAGCGTAGCGACGAAGTAACGCGCCGCAGGCGGAGAGTGTATCTTCCCTTGTATTCCTCTCCCCCATAAAAATGTCATTTCGAGCAGGCGTCCGCGGCTGTTGCCGCGGACGCCGTCGTCGAGAAATCTCCACCATATTCTTGCCCACCCCTTGGAGGGGTGGGTGTCACCGTAGGTGACGGAAGGGGTGTCGTTTCGCCCCTCCGCTATAAAATAATTACTGCTCCTCATACCGAGCCAGCCGCCCATCCGCCTTTGCGGACGGGCGGCCGGAGAGTGTATCTTCCCCTGTGTCCCCCTCCCCGCGGCTTTGCCGCGGGGAGGGGGACACAGGGGGAGGGGCACTTCCTCACCCCACCTTTTTTGCTTCCTCCATAAAAATGTCATGTCGAGCAGAAGCCCCGCCGACACGGTCGGCGGGGCTTCGTCGTCGAGACATCTCTACCTCAACTATGAAAATACGTCACATTTCCGCTCTTATCCACTGTCCCGTCCGTGCAAGTGATGATATAGTTATTATCGTTGCTAAGACTTAACGCCCATCCGTTTCCCTTTTGTATCGCTTGCCAATCTTCCACTGTCCCCGCATATTGAATATCCGTCAAGCTGCAATCACCGAACGCACGCTCTCCGATCTCGGTCACGCTTTTTGGGATCGTAACGCTCGTAACATCGGTGCAACCGTAAAATGCGCCGCTCCCGATCGTAGTCATGCCGCCGGGGATTACAATACTCGTAATGCTTTTCGTGCGCCAAAAAGCGCCCGGTTTAATTTCCGTTACTCCGTTGGGAATGACGAGTTCCGTCACTTTCGTATCGTTCAAAAACAATTCGGCATAGCCCCATATCAGAGGATTGCCTAGCGGCCCCTCATAACCTGTATATGAAAAGTCAATTCCGCACCATGCCGCAAGGTCGGTGATGTGCACCTCTTTGATGTTGCTACAACTGAAAAACGCCATCTCGCCTATCTTGGTCATGCTGCTCGGAATGGTCACGCTTGTAAGCGCATCACACTGCATAAACGCCATATACCCGATTTCGGTCACGCCTTCGGGAATGGTGATATCGGTAAGTAAATAGCAACCATTAAAAGCAATATTGCCGATTGCTTTCAACCCTTTCCCGAGAGTAATACTTTTCAAGGGGCTGTTTGTAAACGCCTCCGCCGCGATCACCTCCACGCTGTCCGGGACGATGACATTCTCCGCATTGTGGCAACTGAGGATCGCCTTTGTCCCGTCCCGCACCGTAAATGTTTCAACGGTCTCCTCGGAGGCGAGATCAAACAGATAGTTGCCGATATACAGCGCGCCATTTACGCGATGCCCCGGGTCATCCCAAAGCGGACAATCGACGTATCCGAACATTCTGTCATAAAATACTTTCTTCGGCGTAAGATGGGAAATCGCATCCGGCGAATAACGATCCACCATTTGCGTCGTTTCGAGCAACAGACCGTCCGGCAAATTCAACGTTTCCAAAGCTTCGCAATGAAACGCACAGCGCCCATCGTCGCCTTCGGATTGGCCTTGGATCCCCCACGAGAGAATGGACTTGGGAACGGTAATGCTCTTTACGGTTTCCGAGGTACAGGTGTATGCACGCCCGATGCTGATGACGGGCAACCCGTTGTAGCCGTAGGGAAATACGATCTCCTCTCCTTCAAAAAGTGTGCCGCGAGTTTGCAATTCACCGACGACCGGTAGTCCCGTCTGCGGGTCGATTGTAATGTCACGATATTCAGATAAGCCGAAGCAAGCGTCATAGCCCTCTACGCCGTCCAGAGTCACGGGTGTAAAAACAAACGCGTCAAAGGGGGTATGCTCCCATTCCTCACCGCAGACGGAGCACTTGTTTTCCGCGGTGTAAGTGTGCTCATGCCCGTCGCCGCCGCAGGCCGCCAAGCTGAAGCACGCGCCAAGCGCAAATACGGCCGCAAGCAACACAGTCAAAAATTTGTGTTTCATAATTCCTTTCTCCTTTTGGTATTTGCGGGCAAAAAATAAGGACGCTCCAATCACGGAACGCCCGCATTGAGTATCCCGAGATTGTTCGCCCTACAATTTCCTACCAATAGCGGAAAAAGGATACATCGATGCCGTTGTATCTTACTATTGGTAGTATTGAATTGTAGGGCAGTTTTAGTATAGCACGCGCACAGAAATTTTGCAAGAATTTCCGCACATTTTATCCCCGCGGCAGACCCCCGACCCGCATTTGACAAATTATCCCCTTTTCGCGCAAAATCGGCTCATATATTTTTTGTCCGCGCTCAGTAGGATAGGGCAAGAGGTAAAAATATGCATCTTTCAACCGTTGTAGGAACTATCATTCTCTCCCCCGAGGGAGAAAAACTCGGCTATGTGACCGAGGCGCGGCTCACCCGCGACCTTTCCGCCCTTTCCTGCCTTGTTGCCGCGAGCGACGAGGAGGAGGAATTTTACCTGCCGGCGCGCGCCATCCTCGCCGTGAAGGACGCCGTCATCGCGGGCAAGGCGCGCAGCGCGGCGGCCACGGGCGTGCCCGCGCCGATGGGTCGCGCCGTCTTTTCGGAAAAGGGGGAATATTTGGGCGTCGTCACCGATATGCGCCTTGCGGAAGTCCCCCTCTTCACCGTGACGAAGGAGGAGACGCCGAGCGAAATTCCCCTTTCGCGCGCGAACGTCGGCGAGAGCATCATCGTGTTCGAAAAGGAGCGCAAAAAACGCGCCGTTCGCCCGCCGAAAAAATCGCCCGCAATATCCGCGCCCAAATCCGAAACACCCGAACCAAAATCCGAAACGCCCGATCCCAAGCCCGAAAAATCCGAAGAGCCGCAGGCGAGCGCGGCGCATCCCGCGCGCTTCAACCGCTACAATTTGCTGGGGCGGCGGGTGAAAAAGAGCGTGTTCGATGAGTACGGCGCGCCCGTTGCCCTTGCCGGCGAGCGCGTGACGCCCGAGATGCTGGAAGCGGCGCGGCGGCGCAACCGCCTGCTCGCCCTCACCGTGAACACCCTCACGAATGTGCTGTGAAAAACCCCGCCGCGGTCTGCGGCGGGGTTTTCGATTCGCGGGCGAAAAAATTTTCGGATTTTTTTGAAAAAATGTTGTCATACATCGCGAAATTCCGAATTTTTTTGTGGTAACATTACATCAGAGAAGGAAAAATGCGCGCGGGGAGCTTAAAATGAATTACAATTTATACTTGGCGGTGAGTTTGAGGACGGCGGCGAGGCAATCGTTGAG
>CANQMX010000016.1 GCA_947625095.1 uncultured Clostridia bacterium | reverse complement strand
CGAGAGGGGCGTGCAGAGCCAAAGCAAAAATAGTCGAGATGGGTTTTGTAAATCATCGATACAAAATCCGAACGGGGGAGACACATAATAAATGTGAAAACTTCACCCGAACGGGGGAGGCGCATAATAGTAGATGTGCAACCCCAAGCGCAAGGGAACTTGCGAAGATGAGGAGAAAGAATGACAAGAATCAAAAAATGGAAGTTAATTTTGGCGGCGATGCTGGCGGCGCTTTTTGCGGTGACGTTCGGCCTCGCGCTGCATTTCAGTACGCGTTCTGCCGTAGAGGCCGATGAGGTTACCATTCAAATTCATAACAAGGGCGACGGAAATATTTATTACACTGCCTCGCCAACTTCAAGAGCGGAATGGCGTTATCGTTCCGGCTTCGGTACCGTGACTTATAACGATCAAACGATTTCCTCACAGGAGGCGACCGAAAAAACAATTACGGCACAGGTATCAGAAGCAGGTTTGACTGTCAAAGCGGAAGCACAAGATGGCTCCCTCTTTTACTGTTGGGCTACGGATGAAAAGGCGGAGAACGTCGTCTCGATGAAGGCAGAGGACACGTTTACGTATGAAGAAGTTCAGACATTCGAACAGGCAGGGCTTTACGCATTTTTTGTTCCGGAGTTGAGCGAAGATACACGTGCAAATATGCAGTTCAAAATAACTTACAATGAAAGATTGGGCGATGTCTATTTGTTTTTGAAGAAAGAAAATGTAGACAATGAAACGGCGCAAAAGCACGGTTTCCTCATTCCTTCCGGACAGTTGATTGATATTCCTTTTGTACAGCGTGAGGTGTGGAATACACGCGGTGAGGAACCAACACTTTCGAGTACAGCTCGAGAGGTGAACAATATCACTTTTGCCGCGATTCCGAAATCTGAAATAAATTCCACAATTGACTTGTCCCGCTCCACATCGGCGGTTTTCAAAAATTGGGCAGCAACATATAGTGCAACTAATGAGTCGGGGAAGCAGGCATTAGATGAAGCGTACCGTCCTCTTCCCGATATTTGCGATACTTCCCAAAATACAAGCTCAACGAATCCGGAGGATGGGAGTATAGATTATATCCCGAATCAACGAACCCCCGTAGATGAGACGTGGGTCATTCCTTCTCTTTCGACTGGCCGTAGTAGCATTGAACCGGAACCGGTTTACAGCTCAAGTAATTCCAATTGGTTAATTAACCCGTTTGACAACAAGTATACTTACGGAAACACTATATCCGTTCAACAGCAAACAATTGTTGCCGAGTTCCAAGAGGTCGCAATCGTTCCCGATATTGAGGTCACTCCTATTGTGGGCGATGAATTGCAAGACCCAATCACCTTTGATTCGGAATCGACAGAACATATAACCTTTTATTACGGACAAAGAAATTCTATCAATGCGATTTTTGCAACCCCGGAGCAATTGGTAAAGCAACCGGACTATCAGGTCACGCAGACTTCGCTTGATGTTGCCACCGGTAAGTACACATCGAAAACCATTCCCGTCACCGAAGTGGTGGGAACGGTACGGGGATTCAATATCTCGGATATCGTCAACAATTGTACGATTACGGTAACGCCTAATTATGGTGAGGAATACTTCATCAACTCTTTCGTTATTACCGTTGATGTTGTGACACAAAACGGCTTCAATGATCTTGTATCCAAAGAATCGGAAGCTGTCACGGTCGTCAGTGAGGATGATTGGTATTTTAACCCGCAACTTACCTCCAACGGCGTCTATACCTTTACATCCGGAATCAGTTATTTAACAGATTTGAGCAAAAAAAGCGATTCGCAACTTCACTTTCAAGTGAAGGGTTCGGGAGTATTCACCTTTGAGTTTTATCTCGACGGGGCCGGGATGGCTCCATATATGCCGGCAGCATATGCGGTCTATGGGATTGGAGCTCCAATCGATAAAAGTGGGATTTCGAACGGAAATTTTGGTAACAACGCAACGGCTCTTGCACAAGGTAATACTCAAGTTGGCTCGTTGACGGATATCACTTATCGTTCATGCAACATTTTAGCGCCAGATAAAGTTACAAGGATCGATACAGTGACCGATTGGTGCCGCGCATCGATTGCGGTTACGGCAGAGGGTGACGACACCTCGACGGATATTTATGTTGCATTTGTCTCATACCCCTATAACTCACAAATGGGGGCAATATTCGCTCCTCACTCCGTCATGTCTGTTCGCAACGTTGCTTACTATCAGGGGCACAGTAACGTTTCGTGGGGAATCTACGACAACGACAAGGGCGATAAAACTACTTGGGGGACGATTTCGGCAAAAAGCGGAGGCGAGGACGCAGCTCAGACAGATTTGTCCTCTGGCACGATGATTGACTTTTCGATAGATTACGACGATGCCGCCTATAAGTTCTACGGTTGGAGCGACGGTGCGGAACTGCTTTCGACCGAAAAAGAGTTTTCCTACATCGTGAAGGGCAAGACAGATGGAACAAGCGTGACGAAGATCAACGCCGTGCTGGCACCAATCGACAATCCGTATACCTATCGTGCAGGCGGTGAATTTTACGACGAAAACAGCTTGGAAGCAGCGCTCGGGAAAGCTGCGGAACTCCGCACGAGCGTATATGTTCTTCAATCTGTAGAAATTAAAAAGAGCGTTACAATTGCTCAAAACGTAAATCTAGTCATTCCATTTGATGAAACGGGCAGGTTACACGGTTCAGCTGCGGAGGGGGATGAGGTTCAGAAAGAGATTTCATGGCTTGTTGAAGGGGATAATTTCAAATATATCACGGTCACGGTCGCGGATAGTGTGATAGTTACTGTCGAAGGCGGATTATATCTTGGCGGTGTAGTGAATCACCCCTCACAGACATATCAAGGGCACACTTCGGGTGCATATTCCGAAATTGTCAACAATGGTGCGATCGTTGTCGGGAATGGCGGCATCATGGATATCTATGGGCATGTCACGGGAACGGGCACGATTACGGTCAATTATGGCGGCAAGCTCTATGAGCCCTTCCTCATTCTCGACTATGCGGGGGGTACGAATACGCTTGGCATCTTTGCGGCCGGGCAAACGCCTTTCAAACGGTACGCGATGATCAACATCGAATGCCCGATGACCATTCATTACGGTGGTATGCTCTACGGCCATGCGACATTGTATGCTCTTAGTGCGTTCTTCTCACTTGATCAGCCCTTTGTCTCCTATGACATGGGAGCCGATCAGGGCGGAGATGGTTTTGGCCATGATACTATTATCATGCTTAGTGACGGCGCTTCGGTAACCATCACCTATAATAGTCAAAAAGTAGTCCATAGCAGCATTGCGACAAACTGCACTGAAGGAATCGGGCAAACCAAATTAGAGTTTACCGGCGGAGCTGTTTTCAGCTATATGCTTTTCTCCGCTATGGGGTTGGAAATTCCCACAAACTCCGTCTATTTTGCGATTCCATATAACTTCGAAGTGGAGTTGAACGATTTTGCAACGCCGCAGAACAACAAGCACGCAGAGTATGAGACAAAGACGGACTTCATGATCATGCCGGGCGCGAAAGTGACCGTCGGCGTCGGCGTTACGCTTACGATTAACGCGAACGCTTGGGTCTTGGATGGGCTTAAGCAGGGTGCACTTGATGGCAAGAGCTATCCCACGGCGGATGAATTAAAGACCGCGGGCTATTCCAAGAGCGGGAACTTTATCGTAAACGGCAAGCTGATAATTGGTGAAAAAACCACCGTTGAAGGCTTTGACATCGGGAGCATTCTCGGCGGGGGTAGTGATGGTTCATTTGAAAGCGAGAAGATTCCGGCTACTTTCCTCGGCGTTGTGCAGACGAACGGAACGGGATCCATTACCATTCCCGCTAAGACAAAGCTGAGCGGAACAATCGTTGACGGCATCGAAAATCGTACCTACTTTGCCTATACCACCACGGCGCGCGTGTGGGTCGCTGATGATACGAAGGAGGGCGGCGGCTTCTTTGCCGACCTCGAGGCGGGCAAAACCTACACCGCCACGGGCAGCAATTCCTTTACGCTCGCGGAGGTCAAGTACAAAACGACCGAGAGCGGCGCGGAAGATAATACCTTGACGCTCGGCTCTGCCATGACCGGCGCATGGAAGGTGGATCACACCCAGCATAAATATGATTGGACGTTGACCGACGGCGAAAAGAATTTGAACGGCGCGAAGTTCAAAAAACTGACCCGCCGTTGCACGGAGGTTGGCTGCACCGAAACGGAGCATAGGCTTCTCCTTGCGGACGAGGCGTTCTCCCTCAGCGCGGACTACAAGGGCAGTGCGTTTAGCATGGAAGACCTGCTCAAACTCTTCTATAAACATTACTTTGACAGTGAAACCGTGCCCGCTGAGTATGCGCAGTACTTCCACGCGGAAGTGACGGGCGATACGAAAAACCAAAACGCCGCGATCTATAACAACTACACCGTGACGCTCACGGGCGGCTTCTTCGGCGAGAACGCAGAAAACACTTCCAAGACGTTTAGTTTCACCGTCAAGCAGTTTGATGTCTCGACGCTCGACCCGAGCAAGATCAAGGCCGCGCTCAAAGCGAAGAACTTTACCTACGACGGCAACGCGAAGAGCCTCGATAACGATACGCTCGAGAGACTTCTGCAAGAAGCCTTCGGAAGCGATGTTTCGCATGAAGCATTTGTGTGGAACAACAACACCAACGCTGGCGAAAACACCGCCAGCGTGACGATCACCGGCACGGGCGAGAACTTTGAGGGCACACTCACCGTCAACTTCTCCATCGCAAAGGCAAAGCTTACGGTGGCGCTTGAAGAGACGACGCAGACGTACGGCACAAATCCTGTCACGCCCAATATCAAGGTCGAGGGCGCCAAGAACAGCGAGGAGAGCGCAATCAAGACCGCACTCACGCGCACGGCGAAAGCGACGCAGTGGTCGGACGTCGGTGATTACGGCGTAAATTGGACGTATAACGAAAACGAGGGTGTTCTCAAGAACTACGCGATCAAATTTGCCAACAAAGAAGCCACACTCTATAAGGTCACGGCGAAAGATATCACGCACGAGGCCACGGTGACGGCGACGGGCGTCACCTATAACGGCGAAGAGCAGGAAGCAGAGTTGAACTTTACGTTCGACGGCTACACCGATCACTTCACGAAGGGCACGGACTACACGGTGAGTTATGCGAAGGGCGGGGAGACTTCGCCCAAGAACGCGGGGACTTACACCGTGACGATCACGGGCACGAAGAATTACAGCGGTTCGATCACCTGCAATTATGTCATCTCTCCGAAGGCGATCACGGTCACCGTGAACGCGCAGACGTTTACCTATAATAGGGAGGCGCACGACTACAACGACAAGCAGGAGGGCACCTGGACGGTCGCAGATCTTGCGACAGACGACGACAAGAGCGTGCTCAACGTGACGATCACGGGTTCTGCAACAGACGCGGGCAAATATGCCGTGACGTGCGGTTATGAGAACGGCAACTACACGGTAACGTTTGCGGGTAAGGACGAGGCGCTCGTCATTGAAGCGGCGGAGATCACGGAAGTCACGGTGACGGGTTCGTACACCTACAACGGCACGGCGCAGACGCCGAATCTCACAGTCAAGGCGGGCAGCCTTACGCTGAATGATGGCGAGTACACCGTTTCCTACGATAAGTCCGAAGTGAAGGATGCGGACACGTACACAGTGACAGTGACGGCGAAAGGCGGCAACTTCAAGGATAAAGCCGAAAAAGTTTCGACGACCTTCACCATTGCAAAGGCGAAGGTGACCGTCAAGGCGGACGACCAATCGACGCCCGAAGGCGAGAATATCCTTTCGGGTAACGCACTCACATGGAAAGTTACAGCCGGGCAGTTCTTCAACAACGATCAAGAGTTGGAGGGAAGCCATTTTAAGGTCACGACGACTGCGGTAAGCACGGAGGCCGACAAGGATTTCCCGATCACGATCGATTGGGCAGATGGGTACACCTGCAAGAATTACGATGTGACCTTCAACGAAGGCACCTATCATATCGTCGCCGCGATCTTCAAAGACGTTACGATCACAAAGCAGACGGTAAATTACAATGGCGAAAACCAAAATATCGTTGTGACGATCAACAACGAACAGATCGCGGGAGCAGCCACGATTTCGATTACGAAGGACGGGCAGCCGTTCACGGGCGCGACGAATGCGGGAACATATCAGTTGAAGGTAGACATTACGGCGGACGGGTACACTACGAAGTATCATATGGACGTAACGTTCACCATCAACAAGATTTCGGTCACGGTGACGTTTAACTCCGCAAGTTCCATTTACGGCGATGCCGTTAAGTCGGCGGCGGAATTGACCTATACCATGCCCGCGGGTGTGCTTGAAAAAGACCACGAAACGTTCAAAGCGGCCATTCATCCCACCACGACCGCTACGAGCGAGAGCACTGTCGACGGCAAGTATACGATCACGGCTGAGAAGCCCGTGCTTGACAACTACGACGTGACGATCGTGGACGGCGTTTACACCATCGAAAAGGCCGCACTTACGGTGACGATCCAAAGTTCGAGCCATGTCTATGGCGCGGCGGCCAAGGGTGCGCTCAGCGTGACGCTCGAAGGTGTGAAGAACGACGATGAGAGCGCAATCAAGTCGGCGATCACACTCTCAACGGAAGCCGAGCAGTGGTCGGCCAAAGGCAACTACGCTATCACGGCAAACTATAATGCCGAAACGGGCATACTTGCAAACTACACCGTAAGCATCACCAACGCGACGAACACACTCTACGCGGTTACGGCAAAGAGCATCGAGGGCGCTACCATGTCCGCGACGGGCACGACGTATAGCGGTCAAATGCAGGAAGCAAATCTCGCGATCACCTTCGACGGCTACCTCGAGCACTTTAAGAAGGGCACGGACTACACGGTGTCATACGACAAGGATGAAGTAAAGAACGCGGGCACTTACACCGTAACGCTGACGGCGAAAGGCAATTACGAGGGCAAGATCACCTGTCAGTTTGTCATCGATAAGGCGACGATCACGAGCGTTACCGTAACGGGCGACGCGCTCACCTATGACGGGACAAATCAAGCGAGCAAAGTGACGTTGGAGGTCAAAGCGGGTAGCCTTACGCTGGGTGCAGGCGACTACACCGTCACCTTTGCGAAGGGCGAAGAGACCGAGGTGAAGAACGCGGGCACGTACACGGTGACGATCGCGCCCATCGCGAATGGCAACTACAAACTCGGGAATGTATCCACGGCGACGTTCGAGGTGAATAAGAAGAGTATCACCGTCAAGGCGGATGATCTCGAGAGCATCTACGGCGAAAAGGTCGAGGCGCTCACCTATACGGCGGAGGGGCTTGTCGAAGGCGAGAAGGCGGAGGAAGTTCTTACCGTCACATTGACGCCCAACCGCACTATCAAGGAAGCGGACACCTACACCATCACGGGTACAGGCACGGCAGACAACTACACGTTCACTGTGACGAGTGGCACTTACACCGTCAAAGAGCGGGAGATCACGGTAAAGATCAATGACCAAAGTATCCTCTACAACGGCATTGATCCAACCGTTCCGCAGGCGCAGGACGTAGGCTGGACGATCACAAAAGGCAACGTCATCGATGGCGACAACCTTATGATCAAACTCACGAAGGCGCCGGGCGTAAATGCGGGCGACTACGAGATCAGCGGCACATTCAACAATAAAAACTACAAAGTGACGTTTGAGGGCACGATGGGTACTGCGGGCAAATTCACCATCCAAAAACGTGCGGTGACGGTAGTGATCGAGGCTCAGAGCGCGACCTACGACCCCGCGCACAACTACGCCTTTGTCGGCACCAAGTGGCACGTGAAAGAAGGCGAAGGGGACGGCCTCGCCCCGAATGAGACGAAGGAGGTTCTCGCCGTTACCCTCACGAAGGCCGACATGACGGATGTTGGCACTTACGACATCAATGGCGCATGGAGCAACAATAACTACGCCGTGACGTTCGAGGGCGGGGAGGATGCGTACACCGTCAACAAGAAGGACATCAGCACGGAAGGCGACTTCTTCATCGTGGCAGGCGGCGAATCCTCGGTGGGCGATCTTCTCTCGGTGAAGTTTGCGGGGCAGCCCATCGACATCACGGGCTATGTGCTTCTCGGTGACGCCGCACTCGAAGTGACCCTCGCCCTTTCTCCCGATCAAATCACGGAGGTCGGCAACTTCACCCTCACGGTTACGGTGGAGGATACGAATTACAGCGGGAGCAAGACGTTCCGCGTGGTCGTCAAGAATGCGGACGGGTACACGAAGCGGCTCGTGGAGACGATAGCCCAACTCGGGGAACTTGCAGAAGGCATGACGGCGGAGGCGTTCACGGCGGAGGACTTCGCTGCGTTGAAGCAAATGAAGACGCTCATCGACGCATTGGACGAGGACGAAAAGACAACGGGCGCAGCGGCGCTTGCCCCCTACGAAGCGCTCATCTCCGCATGGAACGAAGCGGTAGAGGGGCTTGACGAAAAGATCGAGACGGCGCAGAGCATCGGCGACGCGCTGCTTGGCGGACTGATCGGCGTGACGGCAACGCTCAGCGCACTTGCGGCAGTTGCGTATGTATTTGGCAAAGGAGGGATCCTGTAATGAAGAAACAATGGAAGTTTGCACTCATCATAGCGTGCGCGGCGGCGATGGTACTCGCTGGCTGCGGCGGTGAAGAGACACATGAACTGACGCTGGAAGGAGTGAAGGAGGCGTATAGCACGGTAGTGCAGGCGACGAAGATCGAAGAGAGCATCGAGATCAAGAGCGGCGCGCTGGTGCAGTACACCGAAGAGAAGGTATATACTCCCTCGGGGAATACCTACACGGTGACGGGCTCGACGAAGAAACTGAACACGTTGGATGCGAACGAGGCGTATACCGAGGCGGAGATCGAAGCGTACACGGTGAACAGGACGGAGGCGTTCACGGGGACGATAGGGCTTGAGGACGCCAACGTGGAGGACGTGACGGTGGAGGGAAACACCTTGACCGTAACCGTGAAGGCGGGGAAGGAAAAGGACTTTTTCAAACTTGAAGCAGTGGAGAACGTGACCGCGATGAAGGCGGTGTTCCGCGTGAACGAGGCGGCGCAAGAAGATACCGCGGCGACGCTCGGCGGGATCGTCGTCACCTACACCACGGGCACCTCCACCGTCACGGTATCCATCGCCTTTACCTATTGATCATGAACGGGATGAAAGAAGTGTTGGAATTGAAGGTGCGCTCCATATTTCATAATGGAATACACCTTTTGGTAAGTCACAAAAACGGCGAGGGAATCTTCCCTCGCCGTTTTTGGATGATCGTTTATGTTTTGACATGGAAAGCCTTCCGCTCAATCCATGTAGTCTTGAAAACTGCTTTCGACCTGCGTTTTGACGGCCTCTTTGAGGGCGGAGGTGACATCGAATGCGCCGCCGATTTTTGCCGTCTCGCGGGAGTAATCTCCCGCTTCAAAGGCGAGATCGTAGGCGGAGCGGAAACTCTTATAATAGTTCAGTTCTGCGCTGAAATAGGGGTCGGGCTGGATGAACATACTGTTAAACGCCCGAATGACGCCCGAGATGGGCACGCCGTAAGCGTTTTCATCCAATGCCGCCCAATTATCGCAACGATACTTCCACGTCTTTTGAAACTCTGCTTTGACCTCTTTCATGGCTTGCTCTTCCGCCGCGCTCAAGGGCTTGAAGTTCTGCATAAAGCCCGTGTTTTCTTCCACCTGCTTTAGGTCGCTCATGCCCGAGAGGACGACGAGCACGCCCTCGCGCGAGGCGGAAAACCGGATGGCAAAACTCGCGGGGGAGGCGTGAGGGTCGACGCCTTTGAGGATATGTTCCGCACCCGAAGGGACACGGGCGAGCGCGCCGCCCTTGACGGGTTCCATGACGATAACTTGTTTTCCGTGTTTGCGGATGACCTCATAGCACCGTTTCGACTGAATGAACGGCTCTTCCCAATCGTAATAGTTCAAGACGATCTGCACGGCGTCCACCTCGGGGTGTTCGGTGAGGATCTGATCGAGGTGCTCGGCGTCGTCGTGATAGGAAAAGGCGATGTGGCGGATCTTTCCCTGCGCTTTCCATTTCTTCATGTAGTCGAAGAGGTGACAGGCCTTCACTTCCGCGGTATAGAGATAGCGGTTGAGGTTGTGGAGGAGATAGTAATCGAAGTATTCCACGCCGCACTTGTCGAGTTGTTCTTGGAAAATGGCTTCCACTTTATCTTCCGCGGGCATCTGGAAGGTGGGGAACTTTGACACGAGCAGAAAACTGTCCCGCGGGTGGCGCTTTACGAGGGCTTCGCGGATGGCCGTCTCGGACGCGCCGTTGTGGTAGACGTAGGACGTGTCGAAGTAGGTAAATCCCCGTTCGAGAAAGAGGTCTACCATCTTCTTGAATTGTTCCATGTCGATATCCGCGCCGTCCTCGCTTTTCAGCGGCAGCCGCATGAGTCCGAACCCCAATTTAAGGTGAAGAGAGTCGAACCCGCGCCGCTCCCGCGAGCCCTTTTCGGTGCTTTTCGCCTGCGTCGTCGTCGATTTACATCCGGTAAACCTTCCTCCACCTCGGCACAAATCCCTCGAAAATTGCTCCGCGGGAGTGCGAAGCAGTTTTGGGCGAGCGGATTTTTGTTTGGGCAAGGAGACGACCGCAGGGAATACAGAGACGTATTTCCAAGGGAGTCGACGTAGCACGGGCGGAAATCCGCCGTCCAAAACCATCGCGGGTTCGATTTCCTTCACCTTGATTTCATTCATCGTAATTTTCTCCTTTTTTTATTCGATATCGCCGTTTAAGTACGGCTTCATCATTGCGGGCAGAAACATTGTGCAAAACGTTTTGGTGCGCGCCTCGAAACTGTGCACTCCGCCCGCCATATCCCAGCAGAGCATTTCGCCGTAGATGACGTCGGTCAGGGCGTCCGCGAGCGCGTCTACCGGCGTATCCGCTTTGAGTTCGCCCCGCGCAACGCCCTCTTTCAACATTCCCTTCATGCAATCGTTATCCATGCGGAGTTTTTCCCTGTCGTAGGGGCTGCCCACGAGGTCGGGGTCTACGGTGTTGCGCACCCATTCCTGACAGAGTTTGAGGCCGTCCCGTTCGATATGTCCCGAAAATGTCACCATATAAAATGTGAGCCGCTCCATGAACGCCCCGTCGTGGTGTTGCGCCTCCTCGTAAATTTCACGGAACATATCGTGGCTCAACGCAAATACCACGTCCTCCTTGCGCTTGAAATAGGTATAAAACGTGCCGCTTGCAACGCCGCACGCCCTTGTGATCTCCTCAACAGAGGTGTTCACAAGTCCCTTTTCGCGGATGATCGCCTTTGCCGCCTCCAAAAGTTTCCGCTTTGTATTGAGCGCGGCAAGTTTCCTGTTCGTCATTTTTTCAGGCATACGCCCTCCGTTTTCCTGTGCTTTCTTCTGTAACTCTTCTGCCTTCTTTGCGAGCGCCGGGTATGCCGCAGACGGATCGTCTATCGCGAGGACGGTCTGCTCCATGGGGCATAGCCCGTTCCCGTCGCGGCGCATGATTTTCGGCGTGAGCGTGGCGTATTCCGCACAGATCCCGTATTTTTTCAGCACGGCGAGACCGCTTTCCGAGAGCACTTCGGCAAATACGCCCTTTACGCCCATGAGCGCGTACAGGAGGGCGGCGGCCTTGCCCACGATCCTATCCGCGGCGAAAGCACCGTGCAGGTCTTCTCCCTGTGCGATCCAATCCAACAGAGGGCGGATGCCGCGTTGCCTGCTCGTGAGGACGCGCCCGTCCTTTTGCACAATGCACGTCAGCTCTTCCTCTTCCAGCCGCTTGCCGAGAGAGGCGAGCGTGGCGGTGATTTCTGCCATGACGCGCACCTTATTCCTTATCCTTTATGAGGAGCAGGCGCAGCCCCATGACGGCGAAGGGGACGAGTACGGCCTGCAACACCATGCCCAAAAGCCCCGTTTGGATCTGCGCCCAGACCGTCGCCGCCGAGAGGGGAGAGACGCTCTGGAAAACGGCGGCCATCATGAGGAACACGAGCCTGCCTGCGACCTCGGCAAGCAGTACCGCGGGGAACGCCATCCAGCCGTTCTTCACGATACTGCGCGAAAAAAGCCCCGAAATTGCCGCGAATACCGCAAGCTCGACGATCATATAGGGGAGGCGGGTCAGGACGGGCATGGGGTTGCCGATGAGCGAGGTGATGGCAAAACTGATGACGGGGGAGAGGATCCCCACACCCAAGCCCCAAATTGAGCCGAGCAGACACCCGCCGAGAAGGACGGGCAAATACATGGGTAGCCACTGCACGCCGCCGGGCGCGCCGAGCGCGAGATGCACGAGCTGCGGAAGAATGACCGCAAGCGCGATGATCCCCAGCGAAATGAGTGTTTTTACCGTGATTTTGACGCGAAGCGCTGCGCTGCGCCTTGCAAGAACCTGGTCGATCATTGTTGATTTTCCTCCATTTTGTTTTGTGAATCTATTGTACCATATTCATTGAATGAAAGTCAATGATTTTTAATCAACAACAAAAAATTTTTTGATTCCCCAATCGATGTGAAGAAACGCGACGCAAAAGCGGCGTTCGGATTTTTTTCCGAAGCACACCGGGCGGAGCGAAAAGGTTGACTTTCCGAGCGGCGGGCGATATAATGGGCATATGGAAACTTGGTTATCCCGCACGGCGCTCCTCTTCGGCGAGGGCGCAACGTCTCGGCTCGCCTTGTGCCGCGTGGCGGTGTTCGGCCTCGGCGGCGTGGGCGGCTACTGCGTGGAAGCGCTCGCCCGCTCGGGCGTCGGCGCGCTGACGCTCATCGACGGCGACAAAGTGGATGAGACCAACCTCAACCGCCAAATTTTGGCGACGCGGGACACGGTGGGGATGTGGAAAATCGATGCGGCGCGGGCGCGCGTGGCGCAAATTAACCCCGCCTGTGCGGTGGAGACTTTCCGCACCTTCGTCCTGCCCGAGACGATCGGCGAATTCGACTTCGCGCGCTTCGATTTTGTGGTGGACGCCATCGACACGGTGAGCGGAAAACTCGCCATCGCCATGGCGGCGAAGGCGGCGAACGTGCCCGTCATCAGCGCGATGGGCGCGGGGAACAAACTCGACCCGACCCTGTTTCGCGTGGCCGACATTTCCGAAACGTCGGTGTGCCCGCTGGCGCGGGTGATGCGGCGGGAACTCAAAAAGCGTGGGATAGAGCATTTGCGCGTGGTGTATTCCGAGGAAGAACCCCAACAAACAGCGCCCCGCGCGCCGTATTCCGCGGAAGAGCCAAAAAAGGCGGAGGGGCGCGCGCCGGGGAGCAACGCTTTTGTCCCCGCGACCGTGGGTCTCATTCTCGCGGGGGAAGTCGTGAAGGCCTTAATTGCCAAAACCCCATAAACGCTGCGAATTTTAAGCGCCGCGGGCACAAAAAATGCCCGCGGCGTAAGTTTTTATTTTGACATTTTCAAAAATTTTTCCAAAATTTCGTCTGCGGTGTAGAAACAAACTTTGGGCTCGCCCTCCGCTTCCGCCGCGCGGCACAGCGAGAGCGCGTACTCGCCTGCTTCATCCAAGAGAACACGCGCCCCGCACGCGAGCCAATAAGAAGAGATGCGGCAGGGCAGGGGATCGCCGTTCAAAGACGCGCCGCCCAAAACTTCAAGCGCCTTCAAGTCGCGCGCAAGCGTCGTGCCGCGCTGTTTTACGACGCTCTCTTTCGCCGTCCACAGGCGGAAAAATTCCGCGAGGGGATCGGGCGCTTTTTCGAGCGCCGCTTGTTCGCGCGGAGAAAAAAGGCGCGCGGCGAATTTTTGAACGGCGATGGGGCGCACCTTTTCCACATCCACGCCGACGGGAAAATCGTCGAACGCGCACACCGAAAAATCGCCCGAATGAGAGATATTGAAGTGAAAATCGGGGAAATTTTTCAGCCGCGGCTTTTGGTTTTCGCCGCGAAAAATTCGAATGTCGTCGCCGAAAATGCGCAAAGTTTGCATGATTTCGAGGCGCACCGAGAGTTCCGCAAGCAAACTGCGATGAAAATCGGCGGGATCGCGGAGGCGCAAAAGTTCGGCTCGCCGCGCTTCGGGAAGAAGCCCGAGCGCCGATTTTGCATCGCTTTCCGTGAAGTTTTCAAGTTTGATGACGGCAAGTTTCATGGCCGCTCCCTGCGCAAATTTGCGCCCTCATCATAGCATAAAACAAAAAAACTTGCAAGCGGGGGACGCCCGAAAATTTGCCCCCTTAAAATTAGAATTTCCGCTTTCAAAGCTCCCTGCTGCGCCGCGCGCTGCCGCCGCCCTCGCGGCAGCGCGCGTTGCAGCAGGGAGCTTTGTCTTTGAACGGCGCGCTCGCTTTTGCTCTTTTTCTCTTTCCACAATGTTATGGTAACACAAAATTTTTTCCTTTTCGGGGATGTATGCCATATTTTTTGAAAAAATCGGAAAAAATTTTTTGCTTCTCCCCTTGTGTCTTCCTCCCCGCGGCAAAGCCGCGGGGAGGGGGATATTATAGAGGGCAGGCGAGCGTATGAGGAATGAGATATGAGGAAAGGGACACCCCGATTGCCCCTGCGGGGCACTTCCCCCTCGAGGGGGAAGCAAGGGGGGACTTTGTTCGGGGGAAGATACGCTCGTTGCCGCCCGCCGCGCAGAGCGCGGCGGGCGGCAACTCGGTATGAGGGAAGAGAAAGGGCATTGCTCCTCCTGTGTCCCCCTCCCCGCGCGCGAAGCGCGCGGGGAGGGGGATATTATAGGACAGGACAAGGCGCGGAGGCGAGGACGGGGGGGGATAATGATAGGACGGGGAAGGGCGCGGAGACGAGGACGGGGGAGGTATGAGGGGATATGGTAGAGATGTCTCGACTACGCTATGCTCCGCTCGACATGACATTATTACAGCGCAGGTTCGGTATGAGAAGGGAAGGAAGGCGCGGGGAAGAATGAGGGGTGACACCCCCCACCACCGCCTGCGGCGGAGCTTTCTCGGGCGGGTAGAGTCCCGCCCTACTTCGCGGCTGTGCCGCTACTTCGCCTATGGCTCGTGCCACGCTTAGTCGGCAATAGTGCGCGTGGGGTGTGCCGCCCTTGGTCAAAAATGGTGCGGGCGGGACGGTCACCGTTCGCGCCTACCGATGCGCTACTTCGTCGCTATGCTCCTCGTGCCACGCTTGGATTGTAAATAATGCGCGTGGGACACTCCTCCGCAGAACGCCTTGCACAGCCCACAGGGCTGAAAAAAGGGATCCCAAAAAAGATTTGCATAGCAAAGATTTTTTGGGAAGAGGAGGCGCCGCCCTTAAAACAAGCCTTTCGCAAGAAAGGTACAAACAAAGGGCGTGCGGCGACGAAGTGCGTTCTGCGACCCCTTAAAAAGGGGGCAGCTATGAAGGAGCGAGGCGGGCGAGGGGGATGGGATACGCTTCCTACGGTACTGCGCCCTGCGGGCTACTTCGCCTACGCGTGTAAGACGTATGAAAAAATGCGGCTCTAAGCCGCAAAATTTTATTTGTAAGTATCGGTGATCCCCAAAAAGTAGTCGGCGGAGATGGAGAACGCCAAGGAGATGGCTTTCAGCGTATCGTACCCCGGTTTCGCCTTGCCGCGAAGCCACTCGGAGACCTGCGCCGGTTTCACGCCGACACGGCGGGCAAATTCCGCCTGCGTAAAATTGTTTTCGGTTAAAAATTCCCGCAATACCTGAGTGAATTCCATATAAGTATAGTATAGAATTTTCTAACGTTACCCCTTGGCAATTAGAATTTTCTAACGTATAATAGGATGTGTAAAGTTAGAATTTTCTAATGGGAGAAAAGCGCAATGAACAAATGTAAAAAATGCGGCAGGGAGTTTGAGGGGAAGTTTTGTCCCGAATGTGGCGAGCCGTGGCGTGCGGAGGTAGAAAGGGTCTGCCCGCATTGTAAAGCAGTAATAAAGGGGAAGGCAAATTTTTGTTCCGAATGTGGCTATTCGCTTGTAAAACAAAATAAGACTTTTGGTGTTTATCTAATTAAAAAGTGCTTGCCGGAGGTACTGTTCGTGCTCATGAGCATATTGGCGTTCGCTTTTCTTGCGGCACCCGTTACAAAAGTAAGCGATATGGGACTGTTCCTCGGCGCGGCGGACATGGGGAGCGCATATAATGTTGTTTCTATGGAAGGGGTAGACGGTTTGCGCGGGTGTGCAATCGCTTTTATGGTATTCGCCGCACTCGGAGTGGTGTATTCTCTGTATTTGTTATTTGTGAATATTCCCGACTTGAAGGACGGATTCGTTGTAAAGCCGACCTATACCGTTTTTGCATTTTACCTTGTCTATATCGTCATCGGTAGCGTCATGATTGCCGACACCGCCGCGCTCGATGGGGGTATGGGAGTGTTGTCCGCAGGCGCGTGCCCCATTTGCTTCCTCGTGTTTTCCATTCTGTTCGCGGCAATTACCGTTGTGGCGCTTATTTTGCGCAATAAGTTAGGCGCGGTCGTCAAACAAGATAGCGTTCAGAAAAATTAAAAGTTCTGCCCCAATCAAATAGCGTGCCCCACGGCGGGGCGGGTGTGTTAGGCGTTTTGGCTTAATGTGAACGGAGTTGGTGCAATGCCCAACAATTCGCTAACTCCTCGCGCGCTCCCGCTTGCGGCCCTCCGTATTGCGTGAGGCTTCAAAGGGCGAAACCTCACGCAACACGGAGGCTATTCCGCTCCGCGGGCGGGGGCAGCAAAAAGGCGATGATGATAGGATTTTGCCGTCGCAGCATAAAAGACAGTGGGACGGTGGAGAAAGAAGGGAATGGGACAATGAACTGACAAATAGTTTAAGCGCCCCGCGGTGAAGTCGCGGGGCAAAAAAGCAAAGATACGCTCACCGAGAGCCCGCCGCGCAACGCGCGGCGGGCTCTCGGTTCGGTATGAGGGATAAGGCGGGGCGATTGTGTACACCCCTTCCGTCACGCGCTTTGGCGCGTGCCACCCACCCCTTGAGGGGTGGGCAAGGAAAGGGGAGGAATGAGGGGCAGGGCGCGGAGACGAGGGCGGCGCGGGGAGGGGGAAGCGAGGAATAATGCGCCCCTCCCCCTGTGTCCCCCTCCCCAAAGGGGAAGGGGATAAGATACACTCACCCGCTGCGCGGGTTCGATATGAGGAGAACACCCTTCGGGGGGGGGTCATTTTTTGAGGGTCAGGTAGACCATGAGGACGGCGATGTCGGCGGGGGAGACGCCCGAGATGCGCTCCGCTTGTCCGAAGTTCAAGGGCTTTACACGGTTTAATTTCTCCCGCGCTTCCAGCCGCAGTCCCTCGATGGTTTCGTAGTCCAAGTCGGGCGGCAGGGGCTTTTCCTCCATCTTTTTCGCCCGCTCTATCTCCTCGGCGCTGCGCTTTAAGTAGCCCGCGTATTTGATCTCCGTCTCCGAGGTGAGAAGGACGTCGCGCGGGACATTTTCCAAAATATGAAAGGCGGCGCGGACTTCGTCCAGCGGGATGCCGCGGCGGAGGAGGTCGGCGTACGTCACCCCCGCGGTGAGGGGCGGGAAGCCGTGCTTCTCCGCAAGCGCGCTCGCCGTTTTGGTATCGGCCTTTGCTTCGAGCGCGGCGAGCGTTTCTTGCCGCATTTTCTTGCGAATTTGATAGCGTTTGTACCGTTTTGCCGTCACAAGCCCGCATTTGTAGCCGATCTCGGTGAGGCGTAGGTCGGCGTTGTCCTGCCTGAGCACAAGCCTGTATTCGGCGCGCGAGGTCATCATGCGGTACGGCTCGTCCGTGCCCTTGGTGACGAGGTCGTCGATGAGCACGCCGATGTAGGCCTCATCCCGCCGAAGAATGAGCGGGGGAAGACCGCGGAGTTTGAGCGAGGCGTTCAAGCCCGCTACAAGCCCCTGCGCGGCGGCCTCCTCGTAGCCGCTCGTGCCGTTGATCTGCCCCGCCGTATACAGGCCGCCTACCTTCTTGAATTCGAGGGTGGGGAGGAGATCCAGACTGTCAATACAGTCGTACTCGATGGCGTAGGCGTAGCGCACGATGTCGGCATTTTCCAGCCCCTCCACCGTGCGGTACATCGCCTTTTGCAGGTCGTGCGGCAGCGAGGTGGATAGCCCCTGCACGTACACCTCGGTGGTGTCCGCGCCCTCCGGCTCTAAAAAGAGTTGATGGCGCTCCTTATCCGAAAACCGCACAACTTTGGTCTCGATGGAGGGGCAGTAGCGCGGCCCGGTGGAGGAAATTTGCCCGTTGTAGAGGGGGGCGCGGTCGAGATTTTCGAGAATGACGCGGTGCGTTGCCGCGTTGGTGTAGGCGAGGTGGCAGGGCGTCTGTTTTTTGGGTACGGCGCGGCTCAAAAAGGAGAAGGGGTAGGTATTTTCGCCGGGCTGGGCGGTGAGAGCGGAAAAGTTGACCGTTCTGCCGTCGAGGCGGGCGGGCGTGCCCGTCTTGAAGCGGCGCACCGAAAAGCCGAGGGCGAGGAGATTCTCGGTGAGAAGGGTGGCGCGGGCAAACCCGTTGGGGCCGCTCTCGGCGACGACTTCGCCCGTGATCGTCCGCGCGCCGAGGTAGACGCCCGTCGCTACGACGACGGCGCGGCAGGGGAAAATTCCGCCGTACTGCGTCAAAACCCCGCAAACGCTGCCGTTTTCGACGAGAATTTCCTTGGCTTCGCCCTGCACGATGCGCAAATTTTCGGTGTGCTCGAGGGTGCGCTTCATCTCGGTGTGGTACTTGTTCTTATCCACCTGCGCGCGCAGGGACTGCACCGCCGCGCCCTTGCCCTCGTTGAGCATACGGTATTGGAGGGCGCACTTATCGGCGCACACGCCCATTTCGCCGCCGAGGGCGTCGATCTCGCGCACCAAATGCCCCTTCGCCGTGCCGCCGACGGAGGGGTTGCACGGCATGAAGCCGATGCTATCGAGGTTGAGGGTGAGCATGACGGTTTTCAGACCCGTGCGGGCGAGGGCGAGGGCGGCTTCGCACCCCGCGTGCCCCGCGCCGATGACGACGGCGTCGCACGCTCCTTCGGAAAAAGTTTGCATTGCTGTCTATGATTGCGCCTTATGATTGCGCCCGCCGCTTGGGCGGGCTTTTTATTTTAGAAGTTTGTCCCCACCCTCGTCCCTGCGGGACACCCCCTCCCACGGAGGGGGCTTGGGGGAGGGTGCTGTGCGGCGCCGAGCTGCTGCACGGCGGCGAGGATAACCGCATTCCTACTCTTGCTGTAAATTACTGCGCGGAGCAAAACCACGCTTTTGCGGTAGCGCACTCAATTTGCCGCATACTTGCGGCTTGATGTCTTTGAGGACGAACTATTCGCGGGCGAACCGCGGAGAGATGTACAAATTAACCCCTCACGAAAATTCTTTGCCCGCAGTATGCCGCCTGCAAGGCTCTGTATAAGAAGAATTTTGTGAACTATTGTTTTAACACGGCGCTCTTAATGTCGCTGACGTCTTTTGCGATGCTGTCGCTCACGCGCATGAGTTCTATTATCTTGTCGCGCGAGTAGATGACGGTGGCGTGGTCTCTGCCGCCCATCTCCTTGCCGACCGAGACGAGGGGAAGGGCGAGCATATCGCACATGAGATAGGTGCAGATCTGCCGTGCCCGCACGAGTTCCTGCCGCTTGTTCTTGCCGAGGAGTTCCTGCTTTGTCACGTTGAAGTGGGTGCACGTCGCGCGGATGATGGTCTCGGGCGTCGCCTCCGCCGATTCCTCCACGTTGATGGCCTCTTGAAGCGCCATGGCGGCAAGTTTTAAGGAAATCGGCTCTTCGTGCAGTTTGCTCGCGAAGATGACGGTGTTCAGCCGCCCCTCGAGGGTGCGCACGTTGTTATCCGAATTCTTCACGAGGAAGGCGAGCACGTCGTCGGGCACGATGTATTTCTTTTCCAAGGCCTTGCGCTTTAAGATGGCGACCTTGGTCTCCACATCGGGCGGTTGGATGTCGGCGATGAGGCCGCCTTCGAAGCGGGTGCGAAGCCGCTCTTCCAAAGTGGTGAGTTCCTTTGCGGGGCAGTCGGAGGAGATGACGATCTGCTTGTGCTGCCCGAAGAGTTCGTTGAAGGTGTGGAAAAACGCCTCCTGCACGCCGTATTTGCCCGCCCAGAATTGGATGTCGTCGATGAGCAAAACATCCACGCTGCGGTATTTGTTGCGGAAGCGCGATTCCTCATCCCTGCCCGCGCCCTTTTTGGCGAACATACTGTCCACATACTCGTTGAGGAACTTTTCGCTCGTCGTGTAGATAACTTTGAGGGAGGGCTTTTTCTGCGCGAGTTCGTTGGCGATCGCCTGCATGAGGTGGGTCTTGCCCAGCCCCGTTCCGCCGTAGATGTAGAGGGGGTTGAAACCCTCCGCGCCGGGGTCTTCGGCGACGGATTTTGCCGCCGCGAACACGAATTTGTTGGAAGAGCCGACGACGAAGGAATCGAAGGTGAAGCGTTTATCCAAGGCGACGTCGGGCGTATCCGTGGAATCGGAGATATCGCTGAAAGAGTAGATGTCGCTCCCATCCACGACGAGCGCGAAGTCGCTCAGCCCGATCTCGGCGGAGACGATTGCCTCGCGCAGTTTTTCGGCGTTCTTCATGGCGACGCCCGCCACCATCTCGGTAGAGGCGCGCAGGACAATTTTTTTGCTGATAACGTCGACGGGTTCAAGCCCTTCGATGTAGGCGGAATAGGTCACGGGGTTCACGAGTTTTTCCGCGCGCTCCTTAATTTTGTTCCACAGCAATTCAAATTGAGTTTTTTCCGACATTTTTCCCTCTCAAACGCTTTGTCTTTTCGGTGTAATTTGATATAATACCCTACGGGGGACACGCCCCGCGAGTCTATTATAATACAATTTTTTCGGAAAAGAAAGTGTTTTTGCGGAAAATCGGCACATGGTAATAAAAAAATTGGCGCTGGAAAATTTCAGAAACTACGAAAACGAGACGTTTGACTTTTCGGACGGGCTGAATATCCTCACGGGCAAAAACGCGCAGGGCAAGACCAACTGCGCGGAGGCCGTGTTCTACCTGTGCACCGGCTCTTCGTTGCGCATCCGCCACGATCGGCAGCTCATCCGCCGCGGGACGGAGTTCGCCCGCGCGAGCGCCGAACTTTACAGCCGCTACGGGCGGGTGACGTTGGAGGCGCGCATCTACGAAAACAGGCGCGAACTCTTTGTCAACGGCAACAAGGTGACCCGCTCCGTCGATTTCCTCGGCAACATGAACAGCGTGTTTTTCTCCCCCGGGGAACTGCGCCTCGTGCAGGACGGGCCGGACGAGAGGCGGCGGTTTTTGAACCTCTCCATCTCGCAGACCTCGCGCGAGTACTGCACCGCACTACTTCGCTATCAGAAAATTCTCGACCAGCGCAACGACCTCTTGAAGGAGCGCGACCTCGATATGGTGATGGAGACGCTTTCCGTATGGGATGAGCAACTTGCATCGTATGCGGCGCGCATCGTCATAAGGCGCGCGGCCTTCCTCAAAAAACTCGCCCCCCTCGCCGCAGAGGCGCACGCCTATCTCACCGACGGGAAGGAGAAACTCACCGTCGGCGGGGAGCACCGCGTAGGGAGCGAGGAGGAGACGAGGGGACGCATTCTCGAAGAACTCGCCGCCGCGCGGGAGCGGGATCTGCGCCTCGGGTTTACCTCGGTCGGCCCTCACCGCGACGACGTGCGCATCCTCATCGACGGGCAGGACGCCCGCGGCTTCTCCTCGCAGGGGCAGGCGCGCACGGCGGCGCTCTCCTTGAAACTCGCCGAAGTGGAGATCTTCGGGGAACTCGCGGGCGAGAAGCCCATCCTCATCCTTGACGACGTGATGAGCGAACTCGATTTGCCGCGCAGGAAAAAACTCGTGGAGCGCATCCACGGCTTGCAGTGCATCCTGACGTGCACGCACGCCGAGCGCGTCCTCTATGGCGCGGACTGCAAGAAGATCCATATCCAAGGGGGGAAGATCGTATCGTGAGGGCGGATCTGCATCTTCATTCCCTGTGCTCGGACGGCGCGTTCCCGCCCGCGGAGATCGCCCGACGCGTGAAAGAGGCGGGCGTTCTTATGTTCTCGCTCACCGACCACGACAATATGGCGGGCGCAGCCGAGGCCGCCGCGGCGGCGCAAAAACTCGGCCTGCACTTTGTGCGGGGCATTGAAATTTCCGCCTACCTCGGCGGAGCAAAGGTGCACGTGCTCGGCTACGGCTGTGAGGAGAACGGGGCGTATTTCGACTTTTTGGAGGAGCGCAGAAGGGGGGCGCGGCTGCGCGCCGAGGACGCCGTGCAAAAGGCGAACGCTGTGCTGGGGCTTGATGTCACCATGGACGAAGTAGAGGGTTACCATGTCCGCAAGGAGACGCCCATGCACACCATGCACGTCGTGCGGGCGTTCGCGCACCGCCTGAACGCGGACATGGGTGCCATGTACCGCGATCTGTTCGCCCCCGGAGGGCGGGCATTTTCCGATCTGTGCCGCCCCTCGCCCGCCGACGCAGTGCGCTGTATCCGCGACATGGGTGGCCTTGCGGTGCTCGCGCACCCCGCGCAGATCGTTCTCCCCTCGGGCACGGCGGGGAGGAAGGCGCTCATGGAGGAACTTGTGGACCTCGGCCTCGGCGGCATAGAATGTTACCATTCGACGCATACTGCAGAGGAGACGGAGGAATTCCTCGCCTTTGCAAGGGGGTACGGCCTCATCGTGACGGGCGGTTCGGATTTCCATGCGGACGGCCGTTCGCGCGCGGTGGGTCTGCCCTTTTTCGACGCAAAACAAATCGAGAAATTGCTCCTGTCTCTTGCAGGGAGCATATGAAGAATACGGCAGTGACTGCGCTCCTCCTTGCGGGGAGCGTTCTTTTTTGCGGCGGCTTTGCGCGCGGCACGGTGAAAAGCGGCGTTGTGGTGGGCGGCGTGGAGGTGGGCGGGATGCCCTATGCCGAGGCGGAGCGCGCCGTGCGCGAACACATCGCGGAGGAGATCGCCCCGTTCACCGTGCGCACGCCCACGGGCGTGTTCACCTTTCCGCTGACCTTTTCCGACGACGTTTCGACCCTCGTCCGCAGGGCGAAGAGGGGGGAGAACCTCGCCGTTTCGTACAGGCGCACGTGGGCGGACGCGGAGGGGGATATCCTCGCCGTCTGCATCGCCAACGCGCGGGAGGCGCAGGACGCCTCGGTGCGCTTTTCTTCGGGCGGGTTCGTGTATACGGGCGAGCGCGCGGGCAGGTACTGCGACTATAAAAAATTGCTCCGCACGGCGCTTGCGGCGCTCGACGCGGGGGAGGAGGGGATCTGCTTTGTGCCCGCCTCGTATGCGCCCAAGATAAGGGAGGAGGATCTGCGCGCCCGCACGCAGGTCCTCGCCACGTTTTCCACCCGCTTCGACGCGGGAAATGCGCCCCGCGCCCACAACATCGAACTCGCCGCGAGGCGCATCTCGGGTGTCACGGTGGAGGCGGGAAGCGAATTTTCCTTCAACGCCGTCGTCGGCAAGCGCACGCGGGCAAACGGCTTCGAGGAGGCAAATATCATTCTGGACGGAGAATTCGTCCCCGGCGTGGGCGGCGGCGTCTGCCAGGCGAGCACCACCCTCTTCAACGCCGCGCTCAGGGCGGGTATGGAGATCACCGAGAGCCGCCCGCACTCCCTCTCCGTCTCCTATGTGCCGCCCTCGCTCGACGCGATGGTCTCCGATTTCAGCGACCTCAAATTCCGCAACCCCTATCCCTTCCCCGTGTACATAGCGGCGGCGGCGGGGAGCGGGACGGTGCGCTTTACCGTGTACGGCGCGCCCGACGGCAGGCGGTACGAGACGGAGAGCCGCGTGCTTGCCCGCCTTGCTCCGCCCGCGGAGGAGGTGGTGGAGGGCGACGAGGATAAAATTTTGCGCGCGGAGCGGGAGGGCGTTTCCAGCGAGAGTTTCCTCGTGGTGTACGAGGGGGAGCGCGTCGTCCTGCGCACGCGCATCCGAAAGGATACCTACGCCTGCGTGCGCGGGAAGAGGCAGGTGCGGCAAAACGCGCCCGCCGAAGAGCCTTCGCAAGAAAACGGGGAGGACAAGAAAAAAATTCCGTGAAACACCCGCAAAATCGATTGCCTTTTTTCTGCGTTTCCGCTATAATCGTGAATTGACTTCGGGCGGTCCTCTGCCGAACAGGGGCATGAACGTCGCGTGCGAACAGGAGGTAAAGTCAAAATGGGTCTCATCGAACAGATCGAAGCCGAAGGCATGAAGGAGAACGTTCCCCAATTCAACGTGGGCGATACCGTAAAGGTGGGCTACCGCATCATCGAGGGCGGCAAGGAGCGCATCCAGAACTTCGAAGGCGTCGTCATCGCCAAGAAGAACGGCGGCATCCGCGAAAGTTTCACCGTGCGCCGCCTTTCGTTCGGCGTGGGCGTGGAGCGCTGCTTCCCCCTTCATTCCCCCAAGATCGCCTATGTCAACGTGGTGCGTTCGGGCAAGGTGAGAAGGGCAAAGCTCTATTACCTGCGCGGTCTCACCGGCAAGGCGGCAAAGATCAAGGAAAAGAAGTAAGCGCGCACAGCGCAAAAAGAGCGGTTCGCCGAAAGTCAACGGCGAACCGTTTTTTTTCGCGCGGGGCGCGCAGGTTACAAAAAAATTTCTTAAATTGCAAAAAATTCGTTTACAATTTTCCGTTTATCGGTTAGAATAGGGAGAGACAATATAATTAGGAAAGAACATCCATGGGAAAAACAACCGAAAAGTTCAAAAAAATTTCCAAAGCACTCATCGCCTTTGTTGCGATCGCGCTCCTCTTCCTCGCCGTCGGGCTTGCTACGCTCGGCTCTACCGCGGGGACGGGCGAAGCCGTTGAGTTGAAAGCCCCGCGCGACGATAACGCGTCGGGGCCGAGCGTCATCGCGCACCTCACCCTCTCGGACAGCACCAACTTCAAGGAGACGTACATCGATGAGGAGGGCAAGGAGCAGCAGAGGACGTTCACCCTTCAGGTTTCGGCGGTCTACGTCAACCTTGCCGTCATCTACGCCAAGGCGGGCACGCCCGCTACCCTGCGCCTCGAATACGCGGCGAGCGGGAGCGAAACGAGTTTCGGCTCGAGCGTGCGCCGCGGCGACGCGGTGTTCCAAAACTTTTTCAACGGCGAGCCCGAAGAGGGGCAGGAGGCCGTCACGCCCGACGTCACCGAGGGACAGTTCCGCTGGGTCAAGGTGTTCGACGAGGCGGTCGAAAAGTGGCGGTCGACCTATTCGAGTTACAGTTACGTTCGCTTTAAGGCAATGACGCAGAACATTCTCATCAACGAGATCGTCTTTGTCGGCGAAAAGATGGTTAATTCCGAGGCGACGGGGAGATACATGGTCATCCCCTGCGAGGTGTATTCGGCAACGCCCTACAACAACGAGACGATGGACGCCGCCAAACTGCGCGCGGGCGGGCTGTTCGACGCGCAGTACATTCCCTCCACGGCACAGTCGAGTTACTACCGCTACGCAAACGACGAAATTTATACCCTCTCCACGATCGCGGAGATGAACCGCGGCGGCGAGTACGATACGTCGCTCACCGCAGAGGCGTACCGCGTTGAGGGCGTGTATAATTCGCTGGGGACGGATATCGTCGCGCTCGGCACTAAAATTTTCGGCGTCAACCCCTTCGGTCTGCGCTTCTTCTCCATGCTCGCCTCGTTCGGCGTGCTCATCTTCGGGTATCTCTTCGTGCGGCAACTCACAAAGAGCGACTTTGCGGGGCTGATCTTTGCCCTCATCTATGTGTTCTGCAACCTCTCGTTCGCCCTCGGGCATCTCGGGAATCCCCTCATGATCGGCGTGTTCTTCTTTGTGGCGGCGCTCTATTTCTGCCACAGATTTTATGCGCGCGGCATGAAAAAGGCGCGCGGCGCGGCTATCCTGCCGCCCGTTCTTTCGGCGCTCTTCTCGGCGGCCGCCATCGCGGTGAACGGGGCGTATATCATTCCCGTCGCGGGCATCGTCGCCCTCTTCGTCTGCGGCATGGTGCGCCAGCAGAAGGCGAAAAAGCACTACCTTGCGCTCGCCGCGGAGGCAACCGCCACGGAAGAGCCCGAAGCGCAGCAAAAGGCTGTCGCGAAGGTGCAGGCCGAGTACCGCGACAAGAACCTGATCGCTTCGCTCGGGTTCGGCGTCGTGCTCGTCGTCGCCTCGCTCATGTTCGTGCTCCTCTTCGCCATTCCCCTGTACGGCCCGTATGTGCGGCTGTACTCCACCGCGGCAGAGGCGAGCATCTTCACGCTCGCATGGCACGCCTTTGCGGGCGGCTTTGTGGGCGTCAACCCCGGCGCGACGCACTCCGCGTGGGATCTCTTCTATGAACTCTTCACGGGCACGGGCAGCGTATACGCCGTCACGGCGGCCGTCATCAACGTCGTCGCCGCGGTCGCGGGCATCCTCGGCATCGCGTTTGCCGCTTGGCGCATCATCGCCGTCATCTGCTCCAAAAAGTTGGAGAAACAGCAGCGCACCGAACTGCGCAGGGCGCTCGTTCCCCTCGCGGGGCTTGCCCTCTCCCTCGTCATGACTTCGTTCGGCGGCGGCGCGCTCGGCTTTGTCCTCCTTGCGTATGTGTTCTCCTTTGTGCTCGCCGCGGAAGGGATCGCCTTCCTGTGGGAGAGCAAGTATCAAAAGGCGGCCAAGATCGTCGCCATCATCGGGCTTGTCCTGCTCATCGCCATCTTCGCCCTCTATGCGGTCGTCACCTTCTCCGTTCCCCTTCCCGCTTCGGTGATGGGAAAGATCTTCGGCTGATACGGAGGTAGCGCATGATCGCCAAAATCGTCTGTTATGCGTTGAACGGCCTCGACGGCGTGCCCGTCGAGGTGGAGACGGACGTCAATAAGGGCATTCCCTCCTACGAGATGGTGGGGCTGCCCGATACCGCCGTCAAGGAGAGCAAGGAGCGCGTGCGCTCCGCCCTCAAAAACAGCGGTCTCTTATTTCCCGTCAATCGCATCACCATCAACTTCGCGCCCGCGGATATCAAGAAGGAGGGCGCGTCGTTCGACCTCGCCGTCGCCATCAGTCTGCTGAAAGCGAGTGAACAGCTCGTCGGCGCGACGACGGACGGCTATGTATTCTTGGGTGAACTTGCGCTCTCGGGCGACATTCGCCCCATCAACGGAATTTTGCCCATTCTCATCTCCGCGAAGAGCCACGGCTTTTCGCGCTTTATCATTCCTGCGGACAACGCCAAGGAGGCGCGCTTTTTGAGCGGGGCGGAGATCTACCCCGCCCGCACGCTCACCGAGGTCATGCGCCACCTTGTGGGCACGCTCACCATTCCGCCGCTCCAAACGGCGCAGTACGCGCCCCATACCGCTTCGGGCGGCGGAGCAGACCTCAAATTCGTCAAGGGGCAGCCCGTTGCGCGGCGTGCTCTGGAGATCGCCGTGGCGGGCGGGCACAATCTCCTCATGGTAGGCCCTCCCGGCACGGGCAAGACCATGCTCGCACGGTGTCTGCCCACCGTCATGCCCGACCTCACGTTTGCGGAGGCGCTCGAGATCACCAAGATCCACAGTATCGCGGGCATCTTGGGGGAGGAGGGCATCGTCACCGAGCGCCCCTTCCGCACGCCGCACCATACGGCGACCACCGTCTCCCTCTGCGGCGGAGGCAACCAGCACGTTCGCCCCGGGGAGATCTCCCTCGCCCACGGCGGCGTTCTCTTTCTCGACGAACTGCCCGAGTACAAGCGCTCCACGTTGGAGGCGCTCCGCCAGCCCCTCGAGGACGGCGTCATCACCGTCGCGCGGGCGGGCGGCACGTTTACCTACCCCGCGCGCTTTATGCTCTGCGCGAGCATGAACCCCTGCCCCTGCGGCAACTACGGCGCAAGGGACAAGGTGTGCACCTGCACGCCCGCCGAGATCCGCGCGTACCGCAAGAAGATCTCAGGGCCTCTGCTCGACCGCATCGATCTGCAGGTGGAAGTGGATAATATCTCCTACGACGACCTCACCGCGCCCGAGATGTGCGAAAGTTCGGCTCAGGTAAAGGAGCGAGTCGAACGGGTGCGTGCCATCCAGCGCAACCGCTTTGCGGCGGAGAGCATCTCCACCAACGCGGAGATGGGGGAGCGGGAGATGGCGCGCTACTGCACGCTCGACGCCGAGGGGGATAAAATTTTGCGGGCGGCGTTTGAGAGGATGAACCTCTCCGCCCGTGCGCGCGGCCGCATCATCAAGGTGGCGCGCACCATCGCCGACCTCGACGCGAGCGAGTACATTCGCCCCAAGCACGTTTTCGAGGCGGTCTCCTACCGTCTCTTCGATAAGTTGGGGTAAGATATGCGGTATTCAGAGGAGGAAAAGGCATATCTTTGGCTGTGCGCCTGCACCGATCTCGACGCGAGCGCCCGCATTGCCGTTCTCCGCGAGGCGCATGACCCCGCCGCGCTCTTTCACGGCTTTCCCGTGCCGCACGCGAGCGAGGGCAAGAGCCGCCGCGACGAGGCGGAAAAGTTCCTCGCCGCGCTCGAACGGAAGGGTTACTTTGCGCTCACCCTCCTCTCCGACGATTACCCCGAAAATCTGAAAAACATTCCCGATCCGCCCCTCGTTTTGTACGGAGCGGGGCGCAGGGAACTTTTACGGGCGCAAAAATTCTGCATTGTCGGCTCTCGCCGCGCGCCCGCAAGCGCGATCGCCACGGGCAAGCGCATGGCGGAGGAGATCTCTCGCCACATTACAATCGTCACGGGGCTTGCCGAGGGCGGGGACAGCGCCGCCATCGCGGGGGCGATCCCGAGCGGAAATCTCATCTGCGTGCTCCCCTGCGGGCTGGATAACTGCTATCCCGCCGCGCACGCCTCCCTCAAAGAGCGCGTCGTAAAGGCGGGGCTGCTCCTCTCCGAATATCTGCCCGAAGAGGGGACGACCAAGTACGCCTTCTACGCGCGCAACCGCCTCCTGGCGGGGCTGTCGGACGGCGTGCTCGTGCTCGCCGCGGGCAAGAGGAGCGGCGCGCTCATCACGGCAAACCGCGCCGCCGAGTACGGGCGGGATGTGTTCGCCATTCCCTACGGGCTGGGCGTCGAACAGGGCGAGGGGTGCAACGACCTCATCAAGCACGGCGCGCACCTTCTGACGGAGGCGGAGGACGTGCTCACCATGTACGGGTACGGGGGAGAGAGCCGCGCCGAGGCGCAGTTCACCGAGGAGGAGACGCGCGTCATTTCGGCGCTCAAAGAGCGGGGAGAGGCGCACCTTGCCGAACTTGCGGAGGCGCTACAAATGCGCGTCTTTGAAGTCACGGCCATTTTATCCGCCCTCGAACTGAAGGGCGCGGTCGCAAAATCCGGAGGAAACCGCTACACGGCGGTATAAATAGAAAAAAATATCTTTTAAGGAGTCGGAATGGATCTCATCATCGTCGAATCGCCTTCCAAAGCAAAAACCATCTCGAAATATCTCAAGGGGAAGTACCGCGTCGATGCGTCGGGCGGGCACATCCGCGACCTGCCGCAGACCAAACTCGGCGTCGCCATCGATAAGAATTACGAGCCGAAGTACGTCACCTCCCCCGGTAAGGAGGACATCATCAAGCGCCTCACGGACGAGGCGCGCCGCGCGGGCAAAGTGTACCTCGCGACCGACCCCGACCGCGAGGGCGAGGCCATCTCGTGGCACTTGCAGACGGTGCTCGGTCTCCCTGACGGCGAGAACCGCATCGAATTCAACGAAATTTCGCCCAAGGCGGTGGAGCGCGCGCTCGCGCACCCGCGCAGGATCAACTATAACCTTGTGGACGCCCAGCAGGCGCGCCGCGTTCTGGATCGCCTCGTGGGGTATAAACTCTCGCCCTTTTTGAACAACAAGATCCGCAACGGGCTTTCCGCGGGCAGGGTGCAATCGGTCGCCCTGCGCCTCGTCGTCGAGCGCGAGCGGGAGATCGAGGCGTTCAAGCCCGAAGAATTCTGGACGATCTCGGCGGATATGCAGGACGGGGCGAAGCGCTATGCGCCCTTCCGCGCCATCCTCGAAAAGCGGGACGGCAAGAAACTGAAAATCGAAAACAAGGCGCACGCCGACGAGGCGCTGGCGGCGCTCAAGGCGGGGAAATTTATCGTCACTTCGGTCAAAAAGACGGTCGTCAAGACGCACGCCCCCGCGCCGTTCACCACCTCCACCCTCCAGCAGGAGGCCTCCAACAAGTTGGGGCTTTCCGCGCCCGAGACCATGCTCATGGCGCAGCACCTCTACGAGGGTATGGACCTCGAAGGGGAGGGGCACGTCGCGTTTGTGACGTACATCAGGACGGATTCCACCCGCATCTCGGAGGACGCGCAGGCGGCGGCGCGCGAGTTCATCGCCCGCGAATTCGGGGCGGAATATGTGCCCGCCAAACCCAACATCTACGCCTCCAAAAAGGGCGCGCAGGACGCGCACGAGGCCATCCGCCCCATCGACCTTGCCCGCACCCCCGATTCGGTCAAAAAGTTGCTGGATAAAAAGCACTTCAACGTCTATAAACTCATCTACGACCGCTTTATCGCCTCGCAGATGGCGGAAGCGCAGTACGATTCCATGCAGGTGGAGATCGCCTGCGGCGATTACGGCTTAAAGGCGAGCGGCAGGGCGCTGCGCTTTGCGGGCTTCACCGCGGCGTACACCGAGACCAAAAAGGAGGATGAGGAGGAGACGAAGGGGCTTCTTCCGCCCGTCAAGGAGGGGGAGGAACTTGCGGCTTCCAACGTAAAGGGGGAGCAAAAATTCACCAAGCCCCCCGTGCGCTACACCGACGCCTCCCTCGTCAAGGCGATGGAGGATAAGGGCATCGGCAGACCCTCCACCTACGCCTCCATCATCTCGGTGCTCTCCAAGCGCAAGTATATCGAAAAGGACGGCAAGGCGATGAAACCCACCGAGATCGCCTACCGCATCACGGATATCCTCGTAAGATACTTCCCCGACGTCATGGATGTCGGCTTTACGGCGGATATGGAGGAAAAACTCGATGAGATCGAGGAGGGCGGCAAGGATTGGCGCTCCATCGTCGGGGCGTTCTATCCCCCGTTTGAGGAACGCCTGCGCTTTGCCGAGACGGACGGCGACGAGGTAACCGATATCCTCTGCGAAAAGTGCGGCCGCCCCATGGTGCGCAAGATGGGCAAGTACGGGAGCTATCTCGCGTGCACGGGCTATCCCGCGTGCTCCAACATCGTCAGCGAGGCGGAGGCGGAGGTCTCGGATACCCCCTGCCCCAAGTGCGGCGCGATGATGGTGGTCAAGAGCGGGCGGTTCGGAAAATTCCTCGCCTGCCCCAACTATCCCACCTGCAAATCCACGCTCCCGTTCGGCGAAAAGCGGCCGGAAAAGCAGGAGGGCGTCTGCCCCAAGTGCGGCAAGCCCACTCTGCGCCTGCGCACGCGCACGGGCAAGACCTTTTACGGGTGCAGCGGCTATCCCGCGTGCGACTTCAAGAGCTGGGATATGCCCACGGGCGAAAAATGCCCCAAGTGCGGCGGCGCGATCGTAAAGACGGCGCGCGGCACGGTGCGCTGTTCCAACAAGGACTGCTCGTACAAAGCGCCCAAGGAGAGAGCGGAAAAAGCGAATGATTGAAGTCATCGGCGCGGGGCTTGCGGGCAGCGAGGCGGCATATTTTCTCGCGGAACACGGCGCAACAGTCGCGCTCGTCGAGATGAAGCCAAAAAAATTCACGCCCGCACACACCGACGAGAGGCTGTGCGAGCTCGTCTGCTCCAACTCGTTGAAGAGCGACGACGTCTATGGCAACGCCTGCGGCCTTCTGAAAGAGGAGATGCGCAGGCTGGGTTCCGTCACCATGGCGGCGGCGGAAATGGCGCGCGTGCCCGCGGGCGGCGCGCTTGCCGTGGATAGGGAAAAATTCTCGGCATACGTCACCGAAAAACTGCGCTCCCACCCCAACATCACCGTCGTCTCGCGCGAGCAGACGGAACTTCCCGCGCGCGGGATCGTCGCCACGGGGCCGCTCACCTCGGACGCGCTCTCCGCGGCGATCGCGAAAAGATACGGGAGCGCGCTCTGTTTTTACGACGCCTCCGCGCCCATCGTGTTGGCGGAGAGCGTCGATCTTTCCAAGACGTTTGTAAAGGACCGCTACGGCAGGGGCACGGGGGACTATCTCAACTGCCCCCTCACGCGGGAGGAATACGAAAAATTCGTGCTCGCCCTCGTCGCGGCGGAGCGGGCAGACCTGCACGAATTCGAAAAGGGCGAAATTTTCGAGGGCTGTATGCCCGTCGAAGTCATGGCGGCGCGGGGGATGGATACCCTGCGCTTCGGCACGTTCAAGCCCGTGGGGCTGACTTTGGAGGACGGCACGCGCCCCTACGCGGTACTCCAACTGCGCAGGGAGAACGCGGCGGGCACAAGTTTGGGGCTGGTCGGCTGCCAGACCAATCTGAAATTCGGCGAACAGCGTCGGGTGTTCGGCATGATCCCCGCCCTCGCCCATGCCGAATTCGAGCGCTACGGCGTCATGCACCGCAACACCTTTCTGCGCTCGCCGCAAATTCTGAACGCCGACTTTTCCGCAAAGGACGCACCCATGCTCTTCTTTGCGGGGCAGATGACGGGCGTCGAGGGGTATGTGGAGAGCGCGGCAAGCGGGCTGCTTGCGGGCATCCACCTCTGGCGGAAGTTGAACGGGCAAACGCCCGTCGTTCCCTCCGCCGCCACGGTGATGGGGGCGCTGTCGCGGTATATCGCCGCGCCCAACGGCGATTTTCAGCCCATGAACGCCAACTACGGCGTCCTCGCGGGCGGGTTTGAAGGGGTGCGCGATAAAAAGGAGCGCCGCCGTCTCATCGCCGCGCGCGCTTTGGAGGAGATTGAGCGTTTCAAGGGAGAAATTTTGGGGTAAAAAAAGAAAAAACATAGAGGAGCAGATATGGAATTTCGAGGAACGACCATTTGCGCCGTCAAAAAGAACGGCGTTACGGCGATCGCGGGCGACGGACAGGTCACCATGGGCGAGAGCGTGGTATTCAAAAACACGGCGGTAAAGGTGCGCCGCATCTACGGCGGCAAGGTGATCTTGGGCTTTGCAGGCTCTGTCACCGACGCCTTCTCTCTCTCCGAACGCTTCGAGGGGATGCTCAACAAGTTCGCGGGCAACCTCATGCGTTCGGCGGTGGAACTTGCCGACCTTTGGCGGAGCGATAAGATCGGCAGAAAGTTGGACGCTATGATGATCACGGCGGATAAGGATACCCTCCTCATCCTGTCGGGCACGGGCGAAGTCATCGAACCGGACGAGGGCATCTGCGCCATCGGCAGCGGCGGCAATTATGCGTTGGCGGCCGCCCGCGCCCTCGCGCAGAATACCGACTATTCCGCCGAGGAGATCGCCCGTAAATCCCTCAAAATCGCGTCGGAAATTTGCGTGTATACCAATGATCACATAATTTGCGAGGTGGTTTGAGCGCACATTTGCGTCGCAATGCTGTGTCGGGCTTGCGCACTCCTACTTTGCCTGCGGCTCGTGCCGTGCTTAGTAGACGAATGGTGCGCGCGGGGCGGTCACGTACGTCTTTGTACGCTCCCGTCGTCGCTTACTCGCCCTCCTTGCCTTGCTCGCAACTCTTCGCTCAAACTTCGCTTTCAAGAAGCGCACAGTCGCTTTGCAATCCTTCTTTAAGTGAGGTAATCTATGGATCTTTCCCCCAAACAAATCGTAAACGAACTCAACAAGCACATCATCGGGCAGGAGGAGGCCAAAAAGGCCGTCGCCATCGCCCTCAGAAACCGCTACCGCCGCGCGAAACTTTCGCCCGAACTCCGCGATGAGATCACGCCCAAAAACATCATCATGAAGGGGCCTACGGGCGTGGGCAAGACGGAGATCGCCCGCCGCCTTGCCAAGCTTGTCAAAGCGCCCTTCATCAAGGTGGAGGCGACCAAGTACACCGAAGTCGGCTACGTCGGCAAGGATGTGGAGGGCATGGTGCGCGACCTTGTGGAGTGCGCGGTGCGCCTCGTCAAGGATGAAAAGACGGCGGAAGTCAGGGTCAAGGCGACCGACGTCGCCGAAAAGAAGATGGTAAAAATTCTCGCCGACCTCAAAAAGAACGACCGCGGCGAGACCCCCCGCGAAATTTTCGAGGCCAACCTCTTGGAGAGCCTCCGCAAGGGGGTTTTCGATTCCCTCGTCATCGAGGCGGACGTCAAGGATGAACCGCGCGCCATGGAACTCGTGCCGGGCGGCGGGGCGATCAACCTCGGCTCTATCTTTGGCGAAATGCTCCCGCAGAAGCGCAAGCGCCGCAAACTTACGGTCAAGGAGGCGATGCGCCTCTTCATCGACGAGGAGGCGGAAAAACTCATTGACGACGACGCCGTCACCGAGGAAGCGCTGCGCCGCGCCGAAAACGACGGGATCATCTTCATCGATGAGATCGATAAGATCGCGGGCAAGGAGAGCGGCAACATCGATGTCTCCCGCGAGGGCGTCCAGCGCGATATCCTGCCCATCGTCGAGGGGACGACGGTCATGACGAAGTACGGCGCAGTCAAGACCGACTTCATCCTCTTCATTGCGGCGGGCGCGTTCCACGTCGCACGGGTGGAAGATCTCATTCCCGAATTGCAGGGGCGCTTCCCCGTCTCCGTCGAACTGCAATCGCTCACCAAGGAAGACTTCATCAACATTCTGACGAACACCGAGCACTCGCTCACCCAGCAATACGCCGTGCTTCTCGCCGTGGACAACATCGATCTGAAGTTCACGCCCGACGCCATCGAGGCCATCGCCGAGATCTCGGAGGAGATCAACCTCACCAGCGAGGATATCGGCGCGCGGCGGCTGCACACCGTCATGGAATTTTTGCTCGAAGATATCTCGTTCAACGCGGGCGGCGGCGACTATCCCGTCGTGCCCGTGGAGATCGACCGCAAGTACGTCGAGGAGCATTTGAGTAAAATTACCAAGGACAGAGACCTCAAAAAATACGTTTTGTAAGTTTCGTTCAATTTCTTTTCTCGTTCGCGCCTTTGGGGCGCGTGCTCAAAAATAAATTGAACGAAGAATGTAACTTATATGGGATATTGAGTTGCGGCTCGAAAACGCTTGCCCCGACATTAAGCCTACGGTAGTGTGGCAAATGGGGGCGTGCAGCGGCGGGAGACCCGCCTCGCACCAAGCGTCGCCGTGCAGTAGCTCGGCGTCGCGATAGCTGCCTCCCCCCTGCCCCCTCCTCGGGAGGGGGTGTCTCGAAGAGACGGGGATGGGGCGCGCCAAAGTACTGCCGTGCAGTGGCTCGGCGTCGCACAGCCCCCCCTCATACCGAACCCGCGTAGCGGGTGAGTGTATCTTGTCACAACCAAATCCAACCAAGGAGTTTTCATGATCAACATTCCCAAGGGCACAAAGGATGTGCTTCCCTCCGAGGTGCACATCTGGCAATACATCGAGGACGTCGCGCGCGTCACGGCGGAGGGCTACGGCTTCCGCGAGATCCGCACGCCCGTGTTTGAGCACACCGAACTCTTCTCGCGCGGCGTGGGCGATACGACGGACGTCGTCACCAAGGAGATGTACACCTTCCTCGATAAGGGCGGGCGTTCCATTACCCTCCGTCCCGAGGGCACTGCGGGGGTCGCGCGCGCCTTTGTGGAAAACGGCTTGCAGGGCGGCGTTCTGCCCTTTAAGGCGTACTATCTCTGCTCCGCCTACCGCTATGAGCGGCCGCAGGCAGGGCGGCTTCGCGAGTTCCACCAATTCGGCGCGGAACTCTACGGCGCGGAGGGGGCGGAAGCCGATGCGGAGGCCATCTGCCTCGCCAACGCCCTCCTCAAAAACCTCGGCATAAAAAACGTCAAACTTAAAATCAACTCCATCGGCTGTCCTACCTGCCGCGCCAAATATTACGAGGCGTTGAAGGAGTATTTCAAGCCCCACCTTGCCGAGATGTGCGAGGACTGCAACGCGCGGTTCGAAAAGAACCCCATGCGCATCATCGACTGCAAGAATGAGACCTGCAAAAAATTTACGGCAGACGCCCCCCGTGCCATCGAATATCTCTGCGACGACTGCAAGGCGCACTTCGGGCGCGTAAAGGAACTTTTAACGGCGGCGGGCGTCGAATACGAAGTCGATCCCTCCATCGTGCGCGGACTGGATTATTACAGCCGCACGGTGTTCGAGTTCGTCTCGGAGGCGGCGGGCGCGCAGGGTACGGTGCTCGGCGGCGGCAGGTACGACGGGCTTCTTTCGCAGATCGGCGCAAAGCCCACGCCCGCGGTCGGTTTCGGCATGGGGCTGGAGCGCGCCATCATGGTCATGACGGCGGAGGGGGCACCCATGCCCGAGATGCCCCCCGTCGATTGCTATCTTTTGGGCATGGACGAAGCCTCCCGCAAGCAGGCGTTTTTGCTCGCCGAAAACTTACGCAAGGAGGGCATTTCGTGCGAGACCGACCTCATGGGACGCTCGGTCAAGGCGCAGTTCAAGTATGCCGATAAATTGGGCGCGCGGTATGTTGCCGTCATCGGCGAAAACGAACTCAAAGAGGGCGCGGCGGAGGTCAAGGATATGCGCTCGTCCGCGTCCCGCCGCGTAAAATTCGAAGAACTCGCACAGACTATCGCAGGAGGAGAAGAGGAATGATAAAGGAAGTAAGCGGAAGGGAACTCGACGCCCTCGTCGAAGAGGGGAAAACGGTCGTCTGCGATTTTTTTGCAACGTGGTGTATGCCCTGCCGTATGCTCGGGCAGGTCATGGAGACCCTCGCGGAGGAGTTCAAGGACAGGGCGACTTTCGTCAAGGTCAACGTCGATGAAAACGGCGACCTCGCGGCCTCCCTCGGCATCTTCTCCATTCCCGATGTCTACATCTTCGAAGGCGGCAAGGTAAAAACCCACAATTTGGGCTACCTTCCCGAGGAACAGTTGCGTGAATTTTTGACGCAGAACTTATAAATCAAATCAACGCAATAGAGCGGCCGCGCCTCCCGTCGGGAGGCGCGGCCGCTCATGTTATTTCAAAAATTTTTATCCGCCATTTTTTGCGCCCGTTTCGTCCTCTATCCCCAAAAGAAAATCCGAGGAGACGTCAAAGTAAAGGGCAAGCATAATGAGGTCGTCTAAATTGGGTTCGCAGTAGCCCGTTTTCCAATTCGACAATTTTTGTTTGGAGATTTTCAAATCGGCACAAATATGATTTTGGTTTTTTTCACTTTCGCGTATGAGTTCACTCAAACGCGACGTAAACATATTTTTCATATTGCAACAATTAAGTACCAAAAATTCGGACGATTTGCTTGACTGTCCAAAAAATTTGGACTATAATATCAATATGCTCCAAAAAAAATAAAAAGAGGGACGTTATGAAAGGAAAAATTTGGACAAACTTGTTGGCTTTCGTTATGGCTCTGTGTCTGTGTTTCGGCTTGGCAGCGTGCGGAGAAAACGGTGGCAATGGTTCACAAGGCGACGAAACGAGCGATCCACTCGTCGGCGTATGGACGAGCGAGATGCAGGGTGCGGTTATGGAGATTTCGATCGCAGAACAGGATGGCGATCTGTATTTCGTCATGGCGAATAAAGTCGGCGGGATAACACAGGGGGCTATGGGCGGCCCTGTTGAAAAAACGGATACGGGCTATACTTTGAATTACTCGGATAACGACGACGACGCGCTCTCGTACACATTGACGAATGAAGCGCTGACCGTCCGTTTCCAGACGGAAGATGGGGAAATGCCTGTTGCTTTTGCGGTTTCTGGAAAAAAGAAATTGTCTTCGACGATATCGGTTTCAGGGAAACGGTATTACGATGAAAGGGAGTATCCGTATTCAGACGAAGAAAGTAATTGGAATATACAGGTTGGAGGCGGTAGTTGGAGTACACAGTTTGGTGATATTCACAATAATGATGCTTCTTCTTCGGAAGATGAAGATGAGGATATGGAACCATATACCAATACGGGCAGATATATCGAGATCGATTTTTCCACGGCAGAGGTTTCCTATTATAAGATTTCCGGTCGCCAGGGAAATGGGAATAGCCATTGGTATCATGTTCCCGGTTCTATTGTCTCTTACACGGGCAAGGCCGTAAAGGTAGGGGGCTATATCTTGATTCTTTCTGCGAATGTAGAGCAGTCAGTGATTGTATATCAGGAAAACGATACGTTGCAGATGGTTTGTCCCGATTTTGTTTGGGACGGCCCGGTTGAACTCACCTCCACGCCCAACCGCGAACGCGTAAAGTTGACGATCCGATATCAAGGAAATAGCACAGGAGAAGAGGTGTACATGGCGGTCAAGGGAAAAAAGATATCCGAGCTACGTATCGGTCTCGATGCATTGTACGAATTTGATGAAGCGGATCAAGAAACCGTGCTGAATGAAGATACGGTAATCACGTTGACGTCGAGTGGGCATATTGTCGGTTGATGTATGCATCACACAAAAAGCACCCCGCGGTTTATGCGGGTTGCGGTAGGGATTCTATGAATAAGCGGTTTGGCGGTTAGTCAAACCGCTTATTCGTTGCCCTTCCCGAAGTTTAAGCGGCTTCTTCCTGCGCAAGGTCGGGAATTACTCCCACGCAGTTGTAGATGATTTCCACCGCCTGTGTCCGCTTGCCGCCGTCAACCTTCCGCTTCTCATGCACGATCACTTTTTCAATGAACTCTCGCACGATTTCGGGCGTAAGCTCCGTGATTTCCGTGTACTTCCGCACAATGCGCATGAAGCGCGTCACGTTGTCGGACTGTTCCTTTGCTTTTGCTAATATTTCCTGCAATTCTCGGATCCGCGCAGTCAGCTTTTCCTGTTCTTCCTCATACTCCTGCGAAAGTTTGCGGAAGCGTTCGTCGGAGAGGTTGCCGTTCACCTTGTCCTCATAGAGGTTTCGGATGATACGGTCGAGAGTTTGTACTCGCTGTTCTGCGGTTTCTTTCTCTTGTGCGGAAGCCAAAAGTTTCTTCCTGCTCTCCTTATCGGCGTTCTGCTTTATCAGAGCCAAGAACTCACTTTCCCTGTCGGTCGCCATAGCGAATACCCGCTGTAAGTCTGCAAGCACAACTTTTTCCACGGCTTCCACCTTGATTTGATGGGAAGTGCAGGTTCTCTTCTTCTTTTTCCGATACGAAGAGCAGTTGAAATACTCTTTCTGCTTCATCCCCTTACAACGGCAGAGATACATTCTTTTCCCGCAGTCGGCACAATACACAAGCCCCGAAAACATACTTATTTCGCCAAGTTTGCTCGGTCTGTGCCGTGCCTCACGTATTTTTTGAACGGTTGAGAATGTTTCTTCGTCGATGATTGCTTCGTGCGTATTCTCGAACGTCGCCCATTCCTCGGGCGGCAAGTCAATCGTTTTCTTGCTTTTATACGATTTCTTCCTCGTTCGGAAGTTCACCGTATGTCCGAGGTAGGCAGGATTTTCAAGAATGTTGACGACGGAACTGGACGACCATAATTCGGGGAACTCCGTTTCATGGACGGCAATCGAAAGATTTTTCCGCTTCTTGTAAATCGTCGGAGATTCGACGCCGTGCTCCGAAAGCAATCGGGAAATCTGCGTCGGACCGTAGCCCTTCATGCACAGTCTGAAAATCTCTTTGACGACCGCCGCGGATTCCTCGTCCACAACCCAATGTTCCTTGTCGTTTTCGTCCCTTTTGTAACCGTAGGGCGGGATCGTACATAGGTGCTTTCCCGACATTCCTTTTGCCTTGAACACGGCGCGGATTTTCTTCGACGTGTCTTTCGCGTACCATTCATTGATGATATTGCGGAAGGGAGTGAAGTCATTATCCACGTTGCTCTCGCTGTCAACGCCGTCGTTGATAGCAATAAAGCGGACACCCGCATCTGGGAAAGTGATTTCCGTGTAAACGCCCACTTTCAGATAATCCCTGCCGAGCCTCGACATATCCTTTACTATGATTGTGCCGACCAGCCCAGCATCCACGTCGCGCATCATTCTTTGGAAGTCGGGGCGGTTGAAGTTCGTGCCGCTGTACCCGTCGTCCACATAGAATTGCGGGTTGGAAAAGCCCTTTTCGTTTGCGTACTTGCCGAGAATTGCCTTTTGATTTACGATACTGTTGCTGTCGCCCTCATTTCCGTCGTCGCTTGACAATCTGCAATAGAGGGCAGTTATTTTCTCACCTCCGAGATAAGATTGGTTATTTGATGCCGAATAATGCCTTTTCATAGAATTTCTCCTTTGGAATGACATTCTTCGAGCGAGTCCTGTATCATGGCTCTTTCGAGCTTTTTCCATATTGTTTCTGTTGCTGTGTTACTTTCTTTTACGATCACAGTATAGACCGTGTTTCCGATTTCCTTTTGGTATTTAAGTTCCTTCTGCTCCAATTCTCCTTTTTGTATTGCGCGGCGGCGATTCCGCCGCGCGCTCCTCCCGATTTACTGCCACAGAGGGTTTCCCCTCGGGCATCTTCTTTCCGCGCGCGGCGCGGTCTACTCGGGTTTCGGTTTCTTTTCCATCTGCTCCAACTCGAAGCCAAAGAAATCATCATAGCCATCCTCGTCGCAGCAAACTTCATATTAAGCAATTTACCTTGCGGCAAATTGCAACTTCATTCCGTTGCTGCTCCTCTTCGCAAAAAATCTCTGCGATATTTTTTG
>CANQMX010000015.1 GCA_947625095.1 uncultured Clostridia bacterium | reverse complement strand
CTATAAAAACGGAACGCAAACGGTCAGCCTTGACGAGCTTTTGTGTTCGGATTATAATTGCCTCGGTGCACCAAAAAAGCAGTCCACAAAATTGTGGACTGCTTTTTTGGTGCGGCACGAGGAGCGTAGCGACGAAGTACCGCACCGCGCGACACGAGCCGAAGGCGAAGTACCGCACCGCGCGATTTTATAGAAGAACTTTAGAACTTCTGTTCAAAAAAATTTATAAAAAAAATGGCATACAAATGCCCAATCGGTATCGGATATGTTATAATGAAATTGTTGGTAGTATACCGCAATATTTTTACAAGGAGTTTAATATGTCAGTTAAAATCGTAAAAAAGGAATACAAAGAAAGTGGATATCGGTATTACTTGGAAATTACTCTTTCCGAGTGCGTCGACTGCGAATGGGAGGAAGCCTATCAAGAGGCGTTATCAAAAAAACCATTCACCGCTTTATCTTCATCGGGCGCACCGACAATAGATAAAGTAGAATTTGTGGGCAACGTAATTCTTACAAAGGATTTTCCGAAATTTGCAATGTCCGATGTCCCCGAATTCTTAAAAGATTTAGAAGCGCGCATTGAAATGGCGAATATGATTTATGATAGCAATGCGGCTTATAAAAAGCAACTTGAAGAAGCCGAAAGGAAAAAAGAACAAGCAGAAAAAGACGAATTGGCTGAATTAAACAGAAAGCTCAACAGTTAAAATATCCATCGGCATAGCCGACGGATATTTCGCGGGGCACGGGGGAGCGCAAAAAAATTACTTCCCGCGCCCGCGCGCTGTTGTCCCCCCATAGGGGGGACAACAGCGCGCGGGCGCGGGAAGTAAAAAGTGAAATCTATCATTAAACAGAAATTGAGCGGAGGAGTTATGTCGTCAAGCAAGGAATATTTGAATTTTGTTTTAGAGCAACTTTCGGGCTTAAAGGATATCACCTGCAAGCCTATGATGGGTGAATTTCTCATCTACTATCGCGGTAAACTTGTCGGCGGGATCTACGACGATAGATTGCTTGTAAAACCCGTGAAGGCGGCGCTATCCTATCTGCCCCAAGCGGAGTATTCCCTGCCGTATGAGGGTGCAAAGGAAATGCTCAATGTAGACAATGTGGACGATAAGGCTTTTTTGACGGGATTATTTGAGGCAATGTATGACGACCTGCCGATGCCGAAAACCAAAAAGCGGTAAATATTATTTCGCGGAGAGAAACACTTATGGAGAAAGCGCAGATCTTTCAATTTATATCCGAGCAAAGGACGGCGTTTTTGGCGTCGGTCAACGAGGAGGGGTATCCCGTGATTCGCGCCATGCTTGCGCCGCGCAAGATCGACGGGAATGAAATTTACTTTACGACCAACACCTCGTCCAACAAGATCAAGCAGTTTTTGGCGAACAACAAGGCGTGCGTGTATTTTTATAAGCGCGGGAGGTTCAAGTATCAGGGTGTCTCCGTGATCGGCGAAATGCAGGTCTGCACCGACCAGCCGACGAAGGATGAGATCTGGCGGTTCGGAGATAAGATGTTCTATAAACAGGGCGTCACCGATCCCGATTACTGCGTGTTGAAATTCAAGGGCGTCTCCGCTGAATATTATTGCGATTTTAAGACTGAAATTATTGCGCTGTAAATTTTCATTTGTGAAAAGAGGGCTGTATATGCCATTTATTTTTCAAAACGCCAAAATTTTTACCCGCGGGAGAAAGTGCATCGTCAATGCGGACGTCGACGGGCTTATCGCGGGGATGTTCCTTCAAAATTTTGGGGGTTGGCGCGTCGTCGGGTACAGTTCGTGCTGCGGAAAACCCGACGACGAGTTGTGGCTGGAAAACGCAAACGAGAATTTGGAGGAGTGTGTGTTTATCGACTTGCCCGTTTGCGTTCCGAATTTTTCCGCCATCGACCAGCATTTTGTCCTCTTCAACGAAGAGAGCCGCAACAACTATCTTGCGCAACGGAATAAGATAAACCCCAACGCCATGCGCGGCAAAGTTTACCGCACAGCGGACGAAAAACACCAATATACAAGCAAATATCCCTTTGGCACAGCGCACTTTGTGCTGGCTGCGCTGGAAAATTCGGGCGTCATAAATCGTCATTGCTCCTTAGATTTTTCCAAACAATTGGGTGAATTTGATTTGGCCGACCTCTTTTTCCGCGCGGACAGGGTCATTGGCAATATGGCAAATTATACGCAAAATTGCTTTGATTGGGCGGATTGGCTCATCAGTTTTGGCGGGCACAACACAGCGGCGCTATTCAATATTGCAAAATCGGAGTACGCAGCGCGCGTTGACGCGGAAACGCGCGTCGGAGATGTGCTGCAATCGTTTGGCTGTAAGGGGACGGACGGCGACTGCTCAAATTTGTTCAGAGGCGGCGACCGTGCCAAACTCGGAGCATATTTTGCCTTTTTGGGCGGCGCGCTCGGGCTTCCGCCTCTTCCCGTCTTTCGATTTTTTGCCTTCGGCAGGCTGTGGGGGGAACGGGAGAATTTCGACGGCGATCGCGATCTTCCTGCGGTGGAGGCAAAAACAAAAAGGGCGGATATCTTCTCGTTTGCGCTCGTTTCATCGAGGTCGATATCGCTAACATATTTCAAGTAATGTTCGGCATTTTCATGTGCCGTTCGGCGGAGAAAAACGGCGCAATTTTTGTGCAATTCCGCGGCGGAATTTTGCGCAAATCGTTGACGAAAGCACGGTCGGTTGCTATAATACAGGTAGTAAAATTTGCCGCCGTGGGGGGCGGCTGCAAGGAGAAATTATGATACGCTACACTTTGGACGCGAAGAAGAGAGGGGTGGACATTTCAGAGCACCTCTACGGGCTCTTCTTCGAGGACATCAACCAATCGGCCGACGGCGGTCTGAACGCCGAAATGGTCATCAACAATTCGTTTGAATTCGCATACTTCACCTACGACGACTACAACTGCGAAAGCTGGGTGGAGGCGCGCAAGGCGAAGAGTTTTTATTGGGACATCTACGGCGCCGGCCCTCGCACGGTCACGACGGTCGGCGGCATGAACGAAAACAACCCCAGCTACCTGCATTTGAGCGTGGGCGGCGTCTACCATCTTGAAAATCCCGGCTACTACTGCGCGGGCGGGTACGATATGTACGGGATGCCCGTGGAAAACGGCGAGACATACCACTTTTCCATGTGGGTGAAGCGCCTCGGCTTCAAGGGCATTGCAAAAGTTTACATCCGCGGCGCGCACGGCAGGCACACGACGGTGGGCGAGATCAAGATCCCCGAGGGGGACGACGGCGAGTGGATCAAAGTTTCCACCTCCGTCGTTGCCGAAAAGGACACGATGGGGCGGCTCTGCATTAAACTCGAGGGGAACGGCGAGATCGGCATCGACTATGTCTCACTCTTGCCCTCCAAGACGTGGGGCGACCCCGATAAATACCGCAACGGCAAACTTTCCCCGCGCATCGTGCAGGCGCTCAAAGACTGCCATCCCTCGTTTTTGCGCTTCCCCGGCGGGTGCGTCGTCGAGGGCGACGTGGACTTTGAGTACCAATACAAGTGGCGCAACACGGTAGGTCCTTTGGAAAAGCGCCGCCAAATTCCCAATGTGTGGCGGTATATGCAGTCCTACGGCATCGGCTTTTACGAATATTTCTGCCTGTGCGAGGACCTCGATATGTCGCCGCTGCCCGTGCTCCACTGCGGCCTTCTGTGCCAGATCAGAATGGGCGAGCAGCGCAAGACGGGCTACCAGCGCATCGTTCCCGGCACGGAAAAATTCCAGAAGGAAGTCATCGATAACGTCGCCGACCTCATCTACTTTGCGAAGGGCGACATCTCTTCTTCCGACCGCAACGAGGCGTATTGGGCGAAAGTCCGCGCCGATATGGGACACCCCGCGCCCTTCGAACTCAAGTTCATCGGCATCGGCAACGAGAACTGGGGCTACGAATATTTCGACAACTTCGAATCCTGCCTTTTGGGCGTGCGGCAATATATGTACAAGGGGAGAATGACCGACCTACTCAAGCTCTTTGATATCACCGTGGTGACGAGCGCGGGCGTGGATATCCGCCCGCAGGATTCCAACGATTCGTGGAAAACAATCAACGAAAAGTACCGCGATATGATAGTGGATGAACACGTCTACAATTCCTATCAGTGGTTCATCGACAACACCAAGCGCTACGACTGCTATGACAGGGACGGCGCAAAGGTGTTCATGGGCGAATATGCGATGCACACGATGTCCGACGGCAGGGGACGGCTCAACGGCGACAACAATTTGAAGTCGGCGCTCGCCGAGGCCGCCTTTTTGACGGGGTGCGAGCGCAACTCCGACGTGGTGAAGATGACCTGCTATGCGCCGCTGCTCGCCTCCACCTATCACTACCGCTGGACGCCCAACATGATCTGGTTCAACGCGCGCGACGTGATGCTCACCCCCAACTACTATGTGCAGCAGATGTTTGCGGGCAACGTGGGAAAATACGCCTTGAAGGACATTGCGCCCGTCAACGATGACAATGCGGGCGGCCTGCTCATCGGCGGCCACCGCACGGCGAGCGCGGTATCGCGCGTGACGGTGAAGGACATCAGGACGGGCAAGACGCTGTACGACCACGACTTTAAGGACGGCATGGGCGCGTGGAAGGTGTACCCCAACTGCTACGGCGGGCACATCGAGAACGGGGAACTCATCATCGAGGAGAGTGAGGCGTTCAACGGCTTCTATTACGACGCGCAGAAATTCGGGAACTGCACCGTGGAGATCGCCTTCCGCAGGCTCTCGGGCGAGCAGAGCTTCATCGGCGGCGTGGGCGTTGCCGATGTGCGCGACGCGGGCACGATGGACAGCGCGGGCTTTTCCATCTGCTGCCAATACGGCAAGAACCACAAGGGGTACGACGTCTCCTTCGATAAGCGGGTGGACTTCATGCGCACCGTCTGCGAGATGATGGGCAAGGATAAGTTCCTCGGCTATTCGCCCGAGGGGAATGTGCTCAAACTCACCTATAAGCGCAAGGAATTTGTCGCCTCCATTTTGAAGGACGGCGAATGGCACGAGGTCCTGCGCAAGAACATCTGGAAGGTGAACGAGCGCATTTTCCAGAGCGCGACGGTCGGCGACGACGGCAAGATCTACCTGAAAGTGGTGAACGTTTCGGGCAAGAACGAGACAATGAAGGCAAATCTTGTCGGCTTCGGCGAGAAAAAGCGCGCGCACGTCATCACCCTCTGGAACGAGGACGTGACCGCCATCAACGAGATCAACGTGAAGGCGGGGATGCGGATGAACATCGCGCCCAAGGAGAGCGAAATTGCGATCGAGGGCAACGTTTTGAAAGCGCCCGTCAAGAACAACAGCGTGACGGTGTTTGTCATCGAATAATCGGTTGAATTCTGCCCCGTGCGGCCTGTGCCGTGCGGGGCTTTTCATATTTTGCGGGCTTGACCCATATATTAAACCGATGCTTGATTTTTTGCCGCCGAGGCTTGCGGACGCGCTCCGATACATCAACATTCATTTGCTCTATGAGTTGCGCGTTCGCGCGGACAAGCCCCTGCGCGCCAATCTCGGCGGAAAATTTGTGTGCCTTGGCGCGTGCGGCGTGTGCGAGGAGGCGGGGGCGCTCCTCCCGACTCAAGCCGAGGTGGAGGAGACGCTGTTTGCCGCGAGCGGATATTCCGTCTATGCGGTGGAAAATCAGATCCGCCGCGGCTTTGTGACCGCCAAAGAGGGGGAGCGCGTCGGTATTGCAGGGGCGTACGTCTACGACGAAAAGGGGGTGCACGCCGTGCACGGCGTGACCTCGCTCTGCATCCGTATTCCCCACGCCATTGAGGGCTGCGCGGAGGAGATTTACGCGGCCTGCTTTAAGGACGGCATCAAATCGGTGCTGCTGCTCGCGCCGCCCGGGGAGGGCAAGACGACGCTTTTGCGCGACCTGTGCCGCCTCATGTGCCGCCGCACCAAGTGCAACGTGCTCGTGAGCGACGAGCGCGGCGAACTTTCGGCGGGGGATTTAGGCGAGACGGCGGACGTCATCCGCTTTGCGGACAAGTTGACGGCGTTCACCGCGGGCATCCGCGCCATGCGCCCCGAGGCCATCGTGACCGACGAACTTCTGCCCGAGGACTATGCGGCCGTGCGCCGCGCGGTGGAGAGCGGCATCGCCGTGCTCGCTTCGGCGCATTTGAAGCGGTATGAGGACGTGCCGCAAAAGTTGTTCGCGCGGTACGTCCTTTTGAACGGGCTTGGAAGGGTGGGGGCGATCCTCGGGGAGGACGGGAATGTTGTGGCTTAAAATTTTGGTCGCCGTCGCCGTCGTCGCGGCGGGGACGCTGGGCGGGTACTTCGCCGCCAATAAATACCGCGCGCGAAAAAAATTTTACACGCAGTTTTCGGCCTTCAACGAGCGCTACCTCAACGAACTCAACTATGCGCGAAAGCCGCTCGACATTTTTTTGAAGCAATACGCCTACACGGGGGATTTTGCGAAGGCGTTGAAGGGATTTTCCGAGCGGCGAGACACAAAAATTTGCTATTCCTACCTCACGGGCGAGGAGCGCGCGGAGTGCGCCGATTATTTTGCAATGCTCGGGAATGGGGACAGCCTCTCCCAAAAAAATTTTTTTGCCGCGAAACAGGCGGGCATCGAGGAAAAACGCGCCGCAAGCGAGAGGGAGGCGAAGGAGCGTGGCGCGCTCTATCTGAAACTCGGCATCATGGCGGGGCTTGCCGTCGTCATTCTCATCGTGTAACATGGATATTTCGATCATCTTCAAACTCGCGGCGATCGGCATCATCGTGACCATCGTCTGCCAAATTCTGAAAAAGTCGGACAGGGACGACATCTCCACCGTCGTGACCATCGTGGGGCTTGTCATCGCGCTCACGGTTGCCGTCACCATGATCGGCGACCTATTTACGACGATACAGGAGATTTTCGGGGTCTATTGACGATGGAGATATTTCAGCTCGTGGGGATCGCGTTCGTCACCGCCGTCGCCGCGCTGCTTCTGAAGGAGACAAAGCCCGAACTCGCCTTCGCCGTGACGGTGGCGGGGGGCATTATTTTGCTCCTCTTTGTGTTTGATGTTTTGAGGGACAACCTCGCCATCTTCGGCGAGATCGCCGACGCGACGGGAATCGATTCGTCGCTCGTAAAAATTTTATTAAAAATGGTCGGGATCGGGTATCTTGTGGAGTTCAGCGCGGGCATTTTGAAGGATTTTGGGCAAAATTCCACCGCGGACAAGTTGATCTTGGGCGGAAAGGTGGTGATTTTGGTGCTCGCGATCCCCATTTTGCGCAGCGTACTCTCGCTCATTTTGCAACTTTTGAGGTTGATATGACCCGCCTTGTCTATGGCCGCAGAAAGGCTGCGCCTTCAAAAAGTAAATTCAAGCGCGTCATTTGGCTGCTCATCGGGCTTGCCGTTCTCGCCCTCTTTCTGTGCGCAAATGCGCCCGCCGCAGAGCCGCTTGCGGAGAGCCAAGGCGAGGGGATGGAGGAGATAGAGCGCAATATCCAATCGCTCTTGCAGGGGCTGGATACGGAGGAACTGCAAAATTACCTCAATTCGCTCACGCAGTTCCGCGGGATCGACATCAAAGAGCGGCTGAAAAAATTGATCACGGGGGATCAGTCGCTCGAATACGGCTCTATGACGGAGGCCATTCTATCGCTCGTCTGGGAGGAAGGAAGGGCGATGATCCCCGCGTTTGCCATCATTTTGGCGGTCGCGCTGCTCTGCGGCATCCTCAACTCTGCGAAAAGTGGCTTTATAGATAGTACTATGTCAGACATAATACACTTTGTGGGGTACATTTCGGCGGGCGCGGCCGTGCTCGCCTGCCTCATCGGAATTTTGGAAAGCGGATTTTCCGCGCTGAATGAGATGCGAAAACAGATGGAGATCGTGTACCCGCTTTTGCTCACCTTGATGGCGGCGAGCGGGGGCGCGGTGTCGGCGGGGGTGTTCCGCCCCGCCGTGACCTTTATGAGCGGCGCAATTACCGAACTGTTTGCATCCGTCGTTCTGCCTTCCTCCGTCATCGTCATCATCCTCGCGTTCATCGGAAATCTGACGGACGAGGTGCGCACCGAACGGCTCGGCGACCTATTCAAGAGCATCTGCAAGTGGCTGGTGGGGCTTACGCTTGCCATTATGAGCATCTTCCTCACCGTGCAGGGCATTGCCGCGGCGCAGTACGACGGCCTCTCCCTGCGCGCCGCAAAGTACGTGATCTCCGGCTCTGTGCCCCTCGTGGGGGGATTTTTATCGGGCGGAATGGAACTTGTGGTCGCGGGGAGCGCCCTCATCAAGAACGCGGTCGGGTCGTTCGCCGTCTTTTTGCTCTTCTCGACCGTCCTGCGCCCCGTGCTCCTCATCGCCGCCTTCCAACTCTTCCTGCGCCTCTCCGCCGCGGCGACCGAGCCTGCGGGAGGCAAAATTTCTCCCTTTCTTGCCCGCCTTGCGGGGGACTGCGGCTACTTTTTGGCGGGAATTTTGTGCGTCGCCTTCCTGTACTTTTTGACGCTCGTTCTGCTCATCTGTTCGACGGGGGTATTTTTCTGATGAAGGCGTACGTTTTGAGCATCGTGGGCGCGGTGCTCATCTCCGCCGTCATCACCATCATCGCGCCCTCGGGCAAGATGGGCAGGTTTGTGAAGGGGGGCATGAAACTGTTTACCCTCGTCGTTCTCGTCGCGCCCTTTGTGAGTTGGTTTCAGAGCGGGAAACTGTCGCTCTCCGCGAGCGCGCTGGGCGAGGACGACGGCTATTTTGCCGCCTGCGCGGAGATGCTCGAAGCGCGCGACGAGGAGGAGATCGTCGCCGCCATCGGAGAAAAATTCGGCGTGGAGGCGACGGCGGAGGTGTCGCGGAGGGCGGATGCGACCTTCGAACGAAAAAAAATTATCGTAAAAATTTCCGATTTCGGCATATCCGGACAAGGGGAGCATAAAGATATTTTAGACCGCGTCCAAGCCTTCCTCAACGAACAATACGGCAACATCGCGGAGGTATCATGAACACGGAGCGCATGAAAAACCTGTTTCAGAGCAGAACATTCCGCATTTTGGCGGTGTGTATCGGGGCGTTCCTGTTGCTTATCGCCGTGTGGTATGTATTCTTTTCGGGCGGAAAGAGCCAATCGACGGGCGAATACAAGCCGACGACGCTCGAAGAGAGGCTGGGGCAACTCCTCGAGGAGATCGAAGGGGTGGAGGGCGCGTCGGTGATGATCGGCGAAGAGGACGGAAACGCGGTGAGCGCGGTCGTCATCATCCGCGGCGACTTCGGGCTTGTGACCCGTATGCGGGTAATCGATGCGACCGCCAACGCCCTCCATATCGCAAGGCAGGATGTGCTCGTCTATCCCGCCGATAATTGAGAAAATTTTATCAGAAGGAGATAAAACCATGTCCAACACCAAAAAAATCGCACTCATGTCTACCCTCGTGCTCGTACTCGCCGTGACCGCCGTATTCAACTTTATCCTCGCGGGCACAAGAACAGAGACCGTTGACGGCGCAACGGATACGCCCGTCAACTACTTCACGACCTACCGCGATATCCGCAACACGACCCGCAGCGAGGAGTTTGTGGAGCTCGACTCCATCATCGCAAGCAGCGTTGAAGGTTCCGACGAATACACCGCCGCATTCCAGAGAAAGATGGAACTTGTGCAACTCATGGAGGATGAACTCGTGATGGAATCCATCATCAAGGGGCTTGGCTTCTCCGACGCGGCAGTCACGCTCACCGATAACGACCACATCAACGTCTTTATCAATGCGAGCGAAGTCAACGAGGACGATCTCACCAGAATTTTCTACGCGCTCGAGTTTGAATACCCCATCAACAACGGCGACGTCGTAATTATGCCGGTTTATGCGGAAAGTTAAGTAAAAACAGTAGTAAATTCGAAAAAGATGTGCTATAATGTTCTCTGTAAAAGGAGAACTTATGGCAAGCATCAAATACAATCCCAACGGACAGAAGGGTAGGATCACGTATAATTCGGATATTGTGAGCGGGATCGTTGCGCTCAGTTTGCAGGAGACAGAGGGCATCGAACTTGTCCCCGCAAAGGGGAAAGGCATCAAGTTGTGCTTTGAAAAGGAGGGCGTCTTTGTCGATATCTCCGTCATCGCGCACTACGGCTACAATGTGCCCGAACTTGCGTTCCGCATCCAGCAGACCATCAAGCAGATGGTGGAATCCATGACCAAATACAAGATCGCCAAGGTAGACGTGCACGTTCAGAGCGTGATATTTCCCACGGAAAACGCGCCTGCGGCAGACGCCAACGCGGGAGAAGCGCCCGCGGCGCAAGAGGACGATAAAAAATAATGATGTTTCCCATTCCGCACGGAATGGGAAATTGTCGTATCGGGTGACAGATGAGAACACAGGCGAGGGAAACGGTATATAAGATCGTGTTTGCGCGGCAATTCCGCGAGGATTGCCCGCTGTCTTTCCGCAATGCGATGTACCGCGCGGATAAACTCGGCGAAGAGGACTGCGCGTTTGCGGAGAGGCTGTATGCGGCCGTTGCAGAGCACGGCGAGGAACTTTCCGCGGTGCTCGCGGAAAAGGTGACGCGGTTTGCGGAGACGCGCATTTACCCTGCGGATAAGGCGGCGCTGCTCATCGCCCTCGCCGAGATCAAGTACTTCGACGACATCCCGCCCGTGGTCTCCGTAAACGAGGCGGTGGCGCTGGCGCGGAAGTATTCCACGGAAAAATCCGCCGACTTCGTAAACGGCGTGCTGGGAGGGATAATCAACCAATGACGCTCATCGACGGAAAGGCGACTGCCGCCGCCATCCGTGCCGAAGTGAAGGCGCGCGCCGCGGCATTTGAACAAAAGAGCGGAAAAAAAGCGGGACTCGCCGTTGTGCTCATCGGCAACGATCCCGCTTCTCAAATTTATGTGAGAAATAAGATAAGAGCGTGCGAGGAGGCGGGGATACGCTCGTTTACGCACTATTTGCCCGCGGAGACGGGGCAGAAGGAGGCGCTGGCGCTCATTGAGGCGCTCGCCGCGGATGAAAATGTGCACGGCATCCTCGTGCAGTTGCCGCTTCCCCGTCACCTCGACGCGAAGGCGCTGCTTGCCGCCATTCCCACCGAGAAGGATGTGGACGGATTTTCCGACGAAAACATCGGCAAACTCGCCAAAAACGAGGGGGGAACGGTCGCCTGCACGCCGCGCGGCGTGATGGAACTTTTGCGCCGCTACAACATTCCGACGGCTGGAAAGCGCGCCGTCGTGGTGGGACGGAGCAACATCGTCGGCCGCCCGATGGCGATGCTCCTTATCAATGCCGATGCGACCGTCACCGTGTGCCACTCCAAGACGCAAAACCTCAAGGAAATTTGCAGGGAGGCGGATATTCTCGTCGCCGCCGTCGGCAAGCCCAAATTCATCACGGCGGATATGGTGAAGGAGGGGGCGGCCGTCATCGACGTGGGCATGAACCGCGATGAAAACGGCAGATCGTGCGGCGATGTGGACTTTGAAGGGGTCAAAGAGCGCGTTTCCTATCTTACGCCCGTGCCCGGCGGCGTGGGGCCGATGACCGTCGCCATGCTCCTATGTAACACCGTCGAGGCCGCGGAGCGCACGCTATGAAGCCGTTTGACGAGCAGTATCAAATCTATTTGCGGACGTTTGAAACCGCCCTCGACGCCCTGTGCGACGGGATGAAATACGAGCCTGCGATCCTCACGGAAAGTATGCGCTATTCTCTGCGCGCGGGCGGAAAGCGCATCCGCCCAGTTCTGTTTTTTGCTGCGCTCGATGCGTACGGCGTTCCCTATGCGGCGGAGACGGACTGCGCGCTTGCCCTTGAGTGTATTCACACCTATTCGCTCATCCACGACGACCTGCCCGCGATGGACAACGACGATTTTCGCCGCGGGAAGCCCTCCAATCACAAGAAATTCGGGGAGGGGAACGCCCTGCTCGCCGGCGACGCCCTGCTTTCGCTTGCGTTCGATCTCCTTCTCCGCGTGTGCGGGCGGGGGGAGGCGCACATCGAGGCGGCGCGCGAACTTTCCCGTGCCGCAGGGGCGGATGGGATGCTCGCGGGGCAATCCGCCGACCTCCTCTACGAGGGGAAGGAGGCGGGCAAAGCCCAACTCGACTTTATGGTGGAGCACAAGACGGCGCGGCTCCTCGCTGCGCCCGTCGTCATGGCGGCGTGCCTCGCGGGGCGCGATACCGCGGCGGCGCGCGCCTACGGAAACGCGCTCGGCGTTCTCTTCCAGATCACCGACGACATTTTGGACGTGAAGGGGGAGTTCGCGGCGGTTGGAAAGACGCTCGGCAAAGACAGCGCGGAGCAAAAACTCACCTATATCAAGGTTTACGGCATGGAGGAGGCGGAGCGCCTCACCGATTTCTACGCCGCCGAAGCGCAGCGCGCGCTCTTGGAATTCGGCGGCGAGACGGAGTTCTTAAAGGAACTCGTGGATTTTGTGCGCAATCGCAAAAAATAAACATGGGGTGCGGAAATTCGCCGCATAGACTATGGAAATGATCACCGACGCGGAAGTCAAGGCGGCTTCCCTTCCACAACTGAACGAGATCTGCGAACGACTCCGCAGGGAGATCTTCGATACTGTCTCCGTCTGCGGAGGCCACCTTTCCTCCAATTTGGGGACGGTGGAACTCACCGTCGCCCTGCATCGCGCCTTTGATTTTCCGCGCGACAAGATCGTCTTCGACGTGGGGCATCAATGCTACACGCATAAACTCCTCTCCGACCGCGCCGCCCGCTTTCATACCCTGCGGCAGGAGGGCGGCATTTCTGGATTCCCCAAGCGGCAGGAGAGCGAGTACGACTGCTACGATACGGGGCACGCCGGCACTGCCATTTCCGCCGCGCTCGGCATCGCCAAGGCGCGCGACCTGAAAGGGGAAGCGTTCCAAGTGATCGCCCTCATCGGCGACGGTTCTTTCAACAACGGACTCGTCTTTGAGGCGCTCAACAGTTTACATATCCTGAACACACGCGTGCTCATCGTGGTGAACGATAACGGAATGTCCATTTCGCCCACCGTGGGGGGAACACACGATATTTTGGGCGAGATGAAGGCGGGAATGAAGCCCGAAAACATCGCCCTCTTCGAGCAGTACGGGCTTTCGTACATGGGCGTATACAACGGGAACGACCTTTCCGAACTCCTCCCCGCGCTCGACGAAGCGAAAAAACGGCTGGAAACATCGTGCGTTTTGCTCCATGTGGTCACGCAAAAGGGTCACGGGTATCCGTTTTGCGAAAACGAACCCGAGGCGACGCACGGCGTAAGCCCCGACCCGCGCCCGCACTCCGAATATTCCGCCGCGCTCGGCGAGGAACTGTGCGCGCTCGCCGAAAAGGATAGCCGCATCGTCGCCGTGACGGCCGCGATGACGGATAGCCTCGGCCTGCGGGAATTTTTCCGCCGCTTCCCCGAGCGCGCCTTCGACGTGGGCATCTGCGAGGAACACGCCTCGGTGCTCTGCGCGGCAATGGCAACGCAGGGGATGCGCCCGTACTACGCCATCTATTCCACCTTTTTACAGCGCGCGTTTGACGAGATCGTTCACGATATCTGCGGACAAAATCTGCCCGTCACCTTCTGCATCGACCGCGCGGGCATCACGGGGGCGGATGGGGAGACCCACCAGGGCGTATTCGATCTTTCCTATCTCTCCTTTATCCCAAACCTCGCTATTGCCATCCCCAAGGACGTGGGGGAATTCCGCGCCATGCTCCGCGCGGGCGCAAATTGGAACAGCCCGCTTGCCATCCGCTATCCCCGCGCAGGCGTAGAAGGGCGCGTTTTGCCCGTCGTAATTGGGAAAATGGAAGTTTTACATAGTACTATGTCAGACATAATAGTGCTTGCGGCGGGGGAAAGATGCATCCGCATCGCCGAGGAAGTGCGCAAAAACGCGGCAGCGCGCGGGCAAGATTTCTCCATTGTAAACGCGCGCTTTTTGAAGCCGCTCGACGAGGCGCTCCTGAATGGCCTTACGGAGACGCACGTCATCACGATGGAGGACAACGTGCGCATCGGCGGGCTGGGCGACGCCATTGCGCGGTTCTACCGCAATACGGGAAAAAAGGTGTATTCCCTCGGCTACGACGACGCATTTATTCCGCACGGCAAGCCCGTATCGCTCGCCCAAAAGCACGGTTTGAGCCGCGAGGCGCTCGAAAACCTCATCGGAGAACTGTATGCGCGCGGATAAATTTTTCGCGGAGCGGTTCGGTTCGCGCACCAAGGCGCACGACGCGCTCGAAGGCGGACGCGTTTTGCGCGGCGGCAAGCCGCTTTCCCCCAAGGATGAGGTCTCGGAGGGGGACATTTTCGAATTTATCGAGGCGGAAGAAAAATATGTTTCCCGCGGGGGCTACAAACTTGCCCGCGGGCTTTGCTTTTTTTCCGCCGATGTCACGGGTAAGGTGTTCGCCGACCTCGGCGCGAGCACGGGCGGCTTCACCGATTGCCTGCTGCAAGGCGGCGCAAAGCGCGTATATTGCGTGGATGTGGGCAAGAGCCAACTCGACGGGTCGCTTTTGCAGTCGGGGAGGGTCGTCGTCATGGACGAAACCAACGCGCGCTATCTCAGCGCCGCCGACTTCCCCGAGCCCATCGACGGTGTAGTGGCGGATCTCAGTTTCATCTCGCTCCGCCTCGTTCTGCCCGCCGTTTCCGCCATTTTGCGCGAGGGGGGCGAAGCGTTCCTGCTCTTCAAGCCGCAGTTCGAGTGCGAGGGGAAGGGCATCGGCAAGAGCGGCATCCTTCCGCCCGCGCGCCACGCGCCGCTCCTCCGCAAATTCTATGCGGACGCGCGCTCAAATTTGCTCTTCCCGCAGGGGATCGTGAACGCGCCGCTCCGCCCCGCAAAAAATGTGGAATATATGATCCGCCTTGCCAAGGGCGGAGAGGGCATGAGCGAAGCGGAATTCCTTTTAAGCGCGGCAACATTTTTATAATTTTGAAAAAATTTTTATAAAAATACTTGCAATTATACAAATATGCATATATAATTGTTTGCGGTATGAAAATCGGCGTTCTCTATAATGCGGAACAGGTGCAAAAGGACACGGTGGACGAACTCGTAAACGCCATCGGGCGCGGGGGGAGCCAATGCCTTCTTTTTTCGCGCGACGAGGAGATCTCCGGCGTGGAAAAACTCATCGTGCTCGGCGGGGACGGAACGGTCCTGCGCGCCGCCCGCCGCGCCGCCGTGTTGCACATTCCGCTCGTCGGCGTCAACTTCGGAAGGCTGGGATTTTTGACGGAATTCGAGCGGGACGAGCTTGCGGAGGCCACAAAATTCGTGCTCGAAGGGGGCGGGACGACGATCGAGCGGACGATGCTCGAGATCGACATCGGCGGCAAGACGATGCACTGCCTTAACGAGTTCGCGCTCCTCCACGAGGTGGTCGCGGGCAAGGATAACCGCGTCGTCGATATCTCCGTGGCGCTCGACGGGACGCCCGCCGCGCAGTTCCATGCCGACGGCATCCTCGTATGCACGCCCACCGGCTCAACGGCGTATTCGCTCTCCGCGGGCGGCAGTATTCTGACGCCCGACTGCGCCGCCTTCATGCTCACGCCCGTCTGCGCGCTCTCCATGCGCAGCAGACCCATCGTCTACTCCGATGAAAGCGAACTCACCTTCTGTTTGCCCGAAGGGGAGTCGCTCCTGCTCTACGGGGACGGCCTTTATTTCGGTTCGGTCGGCGGAAACGACGTCGTCACGGTGAGAAAGTCCAAGCGAAGCGCTACCTTCCTCACGCGCGACAAAAACAGGTATTTCCGCCGTTTGACAGAAAAAATCAATTGACAAAGAGGAAAAAAGTATGTTGAGGAACTCCAGACACAGCAAAATTCTCGAAATCATTGAGGAGAAAGAGATCGAAACGCAGGAAGAACTCTGCGAGGAACTCGCCGCGCACAATTTTAACGTCACGCAAGCCACCGTTTCGCGCGACATCAAGGAACTTCACCTCTTCAAGGTGAAGGGCACAAAAAAGCGCTTCCGCTACGCCTCCATCTCGGAAAACGAGAGCGGGATCTCCGATAAAATGCGCACCCTCTTTCAGGCCTGCGTGCTCAATATCCGCTTGGTGGGAAATCTTATCGTCATCAAGACGCTCTATGGGAACGGCGGCAATGCGGGCGTCGTCATCGATAAACTCGAATATCACGAGGTGATCGGCACAATCGCGGGCACCGATACCGTGCTCAGCATCTGCGAAACGCCGGAGGAGGCTCGCAGCGTCTGCGAACGCTTGCAGGCGATCATGAAGGGCTGATAGGGGTATGTTAGAGAGACTTTCCATTCAAAATGTTGCGCTCATTCCTCGCGCGGAACTTGAATTTTCCCGCGGGCTGAACGTCCTCACGGGCGAAACGGGCGCAGGGAAGTCGGTCATTCTCGACTGCATCGATTTTGCCCTTGGGGCGAAGTCGGATAAGAGCATGATCCGTTACGGCGCGGCCGAATGTTCGGTTCGCGCCGAGTTTTCGTCGTATGGCGAAGAGGCGGGGGCGCTCTTGGAGGAATTCGGCGTCGAGGCAGAGGACCTTTTGATCGTCTCCCGCAAACTCACCGCCGACGGGAAGAGCACCGTCCGCGTCAACGGGTGTTCGGTCACGCTCGCCATGTTGCGGCGGCTCACCGCGCTCCTCGTGGATGTCCACGGCCAGAGCGAGCATTTTTTCCTCTTGAAGGAGAGCAACCAACTCCGCCTTTTGGATAGCGTGGCGGGAGCGCCCGTCGCAGCGGCGAAGGCTGCACTTCGCGAGACGCTGGAAGAGCGGCGCGCCGTCACCGCAAATATGCGCCTTCTCGGCGGCGACGAGGGCGAGCGCGACCGCCGTCTGGATATTTTGCGCTATCAAATCGACGAACTCACGCGCGCCGACCTAAAAATCGGCGAGGAGGAGGAACTCATCTCCCTCCGCACGCGCTTCCGTAACGCCGAAAAGATCGTGCAGGGATTAAACGGCGTGCGCGATTTTCTCCAAGCGGATGGGGGCGGCATCGACGGCGTAAACGGTGCAAAGCGCGCCACCGCCACCATTTCCACCCTGTCCGAGGCGTATTCCGCCCTCGGCGAGCGGCTGGAAAACGCCGCCGCGGAACTCGACGACATCGCGGGGGAGGCGGAGCGCCTTTTGGACGAGCTCAACATCGACGAAGGGGAGGCGGAGCGCGTAGAGGAACGCCTCGAAGAGATCCGCACCTTAAAGAAAAAGTACGGCGGCAGCGTGGAGGCCGCGCTTGCCTTCCTTGCGGAGGCACAGCGGGAGCAGGAGATGCTCTCGGAGAGCGGCGAACGCTATCTTGCCCTGCAAAAGCAACTTTCCGCGCTCGAAAATACGCTATACGACCGCTGCGTCGCCCTCACAACTGCCCGCAAACGCGCGGCGGAGGAGTTCTGCGCCCGCGTGACGAAAGAATTGAGAACGCTGAATATTTCCTCGGCGCGGTTTGAAATTTTCTTCGGCGATTACGGGCGCGAGGATGTGGAAAGGGCGACCGCAGAGGGGCTTGGCGAGGTCAAATTCCTCTTTTCCGCAAATGCGGGCGAACCGCTCAAAGATTTGGGCAACATCATAAGCGGCGGCGAAATGAGCCGCTTCATGCTCGCCGTCAAGTCCCAACTTTCGGGCATCGGCGGCATCGGAACGTACATCTTCGACGAGATCGACGCGGGCATCGGCGGAAAGACGGCGCACGTCGTCGCGGAAAAATTCTGCAAGATCGCCGTGGGCGTGCAGGTGATCGCGGTGACCCATTTGGCGCAGATCGCATCGCTCGCCGACCGCCAATTTTACATCGAGAAGCGGGAGGCGGAGGGACGCACCCTCACCGAGATCCGCCCCTTGGACGAGGCGGAAAGGCGGCGCGAGATCGCCCGCCTCATCGACGGATCGGAGAGCGAGATCGCGCTCGCACACGCGGATGAACTCCTAAAAGAGGCGGCAATTTACAAAAACTCCCTTTCACGAAACGATTGACCGGGCGAATAGAACATTTCGGCTTACGCAAATTAACTTCTGCATACGGAGGTTGGAATGCGTAAGCTGAAATTTTTATGTGCCGCGCTCTTTGTCGGCGTGTTCGCCGTCGCGCTCTGCGGCGGGGGAACGGGCAAGGCGGCCGCGGCAACCGACGAATATTATTTGGGCGGCATGACGGCGGGCTTCTCCCTCTCGGCGGGCGGCGCAGAGATCGTGGGGTTCTCCGAGATCGAGGATGAAAGCGGCCGCCACAAACCGGCGGAAGAGGCGGGGTTGAAGATCGGCGACACGATTTGCGCCTTGAACGGAATTCAAATCAAAAAAATAGGCGACTTGGGAGCGGCGCTCGAGGTGTGCGGCGGTAGGAGCGTCGTTCTTCTTGTAAAGCGCAGCGGCGAGACGGCGGAGGCCACCGTGACTCCCGTCAAGGATAAAAAGAGCGGCAAGTATAAACTCGGCGTGCTCATCCGCGATACGCTCTCGGGCATCGGGACTGTCACCTACATCCGAAAGGGGGATCTGCGCTTTGGCGCGCTCGGACACGCCGTCTGCGACGACGACAAGACCAATCTCGAAATCGCGGAAAAAAGCGTCTATCTTTGCAGCGTCATCGGCGTAAACAAGGGGAAGCGCGGCCGCGCGGGCGAACTTCGCGGGCTGTTCATGAACGATAAGACCATCGCGAGCGCAGAGACCGTATGCGACGTCGGGCTATACGGCACGTTCTCCGCGGGCTACGATTTTTCCGCCTGCGAGTGTGTCGAGGCGGCCTCGGTCAAGGAGGCGACCATCGGCTCTGCCTACATTTACTCCACGATCGACGGCGTCACGCCGCAGAAGTACGAAATCGCCATCGCCAAGGTGGACGCCGACCAGGCCGACCACAAGAATTTTGTGGTGAAGGTCACCGATAAACGGCTCATCGAGGAGACGGGCGGCATCGTGCAGGGGATGAGCGGAAGCCCCATCGTGCAAAACGGGAAACTCATCGGCGCCATCACCCATGTATTTATCAACGACCCGACCCGCGGCTATGGCATCGCGATTGAAAATATGCTCGGAAATTGACGAAAAAAGGGGATAATCGATAGGGAAGGTTCATATCATTGTATATGAACCTTCCGTTTCGTTTTCAGGACTGTCTTTCGCGGACGTTCGGGCGAAAAAAGACGCTGATCGCCTTTGCCGTGCTCCTATTATTGGGAACGATCCTCGGGCTCATCTTCGTCACGACGCCCGCCATCTACGACTATCACATCACCGTCTGCGACCGTTTCGTCAACCGCGTCTGCTTCTCCGACCGCAGCGTTTTGGAAATTTTTTTGGAGAGAGTGCTCGGGCACACCGTTTTGCTCCTCATCGTCACGCTCTCGGGGATTCACTTGGTGGGATGCGTCTTTCCGCCCATTATTCTCGTCTTTCGCGCCTATACGCTGGGCGGCAGCCTCTACATTTTCTTCTCCGTCTACCGCTTTACGGGCGCGCTCATCGTCATCGGTCTGTATCTGCCCATTCATCTTCTCGTCGATTTTGTCCTCTGCTGCGCGGGCGCGCTCTCCTACGCCCGTTGCCGCAGATTTTGCTTTACGCGCCACGATTGGCTCATGCTCTTCTTCGATTTTCTCGTCCTCTTCTGCTTCTTGCTCGTCATCGGCCTCCTCGAGATGCTCCTTCTCCTCGCGCTCTTTCATCCCATCGGAAATATCTTCTGATGTGTATTTTCCGAAAAAACTGCGCAAACTGCGGGTATGAAAAAAATCATCGGATTGATGCTTTCCGTCCTCGCGGCGGGAACAATGGCGATGGGCGGTGCGCTCGCGGGCAATCGGGACAGCGCGGCGGCGCTCACAAAAGAGCCGGCAGGCAAGGCGGCGTATCTTTGCGACTGCGAAACGGGTACCGTCGTCTACGCCAAAAACGAAACGGAGCGCCTTCCCATCGCAAGTATGTGCAAAATTATGACCCTGCTTCTCTCCTTTGAAGCGGTGGAGCGGGGAGAACTTTCGTACGAAGAAGAGATCACGGTGAGCGAACACGCCGCCGGAATGGGGGGATCGCAGGTATTTTTGGGCGCAAATCTTTGCTATCCCGCAGAAGCGCTCATGAAGAGCGTCGCCGTCTGCTCGGCGAACGACTCCTGCGTCGCGCTTGCCGAGCGCATAGCGGGCAGCGAGGAGGCCTTTGTCGCGCAGATGAACGGGCGGGCGCAGGAACTCGGCGCGGAAAACACCCTCTTTGCCAACTGCACGGGGCTGCCCAAAGATCCCCAATATTCCTGCGCGAAGGATGTATCGCTCATGCTCCGCGCCCTCATCAAGCACCAAAAATACTTTGAATTTTCCCGCGTTTGGCTGGAGGACTTCGCGCATCCCGACGGAAGGACGACGAGCATGACGAACACCAACAAGCTCATCCGCTTCTACGAGGGGTGCGACGGCGGAAAGACGGGCTTTACAAACGAAGCGGGCTTCTGCCTCGCCGCGACCGCCCGCCGTGGCGATACCCGCCTCATCGCCGTCGTCATCGGCGCGGAGAGCGCCAAAATTCGCAACGCCTCCATCTCCGCGATGTTCGACGAAACGTTTGCGGAGTACGCAACGCGCACCCTCCTGAAGGGCGGAGAGCCGCTCGCCGAGCGCGCCGCCGTGAGCGGCGGACGGCAAAAGGAGATCGGCGTCGCGCCCGCAAACTCGCTCACCGCGTTCTGTAAGCGCACGGAAGAGGGGGAATTTACCGTCTCCATCGAGTTGAATGAGGGACTGCGCGCGCCCATCGGAAAGGGCGACGAAGTGGGCACGGCAACTTTGTACCGCGACGGCGTGGAGGTCGCCAAAACGCCGCTTGTCGCAGCGGAGGATGCGGCGCGGTACGGCTGGTGGGACGCTTTCCGCGAGGGCGCACACCATTGGAGTGCATAAATAGGGCATTTTGCATAGTACTATGTCTGGCATAGTAATTGTTTTTTACGGTTGCTGTGCCTTTTTTTCTTGACCTGAGGGCGGCTCTATGCTAAAATATTTGCATGAACTTCCGAAATACACTCAAAATCAACGAAAAAGGGCACTTGGAAATCGGCGGCGCCGACTGCGTTGAACTTGCAAAGCAATTCGGTACGCCGCTCTATGTTTACGATGAAGCGCACATCCGCAACATGATGCGCGTCTACCGCGAGACGATCGAAGAGGAGTACGCTGGCCGCGGCCTCGTGCTCTACGCCTCCAAGGCGTTCTCGTGCGAGGCGATGTACGCCATCGCAAAGTCCGAGGGCATCGGCGCGGACGTCGTCTCGGGCGGCGAACTCTATACGGCGATGCAGGCGGGCTTCCCCGCGCGGGACATCTATATGCACGGCAACAACAAACTGCCGCAGGAAATTTCCTACGCGCTCGACTGCGGCGTGGGGACGATCGTCGTGGACGCCTATTCGGAGGCCGACCTCATCGAGGCTGAGGCGCAGCGGCGCGGCGTCATCCAAAACGTGCTCCTCCGCATCAACCCGGGCGTCGAAGCGCACACGCACGCCTATGTGCAGACGGCTACGCCCGATTCCAAATTCGGTTTCTCCATCCAAGACGGCGCGGCGGAGCAGATCACGCGCTACGTGCTCGCCCGCAAGCACTTGCGGCTCATGGGGTACCACTGCCACATCGGCTCGCAGATTTTCGAGAAGCAGTCCTTCGTGCTTGCCGTCGAAAAATGCCTCAAATTCATGGCAGAAATGAGGCAAAAACTCAATTTTGAGACGGAAGAACTCAACATGGGGGGCGGTTTCGGCGTCTGGTACACCGATGCCGACGCAAAAATTCCCGCAGAGGGCTACCGCGACTACCTCTCGGCGCTCATCGCCGCCGTCAAAAAGGGGTGCGCCGACTACAACCTGCGCCTGCCCCGTATTCTCATCGAGCCAGGCCGCTCCATCGTGGCGGAAGCGGGCGTCACGCTGTACACCGTGGGGGCGATCCGCGAGATTCCCGGGCTTAGAAAGTATGTCGCCATCGACGGCGGAATGTTTGAAAACCCGCGCTTCTGCCTCTACCGCTCCAAATATACGGCGCTCCTTGCAAACCGCGCCGCAGAGCCGTGCACCGAGCGCGTTTCCCTCGCGGGCAAGTGCTGCGAGAGCGGCGACCTCATCGGCGACGACTTCAACCTCCCTGCGGCAAACACGGGGGATATCGTCGCCGTCCTCACGACGGGCGCCTACAACTACTCGATGGCGAGCAACTACAACCGCAACTTTATCCCTCCCGCGGTGCTCGTCAAGGACGGCAAGGCGGAGTACATCGTAAAGCCGCAGACCTACGAAGATCTCGTCCGCAACGATGTTCTCCCCGCACGACTCAAATGAATTGCACAAGATATGGTAGAATTAAGCGGAATTTTCACAAAATGTCCGCTTTTTTCTTGCCTTTTTCGCCGAATTACACTATAATAAAACAGTATCGAAACGGGGGGAAGCAGTTTGAAGCGCGAAGATTTTGAATCGAACGTCGATTATACCACGGTTCTGAACAATTTTGAAGGGCCGCTCGATCTTCTCCTCTTTCTCATTAACCGCGAGGAGATCGAAATCAAGGATGTGTTCGTCTCCGAGGTCACGGAGCAATTTTTGCAGTATATGCAGGGGCTGCCCTATCTCGATGTGGAAAAGGTGACGGACTACCTCAACATCGCGGCGACCATCATCAAGATCAAGGCGCAGGCGCTCGTGCCCAACCTCGAAGAGGACTCCGAGATCGATGCGGAGGTGGAGGAGGACAAGGCGGCCATCATCCGCGCCCTCGAAGAGTACCGCCTCATCAAGGAAGAGACCAAAAAACTCAAGGAACTCGAAACCATCGGCTATTATTTCAAAGAGCCGGATCGCAACGTCGGCGAGGTGCGCACGATCTTTTCGCTCGATAACCTCACCACGGATGGGCTGATCGGCGCGCTGACGCGGCTCATGAAGAACCGCGACCGCGAGATAGCGGCGCAGGAAACGCGCGAGATCCCGCGCGACGAGTACACCGTCCGCCAGAAGATCACCTTCATTTTGGAGTGCCTCGAAGGCGGCGAAAGCGTGCAGTTTGAGGAACTCTTCACAAACGATTTCACAAAATCGGAGATCATCACCACCTTTCAGGCGCTCTTGGAACTCCTGAAACACCAATATCTTACGGTCATCCAGCGGGAACTTTTCGGCCCGATCACGATCTCGCTCAATCCCGAGCGGAAGGAGGAGGAGACGCTTGAACAAATTGACGAATATAATTGAGGCGATCCTGTTTGCCTCGGGCAAGGGAGTTTCCGTCTCCGATATTGCCGATAAACTGAACGTCACCGCGCGGGAAGTCAACGCCGCGCTCAAAGAACTGCACGAAAAATACGGCACGGAGGGGGGGATCCAACTCCTCGAATACAACAAAAAGGCGCAGCTCGCCTCCAATCCGCAGTACAAGGAGGAGATCGCGGCCGTGCTCAATCCCATACGGGAAAAGGAACTCACGCGCACCATTCTGGAATGTGCCGCCATCATCGCCTACAAACAGCCCGTCACGCGCTCGGAGATCGAACTTCTGCGCGGGGTGAACAGCGACTATGCCGTCAATATGCTGCTCGACTTGAAGCTAATCTACCCCTGCGGCAGGAAGGATGCCGTCGGCCGTCCCGTGCTCTTTGCCACGACCGACGAATTTTTGAAGCGGTTTAAGCTCAATTCCCTCGCCGACCTTCCCGACTACGATGAGCTCATGGCGAAGATCCTTTCTGAGAGCGACGAGCGCGATAGTTACCTCTACGCGCGGGAGGAATACAGCGAGGAGGAGGACGCGGAGACGCCTCCCGCCGCAAAGCCCAAGGAAAAGCCCGCCGAAAAGTCGGTGGCGGCCATCGCGGGGGAGGGCTACGAACTTCCCGACTTCTTGCGAGGCCTCGATGAAGATCTCGTAAAAATTTCCTGAATTACAAAAAAATAAATAATTTTCAACCGTTCGCCCATATTAAGGTCATGGGCGAACTTTTCGTTTATTCCCTGTTTTTCGGGGTTTTGTTCTTCTTTTTCCCCGTATTCGTCTATGTGGATGGGTACGTGGACGTGGCGGAGAACAAGGCGTGGTTCGCTCTCTCGCTGTTCAGAAGGCTGAAAGTCTACGGCGGCTACGGCGAACTCGTCAAGAACGGTATCGCCCTGCACCTCACCGATAAAAAGGCGGTGTTCGTGCCATACGCCACCATGCCCGATACCCGCAAAAAGTTTGAAATCACCAAGGGCTTTCAGCTATGGCGCTTTCACCAGATCGTGGAAGTGAGCGGGGCGGATAGGTTGTACGGCGTCATGCTTGCGGCAATTCTGCAATCGGCGGCCGCGGCGACCTTTTCCGTTCTCCGCACGCGCCACCCGTTTGTCTCGCTGAAAAACAACGTGCTTTTGACGCAAACGGCGGCGCTCAAAGTGTCGGTACAGTTCGCAACGGTGTTCAATTGGTTTATTTTGACCCTTGCGCTCATCAAAAAAGGTTTGGAGGAATTGCTGAAATGGATAAAAGACAAAAGATCGACGGCATCATGGAAAAGACAGCCGAGCAACTGACGGGGCTTGTCGACGTCAACACAGTCATCGGAAAGCCCGTCTATTCCGCGAGCGGCGCGCAGATCATTCCGTTCACCAAGGTGACGATGGGGTATCTCTCGGGCGGAGGCGAGTACGGCGAAGTGAAGGCCATCAAGGCGGACGAGTGCTTCCCGTATGCGGGCGGCGCGGGTACGGTCGTCAACATAAAGCCCGCGGGTTTTCTCATCGATGACGGCGTGGAGTGCCGCGTCGTGCGCATCACCGACGATCCCATCGACGGCCTCATCGAAAAGGCGGGGGAGATCGTCGGCAAATGTTTGAAGAAAGTGGGGGAAGATGCGGACTAAATTCACCATTCTTGCGTGCGCGCTCGCCCTCATCGTCGCGCCGCTCATTCCCATCTCCCCGCATGAGGAGCGCGCCGCCGCGGTCACGTCTGCCAAGGCGGAGTGCGTGGTGGAGGTTTCGTCCCGCCGCGTTCTGCACGCGGAAAACGCTGAAACCAACCTCCCCATGGCGAGCACCACCAAGATCCTCACCGCCATTCTCGTCATCGACGACTGCAATTTGCAGGACAGCGTCACCATTCCGCACGAGGCGGAGGGGGTAGAAGGTTCCAGCGTCTATTTGAAGGCGGGCGACGAGTACACCGTGGAGGAACTTCTCTACGGGCTGATGTTGCGCTCGGGCAACGACTGCGCCGTCGCGCTCGCCCTCTATCACAGCGGCAGCGTCGAGGCGTTCGCGCAGGCGATGAACGAAAAAGCCGCCTCGCTCGGCGCGACCCAGAGCCGCTTCGTCAATCCGCACGGCCTTCCCGATAAACGGCACTGCACCACTGCACGCGACCTCTCGTTCATCGCGGCGTACGCCATGCAAAACGAGACCTTCCGCGCCATCGTCTCCTGCAAGTACTATGCGCCGCGCGGCTGGGCGAACAAGAACAAGATGCTGAAAACCTACGAGGGCGCAAACGGCGTCAAGACGGGCTTCACCGCTTCGGCGGGCAGGTGTCTCGTCACGAGCGCGGAGCGCGGCGGCATGAACCTTGTCTCCGTCGTTCTCGACTGCCCCGAGATGTACGAGCGCACGGCGGAGCTTTTGGACGAGGCGTTTGAAACCTACTCCATGCGCACGCTGTGCGACCCCGCGGAGAAGATAGAAGGCTGCGCCGTCCGCTACGGTTTTTGCTATCCGCTGACGGATGCGGAGGCGGAAAGCGTCGTGCGCGAGGTGGAATTCTATGCGCCCCTGCCCCAAAACGTGGGGGAGATCGCGGGCGAAATGAAAATATACCTCAAAAAGCAGTTGCTTTTTTCGCAGAATTTGTTTATCATTTAGTGGAACAAATTTCTACGGAGCGGCAAAATGCGCATCAACAAATTCCTTGCCGAACAGGGCGTTGCCTCCCGCAGGGGGGCGGACGCGCTCGTCGCCGAGGGCAGGGTGACAATAAACGGCGTGCCTGCCAAGGCGGGCGACGATGTGGGGGCGGAGGACGCCGTCATGCTCGACGGAAAACTTCTCTCGCACAAGGTGAAGTACGAATATTACATTCTCAACAAGCCCAAGGGGTGTCTCTGCACGGTGTCCGATGACAAGGGCAGAAAGACGGTCATGGACTTTCTCCCCGCGGGCGCGGGGCGGGTCGTACCCGTGGGGCGGCTGGACTACGATACCGAAGGCCTCCTCATCCTCACCAACGACGGCGACCTCGCCTACCGTCTCACCGCGCCGCAAAATGAAATTCCCAAGACCTATCTCGTGCGCGTCGATGGCACCGTCACCGCCAATCTCCTCAACCGTCTCCGCGCGGGGGTGGAGATCGAAAAGGGCGTCGTCACCAAGAAGTGCAAGATCAACGTCGTCGAGACGGACAAGGCATACACCAAACTGCACGTCACGCTCACCGAGGGGAAGAACCGCGAGATCCGTAAGATGTTCGAGGCCGTCGGAAAGCCCGTCGCCTTCTTAAAGCGCATCAAGGTGGGGGAGTTGACGCTCACGGGTCTCGACCGCGGCGCCTGCCGAAAACTCACGCCGGAAGAGGTCTTTTACCTGAAAAATCTATAAATCCGCCCTCCTTCGAAACATTCCGTGTATTTTGAATTATTGCCTATACTTTGAATTGTTCACTACGCTGTGAATTATCCATTGTACTTTGAATTATTCACTGTACTTTGAATTGTTCAATATACTTTGAATTATCCCTCATACCGAACGCGCCGCCGCGGCTTTGCCGCGGCGGCGCGTGAGTGTATCTTTGTTGCATTTATCTTCCGTAAAAAAACGCAGCTTTGCCGAGTTTTTTCCACCATATTCTATCCCACCAAGCCGCTGCCTCATACCGACGCCCCGCAAGGGCGGAGTGCGTCCTGCCCCCTCCTTGGGGGGGAGGGGGGTGGGGCACCGCTCGCTTCCCCCGCGGATGAGAAGGACATCTCCTCATACCGAGCGTAGCGAGTGTATCTTTCCGTGTATTTTCCCGCAAAAAAACGCGGCCTCGCCGCGTTTTTCGCCTATATGCTTCTCAAAAGCCCGATTACCTTTCCCAAGATCTTGACGCCGTCGGGGTCATCGGGCACGATGTCCTTCATCGTCTCGTTTTCGGGGTGCAAAATGATTTTCCCGTCGCGCCTGAAAAACCGCTTCACGGTCGCCCCGTCGCCGTAGCCCTCGTCGAACATCGCAACCACAATGTCGCCGTTTTCCGCCGTCTCCTGCCGCCGCACCACGATCTTGTCGCCGTCGCAGATGCCCGCTTCGATCATACTCTCGCCGTGCACATTCAAAAGGAACAGATCGTCCCCCTTGAACTGCGCGGTGGGAAGGGGATAGTACCCCTCGTTCTCCTCCACGGCAAGGATGGGCTGGCCTGCATTCACCGTGCCGAGCAGGGGCGCACGGAACATATTTCCGCCTCCCTTCACGGCCACGGCGCGCTTTTTATTGTCCGCCTTCTGCAACATTCCCATGTCCTTCAAGCGGTTCAAATAGTCGTAGACCGTCGCGGTGGACTTGATGCCGAGGTCTCTCCCGATGTCGCGCACGGTGGGGGGAAACCCGTTCTCCTCGATGTAGCGGTTGATGTAGTCGAGCACATTCAAGAGTTTATCCTGTTTGAGCATATCCCTGCCTCCATTGCCATTATAGCACATCCAAAACAAAATTGCAAACATTTGTTTCAACTTTTTTGTGAAAATTTTTATTTTTTTCTTGTCATATGGGCGAAAAGGGGGTATAATAAGGATATGGAAGTCAAAATGTGCGTGCTCGACGAAACGAAAGAGTGCGATGGTTGCCTCGAATGTGAAGTCTGCGACCTCGATCCCAACAAAATTTGCGATAATTGCGGAAAGTGCCTCGATATTCAGGACTTCGCCACCATCAAGATCGATAAGATCTATTACGATCCGAGCGAATATCACGAAAAAAAGTAGAGCGTTGCCGTCGGGCAGCGCTCAAATTCTGTAATCGCGGAATTTCTCCGCATAGATGGCGGGAATGATGGCGGAAATTTTCACGCCGCCGTCGGTGTATTCCACGCTCCGTTCGGTGATGAGGGGGCGTAGCCCGCCGTATGCGCCCATCTTGGCATAGGGCACAAAGAGTTCCGCCCGCACAAAGTTGTCCTTCAAAATGTCGAAGATGCGTCGCTTCAACTCCCCAAGCCCCGCGCCCGTCTTGGCGGAAATGCGCACGGCGTCACGGGGGAAATACCCGTTCGGCGCAATGTCGCACTTGTTCAGAACGACGAGGTGGGGGGAAGAAAACCCCAAATCGCCGAGCGTTTTCAGGGTCGTCGAAAGTTGCGTCTCGTAGTCGCCCGCCGCGTCGCACACGATGAGGGCAAGGTCGCAGTGGAGGGCGCTCTCCAGCGTCGATTTGAAGGCCTCGATGAGGTGGTGGGGCAGTTCCTGCAAAAATCCTACGGTATCCACCATGAGGAAGGGCACGCCCTCTATTTCAAACGCCCGCGCGGTGGGGTCGAGGGTCGCAAACAGAGCGTCCTTGGTCAAAACGTCCGCGCCCGTCATGGTATTCAGAAGGGTAGATTTCCCCGTGTTCGTGTAGCCGACGAGCGCCACCGTCATCACGCGGTCTTTTTTTCTGCGCTCGGTGAGGTGCGCACGCCGTTTTTCCGTCTCCGCGAGCCGTCCCTCCAGCGTGTGGATGCGCGCACGGATGTGCCGCCTGTCCGTCTCCAATTGGGTCTCGCCCGGGCCGCGCGTGCCGATCCCGCCCCCGAGCCGCGAAAGCGCCGCGCCCTTGCCCCGGAGCCTCAGATAGAGGTAGTTGAGCTGGGCGAGTTCCACCTGCAACTTTCCCTCGCTGCTCGCGGCGCGCAGGGCGAAGATATCGAGGATGAGCGTCGTGCGGTCGATCACCTTCCTGCCGCCGAGCGCCTCGGAGATGTTCAGGGTCTGGGAGGGGGAGAGTTCCCCGTTGAAGAGCACCGTCACGTCGTCCAATCCCTCGAGCCGCTCTTTGAGTTCGTGCAATTTGCCCTCGCCGATGTACGTAGCGGGGTTCACTTCGCGGATATTTTGAAAAATCGTGCCCGCATAGGCCGCGCCCGCGCTCTCGATGAGCGCAATGGCCTCCTCGTGCACCGCCTTGCTCTCCGCGCCGAACACGGGTTGGATGACGTAGACGACCTCGCTTTTTTCGCTCATTCGTCGTCCTCTTTGTGCAGTTTCACCTTGCCCGCGACCGCCTTGCGGTGATCCTCGGTGATTGCGGCGTAGTGCTTCCGCGTCGTATTCACGTCCTTATGCCCCAAGACGTCGGCGACGATGTAGATGTCGCCCGTCTCGCGGTAAAGCGCCGTGCCATAGGTCGAGCGCAGTTTATGCGGCGTAATTTTTTTGAGAGGGGAGACGATGCGCGCGTACTTTTTCACGAGATTTTCAACGGCGCGCACGGTAATGCGCCTGTATTGCATGGAGAGGAAGAGGGCGTGCTCGTCGGAAGGCACCTTGGGGTCGTCCTGTTTTTGGGCGATATAGGCCGCAAGCGCGTCGCCGACCTCCTCAGAGAAATACAAGATCGCGTGGTTTCCGCCCTTGCGCGTCACCACAAAAGAACCTGTGGAAAAGTCTATGCTCTCGTCGTTCAGCCCGACGAGTTCGGAAATACGGATGCCCGTCCCCAAAAACAGGGTCAGAATGGCGGTATCGCGGATCTTCGTCTTGTCGTGGTAGCCGCTTGCGTGGTCTGAAAGGCCGTTGCCGTACTCGGCGGTGTCGAGGAGGGAGGAGACCTCGTTTCCCTCCAGCCGCACGATCTCCTTCTCGTGGAGTTTGGGCGTCGCGACCTTGGCGGTATTGTTCACCTCAATGAGTCCCTTGTTGAAGAAGTACTTATACATGGATCGCACGGTGGAAAGTTTCCTCGCCTTGGCGCGCTCGTCGCAGGAGAGCCGCTTTCCGCCGAACTCATAGTTGGAGAGGTAGGAAAGGAAGATCTCGATGTCGGTGTCCGTCACGCGTTCGATGTCCTCAAGGGTCAGATCGCGCACCTGCTTACCGCGGAAGCGCTTTTTTACGAGAAAATCAAAGAAGATCCGCAGGTCGTAGACGTAATTGAGGCGGGTGAGGGTACTCGTGCGGGTCTCCACGCCACGCAAAAAATCCTCGCAAAAGTAGGGGAGTTCCTCCATGAGCCTGTCGATTCGGTCAAGATTGTCGAGGTTTCGCTGCTGATAGTAGTTCGGGTTGTTTTTCATAGCAAAATCATTATAACACACTGCGCAAAATGTGTCAATTTTACGAAGAGTTATCAAAAAATTTTTTCCCGAATAGAGAAAGGGGAGCGCGCAAAAATTTCCAGCGAAGCGGCAAAATTTCTCCGATAAGGCAAAAAAACCGCCTTACAGAGAAAGATCCGCCTCATGGGGCAGAGGATAAAACCGCCGTGCCGACACACCAAACTATTCGCAAAAGCCTAATTTTACGAAGAGTAGTGGCTCAAAAAGCCAAATAAAACCATTCAAATCGTGAAAAAATCAATTTTTTTACGCACGACCGTCTTTTCGATTTTTATAAAAAATCATTCCCAAACAAAAAATATTTTTCTGCGCAAAAAATTTCTCGTTTTTTTGACATCATTCTATATGTCATTTTTTTATCGATTTTTTTTGTTTTTCCATAAAAAACGCGGCGCAACCGCTTTTTCGCCCTGCGCCGCCAAACATTCCGCCTCTAATATTATGTCACACATAGTATTTATGTCTGACATACTATTCAATTTTCGCGATGATCCCGTAGGTAAATTTCCCGATGCAAAAGCCCTTCTCCACGCGTTGCCCCGTCAAAAGTTCGCGGTAGCCCTCCGCGGCGCGCAGCGCATACTCGTCGGCAGAATTATTCGCAAAAACCAACACTGACTTGTCGCCCTTTCTGCGCTCAAACACAAGGCAGCCGTGCGCCGCAAAAATTTCGCGGTACGCCCCGTCGCGGAAAATATCGGAAAATTTCACCGTGCGGATCTCTCCCAGCTTTTCGTAAAATGCGCGCAGTTCCTCATCGGGGTGCGTCCAATCGTAGCAGCGTCGGCAGAACGGGTCGCGGTCGCCCTCCATGCCTATCTCGTCGCCGTAGTAGATGCACGGCACGCCGGGCAGCGTAAATTGCAGCGTCGCCGCCATTTTCAACTTGGCGCGTGCCCGCACGCGCTCGTCCCCGCTGAGTTTCGCTACCGCCATCTCCTCCTTGTCGGCACATTCCTTGTCGCCGAGCACGGTCAAAATGCGCGCCGTGTCGTGCGTGCCGAGGATATTCATGAGGCAATCGACGGTCTCCTTGGGGTAATTGTCGAGGATGGCGGCGATCGCCTCGCGGAGTGCCGTGCAGTCGCCCGTGCGCAAAAACGCAATGATGCCGTCCTTCAGGGGATAATTCATCACGCTGTCGAGTTCGCCGCCCTGCAAATATTTCCTGCGCACGTCGTAGGAGATCTTGTTGGAAGCGTCCTCCCAAACCTCGCCGATGATGAGGGCGTCGGAGCGCGTCTCCTTCACGGCGGTGCGCACTTTTTCAAGGAAGAAATCGGGCAGTTCGTCTGCGACATCGAGGCGGTAACCCGCCGCGCCGTAGCCGAGCCACGTCTTCACCACGCCGTTCTCGCCGCAGATAAAGTCTTGGTAACTCTCCGAAGCCTCGTTGACGGCGGGCAGGGTCTCAATGCCCCACCAACTCTCGTAACTGTCGGGGAATTGTCGGAAGCAGTACCAATCGGCATAGGGTGACTGCGTCGATTGATACGCGCCCACCGAATCGTACCGCCCGTACTTGTTAAAGTAGCGGCTGTCGTCGCCCGTGTGGTTGAAAACGCCGTCCAATATGACGCGCATCCCGCGCGCCGCGGCGTCCCCGACGAGCGTCCGAAAGTCCTCGTCCGTGCCGAGCAGCGGGTCGATCTTCAAAAAGTCGCCCGTGTCGTAGCGGTGGTTGGAGTACGATTCAAAGATGGGGTTCAGATAGAGCGTCGTCACGTGCAAACTCTGCAAATAGCCGAGTTTTTCGCGAATTCCCTGCAGATCGCCGCCGAAAAAGTCGTTGTTGAGCACCTTTCCGAACTCGTTGGGGCGGTATGAGGGCGTTCCGCCCCAGTCGCCGCGGAAAATTTGGTGCGGCTTCACGGTATTGTGCCCCGCGCGGAAAAAGCGGTCGGGGAAAATCTGATACATCACGCCGCCCTTGATCCAATCGGGCGTCTTGTAATCCTCGCGGTACACGGTGAGCTGCCAGCACTGCGGGTGCTCCGTCAGCTCCCCTTTCCGCCCCCTTCCGCAGCCCATGAGCGCCGCACCGAGCCGAAAATAATAAAAATACAGCCCCGTCTGGTGAAATTTCAGCGTCACTGCAAAGCCGTCCGCCGTCCGCTTCATGGGAAAGGCAGTCTCGTGCTTGCCGTCCTCGAAGATCACGATACTGCAAAGTTGAGCGGAGAAGTCGGCTTCTCCGCTTTTTTCCTCATAGATATGAAAGGTAACCTCGCCGCCCCGCGCCACCGCGCCCGTCGTGCTCTTGCACGCCCGTTTGAGCGGATCATAAAAATATGCCATTCTCTTATTTTTTCAGCGGTTTTAAGTTCCAGATCTTGGTCGCGTAGTCGCGGATGCTCCTGTCCGCCGAGAAATACCCCGCCGCGGCGATGTTGCAGAGCGACTTTCTGTTCCAGTCCGTCTTGTGGTTGCGGTACAGATCGGACATCTTATTTTGCGTGTTGGAGTACGATTCGTAGTCCGCAAGGCACATATACGGGTCGGCGACGGGCGTATTGCGCAGCAGATAGTTGGCGATATCGGCAAACGACTGCCCGTTGAAGCCGACGATGAGCGATTCAATGATCTGGCGAAGGGTATAATCCTGGTTGTAGTACACGCTCGAATTGTACCGTCTTTCCCAAATTTGTGCAACTTCGTCCGCTTTTAAGCCGAAGATGAAGATGTTTTCGTCGCCTACGCGCTCCGCCATCTCCACGTTCGCGCCGTCCAGCGTGCCGATGGTCAGCGCGCCGTTTATCATAAACTTCATGTTGCCCGTGCCGCTCGCCTCTTTGCCCGCAAGCGAAATCTGTTCGGAGATCTCCGAAGCGGGCATCATCTTTTCCGACATCGTAACATTGTAGTTTTCCATGAAAACGACGTTGAGTTTTTCGCGGATGCGCGGGTTCTTTTTGATGTCCTCTGCGAGATAGCAGATGAGTTTGATGGTCTGTTTTGCCATCTCGTAGCCCGCGGCGGCCTTCGCGCCGAAGATGTACGTCTTGGGCACAATGTCAAGGTCGGGGTTCTCGCGCAGGGCGTTGTAGTCGGCGATGATGTGCAAAACGTTCAAAAGCTGCCGCTTGTACTCGTGGAGACGCTTCGCCTGCACGTCAAACAGGGTATTGGGGTCGATATCCACCCCCTGCGTCTTCTTGGCGTAGGCGGAAAACTGCTCCTTTTTGATGCGCTTGATCTCGTCGAGCCGCTTCAAAACGCTCTCGTCGTTCTCGAATTTTTTGAATTCGGCGAGTTTGGAGGCGTCCTTCGCGTAACCCGTGCCGATGCACTCGTCCAAAAGTTCGCACAGTTCGGGGTTGGATTGGTTGAGCCACCGCCTGTGCGCGATTCCGTTGGTGACGTTGGTGAATTTATCGGGCGTATAGTCATAAAAATCGCGGAAAATGCTGTTTTTTATGATATCGCTGTGCAATTCGGAGACCCCGTTCACGCTGTGCGAGCCCATCACGCACAGGTTCGCCATGCGCACCGTATTGTGCGAAAGGATGGACATCCGCGAAATTTTGTTCCAATCTCCGGGGTATTTGTGCCAAAGATCGTCGCAGAAGCGGCGGTTGATCTCCTTCAAAATGCCGTAGATGCGCGGAAGTCTGCGCGCGATGAGATCCTCCGCCCACGTTTCAAGGGCTTCGGCGAGCACAGTGTGGTTGGTGTAGGCGCACGTCGCGGTCGTAATGTTCCACGCCACTTCCCAATTGAAATAATTTTCATCGACGAGGATGCGCATGAGCTCGGGAATGGCGAGCGCGGGGTGCGTATCGTTGATGTGGATGGCGGCCATCTGCGGCAGGAGCGCCAAAGACCCATACCGCCGCTTGTGGTCGGAAACGATGCATTGCAGCGACGCCGAAACGAGGAAATATTGCTGTTTTAAGCGCAGCGACTTCCCCTCGTAGTGGTTATCCGAGGGATAGAGCACCTTGGAAAGCAGTTGCGCCTCGCTCTCGTCGCGCATGACGGCGTCGTAGTTGCCCTGCGAAAAGAGCTGCATATCGAACTTCTGCACCGCGCGCGAACGCCACAGCCGCAGTACGCTCACGGCCTCGCTGTCCGCGCCCGAAACCATCATGTCGCACGCAATGGCCTCCACCTCTTTTGCGTTGTGGTAGATGGTCTCCATGCCGTGGTCGGTCCACTTCTCCTCGAGTTCGCCGTCAAAGCGCACGATAAATTGCTTATCCGAGCGCTCCGTCAGCCACGCCTCGCCGCCGGGAAGCCACACGTCGGGCAGTTCCATCTGCCAGCCGTCCACGATCTTTTGCTTGAAAAGCCCGTACTGATAGCAGATGGAAAAACCCATCGCGGGGTAATCCTGCGTCGCCAGCGCGTCCAAAAAGCACGCGGCGAGCCTGCCGAGTCCCCCGTTTCCAAGCCCCGCGTCGGGCTCTTCCTCGTACAGGTCGTCGAGTTCCAGCCCGAACGTCTTGACTGCGGCGGCGATCTGCGGCGCGATGCCGAGGTTATAGATGCTGTTCTTGAGCGACCGCCCCATCAAAAATTCCATGCAGAGGTAGTAGACCCGCTTTGCGCGCGCATTTTTCATCTTCACATGGAATTTCTGCCGTTTTTCGAGCATGATATCGCGCACGCCCATCACGACCGCCTTATAAATTTGTTCCCGCGTGGCCTCCTGCGCGTTCACGCCGAAGTACCGCGTCAATTTGCTCGCAATGAGTTGTTGCGCGTCGTGCTCGTTGAGTTTAGCCATAGTTTTGTCTCCGTATTATTTCAGCATTTCAAGATAAAGTTTTTCGTACGATTTTGCGGAAGTATCCCATGAAAAGTCCGTAGTCATGGCCTTTTTCACGAGTTTCCTCCACTCATCCTTGTTGCGGTAGACGCCCAGCGCCTCGTTGATGACGTACATCATATCGTGCGCATTGTAGTCGTGGAAGGTAAACCCGTTCCCGCCCGCGCCGTAGGGCGTAATGCTGTCCCGAAGTCCCCCCGTCTCTCTGACGACGGCGACCGTGCCGTAGCGCGAGGCGATCATCTGCGAAAGGCCGCACGGTTCGCTCTTGGAGGGCATGAGGAAGATATCCGCACCCGAGTAGATCTTGCGCGAGAGGTCGGAATTGAAGGTAATGACGGTCGCCACCTTCCCCTGATACCGCCTCGCGAGGTCGGAGAAGTACGCCTCATAGTGCGCGTCCCCCGTGCCGAGCACCACAAACTGCACATCCTGCCGCAAAATTTGTTCGATGACTTCCTTCACGAGGTCAAGCCCCTTGTGTGCCACCAGCCGCGTGATCATCGCGATCACGGGTGTCTCGGGCTTCACGGGCAAATTCAGCATCCGCTGCAACTCCTCTTTGCACACCGCCTTGGGCGAAATATCCTCCGCCGAATAATTTGCAAACAGCGCGCTGTCCGTCGCGGGGTCGTAGTAGTCGGGGTCGATGCCGTTCAAAATGCCGCACAGTTTGAATTCGTTGCGCCGCACGATCCCGTCCAGCCCGTGCGCAAAGTACGGGTCTTTTATCTCCCCCGCGTAGGTCGGCGAGACGGTCGAAAACCTCTCGCAGCACTCGATCGCCCCCTTCATGAGGTTGATGCAGCGGTCGTACTCCACAAGGTATTGGAAGCGGTAGGAGATCCCGAAGAGGTCCTCCAAAATATCGAGGGAATACTTGCCCTGATACTCGATATTATGAATGGTAAACACCGCGCGGATGAACTGATATTCGGGGCGGAAGCAGTAGATGGTTTTAAGGTACAGTGCCGCCAGCGCGCCCTGCCAGTCGTGGCAGTGCAGAACGTCGGGGTAGAAGCCCACAAAGCCGAGGATCTCCATCACGCTGCGGCAGAAGAACGCAAACCGTTCGCCGTCGTCGTAGTAGCCGTAGCACCCGGGACGCTTGAAGTAGTACTCGTTATCCACAAAGTAATAGGTCACGTTGTCCACGGTGTATTCGAAGATGCCGCAGTATTGGTTTCTCCACGAGAGCGGCACAAAGATGTTGCCGATGAACTTGAAGTCCTTGCGGAACTCCTTTTTGATGTCCTGGTAGAGCGGAATGATGACGCGCACGTCGTACCTGTCGCTCTTCGCGAGCGCCTTGGAGAGCGACCCGATGACTTCCGCAAGGCCGCCCGTCGCGATGAAGGGAGCGGCCTCGGAGGCGACGAACAGAATCTTTTTCTTCACCTCCACCGCGACCTCCGCGGGCGTCTCCGCGGGCGTCTCTTCGCCCTTCTCCACGGCTTCGATGGGCGCAACGATCTTCTCTTCCGTCTGTTTTGCCGGTTTCTTGGTTGTTTTCTTGGTTGTACTCATCTTGATCCCCCTATTTCAACGCGTGTCCGCGCATTTTTACTGTATTTTTTATCACATTCTGCCCTTGGCGGCTTATAACATTCTGCCCTTGGCGACAAAGTACGGCAGCGCCTCACACCCTGCAAGATTTCTCCTGTCGCGGATGACGACGTTCTTATCCGTGATGACGCAGTCGAGGTGCGCGCCGTCGCCGATGACGGTATCCTGCATGATGATGGAATTTTTGACGACGCTCCCCTTCCCCACCTTCACGCCGCGGAAGAGGATGCAGTTCTCCACCGTGCCGTCGATGACGCACCCGTCGGAGATGAGCGAATTTTTTACGATCGCGCCGTCGTTGTACTTGCTGGGCGCACTGTCGCGCACCTTGGTGTAGATGTCGCGCGCGCCGAACAGTTCATCGCGCACGTCCTTTTTGAGCAGATCCATGTTGTACTCATAGTACTTCTGCACCGAGGAGATATTCGCATAGAACCCCTTAAAGGCGTAGCCGTAAATTTTCAGCGTATCCACATTCTTGGTGAGAATGTCCCGCCCGAAACTCACAAGCCCGCGCGTCACCGCGTCCTGAATGGTGTTGATGAGGAATTCCCTGCTCATCACCATCACGTTCACATACAGGTTAAACTTCTTGCCGGTGAGTTTGGGGTTGATCTTCAAGCCCTTGATGCGCCCCGTCTCGTCGGGCGTGAGGGTGATGTAGTAGGAGGATTCCACGTCAGTCTCCTCGTGGTAGACCATCGTGATGTCCGCCCCCTTCTCCTCGTGGTAGCGCACGATGTCCGCAATGTCCATATGCGCAATGCCGTCGCAGTCGGAGATGACGACATAGTCCTCGTTGCGGTGGTTCAAAAATCCCGTGATGCTCTTCAACGCTTCGAGGCGGGTCGTGTACGGCGTATCCGTCTCGTCGGAGTACGGCGGAAGCAGGATGATGCCGCCGTCTTTGCGGGCGAGATCCCAATCCTTGCCGCTCCCGATGTGATCGATGAGCGATTGATAGTTGTTCTTGGTGACGATGCCCACCGTTGTGATCCCCGAGTTCACCATGTTGGAGAGCGCGAAGTCGATGAGGCGATATCTCCCGCCGAAAGGAATGGATGCCATCGTTCTGTGGCGGGAAAGTTCGGGCACGTTTTCATCGTGAATATTGGAAAAAATAACGCCGACCATGGAATGAGCCATCTTCTTATTCCCCCTTGTAATCTTTATCGATGATCTGGCCGCCCGCGACCTTCGCGCCCGCGGCGACCGTAATGTTCCTGCCGAGCACGGCAATGCCCGCCTTCTTCTCCTTGTCCTCGCCGACAATAGCGCCCTCTTCGATGACGACGTTCTCATCGACGATGGAGTAGACGACCTGTGCGCCCCTCTTGACCACCGTCCCCGCCATCAGCACGCTGTCCTTCACCACGGCGCCCTCTTCCACGACGACGCCCGCGGCGAGCACGGAATTTTCCACAGTGCCCTCGATCTCGCACCCGAGCGCCACCATGGAGTTGCCCACCTTCGCCCCGTCTCCGATGTATTCGGGCGGCGCAAGCGGGTTGCGGGAATGGATCTTCCAATCGCTGTCCGCAACGTCGAACACAGGCTCTTCGCCCAGGAGATCCATGTTGGATTCCCAGAGCGAGGAGATGGTGCCCACGTCCTTCCAATAACCCTTGAAGCGGTAGGAGAACATCTTTTCGCCTGCGTTCAGCATGGCGGGAAGAACGTTTTTGCCGAAGTCCTTTTCGGAGTTCGGGTCGGCGTCGTCCGCCGCGAGGTATTTGAAGAGTTTTTCCGCCGTGAAAATGTAGATGCCCATCGAGGCGAGGTTGCTCTTCGGAACTTTGGGCTTCTCCTCGAATTCATAGATAGAGCCGTCGGGGTTGCAGTTGAGAACGCCGAAGCGGGAGGCCTCCTTTATGGGCACTTCTATGGCGGCGATGGTGCAGTCCGCCCCCGTCGCCTTGTGGGCGCGGAGCATCTCGGCGTAGTTCATCTTATAGATGTGGTCGCCCGAGAGGATGAGCACATAGTCGGGGCTGTACCGCTTCATGAAGGACATATTTTGGTAGATGGCGTTTGCCGTGCCCTCGTACCACGACGATTTTTTCTTCGCCTGATAGGGCGACAGAATGTGCACGCCGCCGAACGCGCGGTCGAGATCCCACGGCTGGCCGTTGCCGATGTACTCGTTGAGTTCAAGCGGTTCGTACTGCGTGAGCACGCCCACCGTATCGATGCCCGAGTTGATGCAGTTGGAGAGCGGAAAATCGATGATGCGATATTTCGCGCCGAAGGCGACTGCGGGTTTTGCAATGTTGTTGGTGAGGGCGTAGAGCCGTGAGCCTTGACCGCCCGCCAAGAGCATTGCAACACATTCTTTCTTTCTCAACATATCAAGTTACCCCCCGTAACTAAAAGGTCGAATTTATTTTGTCTTTGCCGGTTTTTCGGCGTCCGGCCGCCGCACAAGGTAGAGTGCCGAAAATTTCGGCACGGCAATGGGCAGCGAGTACGGCTTCCCGTGGCTCGGCCGCTTGACGGCGGAAATTGTCTTTTTTGTCAGTTTCCCCTCTCCGCCGAATTTTTTATCGTCGGTGCAGAACACGATTTTGTACTGCCCGCGCCTGTCAACGCCCAAGAGGTAGTCCTCCGCGTCCGTGCCCGAAAAACTCACGAGAGCGATGACCTCGTTCCCCGCCCTGTCGCGGCGGATGAAGGAGACGATGTTTCTGTCCGCGTCGTCGGCGGCGAGCCACTCGAAGCCCGCCCAGCTATCCTCGATCTCATAGAGCGCGGGCGTCGATTTGTAGAACTCGTTGAGCGCCTTCACGTAGACCGAAAGTTTGCCGTGCAATTCGTAGGTGTCCCGCAGGAAAAATTCCAGCCCTTCGCGGTAGTCCCACTCCTTGAACTGCCCGAACTCATACCCCATGAAGTTGAGTTTTTTCCCGGGGTGCGCCATTTGGTAGGCGAGGAAGGCGCGCACGCCCGCGAATTTATCCGCATATTCGCCCGGCATTTTGTTGATAAGCGACCCCTTCCCGTACACCACCTCGTCGTGCGAAATGGGCAAGACGTAATTTTCCGAGAAGGCGTACATCATGGCGAAGGTGAGTTTGTTGTGGCTTCCCATGCGGAAAAACGGGTCGAGGGTGAGGTAGGAGAGCACATCGTTCATCCAGCCCATGTTCCACTTGAAGTTGAAGCCAAGCCCGCCCACCGAGCCGGGCTTTGTGACAAGTCCCCACGCCGTGCTCTCCTCCGCCACCATGAGGGCGTACGGGAAGCGCAGGAACACCGCCTCGTTCAGTCTGCGCAAAAACGCGATGGCTTCGAGGTTCTTGTTCTCGCCGTAGATGTTGGGCACCCATTCGCCCGCCCGCTTATCGTAATCGAGGTAGAGCATGGAGGCGACGGCGTCCACCCGAAGCCCGTCCACATGAAATTTATCGAAGAAGAGGCAGGCGCTCGAAATGAGGAAGGAGAGCACTTCGGCGCGCCCGTAATCGAAGCGGCGCGTCCCCCAGCTCTTGTGCTCCATCCTGTCCCACTGGCTGCTCTCGTAGAGCGGCTGGCCGTCGAATTCGTACAGCCCGTGCGCGTCCTTGGGGAAGTGCGCGGGCACCCAATCGACGATGACGCCGACGCCCGCTTTGTGGAATTCATCCACAAGATACATAAAATCTTTGGGCGTGCCGAGGCGGGAGGTGACCGCAAAATAGCCCGTCACCTGATACCCCCACGAACCCTCGTAGGGATATTCCGTTACGGGCATGAATTCAACGTGGGTGTAGCCCATCTCCTTGACGTAGGGAACGAGCTCCTTTGCAAGGTCGCGGTAGGACAAAAAGTTTCCGTCCGCGTGCCGCTTCCACGAGAGAAGGTTGACCTCGTAAATGTTGATGGGCGAAGGGAACGGGCTGTGCTTGCCGAGTTCCTCGAGGTACGCCCCGTCCCCCCACTCGTAGCCTTCGAGGTCGTAGAGTTTGGAGGCCGTCGCGGGCGGCGTCTCGGTGTGGAAGCCGACGGGGTCGGCCTTCATCAATTTTCTGCCGTCCTGCGCCGTGACGCAATATTTGTAGATGTCGTATTCGCGAAGCCCCGGAATGAAGAGTTCGAAACTCTCCCCGTCCACCATGCGCTCCATTTGATTCGCGCCATCGTTCCAGCCGTTGAAATCGCCGACGACCGAGACGCACTTTGCGTGCGGCGCCCACACGCGGAACATATAGCCCTTTTCGCCGTCGCGCTCTTCGGGGTGCGCGCCGTACGTTTCGTAAATTCTGTCGTTCTTTCCGTGGTGAAAGAGGTGAAGCGGAAAATCGGTGAAATTTTCCTGCTCTTCCTTCGTCGTCTTCTGCATGACCGCTCCTTTCCGCCGACCGTTTTCCCCTTGCGGCGCACCTTTTTGCGTACCCTTGTACACCGATTGTATTATACTATATTTTGCCGCCGGTTTCAATACCAAAATTGAATTTTTTGTCCGCTTTTTTTCAAAAAATTTCCCCCTGAATTTTGAAAAGAAATTTTATCGAAAGCCCTCCGCCGTGCGTCGCGCTGCCGCCGCTCTTGCGGCAGCCGCGCTCCGCACGGCAGAGGGCTTTTTTTCTTTCCGCGCGCCCTTCCCGCGTTCACTCTCTTCCTCTCATATGTATTGTACCACCGAATTTTTTGCGCCATGCGGGGTATGTGCCAACTTTT
>CANQMX010000014.1 GCA_947625095.1 uncultured Clostridia bacterium | reverse complement strand
TTGGCGGAAGGTGAGGGATTTGAACCCCCGGATGGTTGCCCATCAACGGTTTTCAAGACCGCCGCGTTCGACCGCTCCGCCAACCTTCCGTATTCTTTGATCTCCGCGCGCATTTTGCGCCCGCAGATCGGAGAAAAGAAAGAACCCCCGCGAGGGAGTTCTTCTGGAGCTGATGAGCGGACTCGGACCGCCGACCTCGTCCTTACCAAGGACGCGCTCTACCTGCTGAGCTACACCAGCATATTATGCCGACCGTAAGCGACACCGTGCGTTTCCCGCGAAGCCTTTTACAGTATAGTAAAATTTGCGGGCGAAGTCAAGCGATAATCGCGGGAAATTCAAAAATTTTGCGCGGCGGATTTGGCGCCGCCCGTGAAAGCAACCGTCTTTTTATATGAGAAGCACGCCCCACAGCGTACCCAAGGCCGCCGCAAGCGCGGGCAGCGCGACGGTGACGCCCAGCCGCAGAAAGTCGAGATAGCCGAATTTTATCTCGTGTTCGGCCAGAATGGAACTGAACATCAGCCCCGCAAGTGCGCCGATGGGGGTGAAAAACGCCCCGAGGTTGGAGCCGACGACGGTCGCATACATCGCGCCTTCGCCCGCGCCCGCCGCGCCGATCATCGAGGAGAAAAACACGCTCATCGGGATATTGTTGATGAGGTTGGAGGCGACAAATGAGAGCGCGCCGTACTTCAAAACGGCAAGATCCATGCCCAAAAAGTTGCCGATTTCGGCCGTCGTGCCCTGCATATTGAGCGCCTCCGTCATCACGAACATAGAGAGGAGGAAGGGTACAAGTTGCCACGGCGCGCGCCGCAGGCATCCGCCCAAAACGCGCGGTTTTTGCCGCCGAAACGCCGAAATGACGAGGGTGAAGAGGAACAAACTCCCCGCCGAACACAGCGCTACGATCCACATCTCGATGCCGATATACGAGCCGATGGCAAGCAGCACGGTGCACACGGCCAGGTGAAAGACCCCCACGCCGAGGCAGAGTTTATCGCCCACGATCTCGCGCTTCGCCCGCCCCAGGATGGGGGCTTTCAGCCGCTTCCGGAAGAGCAGCCACAGCGCGAGCAGGGAAACGCCGCCCGCCGCGACCGTGGGGAGGATGCTCACGCCGAGGTAGGAGATAAAATCCACGCCGTACGCGGTCGCAAGATAGATGTTGGTAGGGTTGCCGATGAGCAGCGCCATGCTCCATGTGTTCGCGCCCACAAATTCGGCGGCGAGATAGGGCATGGGGTCGATTTTGGCGTTCTTTCCAAAGTAGCAGATAAAAGGGGTAAAGGAGAGCACGATGACGTCGTTGGAGGTGAACACCGTGAGGATAGACACGGTGAAATAGAGCGAAAAGAACAGCCGCTTTTGTCCGCCGTGCGAGTGGCGGAGAATGACGGAGGCGAGGAAACGAAAAAATCCGAGTTCATCGAGGAACACGGAGAGGATGGTCATGGAGAGGAAGAGCACAAGAATTTTGAGCGGATTGACGGCGGTATCCGCGATGAGCGATCTCCCCAGCGCCACGACGTCCGTCTGCCCGCAGGCGAGCAGAACCGCCGCGCCGAGCAGGGCGACCATCCAATAGGTGGCGATGTGGAGTTTCCCGACCGTCAGTTTGGGGAAGAAGAGAACGCAGAGGATCATGGCGGCGCACGTCACTGCGAATACGATGATATTGACCATAGCGTATGCCCGTTTTCGAGCCTCGCCTATCGTAGCACTTTCCCCCGCAAAAGTCAACGTTTCGGCGGCGCAAAACAACTTTTTTCGACAAAAAAACGCCGCCCTTCACACTGCGGGACGGCGCGACGGGCGGGGCGGCGCGATGGGTCTGATCATTCCACGGCCTTCAAGGAATCGTTCATCTTGATGCCCGTGATCTTCCTGCGCAGAATGAGCGTCACAAGAGCCGTGAACAGCAGCGAGACGATGGGCGCCAAGAGCCACACGAACCAATTGATGGAGGAGAGCGTCGCAAAGTCGTTCATCACCTTAAAGACAAAGAAGCAGAGGAGCGCCCCGAAGGGAAGCCCCAGCGCAATGCCGATGCTGCTTGTAATGTAGACCTCGCGGTAGATGTAGCCCGTCACCTCGTTGTCCTGATAGCCGAGCACCATGAGGGTGGCGAGTTCTCGCTCCCGTTCGCTGATGTTGATGTTGGTGAGGGTATAGATGACGACGGCGTTCAGAAGGGCGGCGAACACGAGCACGATGACGGCGACGCCGATCATGGCGTTTGTGCCCACGTCGGTGAAGAGGCAGGCGTCGAGCACGGCAAGCCCGGCAAGCACAAGCCCGGTGGACGCCATGACCGCGACGATCGTCATGATAAAGCGCATCTTATAGCGCAGTACGTTTCGCAGCGTCGACTTGTATTTGAAGGAGACGCGGTTCCACAGCGCGGGGATCTTTTCCAAGATCACCTTGTGCCCGGGGCGGGGGGACTTGGGGCGAAGCAGGGCGGCAGGGGTTCTGTGCGTCATGCGAAGCCCCGCAATGAGGGTGGCGGCGAGCGTCGCGAGCAGGATGATCGCCGTCACGATGAAGAAAAAGAGGGGCGCGATGTGGTGGGAGAAGGGCGGCATCTCGTACACCCAGGTAAAGTTGATGTAGATGATGTACGCAAGCCCCCAGCTCGCGGCAAACGCGCCGCCTCCGCCGATGATCGTTCCGACGAGTGCAAAGAGCAGATATTTGGAGACGATGCGCATGGGGGAATAGCCCAGCGTTTGCAGGCAGGCGATCTGCCCGCGCTCCTCGTCCAAAAGCCGCGTCATGGTGGAGAGCACCACAAGCAGGGTGACGAGCAGGAACACCACCATGATGACGTAGCCGATGCCCTCGAGTTTGTCCTCGTACTCCTCAAAGGAACGGTAGGCAAAGTTCTCGTGCAGCGTCAGAACGGCGCAACTTTCGGCGGTAATTCCGTCCTTGAAAATTTCCTCGATGGCCGCCTGTTCGGTTTCAAGCGCGCTCTTATAGCTCGTGTCGAACAGCGTATGTTCCTTGAGGGCGGGCACGGAGATATACGCCTCGTTCATGGGGAAGAGCAGGGCATGGTCGGCGTCCGTGTAGACGTAGAGGATGTTTTCCAGCAGTTCGTAGTCGTCCTCGCCGCCTCCCTCTTTCTTTTGCATACTCGGGTCGTCGTACTGCGCAAAGTGCAGCGCGCCCACAACGTGCTCCGTCACGGTGAATTTGTATTCAAACAGCTGCATCGACCCCATCATGGCGGTCACCGTCACTGTCTCTCCGAGCGGCACGCCCGCAATGTCGCGCGAAGGCCGTTCGGCGGCGATATAAAACTCGTTTTGTGAGGGGTCACCCTCGGACATGGTGGCCTCCTTTTCCGTGGAGGCGTTCTGCTTATCCCTGTCCTTCGCGTCCTTGATGTAGATGCGCGTCACGCCCTCGCCGATGCCCTCGCCCGCAAGCGTAAGGGTGGCATTGATCGACCCGCCAAACGGCGTTGCCATTTCGATCTCTATTTCCCCGCCCTTGATTTCGAGGATGCCGCCGCGCACAACGTTCTCGCTCCCGTAGCGCTCCTGAAGCGCAGACAATTGTTCGTCCGTGATCGCCTCCGACCCGCGCACGATAAAGTCGCTCACGTTCTGCGATTTGTAGTAGTCGGAGAGGGAGTAAAAGAGAGCGTCCTTTCCCATGCCGATGCCTGCGGAAAAGCCCACGCTGACGAGCACCATCAAGAAGATGGAGACGAGGCGCGTGATATGCTTTTTGAACATTCTCGCGAATGTTTTGAGGTACGTTTTCACCACTCGATCTCCTCGACGGGCACGGGGTGCTCGTTGATCTCTATCTTTTCGATGCGCCCGCTGCGGATGTGGATGACCTTATCGGCCATGGCGGCGAGGGCGGCGTTGTGCGTCACGATGATGACGGGCTTTTTCTGCTCCTTGGAGACGTCGTACAAAAGTTTAAGAATGTGCTTGCCCGTCTCGTAGTCGAGCGCGCCCGTCGGCTCGTCGCAGAGGAGGAGCTTGGGGTTCTTGGCCATGGCGCGGGCAATGGAGACGCGCTGCTGCTCTCCGCCCGAAAGTTGGGCGGGGAAGTTGCCGAGCCGCTCGCCCAGCCCCACTTCCTCCAAAATGGTCTTGGGGTCGAGGGCGTTTTTGCAGATCTCGGTGGCGATCTCCACGTTTTCGAGCGCGGTAAGGTTGGGCATGAGGTTGTAGAATTGAAAGACGAACCCCACGTCGTTTCTGCGGTATTCGGTAAGGCCTCTGCGGTCGAGGGCGGTCACGTTCTTTCCGTCGAGCACGATCTCGCCCGCGGTGGCGCTGTCCATGCCGCCGAGCAGGTTCAACAGGGTAGTTTTCCCCGCGCCGCTCTGCCCCAAAACGACGGCAAACTCGCCGTTTTCGAGGGAAAACGATGCGTCAGAAAGGGCTTCCACCACAACGTCGCCCGTTTTATAGTGTTTGCTTACGCCGCTTAACGTGAGATAACTCATAATCTTGTCTCCGACCGTATCTTATCACTATTATATCAATCCCCGAACAATTTTTCAAACCTTTTGAAGGAGAAAAACCCCGCTCCGCACAAAATTTTGTCAAATATTTTAACGGAAAGCGCGGTTTTATCCGCCCACCCCCTCGCCACCCCTTGGATATTCGTAACCGCACCACGAAAAAGGGCAGAGCGCAAACGCTCTGCCCTTTTTCGTGGTGGAGCCAAGGGGAGTCGAACCCCTGACCTCTTGAATGCCATTCAAGCGCTCTACCATCTGAGCTATGACCCCGAATATCGAAACAAGGGTTTCGCGCCCTTGTTTCCTATGGTGGAGATAGCGTGACTCGAACACGTGACCTCTGCGTTGCGAACGCAGCGCTCTACCAACTGAGCTATATCCCCATATATACTTCCGCGGCGGCAAAAGCCGAGCGCTTCCCGCCGTCCTCTGCTGATTATACGCGCAACCGCGAAAAAAAGCAAGCTATTTCCGCGCCGTTTCGCAAAATTTTTCGGGCAAATACGGCATATTCAAACGGGGAATGTCTCTTCGATATCAAAATCCAACCCGTTTTCTTCCGCCTTTTCCCAATATTTCAGATATTCGAGGCAGGTGACATACGCGTTCTTCGCGCCGTCCACATACTTATCCTTTGGCCCGCCGGCTTCGTCCTGCTCCTCTTGCAGTTCTTCAAGCGCCGTCGTGATCTCATCCATAAGCAATAGTAGGGTGTCCTCTGCCGAAAGTTTTTTACGGTAAATCACAGTGCTCACCTTTTGCGAATAGTATCTGTATTGTAGCATAAGTTATTTCTCAATTCAAGGGGGCGGGAAAAAATTGTTGTGAAAAATGATAATTTTTTGCAGAGAAAATCTTTCCATGCCGCATGAAATCGGTTGACAAATATGCGGGAACGAGATAAAATGATGAACGTAACGTTTGGGGGCATAGCTCAGCTGGTTAGAGCGCATGCTTCACATGCATGAGGTCACAGGTTCGAGTCCTGTTGTCCCCACCACCGCGTCGCGGCAAAGCGGCGTTTTGAAGTGCCCGCCTTTTGGCAGGCACTTTCCTTTTGCCGCTTGCCGCTCCTTCTTCCCCAAAAATCTTTGCTACGCAAATCTTTTTCGGGAGCCCTCACGGGCGGTGCTTTTGCACCGCCCGCGGTCGTCTGGTCAAATTGTGGATAGGCGCAATTTCGGTTTGTCCCGTTTTTGCAAAAGAATTTGCGGGGAGGCACTTGCATTTTCGTGCAAGCGGGGGTATAATATATTCACAAAAAAGCATATAAACAAAAATTGATGGGAAACGCGGCGCGTGCCCCACGGCGCGTCCATTTATCCGCCAACGGAGAAAGACATGGAAAAACAATTCAGAACAGAGAGCGATTCGGTCGGCGAACTTCCCGTAAACAGCGACGCCTATTACGGCATCCAGACGCTCCGCGCCAAGGAAAATTTCGAGATCACGGGTACAAAGGTCAATTTTGCCTTCATGCGGAACGTCGTTCTCATCAAAAAGGCGGCGGCCGTCGTCAACAAGTCGTATGGGCTATTGGCGGAAAAGAAGGCGGATGCCATCATCGCGGCGTGCGATGAAATTTTGCACAACAAGCACAAAAAGGACTTCATCGTTGATGCGGTGCAGGGCGGCGCGGGCACGTCGGCCAACATGAACGTGAACGAAGTCATCGCCAACATCGCCATCGAGCGTCTCGGCGGGCAGAAGGGGGATTATTCCGTCATCAGCCCCAACGACGACGTGAATATGGAGCAATCCACCAACGACGTCATCCCCACGGCGGGCAAACTCACCGTTCTGTCGCTCGCCGCCGACCTTCTTGCCGAACTCAAACGTCTCCACGGCGCGCTCATGAAAAAGGCAAAGGAGTTCAACGGCATCCTGAAGATGGGCAGAACGCAGTTGCAGGACGCCGTACCCATGCGCCTCGGGCAGGCATTCCACGCCTTTGCTACGGCCATCAAGCGCTCGGAGGCGCGCATTTCATCCTCGCTTGAGGAGATGCGCACCATCAACATGGGTGCGACCGCCATCGGGACGGCCATCAACGCGCGGGAGGCGTACTTCGCCCACATCACCGAGGAACTTTCCCTCCTCTCGGGGGAGAATTTGAAGCGCGCCGACGACCTCTTCGACGGCACGCAGAATGTGGATGGCTTCGCCGCCGTTTCGGGCACGCTCAAAGCGCTCGCCGTCAACCTCTCCAAGATGTGCAACGACCTGCGGCTGATGTCGAGCGGGCCTCGCACGGGGCTGGGCGAAATCATCCTGCCCGCCAAGCAAAACGGTTCTTCCATCATGCCGGGGAAGATCAACCCCGTCATTCCCGAGGTCGTCAACCAAGTGTGTTTCCTCGTCATCGGGCACGATGTCACGGTGACGATGGCGGCGGAGGCGGGGCAGCTCGAACTCAACGCCTTCGAGCCGGTCATTTTCTATCAAATTTTCGAATCGCTCCGCTCGCTCACGGGCGCAGTCAAAACGCTGACGGACAACTGCATTTCGGGCATCGAGGCGAGCCGCGAGCGCTGCGCCGAGTGGGTGAACAGAAGCGTGGGCATCGTCACCGCCCTCAACCCCTACATCGGGTATCTGAAGGCGGCGGAGATCGCTAAGGAATCGCTGAAAACGGGAGAGCCGATCCGCGAGATCGTCCTCCGCGAGGGTCTCATGGACGCCGAAACGCTGGACAAGGTGCTCGACCCGCTCGTGCTCACCGAACCCTGCGGCAGCCGCCTATAGAGAATGCCCCCGTGCAAGGCCTACCCTCCTTTGGAGGTCGCAGAACGCACCATGAGCACCAGCCCGGTGGGCTGTGCGAGGCGTTCTGCGGAGAGTTCGCGCATCGGTAGGCGCGAACGGTGACCGTCCCGCCCGCACCATTTTTGACCAAGGGCGGCACACCCCACGCGCACTATTGCCGACTAAGCGTGGCACGAGCCGTAGGCGAAGTAGCGGCACAGCCGCGCAGTAGGGCGGGTTTCCACCCGCCCGAGACGGCTCCGCCATAGGCGGTGGTGGGGAGGGTATCCTCCTCTCGCCCGCGCCGCGATCATGTCATGTCGAGCGTAGTCGAGACATCTCTACCTTATTCCTCATACTGAGGTAGCCGCCCCCGCGGAGTAACCGCGTCATGTTGAGGCGAAGCCGAAACATCGCGAACAACGCAGTCCGTCCAAGCCCCCTCCTCGGGAGTTTTCTCCTTCTTGCCCACCCCGGGAGGGGGACACAGGGGGAGGTTTCCCTCATACCGAGTGCGCGCCCCGCGGCAGAGCCGCGGGGCGCGCACGAGTGTATCTTCCCTCAAATTATCCAATCACCGCTTCGCCCTCCTTGAGGGCAATTTCGCCGCCAAAATAGGCCAAAAGCGCCTTTTCAAGTTCAAAATAGTCGCTCTTCGCCATCGTCTCCACGGCGGAGTGCATGGCAAGCTGGGCAATGCCGATGTCGGCGGAGGGGATGCTCGCCTGCGTCAGGGAAATCGCCCCCAGCGTCGAGCCGCTCGGCATATCCGAACGGTTGCAGAAGGTCTGCACTTTCACGCCCGCGCGCGCAAAAATCGTCTTGACGACGGCGGAAGTAAGCCCGTCCGTCGTGTACGCGCCGCCCGCGTGGCTCTTCACTACGACGCCCCCGCCCAAAACGGCGCGGCTTGTGGGGTCGCACTTTTCGGGGTGGCTGGGGTGGAGGGCATGGGCGTTGTCGAGGGAGAGCACAAAGGAGGAGGCGAGGAAGGCGAGGAATTCCTCCTCGTTTTTGCCCTGCGCGGCGGCAATTCGGCGGAGGACGGCGCGCAGAAATCCGCTTCCCGCGCCCCCGTAGGTGCGGCTGCCGATCTCCTCGCTGCAAAGGCAGGCCGCAAGGCACAGCCCGCGCGTCTCGCCCACGATCGCGCGGAGGGAGGCATACACGCCCACGAGGTCGTCGAGGCGGGGCGAGGACAAAAATTCGCCCTCCGCGCCGCTCTCAAAGGGCGTCTCCGCGGGGGTCAAAAACAGGTCATAACTCACAGCGTTTTGCAGTTTTTGCGAAAGATCGGCCTCCCCGAGGGCAAGCAGGGGGAGTTCGGTCTGCAAGTTGGGCGCAAATTTTTCATTGGCGTCGCGCTGCATATGGATGGCGAGGGAGGGGAGCACGCAGCAAAAATCGCTCGCATAATTTTCCGAAACAAGCGCGCCGGCCTTCTCCCGCACGATGCGCCCCGCAAGCTTTAAGGGGCGGTCGAAAAAGGTATACCACAGCCCGCCGCCGTAGGGTTCGGTGTTGAGGCGGGTATAAATTTTATCGGAGAGGGCGGCGTTCTCCTTGCATTTGAGGCAGGGGGAATCGGTGTGCGAGGCAATAATTTTGGCATTGCCCGCGCCGTAGCGGAAGGCGATAAGGCTGTTCCCGCCGCGGAGAACGTAATACCCCGCGCCATCTTTTAAGTTCCACTTCTCGCCCTCCTCGAGGGCGGAAAACCCATGCGCCTTCAAAAATTCCACGGCGTTCTGCGCCGCTTGGTAGGCGGTGTAGGAGGTGGAAAGAAAATCCTTTAATCCGTTCATTTTCTTGCTTCCTTTTGGTATTTTCCCCCGTATTATACACCTGCGCGCGGAAAATTGCAAGCGCGCATTGACAGGTTTCCGTCCCCATGCTATAATAATTTTCGGAGGTGCAAAGTGGGCTGGGTCACATTCAAGCAAAGGGCAAAAAATTTTGCGGCGAAGATCTATTTTTCCCTCTCGGGGAGCGCCTTGAAGCAGGGCGAAAATCTCTCTTTGGATGGGGAGAACACCACCTCGCCCGCGATGTCCGCTCTTCTGCGCCGCGCGGCGCGGGAGGGGGCGGTGCTCCTGAAAAATGACAATATATTGCCGATTTTCGGCAAATTCGCCCTCTTCGGGCGGGTGCAGACGGATACCTTTTACACGGGCTACGGCTCGGGCGGCGACGTCATCAAGCCCTACCGCGTCAGTCTCCTTCAAGGGCTGGAAGAGGGCGGCGCCGACCTCGTCGAGCCGCTCAAAAATGCCTACGTCGCCTACGCCGCACAAAACCCCGTCTCCCACGGCGCATGGGGGGATTGGCCGCGCTTCTTCCCCGAAATGCCGCTCTCCGAGGAACTCGTCGCCTCCGCCCGCGCGGAGACGGATACCGCCGTCGTCGTCCTCGGCAGGGCTGCGGGCGAGGATCGCGAAAACGAACTCGAAGCGGGCAGTTTCTACCTCACGGCGGAGGAGAAGGCCATGCTCTCCCGCGTCGGAGCGGCGTTTCCGCGCGTCGCCGTGCTGCTCAACGTGGGGAGCGTCATCGATCTCTCCTTTTTGGAGGAATACAATATCTCCGCCGCGCTTCTTCTATGGCAGGGCGGTATGGAGGCGGGCAACGCCTGCGCCGACCTCCTGCTCGGCAAGTTCAGCCCTTGCGGCAAACTCGCCGATACCGTCGCCCGCGCCTATTCCGCCTATCCCTCGGCAAAAAATTTCGGCAACGCGGCGTATAACGACTACGCGGAGGATATTTTTGTCGGCTACCGCCACTTTGAAACGCGCGCGAAAGCCGACGTGCTCTTTCCCTTCGGCTTCGGGCTGTCCTATACGACCTTTGCGCTCTCCGCGCGCTACGATGGCGGCGCGGTAAAATTTTGCGTCAAAAACACGGGCAAATTTGCGGGGCGCGAGGTCGTGCAGATCTATGCGGAAAAGCCCGCCGAAAACTCTCCCGCCCGCGAACTCGTCGGGTTTTACAAGACCAAGGAACTCGCCCCGGGCGAGGAAGAGGAGGGGGAGATCGTGCTCGACGGGCGCGCCTTCTCCGTCTATGACGAAGCGCAGGGCGCATTTGTTGTAGTCGGCGGAACGTACCGCCTCTACGCGGGCACGGACGTGCGGAGCGCAAATTCGATCGCCTCATTTGAACTTCAAGCCCGCGCCGTAGAACCCGCGCCGCCGCTCTCCTACGCGGTCGAACTTCCGCCCGAACTTGAAAAAAATGCAACACATTGTCGGTTTTCCGAGGTTTCGGCGGGCAGGGCGACGCTCGCGGCGTTCGTCTCGTCGCTCTCCGATAAAGACCTCGAAGCCCTCGCCTTCGGCGCGCTCAAAATGGATAGCCCCCTGGGCGCGCGCGGCAACGCGGGCGTCATGGGCGGCGTCACGGAGGAACTTCGCGCCCGCGGCGTCCCGCCCGTCACCATGACGGATGGGCCGTCGGGCATCCGCCTGAAAACCTCGTCGTCGCTTTTGCCCATCGCGACCCTCCTCGCCTGCACCTTCGACCCCGCCCTCGTGGAGGAGGTCTACCGCGGCGTGGGGGAGGAAATGAAGGCGCGCGGCTCCGATGTCCTCCTCGCGCCCGCCATGAACATTCACCGCGACCCGCTGTGCGGCCGCAACTTCGAATATTATTCCGAAGACCCCTTGCTCACGGGCAAGATCGCGGCGGGGGCGGTGCGCGGCGTGCAGAGCGCGGGCGTCTCGGCGTGCCCCAAGCACTTCGCCTGCAACAATCAGGAATTCAACCGCAGCCACAACGATAGCCGCCTCTCCGAAAGGGCGCTCCGCGAAATTTACCTGCGCGGCTTTGAAATTTGCGTCAAGGAGGCAGAGCCGCACTTCCTCATGACGAGTTATAACAAGATAAACGGCGTCTACGCGCACTACAATTCCGCCCTCGTGCGCGGAATTTTGCGCGGCGAGTGGGGCTTCGAAGGGTGCGTTATCACCGATTGGTGGATGCAGAAGGGCACTTGCCCGCAGGCGGGAAAGCGCAAAAACAACGCGGCGCGCGTCCATGCGGGCGTCAACGTGCTGATGCCGGGCGGCGGCTACCTCGGCAAAAAGTACCAGCACGGCGGGCTTCTCAAAAAGTTGAACAAAAAGGGGCACTTGACCCGCGGCGAGCTGCAGAAAAACGCCTGCGAAATTTTGGGCGCAATTTTGAAGACGTCGGCGGCGAAAAATTCGGAGCACGGGGAGAACGGCGATGTGGTTTGACGAGGCGGTTTTTTATCAAATTTACCCCTTGGGGTTCTGCGGCGCGGAGCGCTATAACGACTTCGGCGAGATCCGCCACCGCTTTCATAGAATCGAGGCGGAAATTCCCCGCCTCAAACAGATGGGCGTGACGGCCGTCCTCTTCAATCCGCTCTTCGAGAGCGTGCGCCACGGCTACGACACGGTGGATTTTTTCACGGTGGACAGGCGCCTCGGCACCAACGCGGAGTTCAAATCGCTCGTGCAAGCCTTCCACGCGGCGGGGATCCGCGTCGTTTTGGACGGCGTGTTCAATCACGTCGGCCGCGACTTCCCGCCCTTCAAAAACGTGCAAAAAAATCGCGAAAATGCGCCCGAACGCTTCTTTTTTCACATAAATTTTAGCGGCAATTCCCGCTACGACGACGGATTTTCCTACGCCGATTGGGAGGGACACCCCGAACTCGTCAAGTTGAACCTCGAAAACGCCGAACTTCAACAATATCTCATGAACGCCGTGCGGTTTTGGATACGGGAGTTTGAGATCGACGGCCTCCGCCTCGACGTGAGTTATCTTCTCCCGCCGTGGTTTTTGGAACTTTTGCGCCGCACGGTGAATGAACAAAAGCCCGAATTTTTCCTCGTGGGCGAAGTCATCCGCCTCAACAATTTCGAAAAAAACGTCACCCCCGCGCGGCTCGACTCCGCCACCAACTACGAGGGTTTCCGCAGTATGCTCTCGGCGTTCAACAGCCGCAACCTCTTCGAGATCGAATATTCCATGACCCGCCTCTTCGGCAACTTTCCGTGGTGTCTCTTCCGCGGAAAGCGCCTTTTCAACTTCGTCGACAATCACGATGTCGAGCGCGCCGCCACCGCCTTAAAGGAGCAAAAAAACCTCAAAAATCTCTATACTTTGCTCTTTACGATGCCCGGTATTCCCTGCGTCTATTACGGTTCGGAGTTCGGTATCGAGGGCAAAAAGGGGAATTTGGACTACGACCTCCGCCCGTGCATCGACGAGATCGACAAGACCGCCAACCCCGAACTTTCCGCACACATCGCGCGCCTTGCCAAGATACGGAGAGAGAACCGCGCGCTCGCCTACGGGGACTATCAAAAGGCGGTCGTTCAAAACGGCTGGTTCGCTTTCGTGCGGGAATTCGGGGGCGAAAAGATCATCGTCGCCGTCAACATCACGGAGACCGACCCCACCGTCCGCGTGGAGGAAGCAGAGGGCGTCGACCTTCTGACGGGCGAGGTGCGCAATTTGAACGACATCTACCTCCGCCCGTACTCCGCCTGCATTTATCGGAAAAAGTAAAGGCTCTGCGAATTTATTTCAGCAGCGCGAACCTTTTTCAATAAAATGAGGGGGAATTTTATAAAATTTCCCCTATAAAGACCTCCGCTGCGGCGCGCGCTGCCGCCGCCCTTGCGGCTGCCGCGCTTGCCGCAGCGGAGGTCTTTTTTGCTCACGCGCCGCTCTTTTTTGTGGTGTATTCTCTTCTCTACATAGATATCGTACCATAAAATTTTCGCTCAATGTTTTATGTATGCCAAAAAATTTTTATTTTTTTTGGAAAGATACACTCGCCCCACGCCGACGAGCGGGGGGGGGATAATAAGATGGGCGGGGGGGGGAGAAAAGCATAAGATACACTACTTCGTCGCTACGCTCCTTGTGCCGCGCTTAGTCGGCAATAGTGCGCGCGGGGCGCTTGCCGCCCGCCGCGCAGAGCGCGGCGGCGGGAACTCGGTATGAGGAAAGAAGAGGGCGCGGGGCGCGAGAAAATGAGGGGGCGGACTTCGTTGTTCGGGATTCTTCGCGCGCCGCCCGTCCCTGTCCCATGTGTGGGACAGGGACGGGCGGCGGCTCAGAATGACGCGAAGGCAAGGCGCGGGGTGTGCCGCCTTTGGTCGAAAATGGTGCGGCGGGGCGCTTGCCGCCCGTCCGCAGTTGCGGACGGGCGGGAACTCGGTATGAGGGAAGGAAGAGGGCGCAGGGGGGGTGAGAAATGAGGGGGCGGACTTAGTTGTTCGGGATTCTTCGCGCGCCGTCTGCCCCTGTCCCATGTGTGGGACAGGGGCAGACGGCGGCTCAGAATGACGCGAAGGCAAGGCGCGGAGGCGAGGGCAGCGCGCGGGGAGGGGGACAATAAGATGGGCGGGGGGAGAAAAACAAAAGATACACTCGGCTTCTGCGAAGCCTCGGTATGAGGGAAGGAAGAGGGCGCGCGGGACGGGGTGAGAAAATGAGGGGGCGGACTTCGTTGTTCGGGATTCTTCGCGCGCCGCCCGTCCCTGTCCCATGTGTGGGACAGGGACGGGCGGTGGCTCAGAATGACGCGAAGGCGGCGCGAGGAGGGGGGTAGGATATGCTCGTGCGTGGCGCAGCGGGACGGAATGACACCCCTTCCGTCTGCCTGCGGCAGACACCCACCCCTCTAGGGGTGGGCAAGAGTCCCCCTCCCCCTGCGTCCCCCTCCCCGCGGCTCTGCCGCGGGGAGGGGGATAAGATACACTCGGCTTCTGCGAAGCCTCGGTATGAGGGAAGGAAGAGGGCGCGTGGGACGGGGTGAGAAAATGAGGGGGCGGACTTCGTTGTTCGGGATTCTTCGCTCGCCGCCCGCCCCTGTCCCATGTGTGGGACAGGGGCGGGCGGCGGCTCAGAATGACGCGAAGGCAAGGCGCGGCAGCGCGGGGAGGGGATAATAAGATAGACGGGGCGAGAAAAACAAAAGATACACTCGGCTTCTGCGAAGCCTCGGTATGAGGGAAGCCCCACCCCCTTTATCCCCCTCCCGAGGAGGGGGCAACGAGTGTATGAGGAGTAGAGGGAAGGAAGAGGCGCGGGCGGCAACTCGGTATGAGGGCGGGAAGAGTGCGGGCGGGGCAGAATGACGCGGGGGGCAAAGGTGCGGCGGTTTTTTGTAAATTTTTTTCAACAATTTTTTCGAACGCGTTTTTTCGCCGTTTTGCGCCGAAAAACGCGATTTTTTATGCAAAAGTGGGGCAAAACGCGGTGTTTTGTGGAAAAAGTTTTCGCCAAAATCCGCAAAAATTCGCCAAAATTCAAGTTTGTCATATATTTTCATGACTGAAAAAATTTGACAACGGGGGGGGGTGGGGTGGTATATTGGAATTGGTATGCTGTGAAAAAACCCGTTGAAATGTCGCGAATTTGCGCGGATCGCGTAGCTAAAGCTACGCACCGGACGCCATCGTGCGCGTTTTGCGGGAGTCATAAGAAAAACAAATAGGAGGCAAATTACTGTGGGAGAGTCAAAAAAAGCGGCGGGAACAGCCAAATCGACAAAGGCGGCCGCGGCTCCGAAGACGGAGAATACGTATATGCTTGAAGTCAAAGATTTTTCAAAAAAATACAGGAACAACGATCGCTATTCTGCGCGGCACGTCAATTTTTCGGTGTCGGCGGGGGAGGTCGTGGGGCTTGTCGGCAGCAACGGTGCGGGCAAATCCACGATCATCAAGAGCGTCATCGGCGTGCTGCCCTTTACGGAGGGCACGATCAAAGTGGGCGGCTACGATATCACGAAGCAGTCGGAGGATGCCAAGCGGCTCATCGGGTATGTCCCGGACGATCACTCGGTCTACGAAAAACTGACGGGCAGGGAATACATCAATTATATCGGAAGCCTCTACGGGGCGACGAAGGAGCAGAAAAAATTTGTGACGGATGACCTCGCCAAGCGCTTTGAGATCGCCTACGCGCTGGATGCGCAGATCGCGGGATATTCCCACGGTATGCGGCAGAAGATCTGCATTTTGGGCGCGCTCGCGCACAAGCCCAAACTCTGGATTCTCGATGAGCCGATGGTGGGTCTCGATCACCAGACGATGGCGCTCCTCTGCGAATTTATCCGCGGCTATGCGGATAGCCAACATTCTGTGCTCTTCTCGTCGCACAATCTGGAAGTCGTCAAAAAGACGTGCGACAAGGTCGTCTTCATCAAGAAGGGGGAGGTGGCGAACGTCGTCGACCTCACGCAGGAGATGGATTTCGACCTCAACGGCTATTATACCGCGCTGAACGAGGTACATCAGGATGCGTGAGTTTATCCGTCTGCAACTCAAATTGAAGTGGGGCTTGAACCGCAACAACAGCAAGGCGAGCGCCATCATGACGGCGGTTGCCGCGCTTCTTGCCGTTCTCGTAGCGCTTGCACTTGTTTTACTGCTCACCTATGTACTGAACGCGGCGTTTATCAAGGAAGAGATCGATGTCTCGGCGAAGCGGCTTGCGGGGCTCTATCTTACCATTATTATGATAGGGCTGACGATCGCGGCGACGGGGATGCAGATGAGGCGGCTCTACCGTCCTGCGGATCTCTTCATCACGGCGCGCTTCCCCCTGAGCCCGTTCAAACAGTTTGTCTGCCATCTCATATTGAATTACATCGACCTCACTATCTATTCGGCGGTGCTGGTCATACCCGTGATGATCATGTTCGGCATTGCGATGAAATGCATCACCTTCGTCTTTATGATGGGGGTCCTTCTGGGTGCGCTGTTCATGCCGCTCATTCCGTTTGCGCTCTCCATCTTCATTGCGATCCCCGTGATGTACATCGTTACGCTCCTCGAACGCAACACATTCGTCATGCTCGGCGTGTTCGTCGCGGTATTGGTGGGGGCGTTCTTTTTGTACGATTACATCCTCACGGCCCTCGCGCAATTCTTCATCCACAGGAATTGGGAAAAGGGCACTTTGGAGATATGGAACAGTCTGCTTACGGGGATGGACGCATATTATAATCCTGCGTACTATCTCGGCAACATGATCTTTTTCGAGCGGTTCGGTCTCGGCATCGGGGTACTTCTCGGGGCGTCCGCCGCCCTCATTGCGGGCGGGGTGGCGCTGGCGCGCATCGTCTGCACGAGTTTCCGGAACAAGGCGCTGGACAGCGGCTTCGGCGTGCGGGTCAGACAAACCAAGGTGGATGGTTACAACAGTGCGCGTGCCATTTTCCGCTACCAGTTCAAGGAGATCCTGCGGACGAAGACGTATTCGTATTTTTATCTTGGCGTTGCGATCTCCACCCCGGTCATGGTATTTTTCTGCAACCGGCTCGTGTCGATGGTGGGCGAAGCGCAGATCGGCCCTGGGTTCAATTTCGGCACGTCGATGCTCGTTGTCGCGGTGTTCATGGCGATGATCTGCTCCTTCGCGGGGTCGATATTGAGCGTGGAGGGGAAAAAGTTCTACATCACCAAACTCGTGCCCGTCGGGTACAGGAAACAACTGCTCATCAAGGGGCTTTTGAACATCGCGGTGAGCATCATCGCGCTTGCGATCAGCGCCATAGTGATGGCGAGTTTGCAGTTTTTGAACGGCGCGGAGATGGCGGTGCTCGTGGTGACCCAAGCCGTGCTTGCCGCGGGGCTGGTGTTCAACGGCATCAACCTCAACCTTGCCAATCCCAACTTAAAGCCCAAGGCGAACGGCGAGGCGGAGGAGATCAACATCACCTATATGCTACTTATCGGGCTTGTTGTTGCCGCGCTTTTGGGCGCGCTCAGCATCATTCTCCCGGATGGCGGGGGAAAGGGAACTACGATGGCCTATCTCATCGCTGTGGCGATCGCGGTCGTCTATGCGGCGATCAACGTGATCGTGTTCTGGTTCACCGCAGATAAAAAATACCGTAAAATCGAGGTCTGAAGAGGTACATTATGAAAAAACTGATGACGTCTACGATTATCTTACTTCCACTTATTCTGCTTGCGATCTTGCTCGTGAGCGGAGCCATCAAGGCGCTCACGACCCATATTTATGTGGATCGGGTGGAATTCGTCGACGACGACACATTGGTGCTCGTGATGGACGACGAGGAAAACCCGCCCGACGAACTGCTTGAAGTCAACGTGTTGCCACTCAAGGCGGAGAACCGCGGTCTCATCTTCACGATCGATGATGAGAGCATCGCCACCGTGGATGAAAGCGGCAACGTCGTTGCAAAGTACTACGGCGAGACGTACGTCAACGTCATGAGCGCGGAGGATAACCTGAAAACGGATCGCCGCCGCGTGCTCGTGACCGACGACCACGTGCATAAAATAGAGATCACCGAAGCCTGCCCGACCGATATGTACGAGGCAAACAGGGAGCAACTTGCTGTCATGGTCTACCCGCAGGAGGCGAAGGAGAGGGGCATCAAGTGGGAAAGTTCAAACCCCGATATCCTCGCCATCACCTCAACGGGCATCATAGAGGCAAGAGGCGCGGGCGAAGTGACCGTCACCGCCACATCGGTGGAACGGGAGGGGGTATCCGATTCCGTCACGATCACTTGCCACAGTGCGATCGACAGCATCAAGACCGACGTCAAGCGCGTCGAGACGGCGCTCGAGACGGCGCAATTCCCCAATATCACACAGAGCCCGCTCGATGCGGACGTCACGATCGCCTACACATCCAATAATCCCGACATCGCCAAGGTGGATGAAAACGGGCTGATCACCTTCACCAAGGCGGGCAAAGTCACCATTACGGCGACCGCTACGGACTTCGGCAATACGACGAAAGATACCTCCATCGAGTACGTCTCCACGCTCCACCATTACCGCTTGCCGCTCTTCGAGAAGAAGGCGTACACCGTCGATTTCGACGAATATTACTCTACAAGCAGGACGCTCGAAATTCCCTTTGCGACCAGCTTCGACCCCACAAACACCAATCAGAGGGTCACAGACGTCAAATACAGTATTCCGGATGTCCTCGACTTCGATAAGGCAAAGGAAGAGTTCTGTTTTATCGGTGAAATGCCCGACGGCACGAGTGATATCACAGTCACCGTCACGGCGGAGGTCTACGATACCGAAACCAACGAGCTCACGGCAAAAGAGGATGCATTCACCCTCACCGTGCAACGCAAGGCGCAGAGCATCGCCGTCGGCTACAATGGGACGAAGGACGCGCAGTCCATTGTGCTTTCGGGGAATACGCTCATCTTCGGCACGGATAGCGGCGCAACCGCTCCCATCAGCGTATTTCCCACAAACCATACCGATAAACTTTCCTACGCATTGGAAAACGCGGCGGCAAACGTCGCAACGCTCAGCGGCGGCACGCTCACCTTCCAAAAGGCCGGCACTGTCGATGTGCTCGTTTCCTGCAAGTACGATAACGGCGAGGCGCACGTGCAGAACCGCATCAAGGTGAGCTACGCGCCCGTCAGCGAGCGCGAGCACACAACGGGCGTTGAGATAAAGCCCGCGGAAGGCCAGCAGCAGCCCGCCAAACAGCAAGTCCTCCTTTCGATGGAAGGCGACACCAAAGAACAGGGCGTTCTCTACTTCGCCGAACCCGCAGACTCCACGGTCACATATGAGGTAGTGGACAAAGAGAACGCCGCCGTAGAACTCACGGAAGAGAACGGCGTACAGCACATCGTACCCAGGAAGGGCGGCTTTGCCACGATCACGATCACGGTCGCGCCCAAACCCGCGGCGGCGGCGATCGCGCTCTTCTCCGCGCCGAGAAACGGCGAGGCGGACGAAACGACGGTCTATACCGTCGAGATTTATGTCGATAAGCAGGTTTCGGTGGGGGATCTCTCCGTTCATCTGAACGAGAAGGACGCCACAAAGTCGCTCTTTGGTGCGGCGGGCACGAGCGTTTCCTACCAATTTGACGTCGATGAAAAAGAGTCCGCTATGCAGGGCAAGGTGCTGTATGTCACCTACGACGGTCTCACCGCGCCCGCAAACGGCACAGAGAACAGCAAAACGATGAGCGGCAGCATTTCCTTCCCCGCGGAGAAACAGGAACTTGCAGTCACGTTCGGCGTGAAGTACACCGCGAAGGCGATCGAACTCGGCGCAAAGGACACCCTTCCCACCGTCAAGCGCACCATCACGCGCAATGCGGACAGCATGACCTTCCAATATCGCGGAACGACCGTCAGCGCGATCACCACGACGAGCGCTACGCTCACCTTCAAGGAGACAGAGACTGTCAAGGAGAACGAGGTCTATGTCAACATCTCGCCGATCGCGCCCGCGAAGCACACCGATACTCCCGAGTACTCTCTGTTGGATGGGCAGAGCGGCGCGACGATCGAGGGCGGCCGTCTCTCCTTCACCGATGCGAAAAAGCCGTGCAGTGTAACGGTGCAGGTTCAACTCCGCGGGCGGGACGGCGAAATCTCCCTTACCAAGACGCTCGTCGTCAACTACGCGCCCCGCAGCCAAAGCGACAAGGTCGTCACGCTCTCCGAGGGCGGCCAAAAGCTCCTTCTCGCGATGGGGGATACAGCCAAGATCGACTACGTCGTTCCCGCGGGCGCTTCGGTAGAATGCACGGCGCAAAACGGCGTTGTAACGCCCGAACAGAAAAACGGCGAATGGACGATCACGCCCAAGAAGGGCGGTTTTGATACCGTCACGTTCAAAGTGACGGGCGGCAGCGCAGATGCGACCTACACCATCGATATCTATGTGGATCGCCACGTAGCCAATAATTTCACCGTCAAACTCAACAATGCGGAGCACACTTCGCAGACGTTCAGCACCACGCTCCAAAAAGTTCCCTTCGAGGTCTCCGTCGCTTGCGATGAAGGCGCTATGGATGGGAAGCAACTCTATGTAAAATACGGCGACGAAATCAAGGCGACGGGCAAAGAAGGCGAAACCACCTTCACGGGCGAAATCGACTTTGCAAACCTCAATACGCTCGAAGTCACCTTCGGCGTGCAGTATGCGAAAGAGGCGGAGGCATACAGCCCCGCAGGCGGCCTTCCCTCCGCCATCAAACGCACCATCACGCGCAATGCGGACAGCATCGCCTTCTCCTATCGCGGAACGACCGTCAGCGAGATCACGACGACGAGCGCTACGCTCACCTTCAAGGAGACAGAGACTGTCAAGGAGAACGAGGTCTATGTCAACATCTCGCCGATCGCGCCCGCGAAGCACACCGATACCGCAAAATATTCCTTGGTAGAGGGGCACAGCGACGGTGCGGAGATCACGTCCCAAGGCGTGCTCACTTTCACCGATGCGAACAAAGCTTGCAGCGTAACGGTGCAGATCCAACTCACCGGGAAGGACGGCAAAGTTTCCCTCACCCAGACGATCGTCGTCAACTACGCGCCCCGCAATGGGGCGAAGGTCGTCACGCTCTCCGAGGGCGGCCAAAAGCTCCTTCTCGCGATGGAGGATACAGCCAAGATCGACTACGTCGTGCCCGCAGGCGCAACGATGGTATGCACCGCAACGGAAAGCGGCGTCGTGAACGTCGAAAAGACAGACTACGAGTGGACGATCACGCCCAAGAAGGGCGGCTTTGATACCGTCACAGTCAATGTGACGGGCGCTGTGGAAAAGACCTACACCATCGAAATCTATGTCGACCGCCCCGTGTCAAACAACTTCACCGTCAAACTCGGCGGCACGGCGGTCTCCACGCAATATTACAGCACCAAGGCGGACTCCGTTTCCTTCACAGTCACCGTAAACTGCGATAAAGACGCCATGGCGGGGAAGCAACTCTATGTAAAATACGGCAGCACAACTTTGACGGGCACGGAGGGCGAAACCACCTTCACGGGCGAAGCAATCAACTTCAAAGACCTTGGTGAGCTCAATGTCACCTTTGGCGTGCAGTATGCGGATGGCGCGAAAGATTACGGCAAGACGGGCGAAATAGAAGGCGTCTACACCACGCGCACCATCGCGCGCAACGCGACGGGGATCACCTTCCACCATAAGGGTACGCAGGTCGACGAGGTGACTACCACGAGCACCACGCTCGCCTTCAAGAAGATTAAAACGACCAATGCGGGCGAAGTCTATGTGGAGATCCTGCCCGCCAGCCACACCGATACCGTCAAGTACTCCTTGACGGGGAATGGCGCTACGATCGGTGAGCGCAGCGGCGAACTCAAATTTACAAAGAGTGATGAAGCGTGCACCGTAACGGTAAAAATTTAACTCGTCGGGAAGGACGGGAATGACTCCATCTCCAAGGAGATCCAAGTCCACTATACGCCCCGCGGCGCACAGGATAAGGAAGTCAACCTTCCCGATGACGATAAGACGGCTCTCAACTTTCTTCTCTTCATGAACGGCTCGAGCACGGACAAGGGCAAGATCGTGTATGTCAAGCCTGCTGATACGACGGTAGAATGCACGGCGAAAAACAACGTTGTGTCGGTCACCGAGGAAAACGGCGAATGGACGATCACGCCTTTGAAGGGCGGCTTTGACGTCGTCACGTTCAAGGTCACAGGCGGAGACACGAATAAGACCTACACCATCAACGTCTATGTCAACCGCGCCGTGACGTCCGATAATTTCAGCGTCACGCTCAAAGAGGGAGAGAAGCCGATTGAGGAACGCGAAAACGTCTACGGCACGACGGCGACCACCGTTTCCTTCGAAGTCACCGTAAATTGCCAAGAAGGCGCTATGGCGGGCAAGCGGATTTACGTGGAATACGGCAGCACAAAACTCACGGCCAAGGCGGGCGAAGTCACCTTTACGGGCGAGATCGACTTCACAGACCTCAGCACGCTTCAAATCACCGTTGGCGTAGAGTATGATGCGGCAAGCACTGCGGCATATAAGCCCGAAGAATCGGGCGACGTTGCGGTTTCTTCCACCGGGCGCACCCTTGCGCGCAACGCGGAGAGCATCACGGTCACCTATGGCGGCGTGCAGACGACAAAGATCGTCACGAAAGATAACACCATCACCTTCGGCGAAGAAGTAGGCAAGAAAGCAAAGATCAAGATCGAACCCACCGCGCACACCGATACGCTCGCCTATGATTACAGCGGCGACACGGCGACCGCAACCTTTGAAGACGGCACGCTCACCTTTACAAAGGCGGGTACGGTCACGTTGACGGTGAAGACCGTCCGCGGCGGTGAAGCCACCGTCACCAAGGAGATCACGGTCATTTACGAGCCTCTTGGCGAGGGCAACACAGAGATCACTCTCAAAGCCGATACGCAAAACATCGTCATGTCGCCCGATGCACAAGCGCGCATCTATTTCACCGAGAAAGAGAACACCACTGTCAACTACAGCGCGGCAGATGGCGGCGGTGTCATCGAGGCGGATGGGAACTCGGGCGTCTATCACATCACCGCGAAGAAGGGCGGCTTTGCCACCGTCACGGTCAATGTGAGCGGCGCAGAGCAAAAGACCTACACCGTTAATATCTACGTCAATGCGCCCGTCAAGTCCGGCGATATCTCCGTCAAATTTGAAAATACCACCTTCGCGGAGGGCGTCTACGGCACGACGGCGACCACCGTTTCCTTCGAAGTCACCGTAAATTGCCAAGAAGGCGCTATGGCGGGCAAGCGGATTTACGTGGAATACGGCAAAACCAGAGTAGAGCCGTCGGCGACCCAAGGCGAAAATACCTACAAGGGCACGATTGACTTCCCCGAAACAGCAAGAGAAAATCTCACCGTCACCGTCGGCGTGGAGTATGCGGAAAGCGCAGGCGAATACAGCCTGTCGGGCGAGATCCCCGGCGTCGTCAACTCGTACGAGCTTGCGCGCAACGCGAAGAGCATCACGGTCACCTATGGCGGCGTGGTGACGACGAAGATCGTCACGTCGAGTGCCACGATCGACTTCAACGGCAAGGTCACCGTCGCGCCCGAAGCGCATACCGATAAAACGCTCGCCTACGTGTTGGAAGGCGGTGCGGGCATCGCCGAGCTCGATGGGGGCAAACTCACCTTCACGGGCAACGGCACGGTCACGGTCATTATCAAGACCATGCGCGGCAACACGGAAACAGGGTGCAAAACGACCATCACGGTCACCTACGAGCCTCTTGGCGAGGGCAACACAGAGATCACTCTCAAAGCCGATACGCAAAACATCGTCATGACGCCGAATACGCAAGCGCGCATCTATTTCACCGAGCCTGCAAATACCACGGTCACCTACGCCGTAACGAAAGGCAACGGCGATGTCATCACAACGGACAAAACCTCCGGCGTCTATCACATCACCGCAAAGAAGGGCGGCTTTGCAACGGTCACGGTCACAGTGAGCGGCGCGGCGGGCAGCGCAGTGCAAAAGACCTACACCGTCAATATCTACGTCAACGCGTCCGTTGCGAAGGAAAACATCTCCGTCCAATTTGAAAATGCCACCCTCGCGGGCGATGTCTACGGCACGACGGCGACCACCGTTTCCTTCACGGTCACCGTAACCTGCAAAAACGACGCCATGCAGGGCAAGCAGATTTTCGTGGAATACGGCAGCACAAAACTTACGGCCAACCCGGGCAAAGCCACCTTCTCGGGCGAGATCGACTTCAAAGACCTCGGCGAGCTTCAAGTCACCGTCGGCGTGGAGTACGCGGAGGAGGCAAACGCTTACGCCCTCAAAGGCGAGATTGCCAATACCGCCACCACGCGCACGCTTGGGCGGAATGCGGAGAGCATCACGGTCACATACGGCGGCGTGGAGACGGTGAAGATCGTCACGTCGAGCAACACCATAAACTTCGGTGAAAGCAGAGATAAGGACGCCGTCGTCGCCGTTGCGCCTGCGAACCACACCGATACGCTTTCCTACGCGCTCGAAGAAGGCGGCAACGGCATCGCACGGATCGAGGGAAGCAAACTCACCTTCACGGGCAACGGCACGGTCACGGTCATTCTCAAGACCGTGCGCGGCAACGAGGATATCGTCACCACGAAGATCACGGTCACCTACGAAGCCCTTGGCGACAACGTCGAGATCAAGCTCGACAAGAACGAACAAAGCATCGTCCTGCCGCTCACAACAGAAAATCAAAAACAAGCGCTCATCTACTACACCGTGCCCGAAGGCGCAGAAGCCGACTTCACTTTCACAATGAGGAGTAGGGATAGCGACGTCATCACGACGGAGTTCAAGAACGGCGCGGACGAGACTTCGGGCGTCTACCACATCGTGCCGAAGACGGGCGGTTTTGCTACCGTCACGATCACGGTAGAAGGCGGCAGTGTACCCGCAACCTACACCATTAAGATCTATGTCGATGCTCCCGTCACGGAGGCTGATTTCACCGTGGAATTCAAGGCCGGTAGTGCAATTGACAGCCAGCCTCCATTTGTTGTGTACGCCGTGGGACAGGAATACATTACCAGTGAAACGTTTTTATCTTATAAGGTCACAGTTGCAAATAACAATGGCGCCATGTTGGGTAAGCAACTGTGCATTGAGTATACCGGTCAAGCGAAGCCCGAAATCGCCGCAGAGAGGACTTTAACGAAGTTCCCCTTTGCTGTAATCAACTTTGGTGAGAATACAACGCTCACCTTTACCTTCAGTGTGCAGTACACGAAGGATGCGGTCGCCTACGGCGCAACGGGGCAAGATTCGCTTGCTCGCACCTCGCGTACCGCCATAACGACCAAGGGGGGACTTTCAAAGGCTCCCACGGTGACGTACGACAGAGGCGCTAAAACCCTGTCCACCGACGAGAATAGCGAAAACAACAAGCTCTTCTTTGCCAATATTGGCGACGAGATCACCTTCACGGTCGATGACTCAAACTTGATTCCCGTGGACTATAAGCTCAATGCGGGGTCGTACGAGTTTAATGGCTACGGCATTGTCGAATTCAACACGGTAGACGGAAAGACCTTTACCCTCACGGCATTGAAGAATACAACCGAAAAGGAGCTTACGCTCTTCATCGGCAAAAAGGAGTTCAAGCTGACGATCACGGTACAGTCCAGGGTGCAGGAGATCCAAGTGACTTGCGGCGAAACCGTCATCGGCGATGGCCAAAATTACAAGACCTTGGTCGATTCGCTCACGTTCACCGTCAAGGCAGGAAGGCTCGACGGCGAGCCCGTCACCAATTCGGAATTGGAGTATAACGATGGGAGCAGCTGGAAGTCTTTTGATGTTGCTAACAGGAGTGGCGATAGTGTTAATGGGTACGAATACACGTACACGCTGAGCGGTCTTGTGGGCGTTGGAAGCAAAAAGCAGGTTGACTTCCGCGCCACGGACGGTAGCGGCCGTACCTTCACACTCCTGATCGAGCGCGCCCAACTTAAAGACTTCTCCCTGGAAGTTGGCGTCTCCTTCAGCGACGGCAAGCCGCCCGTTGTGATCGGCAGGACAAAGAGTGTCGCCGACGTTCGCAACGGTTTGGAGTATGTGCTTCCCGCGCGTATGTCCGGCACTCTCACGCTCTATATCTTGGCGGATGATATCTATCTCGGCGGCTTCGGCAGCGATGAGCAGTTCGCAAGTATCGTTCCTGTCCAAAAGAGCTCGGATTCGCAGAATTGGGAGATCGAACACACGTTGATAAGTATGGGGACTGATATCCTTCCGCACGCCGATATCAACCTCACGGTGCCCTCCGACATGAAAGGCTCAGCCTCGTTGGAGATCGGCGGCGGCGCTTCCGGCGCGCCGCAGTGCACCATTAAGTTTACGGTCAGTTCGGCAGATATCGCGTGGATCGAATTCCCCGGCTTCGACGGCAACAACAGCGCCGACGTCTACAAGGGCTATCAGCAGGTGCGCGTATTCGCCAAGAAGAGTGACTACGGCGATGGAAAACTCGTCGACTACTACCGCATTCCCGTCGCGGCGTATGCAGAGGTAAAGGATATGCAAGTGAACAAGGAGACGGGCAAGAGGAATCCGATGACCGATCTCTCCGGTCTCACCTGGAAATTGACAAGTTACACGGACAGTACGTACACCGACGATGTCGTCGTCACGCAGACGGGTAGGCAGGTGATCTATAACGACACAACGTACAATATTGTGGGCGAAGCCGGCGCTGTCACGCTTCAGCTTCAGCCGCAGGAGGGCGCAGCAACAACTATCGTCAATGCCGACGGCACGTATGCGGCAGAGCAACCTCACGTCCCTTGGGTAGATACCGTCTCCGAGGCGGCAGAGGGCTATGTCCGCGTCTACTTCGGCGAGTTTGTGGGTCTCTCCGAAACTGACGTGCAAAACGATTACTTCGGCAACTTCGGCGAAGAAGAGGATTGGGCAAGGCCTACCGAGGCCGAGATGTACGGCGTCGAGGGCAAGAAGCTTGAACCTTCTAAGGAAGGCGCTTTCTCCTTCCTCCGTCTCGAAGGCGGCGACGGGGTCGCCAACGCCCACTTCAATTTCAACGTGCTCCAAGATACCAACCTCGTCAACGTGTTCAACGCCACGGGCTACTATGCGCATGATAGTTTGGTGCTCCATGAAAATCTGTATGGGCCCGGTGAACTTGCCGGCAATGAGGCGTTAGACCGGGAAGCGCAGGACAATGATCTCTACTTGAAGGAGACCGCCAAGACCAAAGTCGGCAAAACGGCGTCGTCGAAGATTTACGGCAACGGCTATCAGCTCAATTTCCAAGCAAGAAATGATATTTGCACATTAACTAGTGGGAAAGAGAATACGGGTGACGGCACAGAGTTCGGCACGTTCTACAATGTAACAGTTAAGGGTTGCAATCCCGTAACGAACATTCTCCCCAATGTCGTCAGAATGATCTATACCTTGGGCGGCGCTTATTATTCCGATATCCAGTATTACAGCAAGATGAACCCCAAAAGCGGAAAACTTTGCTTAAAGAATACCGTATTGCACTGCGTCGCCAATGCCGCGATACAGTTGTGGTGGGGCAACATGAGTGAGTCGACGCAAAACGTGTATTTTGAAGATGTTGTGCTCGCCGAGTGCCTGAGAGGTCTCTCTTTGGAAGGAAATGTTGCCGAGCAAGTAGGAAGCCTGCATATCAAAGGAGGATTTGACGTTCTGAATTATACAAACGCCAAGGGGATGCAGGATAGATTTAATGCGATAAACGGTGGGGATTTCTATTCTCATTACTTTACCGAAGAAGGGATCGCGGCGGAAAAAACACCTGGTTTAATCGATCTGGCGCCCGACTATCTTGAGTGGTTTGGAAGTAACGGTACTACGGAAAAAATAAACCACCGCTATTACATCAATATGATTCTTACCTCTTCCTCTATGAACACCAAAGCGACTGTAAAAATAGAGGCTTGGGATGATAAAACAAACCAATACTCGGGGGATGCGAAACTTGTTGAAAAATACAATTTGAAGTCCATGGAATTCTCTGCTGGTGGCGCGGGAGTTGCAGCGTACACATACGATGTAGAGAACACGATCGACGGCGGAAATTCTGGATTTAGAAAACGTGATATGAGCAAACTCTTCACGGAGAAGCGCGATATCCGCCTCCTCTGCGAGTACAAGACGATGATCGACACAACGCTTGTGAAGAACGATGACCATATCAAGTGGCACATGAACCAAGTCTACCGTGATGTAGAGCTTGCCGGCCAGAAGGAAGGGCACATCGCGAACCTCAAAAAGACGTTGGTAGGCGTAAAATGGCCCGACGGCACCTCCGCCGCCAATGCCGGCGTCACCGCCGCGATTGCCTTGAACGAACTTTTGTCCGAGACAGTAATTCCCTCAAAATCGGCGTACTAAATCCGTTTTGGGAAAAAATTCCCCGCCCATTCGGGCGGGGAATTTTTCATCCACCCCTGTGTCCCCCTCCCGAGGAGGGGGCAAAGATACACTCACCTGCCGCCCGTCCGCGTTGCGGACGGGCGGCAGGTTCGGTATGAGGAGTATGAGGGAAGGAAGAGGGTGCGGGGCGATATGAGGATAAGGGCAGGTGAGTGTATGAGGAAAAGGACGGGTGAAAGGGGCGAAATGACACCCCTTCCGTCACTCGCGTTGCTCGTGCCACCCACAGCACAAGGCACGCCTACGGCGCCCTCCAAGGGGTGGGCAAGAGTTCCCCTCCCCCTGTGTCCCCCTCCCGAAGAGGGGGCAAAGATACACTCACCTGTCGCCCGTCCGCAGTTGCGGACGGGCGGCAGGTTCGGTATGAGGAGTATGAGGGAAGGAAGAGGGCGCGGGGGGCAAGGCGCGGGGCGGGATGAGGAGAAAGAGAGTAAAAAAATCCCTCCCGACGTTAAGGGGGAGGGGAGGGTGTTTCCTCAAATCTTCTTCACATAACTGCGGCGGCGCTTGTGCTGAACACTGTCAAACGATTTCCACATATTGTGAATACTGTAATTGTCCTCCAAATTCAAATTGGTCTCGCAGTATTCCACGCCGTCCTCGTCGAGCATCTTGATGAGTTCGTTGATGAGCACCGAACTTACGCCCTTCATGCGGTATTCGTCGACGACGCCGATGAGCGCAAGGTCGATGATCCTGGGCTTTTTTACCGCCTTCAACACGCGGAAGAGGGCGGGGATCGTCAATCTTCCGCCCGATTTTTGCAGCGCCTTTGCAAGCGAGGCAAAGCAGATGCCGAAGCACACGGGGCGCTCGTCCTTATCGAGAATGATGCGGATAAACTTCAGATCGATGATGAGTTTGAAGTTGGCGATGAGCGTCTTTTTCATGTTTTCGGTGAAGGGCACCGTGCCGTAAATTTCGCTGTACGAGGCGTCGAGCACCTCGAAAAATTTATCGGCGTACTTTTTTAAGAATTCGCGCGTGTTCTTCGCCTCGCTCATGTGCAGGCCGTAGCGATCCAAAATTTTTTGCGAGAGGCGGGGCAATCTTTCGTCCCGCTCCTTCGGCAAATACAGTTTGTGCTCGATCCAATCCACTTCCTTTTGGTAGCCCAAATTTTCGATGAGGGTTTGGTAGTAGGGATAGTTGTACTGCTCCTCGAACGTGGCGAGTTCATCAAAGCCTTCGATGAGCAGGCCTTCGCGCTCCAAGTCGGAAAATCCGAGCGGCCCTACGACTTCCTCCATGCCCTTTTCCCTCGCCCATTTTTCGACGGCGGCGAAGAGGGCGTCGGCGACCTTTTGATCGTCGATACTGTCGAACCGCGTGAAGCGCACCCGCTTTTGCCCCCATTTTTCGTTGGCGACGCGCTGCAAGATGCCCGAAATTCTGCCGACGACCTTCTTTCCGTCGTAGGCGAGAAAGTAGACGGCCTCGGCTTGATCGTTGTACGAATAATTTTTTTGAAACATCTTCATCTCGTCCCCGTAGAGCGGCGGAACGAAATAGGGGTTGCCCTTGTACAGTTTGAGGGGGAATTTCACAAATTGCCTGCGCCGGGCGCGGCTTTTGACTTCTTCGATATGTATCATGGCATCATTGTAACGCAGGAAAAAAATTTTGTCAAACGGCTATCAGAGAATTTCCGCAAGCGGAGGGCGGAAAAGACAATTTTTTTGGAAATTTCGCCCCGATTTCATTGTAATCGGGGCGGGTTTTTGGTATAATGAGGAAAAATATTGCAAGAAAGATGAATGCGCTTGAACTACGCAACGTGAAATTTTCCTACGGGGAGAACGCGTTTGCCATTGAAAATTTGAATTTTGCCGTGAAAGAGGGCGAGTTCGTCGCCGTGCTCGGCCACAACGGGAGCGGGAAATCGACGCTCGCGCGGCTTGCGAACGGCCTTTTGGAGGCCGACGGGGGAGAAATTTTCGTGCTCGGGATGCCGCTCGAACAGAAAAATCTGTACGAAGTGCGCAAGAACGTGGGCGTCGTATTCCAGAACCCCGATAACCAAGCCGTTGCCTCCCTCGTGGAGGACGACGTGGCGTTCGGCGCGGAAAACGTGGGGCTTCCCCGCGAGGAGATCGGCGCGCGCATCGACTTCGCCCTGAAAGCCGTGGGCATGGAAAAGGAGAGGCACGCGACCATCTCCCGCCTCTCGGGCGGGCAGAAGCAGCGCGTCGCCATTGCGGGCGTGCTCGCCTTGAAACCAAAAATTATGATTTTGGACGAGTCCACCGCGATGCTCGACCCCCGCGGGAGAAGGGAGATCATCGACGTCGTTTTGCGCCTCAACAAGGAGGAGCACATCACCGTCATCCTCATCACGCACTTCATGGAGGAGGCGCTGCTCTGTGGCCGCGCCGTGGTGATGAACAGGGGGGAGATCGTGATGGAGGGCGCGCCCGCTGAAATTTTCGAGCGGCATGAGGAACTTTTGACCTACAATCTTGCGCTACCGCGCATCGGGCAGATCTGCAAGGGGCTGCGCGAGGGCGGCATCGCCGTGGAGGACACGCTTGACATAGAAAAACTTGCGGAGGAGATCGCGCGGTGCGTATCGTAGCGGAGCATTTGAGTTACACCTACAACCCCAAGTCTCCCTTTGCGACGCGCGCCCTCGACGACGTGAACCTCACCATCGAGGAGGGGGAGTTTTTCGGCATCATCGGGCACACGGGGAGCGGGAAATCCACCTTTGTGCAGCATTTGAACGGGCTTATCCGCCTGCCCGCCTCCAAAAAGCGCCACCCCAAGCCCCCCAAGGCGAAGAGGGGGCAGCCTGCCCTGCCCATGCCCAAATTGCAAGTGGGGGAGTTTGACCTCGCCTCCAAAAAGACGGACTTCCGCGCCCTCAGAAAGAGGGTTGGAATGGTGTTCCAATACCCCGAGTACCAACTCTTTGCCGAGACGGTGGAGGATGACGTCGCCTACGGCCTCAAAAATTTTGCCGAGAAAAAACTCACGCCCGAGGAGACGGAGGCGGCGGTGCGCGCCGCGCTCGAGATCGTCGGGCTGGACTACAACCAGGTTGCCGAGATGTCGCCCTTTGACCTCTCGGGCGGGCAGAAGAGGCGGGTCGCCATTGCGGGCGTCATCGTCACCCGCCCCGAAGTGCTCATTTTAGACGAGCCGGCGGCGGGGCTTGATCCCCTCGGAAAGCAGGAGGTGATGGCGCTTCTCCACCGCCTGCACAGGGAGTGGTGCAAGACCGTCATCATCGTCTCCCACGATATGGACGAAATTGCGGAGAATTGCACGCGCGCCGCGGTGTTCTCCGAGGGGCGGGCGGTGTGCTGTATGCCGCCCAAGGAACTCTTCAAGCGGGCGGAGGAACTCATCGGACTCGGCCTCGATGTTCCGCTCACCGCAAAACTGTGCGCCGCCCTCAAAAGACGGGGCATAGAGGTGGACTGCGATTTTACGGTGGGGGATTTCGTCAATAAGGTAATTGCGCTCAAGGGGGGACAGGCATGAAAGACGTCTCCTTCGGGCAGTACTACCCCGTTAAGTCCTTCGTCCACAACATGGACCCGCGCATTAAACTCTTCTTTCTTGTGGCGTTCATCGTCGCCATCTTCCTCGCGGGCAACTTCTACGGGCTTGCCGCCTGCCTTGTTGTACTCATCTTTGTCATTGCCTTTTCGCGTGTGCCCATATTGAAGGTTCTGCGCGCCATCCGCGGGGTGCTGTTCCTCGTCGTGTTCACCGCCGCCATCAATGTGCTCTTCCGCACAGGGGAGACGGTGTATTGGCAGTACGGAATTTTGTGCGTCTCCAAGGAGGGCATCGTGTTTTCCGCCTTCCTCATCTGCCGCCTCATCCTGCTCGTCGTGTGCTCCTCCATGCTGACGTATACGACGACGCCCGTCGAACTCACCGACGGCATCGAGAGCGTGTTGAAACCGCTGACGTGGATCAAGATCCCCGTGCACGTCCTCGCCGACGTGATGAGCATTGCCCTGCGCATGATCCCCGTCCTCATGGAGGAGACCGAGCGCATCCGTAGCGCACAGAAGGCGCGCGGGGGGGACATCGAGGGCGGCGGACTTATCAAGAAGGTGCGCGCACTCGTACCCATTTTAGTGCCCCTCATCCTCTCGGCGTTTCGCCGCGCCGACGAACTCGGCGACGCGATGGACGCCCGTTGCTACATGGCGAGCAAGAAGCGCACGAAATACAAGAAATTGCGCCTTACCTGGCGCGACCTCATCGGATTTTTGGTGGCGGCGGCGCTCATTGCGGGCGTGGTGCTCCTCAACGTCTATGAGGCGTTTTTGTGGTTGCCGATATGAGATACGCACTTTTATTGCAGTATGACGGCACGCATTTTTCGGGCTACCAGCGGCAGAAAGACGCGCGGACGGTGCAGGGTGTCTTGGAAGAAGCGGCGGCGGAAATTTTCGGCGCGCCCGCAAAGGTTGCGGCGAGCGGGAGAACGGACGCGGGCGTGCACGCCATGGGGCAGGTGTGCCATGCGGACGGCGAGACTTCCACCCCGCCCAAAAAACTGCGCGAGAGGTTCAATGCGCTCCTTCCGCCCGATGTGCGCGTCTTGAAAAGCGCGGCGGCGCCCGAGGGCTTCGACTGTACGCGCGGCGCGAAGAAAAAGACGTACTGCTACCGCTTTTATACGGCGGAGAGCGAACTTCCCCTGTTGGAGCGCTACGCGGTGCGGGTGCGAAAGACGCCCGACCTCGCCCGCATGGAGGAGGCGGCGCGCCTTTTGGAGGGCGAACACGACTTTGCGGCGTTTTGCGCTTCCGGCTCTTCCGCAAAGACAACGCTTCGCACCGTCTACGAGGTGAAAATTCGAAAAACGGGCAAGACGCTGTGCGATCTATATGAGATCTTCGTCACGGGGAACGGCTTTTTATACAATATGGTGCGCATCCTTGCGGGCGAGCTTGTTTGTATCGGCTGCGGAAAGGGTATAGAAAATATGTTGAAGGCCTTTGAGACGGGCGAGAGGGGGCTTCTTGCAAAGACCATGCCCGCGAAGGGGCTGACTTTGGAAAACGTAGATTACGGCGTGCCGCTCTTCGGTGCGCCGCGGGAGGATTAAATGGAACTGTTCGGTTATATCGGTTGGATCACGGTGCCCGAATACATCGTGAACTTAGTTCTACGCTACGGGAATATCTCCGCGGAGACGCTCGCCGAGAGCATCGCCATCGAACGGCTGTGCTACTTCATCATCCTCGGCGTGGGGCTGGGTCTCTTTTTCATCGGCGTCATCTTCGGCGGGCTGGGACTTTTGAAACTTGCCAAAAGGGCGGGGATCAAGCACGCGTGGATCGGGTTTTTGCCCTTCGGCAATACCTACCTGACGGGCGAACTCGCGGGGGAGACGCGCATTTTCGGCAGCCGCGTGAAGCGCATCGGACTGTGGACGATGGTGTGCGAGATCGTGTTTGTGCTGCTCAATATCTTCGGCTTTACGATGGAAATTTGCCTCATGCACCCCGAATATTACGTCGTTCAGACGAATAGCGCGGGGCAGGTGACGGGGTATGCGATAGAGACCACCTATTTGCCCGCCTCCGTCCGCTGGATGGCGACCGCCACGACGGTCGTTTACATCGTGCAAGTCATCTTCGCCCTCGTGGTGCTGTATATGTTCTGCACGCTGTTCTTCGCCTTCTACCGCAAATACTACGCGCGCAGCCCCTTCCTCATGACCTTCCTCTCCTCGGTGCTGCCGGGGCGCGGGTTTGCCATCTTTGCCGTGCGCAACAATGCGCCCGTGGACTATAACGCCTATATGCGCCGCAGGATGCAGCAGCAACAGCAGCAGTACGGCGGGTACGGCTACCCGCCGCAGGGGGGATATAACAACCCGCAGAACGGGGGATATCCGCCGCAGGGAGGGTATAATAACCCGCAGAATGGAGGCTATCCGCCGCAGTCGCCCAACGCGCCCGATGAACCGTTCGGGGGAGAGTTCGGCGGAGCGCCTACGGGCGGTGCGCCTTCGGGGTCGCCCGCAAACAACGCGCCGCCCACGGACGACGACCCGTTCTCCGATTTCTGACACATGAAAATTCCCGCTTCGGCGGGAATTTTTTTGCGCCGAAATATTTTACAACCGCCAAACGGCGTGCTATAATATAACTAAAATTTATGGGAGAGGGCGGGTTGTTGCTGTGTTCGACAACCTGCGCTTATGGGAGAGTATGGAACTCATTTCCGCGATCGCGACCGCGGCAGGGCGCGGCGGCGTTGCAATCGTGCGCCTCTCGGGCGACGGCGCCCTTGAAATCGCCCGAAAAATGTGCCGCAGAACGGAGTTTAAGCCCAATATGATGTACGCGGGGGAGATCGACTGCGGCGCGGTCAAGGACTACGGCCTCGTTGTGTATTTCCGCGCGCCCCGCTCGTTCACGGGCGAGGACGTCGTCGAATTTCACCTGCACGGCGGAACGGAGTTGGCGCGCGCCGCGCTTTTACGCACCGTGGAGTTGGGCGCGAGAATGGCCGCGCGCGGGGAATTTACCCGCCGCGCCTTTTTGAACGGGAAACTTTCGCTCTCCGCCGCAGAGGGCATGGCGGATATGATCAACGCCTCCTCCGAGGCCGAGGTGCGCGCGGGGTATCTTTTATACGGCGAAAAACTCACGCGGGAGGGGCGGCTCTTGCAGGACAAAATCAAGACCTGCCTCGCGAGCGTGGAGGCCGACGTCGACTACCCCGAGGAGGACTTGAATCCCTCTTCGCGGCGCGAAATCGGCAAAACGCTGTCGGAAATTTGCGATTTTTTGACGGCGCTCGCCGCACAATACCGCGCGGGGAAAAAACTCAAGGAGGGGGTGCGCGTCGCCCTCTGCGGCAGACCCAACGCGGGCAAGAGCACCCTCTTCAACGCCCTGCTCGGCTATGACAGAGCCATCGTCTCGCCCGTGGCGGGCACGACGCGCGACGTCCTGGAGGGCGAGATAACGATAAACGGCGTGCGGTTTTTGCTCACCGATACGGCGGGGCTTCGCAAGACCGCGGACGCCATCGAGGAGGAGGGCGTGCGGCGCGCCGAAAGGGCGATCTCCTCCGCCGACGTCATCGTCTACCTCAAAGAGGAGGGCGACGAACAGAATTTCCCCGCGGGAACGCCCCTCATCACAGTCACCGCCAAGAGCGATTTGGGCAGAACGGGGGGCGATATCGCGCTCTCCGCCCACACGGGCGAGGGGGTGGAGGAACTCAAAAAACTCATATATGCGCGCGGATTCGGCGCGGAGAACGACGGTGCATACCTCATGGAGAAGCGGCACTTCGAGGCGGTGAAGACGGCGCGGGAGCACGTCCTTTCCGCCCTTGCCGCGGTGGAGGGCGGACTGCCCGCCGAACTGTACGCCGAGGACCTGCGCGGGGCGTATTTTGCCCTGGGCGCGCTCGGCGGCGAGACGGCCGCGGAGGACGTCATCAACGAAATTTTTTCCAAATTCTGCGTCGGGAAATAGCGCAAGGGAGGAATTTATGGTAAATCTTGAACTTTACAGGGTGTTTTACACGGTGGCACGGTGCGGAAGCCTCACCAAGGCGGCGGAGGAACTCTATATCTCCCAGCCCGCCGTTTCACAGGCCATCAAGCAACTCGAAAACCAACTTGGCACGACCCTTTTCCACCGGATGCACAAGGGGATGGAACTCACCGCGCAGGGCGGCGAACTCGTGTTCGGGGACGTGGAAAAGGCGCTCCAACTGCTGGCAGGGGTGGAAAACAGGCTCGCCGAACTCAAGGAGAGCGCGACGGGCGTCATCCGCATCGGGGCTTCCGAGACCATCTTCGAGTACATCCTCTCGGAAAAGATCGTCGAATATCACAAAAGATATCCGCAGGTCAAGATAGAACTCATCTCCGACGTCTCGCCGCGCATCATCGAGCAACTCAAGACGGATAAGTGCGACATCGGATTTCTCAATCTGCCCATCGAGGAGGACGAGGGCATCCGCCTGACGCAGTCCATCATGCTCCTCAACGATGTGTTCGTCGCGGGAAAGGGCTTTGAGGCGTTGAAGGGGGTGCAACTCTCTGTGTGGGACCTGCAACAGTACCCGCTCCTTTTGCTGGAGCAGAACACCGTGGCGCGGGCGCAGGTAGACCGCTTTTTCGAGAGCCACGGCGTAAAATTACAGCCCGCGGTGGAAGTGGACAGCTGGGACTTTATGAAGCGGCTGGTTTCGAGCGGGATGGGCATCGGGTGTTTGCCGCGCGAGTACGCCGGGCGGCGGCTTGCATCGGGCGAACTCTTCGAACTCGACGTGCGCCCCGCAATGCCGTCGCGCTCGGTGGGCGTCGCCCTCCCCAAGAACGCCACGATGCCCTTTGCCCTCCGCGCGTTTATCGATCTCTTCCGCGAACGGCAAGAGGGATAGTATGGTGCACTACGCGATCGAGCCCGAGACGGTCAGGGCGGAGATGGAGGGGGTGTTTCCGCAACTCTACTACCGCATAAAACAACTCGAAGACAGGCTGACTGCCTATTTTTTGCGGGGAAATGCGCAGTGCGTTGTCTCGTACGGCTGCGACCGCTCCGCCGTGCCGCGCTTTTCGGGCGTGACGTTCGACGAGGAGAGGGCAAAACAGTACGAGGCGCGCATGGTGCGGTTCTTTGCGACGTACAAAAAGAGCGCGGGCGCTACCTTGCCCAAACCCCGCTTCGCCGTGCGGCTCGACGTGGATTTTGGCGGCGGCACGTGCGAACAAATGGATTTTTCCTTCGTCGGCTACGGCGAGGAGAGCGTGCTCGCGTTTTGCATGAGGGTGGCAGACCGCGCGGACGTTCTGTTCCGCCACCGCTTCTCCAATCGGAAAAAATAAAAATCGGAGAAAATAAAAGAGAGCCGCGGGACGGCTCTCTTCAACAATTCAATTGTGGTAATACACGGTTTGCTCTTCGCGGAGGGGATAGCGTAAAAGCGCGCTGCCGCTCCGCTCTTTTTCACCCATCTTTACGGCGCAAATTTGCCGATTATTGTAGGTAATGTAAAAATATGTGCCCGTCTCGGTATTGCAACAGGAGGAGTAGACGGTGATTTCGCGCTTGTCATCCCAGCGCACGCTCCCGCGGGGTTGTTCCACCGCCCCGAGCATATGGAAAAATTGCCCTATATCGTCAGTTTCCGTGCCGTCGGAGAGGGAATTTTCCTTGACAAAGGCGGCGCGCACAAAGCGGGAGGGGGAGGAAAAGTCGCCGGGCAGCCCCATGGCGCCCATGCCCCGCGAGTAGGGTTTCATTTCAAGCCGCGGGGAGAACTTGTTTTCGGGCGGGAAGGCGGAGAGCGCCGAATAGTCAGTCAGCCGCTCGAGTTGCGCGGGGAAGGGCGGATTGTTGGTGAGGATCTCCACGGGATCGTCGTAAATTTTCAGCCCGTCGCAGGTGCTCTCCACCACGATGGAGCCGTCTTTGCCCGAGATCATCCAATGCAGGGGCGAGAGGGGGAGTTTTTCGCTGAAAGCGATGGCCGCGAGGTTGAGACGGGCGAGTTTTTCCCGCGCCTCCATGACCGTTTTACACGTTCCGAGAAGGTAGGGGATGAGTTCAAAGGGCGCAACGTTGTCGAGGTTCTGCGCCTCGGGAAAGTAGTGCGCTCTGCCGGGGAAATTCAGCCCCGCGGCGCACAGTCCCTTTTCGTTCACCGCGTCGTAGTAGAGCGGAAAACCGTCCTGCACATACGCCATGCCGATCATCGCGTAGTGCGTTTTGAGCGCGGGCAGGCGGCGGAGGGGGATGGGGAAGGCGCGCGGCGTAACGGTGACTTCCTCATGATAGGAGTACTCGAGGTCGAGGTTGCGCCCGAAGTAGAGGCGCTTTGTTCTGTAAGCGATCGCAGTGCACATATTGGCAGTATCTCCTTTTTGGCAGTATTTTATGTCGCGCGCCGTTGCGGCGCGTGCGCGGCCGTTTGCCATCGCCGCCATTATAGCACGCGGGCGCGGGTATTTCAAGAGGGAAGGGGATTTTGGCCGAATTTTTGCGCGCGGCGGGGGCAAAAAAGGGGACGAAGGGAGCGAAGGGAGTTGCAAAACGGAGAGAAAAATGTTAAAATTTGGCATAAAATAGGGCAATGTCATAGAAAACGATGACAGAATTTAATTGACAAACGGGCATGGCGAGGGTAAAATGACCTATAAGAGGGGTGGTCTGCGCCCAAAAGGCTCTGCGAGATAGGAAAAGTAGCGCCCAAAGGCAGGAAAACAAATAAAATCGCGCACGGATCTGCGGAAAAGCAATACGGGGCGAAAAAACAGTCGAAATGGATTTTGTAAATTTTGCATACAAGATCCGAGGGGGAAAGTCACATAATAATTGTGTGACCCCCCGTCACGGTATCCATTACCTTTCCCTAATTGATTATGAGTGAGACGAAAGAAGAGATCTTAAAAGTAGAGGGGCTCTGCAAGCGGTACGCGAAAAAGGGAGATTGGGCGATCGCCGATATCTCCTTTTCGTGCTACGCGGGAGAGATGGTGGGGCTTCTCGGCCACAACGGTGCCGGGAAATCCACCACCCTCAAATGTCTGGAAGGGATGATCCCCTATGAGAAGGGGGAGATCCTCATATGCGGGAATGATATCCGCAAGAAACCGATCGCGGCGAAGCGAAACATGGGCTTTGTCACGGATAACCACGCCGCATTTTTGAAGATGACGGGCATACAGTTTATCAACTTCTATGCGGACATCTACCATGTGCCCGCCGAAGTGCGGCAGAAGAGGCTGGAAAAACTCGAAGAGGTATTTTGCCTCGGGGACGCCATTCAGAACCTCATCTCCTCCTATTCGCACGGGATGCGGCAGAAGATCTGCATGATGGCTTCGCTCATCCACCGCCCAAAGTTGTGGGTACTCGACGAACCCATGACGGGGCTTGACCCCCGCACGCAGGACGCGGTGCAGAAGTTTATGCGCTCGTACGTCAAGGGGGGGAACACCATTCTGTTTTCCTCGCACACGCTCGGCGTGGTGGCAAAACTGTGCGACAGGATCTTTCTCCTTCGCAAGGGGCAACAGGTCGACAGCATCAACGTAAAAGAGAAATACGCGGAAGATCCCAACTTTAACTTCGAGGAGTATTTTTTCAAGTATGAAGGGTGAGGCAGATTTCCGCGTGATCGCCGCGCTCCTCAAAAAGAGCGGGCAGGAACGCCGTTCCATGTTCAAAGAGAAAAACTTTGATTTTCTGGGGTTTTTCCTGCGGCTCGTACTCACGGCGGCGATCGTCGTACTTTTTGTTGTATTTTTCGGAAGGTTTTGCGACGTATATCTGGCAGTCAAGACGGCGGGCAAGCCCGATCCCGTCACCCGCGGCGGCGAACTTCTGACCATTTTATATGCCATCGTCATTTTGGGGATGACGGTGGGCTGCCTCGGCCTCTTTGAAAAGCAGATCTTCAAGGCGGACGACAACCGCCTGTATTCCGCGCTCCCCATCGGGGCGAACGCGCTGTTTACGGCAAAACTCATCTCCGTCTATGCGGGGCAGTTCGCGGTCTCCACGGTCATCGTGCTCGCCATCAACATAACTTACGGTCTTCATGCGGGGGTGACGGGGGTGTTTTGGCCGACGACGGCCGCGCTCTGCTTCCTGTTGCCGCTCATCTCCATCGCGCTCGCCTCACTCGCCATAGGCCCGTATCAACTTCTGAAACGGTTTTTCAAGGAGCAATTCGTCGTGCTCTTCGTGGTCGCCACGGCGCTCCTCGGCGTGTTCTTCTGGTTCTATTCCATCATCTTGGGCGCGGTGAAAGACCTCCTCCTTGGGGATTCCCTACGCTATTTCTTCAATGACCGCGTCATCGGGAGGATCGCAACGGTTGCCTCCCTTCTCTATCCCGGGCGCTGGATCGCGGATATTCTGACGGGGGTAGACCTACTCAAGGGCTGGCTGGGGCTTGTGCTGTTCGTTGTGGTGGGGCTTGCGATCGCGATCTTCATGATCCGCTTTATACTTACAAGATCTTTGCAGGAGCGCAACGAGGGAACGGATTATTTCAGGCGCAAGGGGAAAAAGGTAAAGGCGCCCAAGAGCACCTTTTACGCTCTCATGAAGCGGGAATTTTTGCTCATTTTCCGCACCCCGTCCTACGCTTTTTCCTATTTTTCCGTGGCGCTCATCATGCCGCTCATGGTGTATTTCTGCATGGATATCGCCTCATCGCTCGTCATGGATCTTGTTGGGATCAAATGCGACCTCGAGCTTGCGCTCTTCCTCACGATGCTCTTCGGCGCGCTGACGAACGTGTTTTGCGGAACGAATATCAGCCGCGACGGGGAGAATTTTTACGTCTTAAAGGCGATGCCGGTGGGGTATAAAGAGGTCATGTTCTCCAAGGTGACGCTGTGCGCCATCGTCATGGAGCTCTCGCAGGTCGCCTCCGCGGTGCTCCTTGCGGCCTCGGGACTTTTGGCGTGGTACGACGCGCTGTTTGTGCTTGCGGTCGGCTCTGCGTTCGGGCTTGTGTACATCTGCGTTGCAACGCGCTACGACTTCGACCACGCCCATTTCTCCTCGGAGGAAAACGGCGAGATCCACGAATCGGGCGGCACGATGAGCGTCATCGTCGTGCTCGGCATGGCGATTTCCTTTGTGACGGGCGGGCTTTTGTTCCTGCTTCGGATCCTGGATCAACTTCGGCAACTCGGGGTGGGATATCTCACCTATATTCTCGCGGCGGCGTGCGCCTCGCTTGCGGTAGCGGGCGCGCTCTTCTACCTTCTCTTCCGCCTGCGCAGAAAATATTATGAATTTACGGGAGGCGGGTTATGAGAAAGACGATCATGGCACTCATTCTTGTCATACCAATGGTATTTGTGCTCGTCGTATTTTCCTCGGTCAAGTTAGTCGCTCTGAGTGTGGATATTTCCGCCAGCAGCATCCGAATTTACGCCGAGAACGCGGAGGACGGCACGCTCTATGTGGATATGTCCGCGCAGCGGGAATATACCGTGACGGCGCAGGTCATGCCCGAGAACGCCAAGAACCGCGGCTATAAACTTGCAAGCGCCGATCCTACCGTGGTTGAGGTCACCGAAGAGGGCAAACTCATTCCCAAGAAAGAGGGGACGGCCGCCATCACCGCGACGAGCGACGATAAGGGCTATACCGATAGTCTCTCCGTCGTCGTGGCGGCTTCGGGGGTCTACGATCTGTCGCTCTCCCTCTATAATGACAACGATACCGACCTTCTCACCGCGGCAGAGGGCGGGTACAGCGCGGAGTTGGAAACGGGGCGCTACCGCTATTCCGTCTCCATTCTGCCCGCGGAATTCAAGGAATACACGCTCGAGGCGGAGGATGACGACACCGTCATCATCGACGAGGGCGAGCGCACCATCTTGTTGCCGTTCAGCGGCGAGGCGGCGTTTTCTGTCTCCGTTCCCGACAGCGCGCTGAAAAAGGATGTTCATCTCACCGTCACGAGGCCGCAGGGGGGCATCCTCGTGAACGGCGTTGCGGGCAGCAATGCCGTGAAACTTGCGCAGGGGGCAGAGCACGCTACGCTGTACATCGAGAGCGATATCAAGCCGACCTTTGACGGCGGCGACTATGCGACCGCGACGATAACCCAGCTCGGAAACATCGGGAGCAACAGATACCGCTTGGATGTGACGATAGCCGACGGTTTCGAGGGCGATAATTTCTCGGCGCAGATCACGGCTGGTACGCAGACGGCGGAGGCCACATTCAGTTTTGCGGACTTCGATTTCAAAATCAACTCCGATCTTGCCACCGAGGATGAAAACGGCACTCCGGCGACGGCGGTCGTCGTGGGCAATACCTACCGCTTCTACGCCGTATCTACCGTGGCGGGCGCGGACGTCGAATACGAATGGACGCTCGAAGGCGGGCAGCAGTACCTCACCGCCTCGAAAAATACCGCCTCCTGCACCGTAAAGGCGGAAGCGGCGGGCGATTACAGGCTGCGCGTTGCCGCCAAGCGGGACGGCAAGCCAATCGGGGATGAGCGGGAGCTCATCATCCACGCGGTGGAGAACGTCGGCGCGGTGCGCATCACCAACAATGTCAAAGTCGATCTGGCGGAAGCGTACACGATCGCGGGGCACGCCTATGACGGCGACCTCAGAGCCGTGGAAGAGAACTACAACTTGAAGGTCTTTACCTTTACGCCGGGCAAACCGCTCGTCAAGGCCGGCGGCGAAATCGTATATTCGGTGTCCGATGAAAGCATCGCGAAGGTGGAGACGGTGAACGGCGACGTCTATGTCGTGCCGCTCGGCGAGGGACAGGTCACGATCACGGCGGAATGGCGGTGGAATAAGGCATTCAATAAGAATTTACGCACCACACTCGTGCTCAACGTCATCAAAGATGCGATCTTTGTGGCGAGCGCTCCCGAGTACATGAAGGCCATGGAGGAGAAGCGCGTTACCGTGCTCAAAAACGATATCTCCCTCGGCACAGACCGAAGCGGCGCAGTGCTTGACGACGGTACGCTCAACGGAATGTTCAAGAGCATGAAATCCACCTACAACATCGAGTGGTATAAGCACACCGACCTTGTTCAGGGCGGGATGAATCTCCATGAGAGCGACGCTAATGTCTCCTATGTTTCGGAAATCACAAACGATCTCTACGGAAACGGGTTCAACATCGACGCCGACGCGTTCACGCACGCGCTCGATGGCAACGGAATGCCCCGCCTCAATTACCGCGGCCCGCTGTATTTTGTCGCCTATAAGCAAATTGCGAGCGTGGCGGGGCAGGATAACTGCGCCTTTCTCATCCGCACGGACGGCGTCAAACTGTACGGCGTCAATTTGCTGGGGTGCAAGGATTCGTCTCTCCTCTCCAATGAGGGCAACTACGACCTCACCCAACTCAACCTCGTAGGCACGACGCTGGAAGTGAATGCGGACTGCGATATCATCAACTGCCGCATCCGCAACGGCAGGAACGTTGTGCGCACCTACGGCGGAAACCGCGACGGGGAACATTATTTCGTCGATTCGCTCTCGAGCGAGAGCATCGCCGAAGGCGACCGCATCCATGTGAACATCGAAGGGTGTATCCTTTCGCAGGGCAGGGAATTTATCTTAAAGATCGGCGCAAACCGCGCCCTCCGCGCAAACGTCTTTAACGGCGCAGAGCCGCAGTTGCGCAACCAAAGCGGTCAGGCTTACGGCGTAAACGGCAAGTCCAATTGGTACGATCTGTTGAACGACGATTACTTCTACGATCATTACGTGATGACGGACGTCACGCTTAAAGACAGCGTTTTGGAGACGAGCGGGTTCTTCACCGTAGGCATCGAGAGCAACTTCGCGGGCACGTTCCTGTATAACGGCACGCAGACGCACCAATGGAGGGAATTCACCAAGAGTTGGGAATATTCGGGCGGCACATCATTTGCCTCCGTGCTGCGGTTGGAAGGGGACGTGCGGCTGTACGATTGGAAGGATATCTCCCTCGTGGATAGCAGTACGCTCATCGAGTCGCCCACGGGCGCTCTGCAACAGTGGCTCAAACTCGACGTCGCGAAGATGCTTGAATTCGTCTACAATACGGACACCACGAAGTACGGCAACGTGTTGGAGGAGCAAAACGGGAAGAAGTTTGTGCACGGCGGAATTGCCTTCTATGGCGGCGGCCGCAACTATTCGCAACTCGATAGAAGCAAACTCACGGGCAAATGCAGCGAATTTGAGCACTATCAAATCAACATAAACGTATTGGCGGGCGCGGAGGACGCCTCCATGCAGAAGCAGGGCGAACTCTTGCCCAGCGCCGCGGGGTTAAACGACTTTAATTTCTTCATGTACAGCGCGAACGGCGCTTCCAATTACAGCGCCCAACTCGCCGATTCCGCCTCCGGCGGAAAATATAAGGGCATAAAATCCGTCCCTGCATTTTAAGCGCAATAGGCCGAAGAATGAGCCGCGATGTGCGGCGGGAAATTTTATATAATACGATAGAACAAAACGGTGAGGGAATACCCTCACCGTTTTGTTTTGCAACAAGAGGAGAAAACGGTAGTGGGGCAAAAATTGTAAAAAAAAGGTAAAAAAGTGAAATGTAATATGTTTTTGTGACTGAATTTTGTTGACAAACGTTGAGGGGGGGGGGGTAAAATTGGTTATAGGAGGAAACAAATCTCGAAACGGCTTCAAATAAATCG